>NZ_JBIUBT010000010.1:0-161356 GCF_044548235.1 Streptomyces sp. NPDC052043
TTGGCAGCGGCCTCCAGCGGGTTGGCCGCGGCCCTGTCGTGGAGCTCCTCGAACTCGGGGTGACGGAACTCCGCGTTGTCGTCCAGCGACACCTTGCCGTCGAGGGCGATGACGTCACCGGAGGCGACCTTCGCGAGCGGGTTGACCTCGACCAGGAGGGCGTCCTCCTTGACGAAGACCTCCCACAGGCTGACCAGGACGTCGGCGACCTTGTCGGCGACCTCGGCCGGGAACTTGGCCGCGGCGACGATCTCCTGGGCCTTCGCCTTGTCCACACCGTCGATGGCGTCGATCGCGATCTGGGCGACGGCGTCGGGGCGGGTGGCCGCGACCTCCTCGATCTCCATGCCGCCCTCGACCGAGGCGATGGAGAGGAAGGTGCGGTTGGCCCGGTCGAGGAGGAAGGAGACGTAGTACTCCTCGAGGATCTCCGGAGCGGTCTCGGCGAGCATCACCTTGTGGACCGTGTGGCCCTTGATGTCCATGCCGAGGATGTCCGTCGCGCGGGCAACGGCCTCGTCCGGGGTGGCGGCCAGCTTGACTCCACCGGCCTTGCCGCGGCCACCGACCTTCACCTGGGCCTTGACGACCGACTTGCCGCCCAGCCGCTCGGTGATCTCGCGCGCCGCCTCAGGCGTGTCGATGACTTCACCGGCCAGCACCGGTACACCGTGCTTGGCGAAGAGGTCCCTCGCCTGGTACTCGAACAGGTCCACGCGCTTCCGTCCCTATCAGTGATCTCGCGGTTCGTTGGATGCGTGGGCGTGCCGCGAAGGGCAACGTGACGTCCGCTCTGGGTCACAGGGAAGGCGCACACGGTGTCCGAGCGCGCGGCATGTCCGTCTCGCAGGTTATCCCCGCTTACGGGGGTGCCCTAAATCGAGGGTCACACCTGAGCGGTGATACCTGTCACATGATGCCGCACTCTCTGGCACGGCGTGCCGTGGAAGCGGGCGGTGCTGGGGTGTGACGCGAGGTGTGGTGCGGGGGCCTCACCGGGCTGGGGTTGACCGAGTGAGGCCCCCTCGTGCAGCCCTGAAGGGGCTGAGGGCGGATGATCCCCACCCCAATGGGGACCGGTCTGCCCTTTCCGCGAGGTCCCGGGCGGCACGGCCGGACGGACCGACGGCTTTCAGGCCGTCCGGGGTCCACCGGGCCCGCGGAGTCGGGTGGGCTCTCCGTGGCGACGGAGTGGTGGACCTGTCCGGTCAGCCGGGGAAGACGGGGACGGCCTGGTAGCGGTCCCGGGTGACGGCCGCGGCGGCCGGGGCGGCGACGCCGGGCACGAGGCGCAGCGGGGCGCGCTCGGGCAGCGTGACGGCCTGTGCGTCTCCGTGCCGTGAGGTGCCGGAGTCGGCGGCCGCGTGGTCGCCGAGCACGTCGTCCGAACCACCGGCGGGACCCCGCTGGGCGGGGAGCCGGGTGAGGGGGGCGACGAGGTCGGCGCGGGGCGCGTGGTGGGCCCGGACGTGCACGGTGATGCCGACGGTCCCACCGATCGCGCCGGTGTACCGCGGGCCGTAGGCGGCGGAGGACACGGTGCCGGTGCGGCCTTGCGCCGTACGGGGCTCGGACACGGTGGTGTGCCCACCGGACGTGGGCGGGTCCGCGCTGCCCGGCCGCTGCTGCGGCTGGTCCTGCGGCGCCGAGGCGGCGGACCCCGGCTCCGGCTGCGAGGGCGACGGCAGAGGCAACAGCGCCGGGAGACCGGGCCCGGCGGGCACCGTCGCCACCTCGGGCAGCCCCTCGCCCACCCCGCCCACCGCGGCACCGACCACATCCCCGACCGGCCGCACGACGGACTCGGCCACCACGCTCACGACGGGCTGGACAACCGGCTTCACGACGGTCTGCACCACGGCCCCGACGACCGGCTTCACGGCGCGTTCGGCAACCGGCTCGACCACCGGCCTCACGACACGCTCAGCAACCGGCTCGACCACCGGCCTCACGACACGCTCGACGACGGACCGGACGACCGGCCGCACCACCGGCTCGGCGTCGGACTCCGCGACCGGCGGGGCGCCCAGCCTCACGACGGGGGCGGCGGCCGGCTCGACGACGGATGTGCCGAGCGGCCGCACAACACGTTCGACGACCGGCTCGGTAACCAGCCGGGCGCCCGGCAACGCGGCAGGGTCGGCCATCGGTCGGACACCGAACTCCGCGGCCCGGTCGGTCGGCGAATTCGTCGCGAAGTCGCCGACCGAGGGCGAGGGTGAGGACGTGGACGTGGGCGAGGGTGAGGATGTGGACGCGGGCTCCGGAACCGCGGTGGTCACCGTCCCGGCCGCGGGTGCCGTCGGTCCGGCCTCCGCCGCCCGCGCCTGTTGCCCGGACAGGAACCCGAGGGCGAACAACGCCCCCACCAGCAGCCCCAGTTGCAGCGCACGCCGCCCGGCCGCCGTACGCGTCACGCGCAGGGCGGCACCGGACAGGGCTGCTGACCAGGTCAAGAGGGGACGGTTCCTCCCGTACGGCGACAAGGGTGTCGGGGCGTTGATCCTCGCACGGGGTTCCCAAGGGTGCGCAAGCCCTCTCCCCCCGGTGGGAGGCCAATGTCACGCGGCGTCCGGTATGGGCAGCGGCCGCTTCTCGATCGCTGCCGCCATCACCTCCGGGAAGAGGTCGGGCGTGCAGGCGAACGCCGGTGCCCCGAGTGCCGCGAGAGCCGCCGCGTGTTCGCGGTCGTAGGCGGGTGCGCCCTCGTCGGAGAGCGCGAGCAGCGTCACGCACTGCACTCCGGACGCCTTCATCGCGGCGACCCGCTTCAGCATCTCGTCGCGTATGCCTCCCTCGTACAGGTCGCTGATCAGCACGACCACCGTCTCGGCGGGCCGGGTGATCCGCGACTGGCAGTACGCCAGCGCACGGTTGATGTCCGTGCCGCCGCCGAGCTGGGTGCCGAAGAGCACGTCCACCGGGTCGTCGAGCTGGTCGGTGAGGTCGACGACCGCCGTGTCGAAGACGACCAGCCGCGTGCTGATGGACCGCATCGACGCCAGCACCGCCCCGAACACGGAGGCGTACACGACGGACGCCGCCATCGATCCCGACTGGTCGACGCAGAGAACGACCTCCTTCTTCACGGACTGCGACGCCCGGCCGTAGCCGATCAGCCGCTCGGGCACGACCGTCCGGTACTCCGGCAGGTAGTTCTTGAGGTTGGCCGCGATCGTGCGGTTCCAGTCGATGTCGTGGTGGCGCGGCCGACTGATGCGCGCGCTGCGGTCGAGGGCGCCGGTGAGCGTGGCCCGGGTGCGGGTGGCCAGCCGCTTCTCCAGGTCCTCGACAACCTTGCGCACCACGGCCCGGGCCGTCTCCTTCGTCGTCTCCGGCATCGCCTTGTTGAGCGAGAGCAGGGTGCCGACGAGGTGGACGTCCGGCTCCACCGCCTCCAGCATCTCCGGCTCCAGCAGCAGCGTGGCCAGCCCGAGCCGGTCGATGGCGTCCCGCTGCATGACCTGCACCACGGAGGAGGGGAAGTACGTCCGTATGTCCCCGAGCCATCGCGCCACCGAGGGCGCCGAACCTCCCAGCCCCGCCGAGCGGTCGCGTCCCGTCCGTCCCGTCGGTGGCTTCTCTCCCTTTCCGTAGAGCGCGGCGAGCGCCGCGTCCATCGCCGCGTCCCGTCCCGACAGCGCGCGTTCGGTGCCGTCGGCCGGGCCGCCGCCGAGCACGAGCCGCCAGCGCCGCAGCCGCTCCTGGACCGGGTCCGTCACGTCGTGCCCCTCTCCCACGGTCATCCCGTCGCCCCCGCAAGCTCGTTGCTTCGGCTCTCCCCGCCGGGCCCGGTGCCGTCCAGTCCCAACAGCAGTCGCAGCACGGGCAGTACGGCGTCCGCGCGTTCCTGGTCGAGGTCCTCGGCGAAGCCGGGCACACCGCCCGTCAGGCCCCCGGCCCTGACGCCGTGCTGCCCCGGACCGCGCCGGACCAGCTCGCCGAGCGTTCTGCGCACCCCCGACTCGTACGCCGAGAAGGTGCGCCGCAGCAGCGGCAGCACGTCCGTGAACGCCTGCGCCGGCACGCCGGTCAGCCAGGCGTCGACCAGTCCGAGCAGCCGCTCGTCGTGCACGAGCAGCATCCCGCCCCCACCTCCGACGAAGCCCTCGATCCACGCGGCCGCGTCGGCCGGCGGTGTGCCCGGCGACAGCGCGAGGCCCATGAGCCGTGCCGCCTGCTCCTGCTCGACCTCCCCGTCGTCCAGCAGCAGCCGCGCCGCGCGTCCCCGCAGCACCCCGGGAACCGTGTCCCGTCCGGAGAGGGTCCGCAGCACGGTGTGCCAGCGGGCGCGCAGACCGTCGTGCCCGGCCTTGGGGGTGTCGCCGAGCAGGGCGACCGCGCCGTGCACCGCGTCCACATGCCGCCGCATCTCCTGCGCCGCGTCCGCGTCCAGCGCGACGCACGCCGACGGCAGGCCGACGAAGATCCGCTCGGCCAGGCCGGCCGCCACGCCGGCCAGCGCCTCGGTGTCCGTGCCGCGCACGTCCCCGTAGCGCAGGGAGCGGACCAGGGCCGGCAGCGCCCGGGCGAGGTGCCCGACGTCCGCGTCGAGCGCCGCCCGGTCGGCGAGCACGCGCATGACCACGGGTAGCGCGTCGGACAGTTCGGCGAGCAGGCAGTGCTCCGCGAGCGCGGTGACCTCGGCGAGGGTCTGCGCGGCCACGGCGTCCGCCTCCGCCCTCGCGGTCGCGGCGCCCCGCACGGTCGTCCCCCACACCCCGGCCTCGGCGACGCGCACCGACAGCTCGGGCTCCCAGCGCAGCCGCCAGGTCTCCCGGAACGTACCGGTGCTGCCCCGCGAGGCCGCTGTCTCGCCCCAGCCCACGCCCAGCAGCCGCAGCCGGTGGAGCAACCTGCTGCGCCCGGCATCGGTCTCCCTGCGCAGGTCGAGCTCCAGCTCCCGCTCCAGTGCCTCCGGCTTGAGCCGCAACCGCCGTTGCAGCCGGGCCAGGTCGCGCTGCAACGGCACCGCGGGCGCCGCCTGAGGCACCGTGCCCAGCACGTCCCCGACCACCAGCCGGTCGTGCACCAGTGCCAGCGGTACGTCGGAGCCCTCGCACATCACCGCACGCACCGCGTCCGTCGTCTCGCTCAGGCCCGGCAGTGGGCGGCCGCGCATCGCGGCGAGCGTTCCGGCCAGCCGCACCGCCTCGATGACGTGCGCGGAGGAGACGATCCGGTCCTCCTCGCGCAGCGCTCCCGCCACCTTGGTCAGCCACCGCTCGACGGGCCGGTCCGGCACGTCGAACAGGTGGGCGTACCAGCCCGGCGCGTCGATGCCCGCGCCATAGCCGGAGGCCCGGGACAGCCGGCGGTGGGTCCACGGCACCCAGGTCATGTCCGCCCTGACCTTGGGCAGTCCCTTCAGCAGGGCCCGGTCGGCGGCCACGGTCGCCCTCCTCCGCAGCGCGGGCACGTGCCAGGCCCCGCACACCACGGCGACGCCGTCCCCGAACTCGCGCCGCGCGGCGCGCACTTGGAGACGCATGTACGCCTCGCGCACATGATCCCGGTGGTCCTCCCCCCTGCCGTACGCCTCCCGCAGCGCGCCCATGGCCTCCTCCAGCACCAGGAACGGGGCGAACGCGTCGCCCTCACCTGCTCCCCGGTGCTCGACCACGTCCTCCCACCAGCGCTCGGGGTCGTCGTACCCGGCGGCCTCGGCGAGTGCGGCGAGCGGGTCGACGCGCACCTCGGCCTGGGGCGGGCACGCCTCCGCCGGGGGCTCCGCGGTCCCCTCCACCGCGGAGCCCTCGCCGCCGGCGCCGCCGTCCGCGGACGGTCCGGCGTCGTCCCTCCCCCACGCGAGCGTGTGCGTCGCCGGGAGGTCGATGAAGCGGGCTGGGACGTCGTGTTCCAGGGCCCAGCGGACGGCGACCCACTCGGGTGAGAAACCGGCCAGTGGCCAGAACGCCGAGCGGCCGGGCTCGTCCACGGCGTGGGCGAGGAGCGCGACAGGCGGCCGCGTGTCCCGGTCGGCGGCGAGCGGGATCAGCGCGTCCGCCTCCGGGGGCCCCTCGATCAGCACCACCCGCGGCCGCGCCGCCTCCAGCGCGGCCCGCACCGCGCGTGCGGAGCCGGGCCCGTGGTGCCGGACCCCGAGCAGCAGCGGACCCTCGCCTGGCCACCGGCTTCCGGCTTGCTCAACTCCCCTCACGCCGTCCCCCTCCTCGTCCTCCTCGTCCGCGCCCCGCGGTCCAGCTGGGCTCGTCGTCGGCGCGGGCCCGCACCGGGCCCGCCGGCAGACGGCCCCCGTCGGTCGGCCGTCCCGTGCCGCTCACGCGCTCACCTCCCGGCAGGCCCGGTAGAAGTCCTTCCAGTCGTCGCGCTCGCGGACGACGGTCTCCAGGTACTCCTGCCAGACGACGCGGTCGGCCGCCGGGTCGCGGACGACGGCGCCGAGGACGCCGGCGGCCACGTCACCGGCCCGCAGCACGCCGTCGCCGAAGTGGGCGGCCAGCGCCAGGCCGCCGGTGACCACCGAGATCGCCTCGGCGGTGGACAGGGTGCCGCTGGGCGATTTCAGCTTCGTACGGCCGTCGGCCGTGACGCCGTCGCGCAGTTCGCGGAAGACGGTCACGACCCGGCGGATCTCGTCGGCCCCGTCGGGGACGCCCGGCAGGTCGAGGGAGCGGCCGATCTGGTCGACGCGGCGCGCGACGATGTCGACCTCGGCCTCGGGGCTCTCCGGCAGCGGCAGCACCACGGTGTTGAACCGGCGGCGCAGGGCGCTGGACAGGTCGTTGACCCCGCGGTCGCGGTCGTTGGCGGTGGCGATCAGGTTGAAGCCGCGTACCGCCTGCACCTCCTCGCCCAGTTCCGGTATCGGCAGGGTCTTCTCGGACAGGATCGTGATCAGCGTGTCCTGCACGTCGGCCGGGATGCGGGTCAGCTCCTCGACCCGGGCGGTCATGCCCTGCGCCATGGCCCGCATGACCGGGCTGGGCACAAGGGCGTCGCGGCTCGGGCCGTGCGCCAGCAACCGCGCGTAGTTCCAGCCGTAGCGGATCGCCTCCTCCGGGGTGCCGGCCGTGCCCTGCACCAGCAGGGTCGAGTCGCCGCTGACCGCGGCTGCCAGGTGCTCGGACACCCAGGTCTTCGCCGTGCCCGGCACACCGAGCAGGAGCAGGGCACGGTCCGTGGCGAGGGTGGTGACCGCGACCTCGACGATGCGGCGGGGGCCCACGTACTTCGGTGTGATCACCGTGTCGTCCGGCAGCGTGCCGCCGAGGAGGTAGGTCGCGACGGCCCACGGCGACAGCTTCCAGCGGGCCGGGCGCGGACGGTCGTCGTGTGCCGCCAGTGCTGCCAGCTCGGCCGCGAAGGCGTGCTCGGCGTGCGGGCGCAGCGTCTGGTGCGCCTGCGGCGTGTTCGCGGGCGCGGAGTGGTTCTGGCTCGGTTCGACGGGTGTCGCTTCGACGGACGCAGACATGGCTGGGCCCCCTCCAGCTCGGCCGGTTCGGATCTGCCACCAACCGTGCACCACGGCACTGACAATGCGTTCTGACCTGCACGAACATGCTCGCCCGATCGCATTGTCAGTGGCAGGACCTACCTTCGACGACATGACTCAGCAGGGGGTGCGTTGGAGCGCGGACCAGGTGCTGGCACTGGCACCTGACGCCGCATCGCGCAAAGCGGGAAGCAAACTCGGCGCGGCCGGGCCGTGGTCCGAGGCGGGGTGTTCCGACGAGGGGGCGGTGTGGGGGCAGTGCAAGGGCAGCGGCGACAGGCCGTATCGGACGGTCGTCGACATCGCGGGCGGCGCCGGGCCGGCGTACAAGTGCAGTTGCCCGAGCCGCAAGTTCCCGTGCAAGCACGCGCTCGGCCTGCTGCTGCTGTGGGCGGGCGGCGACGGCGCTGTGCCGTCCGGGCGGGCGCCCGACTGGGCCGGGCAGTGGGTGGCGGCCCGCGGGGAGCGGACGGCCCAAAAGCGGTCGGAGGGGGCCGCGCGTCCGGCGTCCGGTGCCGCTGATCCGCAGGCCGCCCTGCGCAGGGCGGAGCGCCGCGCCGAGCGGATCACCGCGGGGGTGACGGAGCTGGAACAGCGTCTGGCCGACCTGCTGCGCGGCGGTCTGGCCTCGGCCGAACAGGCGGGGTACGGGCTGTGGGAGGAAATGGCGGCCCGCATGGTCGACGCGCAGGCCCCCGGCCTGGCGGGACGGGTGCGGGAGCTGGGGGTCGTGCCGTCCTCGGGGCCGGGGTGGCCGGTGCGGTTGCTGGAGGAGTGCGCGCTGGTGCACCTGCTGTGCCAGGGCTGGCTGGGCCGGGAGCGACTGCCGGAAGGGGTGTCGGCGGCGGTCCGTGCCCGTGTGGGCCTGCCCGTCCTTGCGGACGGGCCTCCGGTGCGGGACCACTGGCTCGTCCTCGCCCAGTACGACACGGCGGACGCGAAGCTGACCACGCGCAGGATCTGGCTGCACGGCGCCGGCTCCGGCCGTACGGCGCTGCTGCTCTCCTACGGCGCGGCGGGTCGTGCCCCGGAGCTCGCACTGCCGGTCGGTCTGGCCCTGGAGGCGGACGTGTCCTCCTGTCCGGGCGCGGGACAGCTGCGCGCGGCCCTGGGCGAGCGGTTCGCGCCCCCGACGCCCACCCGGATCCGCCCGCCCGGTGTGACCACGGCGCAGGCGGCCGCCCGCTACGGCGCGGCACTGCGGGACGACCCGTGGCTGGAGTCGGTTCCGGTGACGCTGCGGGAGGTCGTACCGGTCCCGGACGGTGAGTCCTGGCAGCTGGCCGACGCCGCCTCGGACTCCGCGCTGCCCGTCACTCGCGCGGCCCGTGCGCGTCCCGGCCTGTGGCGGCTGGTCGCCCTGTCGGGCGGCACGCCGGTCACGGTCTTCGGCGAGTGCGGCCACCGGGGCTTCACCCCGTTGACCGCCTGGTCGGAAAGCGAGGGAGAAATGGTGACGCTGTGCTGATAGGACATCGACTGTCCGTGACATAAGTGCTGGCAGCAGGCTCGGAGTGTCCGGCAAAGGAGTGACGTCGCCGCGATATGCGGGGCCTGGCCGACATAACGGGAACCTCTCGCCCAAAAGGCGCAAAATGTCAGAGAGTATCCCATCTGAATACGTTTTCTCTTCCGCACCACGCATTTGTTCCGCCCCAGGGGAAACCCGGTCCGTGTGACCCTTCAACCACTCCCGGGCAGCCGGCCACGGAAAGGAAGCTCATGATCAGGACCTCCACCACGCCGGAGGCGCCCGCCACGGGCGCCTGGGAGGAGTTGGTCACCACCGCCCTGCTCGGCACGGACCGGCGCACACCCCCGGGCGGCACGCCGGAACGGACCGCGCCGGTGACGCTGCTCGACGCGGCGGCCGTGCAGACCGTCCGACGGCGTGCGGGGCTGCGCCCCGCATCGGCGGCCCGGCGCCCGGAGCCGGCGCCTCGGGACCCGCGTCCGCCCCTGCCGGCGGCCGCGGCCCGCAGGCTCGCCATGCTGCTGAGCGACCGGCCCGGTGCGGCGGGCGGCCGCAGGAGCACGGCACCGGACCTGATGGAACTCCTGCCCCAGTGGCTCGCGACGGCGAACGCCCACGGGTACGCCCCGCCCCCGCAGACCCTGCCGGCTCTGCTGGACGCCGCGCGGGGCCGTACGGACCTGCGTCCGGCCGCACTGGCCTTCGGCGGCCCGCGCGCGCGGTGGCTGGCGGGGCTGAACCCGGACTGGCGGTTCGCCCTGCGGGCGACCCCGGGCGCCGGCGCCGCGCCGACCGACCCCGAGGACGCCGACCGCGTCCGGAAGCTGTGGGAGGAGGGGCTGTTCGCGGAGCGGGTCGCGCTGCTGGCGTCACTGCGCGCGCGCAGGCCCGCGGCCGCACGCGAACTGCTGGCCGGCTCCTGGGCCACCGAGCGGGCCGAGGACCGCCTGATGTTCCTCGACTCCCTGCGGACGGGTCTCGGCCCGGACGACGAGGCCTTCCTGGAGCAGGCCCTGTCCGACCGCAGCCGCAACGTGCGGTCCACGGCCGCGGAGCTGCTCTCGGCGCTGCCCGGATCGGCGCTCGCCGCGCGGATGGCGGCCCGGTCCGGCTCCTGCGTGGCGGTCGACCACACGCGCGCGACACCCACGCTCGTCGTCGAGGCACCGCACGAGTGCGACGCGGCGATGGAGCGCGACGGGATCGTCCCCAAGGCCCCGGCAGGGCGGGGGGAACGATCGTGGTGGCTGGGCCAGTTGGTGGAGGCGGCGCCGCTCGGGGCCTGGCCCGGACGGCTGGGCGGACGCACACCTCGGGAGATCGTGGCCCTGCCCGTCGCGGACGGCTGGCAGGGAGAACTGCACGCCGCCTGGTGCCGGGCGGCGGTGCGGCAGCGGGACGCATGGTGGGCGCGGGCGCTGCTCGGGCCCCCCGGGGCCCCCGACTCCGGCGGCCCCGGCGCGGTGTCCCTGGCCGAGCGCGCCAAGCTGCTCGACACGCTGGACGCCGTCGAACGGGCCGACTGGGTGGCCGGATTCATCGCGGCACACGGACTGCCCGAGGCGTTTCAACTGCTCGGGGTGTGCGCGGTGCCGTGGGCGGCACCGCTCGGGCGAGCGGTGGTCGACGCGCTCAACATCGCGCGGGACGCAGGGAGTTACCCATGGAGTTTCAGTGGAGTAATGGGGCTTGCCGAACGGTGCCTGGATCCCGCGGAGGCGAGTCGACTGGACGGACTACTGGCTGTTCCGGACGAGGCGGAGGACGCCTCGCCAGGAGCCGGAGGGTACTGGGCGGAGGCTTTCCAGCGGCTGGTGACGACCTTGCGGCTGCGCTCCGCCATGGCGGAGGAACTGGACGCGGCGCGGGCCGACTGAGCCCCGCTCCGGGTGTAGGCGGATCTCCCTGGGGGCCTTGCCCCCAGGACGGGCCGCTCGCACCCGGCCGGCACCAAAAGCCCCTGCGGGAACCGGCGGCGCCCCTACGCCTCGGCGGGCTGGCGGACGTTCGCCCTGACCCAGTCGACGATCGACTGGGTGGTCGCGCCGGGGGTGAAGATCTCCGCGACGCCCTTCTCCTTGAGCGGCGGGATGTCCGCCTCCGGGATGATGCCGCCGCCGAAGACGACGATGTCCTCCGCGTCACGCGCCCGGAGCAGTTCGATCACCGCGGCGAACAGCGTGTTGTGGGCGCCGGAGAGGATGGACAGACCGATCGCGTCGGCGTCCTCCTGGATCGCGGTGTCCACGATCTGCTCCGGGGTCTGGTGGAGCCCGGTGTAGATGACCTCCATACCGGCGTCGCGCAGGGCCCGCGCGATCACCTTGGCGCCCCGGTCGTGGCCGTCGAGCCCCGGTTTGGCCACCACCACGCGGATCGGACCGGCTGCCACACCCATCACTGCCTCCATGAAGCGACTACACCATCCATCTGTACCGACAAGTACCGCACATGTGGCACGGACACCCCGCACCACACCGTCCGGGGAAGTGAACGAACGTTATCGCCAGCATCCCGCAACCGGCAGTTTCACGGTGCAGAGGGAGGGGGAAATCACATGGTGGGACACTCCCCCGGGTTCTTTGGGCAGGGGGGACCCGCAGGCCGCGCGCCGTTCCCCGTCGTCGCGGCCCCCGCGCCGCACCCCTCCTCCGCGGCGCGCGGACCACGGCGGGAGCAAGCACGACGGGAGCCGCAACGAGGTCGTCGCTCCATCGCGCCGCAGGCCACGCGCCTCGGTGGAGCGCGGTATCGGCGAGGGCACGAAGGGCACCCGGGGCCGGTGGGGCACGGCAGCGCGAAGGCTGCCCGGCCGACCGCCCTCGCCGCGACTGCCCACGAGGACACACGGGGGACAGGGCCGTCCTCCCGTGTGCCGACAGGAGGTCGGCCATGAAGGTCACCAGGGTCGCGGACCCCATTCTCCCGCTCTGCCGGTGCCTGCTGCCGTGCAGACTCGCGGGGCTCTCACTGGCTCTGCTGAAGGCGACCGCCCTGGAGCTCGCGATCCTCGCGGGGCATCTCCTGCTCTATCCCTCGGGCATCGTCCAGGAGCGCCGCGCCGCCTCGGGCGCGCTCCCGGCACCCGACGGCACCGCCCAGCTGCCGGCGGAGGCCAAGCCACCGGTGGTGCTGCTGCACGGGTTCATCGACAACCGCTCGGTGTTCGTCCTGCTGCGCCGCAACCTCGCCCAGCACGGCAGGCAGCGGGTGGAGTCCCTGAACTACTCGCCGCTGACCTGCGACATCCGTACCGCGGCCGAGCTGCTCGGCCGGCACATCGAGGAGATCTGCCAGCGCACCGGCAGCAGGCAGATCGACGTCGTCGGGCACAGCCTCGGCGGGCTGATCGCCCGCTACTACGTGCAGCGGCTCGGCGGGGACCTGCGCGTCCGCACCCTCGTCACCCTCGGCACCCCGCACTCCGGCACCCGGGTCGCGCCGCTGGCCAACGCCCACCCGATCGTGCGGCAGATGCGCCCCGGTTCCGAGCTGATCGAGGAGCTGTCGCGCCCCGCGCCGGGCTGCCGTACGCACTTCGTCAGCTTCTGGAGCGACCTCGACCACCTGATGGACCCGCTGGAGTCCGCCTGCATCGAGCACCCCGATCTGAAGGTGGAGAACATCCAGGTGAGCGGGATCGGACATCTCGCCCTGCCGCTGCACCCCGCCGTGGCCACCGGGATACGGCAGATCCTCGACACGGCGCGACCCGGAGACCCGACCGCCGAACGCGCCGGCGGAGTGACCGTCGCCTGACGACCGACCCCTCACCGTCGAACGAAACTCGAACACAAAGTTAAGGCCGTCTCCACAGACCGGCGAAACACGGCTGAATGCCCGTTTCCCGCTTCGGGGAAACCTGCGGAAGATTGTCGCGCCCTCGTACCGCCGGGTACAGTCGCCGCACTGCTCTGGCAGCCCCTGTTGTCGAGGCGAAAGAGAAGTTGGTGAACGACCGCCACCCGTCGGGGAGCGTGGCCGCCCCGGCCCCGGCCTCCGATCCCGCCTCGACGCCCTACGCGTCGTACGACGGACAGGAAGCCGCGTACGGCGACTTCACCACCTACGGCGACTACGACGCCACCGGTTTCCACACCGGCACGTACGCCACGGCGCAATACACCGCCGACCCGCTCTACAACGGCCTCACCCCCGGCGAGACGCACAGCACGGGTTCGTACGACACCACCGGGTGGTCCACGCACGGGCACCAGAACCCCAGCTACGACCCGTACGCGCCCCAGCACCACACGGTCTACGACACCGGTGTGTACGACACCGGCGCGTACGACACCACCACCTGGGCGACGGGCTACCAGCAGCAACTGGCCTCCGTCCCACCGCAGTCCGCCCCGGTCGACACCAGCGGCCAGTGGGACGCGCGCGCCTGGCTCCAGCCGGACCAGACGGCCACCGCCGACGCCACGCAGCAGTGGGAGTGGGGCACACAGGCCTTCGACACCGGCGCGTACGACGCCACGCAGTGGAACGGCGACGGCACCACCGCGGTCACGGAGCACTTCGAGGCGCCGGAACCACACGAGCCGCAGGGCGGGTTGGCCGAGGTGGCGGAAGAGGGACCGGCCGCCACCGCCGAGCCGGACGCGGCCCCGCCGCTGCTCGACGACGAGGAAGAAGTCACCCACGCCCCCGTCTCACGAGCGGCCTCCCGCGCCGCGGGCCGCTCCCGGCGCCGCCCCCCGGCCAAGCGCTCCGCGCTGCTCACGGTCGCGGTGCCCTCGGTGTGCGTGATGGGGGTCGCCGGGATCGCCGCCGCCTCCGTGGGCGGTCTGACCGAGGACGGCAAGGACAACGCGGCGGCCAGGCCCGACGCCCAGCCCGTCAAGGCGTCCACCGCCAACAACAAGCTGGACACCCAGCTGCAGGGCCTGTCCGCGGGGGCGAACGACTTCGCCGACCGGGCCAGCCGGTACCAGGAGCGCATCGACCTCCAGGCGCAGCAGGAGGCCGAGAAGAAGAAGGCCGTGGAGGAGGCGGCCCGCCTGGAGCGGCTGCGTCCGAAGTTCGCCGTCCCGGTCCTCCAGCACGGCCTCAGCGCCTACTTCGGCCAGGCCGGCGTGAACTGGATGTCCGTGCACACCGGCATCGACTTCCCCGTGTCGTACGGGACGACGGTGCTGGCCGCGACCGACGGCACGGTCCGCACGCAGTGGAACAGCGCCTACGGCAACATGCTGATCCTGACCGCGATGGACGGCACGGAGACGTGGTACTGCCACCTCTCCAGCTACCGGGTCCCCTCCGGTACGACGGTGAAGGCCGGAGAGCCGATCGCCTACTCCGGGAACTCCGGCAACTCCACCGGCCCGCACCTGCACTTCGAGGTCAGGCCCGCGGGCGGGGCGCCCATCGACCCGCTGGCGTGGCTGCGCAGCCACGGCCTCGACCCGACGTAGCAGCCCCCGCCGCCCCCAGGGCGTTTCGTCTGGATCATCTCGCCCGCCGTGGACGGTTCTGGACAGGCACAGTCGGCCATGGGTCGCGGAGCTGTCGAGCGGTGGAGTCAGAGTTCTTTGGTCATGAAGATGCGGCTGGTGCCGGCAGGTAGGCAGGGAACTTCTCCCAGGTGCCCCCAGCCGTGTTGCTGGTAGAACCCCGGGGCCTGAAAGCTGATGGTGTACAGAGCTGCGGTCTTGCATCGCACTCTCCACCACCACGCGGCGCCCGCTGGTGCGGTCATGCCTGGACTGGACCGGACGCCGCCCCCATCTGGGCGGTGCCGTGGGAGCCGCCATCTGCTCCCGCGCGCTGGACGCAGGCTGGGTGACCAGGATCGGCACGGGCCGAGCCCTCGCACTGACGGAATCTGGCCGCCTGGTGTTCCACGAACGCTTCCACGTCCCCACAGACCAACTTCGTACTGGCGAGACCAAGCCCACCACCTAGGGCTGGGCAGCTCCGCTCGGACCAGCGGGCGGACCACAGGAAGATGCCTGCGATGTGGAGTACGGCCAGGTAGATGGAGGCTGGATCGAAACGGCCCGGCCGTCGCTACAGCTTCTCCACCGGCGCGTACCGCAGCAGCAGCCGCTTGGCCTTGCCGTCGCCGAAGTCGATCGTCGCCTGGGCCTTGTCGCCGGTGCCCGCGACGGCGACCACCGTGCCCAGACCGAACTGGTCGTGCGTGACCCGGTCCCCGACGGCGAGCGCCGCCACCGGCTTCTCCGTGGTGCGGCGGGTGGCGAAGCCCGAGGCGCCGGACGCCGACGAGCGGGAGCGGGATGAGGACAGCGAGGCCGCCACCGAGGAGGCCGGACCGGAGGGCGCGAAGCCCGAGCCGCCCGTCCGCTTCCAGTCCACGTGCGCCGGCGGGATCTCCTCCAGGAACCGGGAGGGCGGGTTGTACGACGGCTGGCCCCAGGCGCTGCGCATCGCCGAGCGGGTCAGGTACAGCCGCTCCCGCGCGCGGGTGATGCCGACATAGGCCAGGCGCCGCTCCTCCTCCAACTCCTTGGTCTGGCCGAGGGCACGCATGTGCGGGAAGACGCCGTCCTCCATGCCGGTCAGGAAGACCACCGGGAACTCCAGGCCCTTGGCGGTGTGCAGGGTCATCAGGGTGATGACGCCGTCGCCGTCCTCCTCGTCCGGGATCTGGTCGGAGTCGGCGACCAGGGCGACCTGCTCCAGGAAGTCGGACAGCGCGACCGGCTCCCCCTCCCCACGCTCCTGCTCGAACTCCAGGGCGACGGCGGCGAGTTCCTGGAGGTTCTCGATACGGGTCTCGTCCTGCGGATCGGTCGACGCCTGCAACTCGGCCAGGTACCCGGTGCGTTCCAGGACGGCCTCCAGGATCGTGGCCGGCCCGGCGCCCGACTCGACGATCGTGCGGAGGTCCTCCATCAGCGTGTTGAACCGCTTGACCGCGTTCGTGGAGCGCGCGGCCATGCCGTACGCCTCGTCGACGCGGCGCAGCGCCTGCGGGAAGCTGACCCTCTCCCGCTGGGCGAGGGCGTCGATCATCGCCTCGGCGCGCTCACCGATGCCCCGCTTGGGCACGTTGAGGATGCGGCGCAGCGGGACGGAGTCCTCGGGGTTGGCCAGGACCCGCAGGTAGGCCAGGACGTCCCGGACCTCCTTGCGCTCGTAGAAGCGGACGCCGCCGACGACCTTGTAGGGCAGGCCGACGCGGATGAAGATCTCTTCGAAGACGCGGGACTGGGCGTTGGTGCGGTAGAAGACGGCGACGTCGCCGGCCTTGGCCTCCCCCGCGTCCGTGAGCCGGTCTATCTCCTCGGCGACGAACTGCGCCTCGTCGTGCTCGGTGTCGGCGACGTAGCCCGTGATGCGGGCGCCCGCGCCGGCGTTGGTCCACAGGTTCTTGGGACGGCGGGACTCGTTGCGCTCGATGACCGCGTTGGCGGCGGACAGGATCGTCTGCGTGGAGCGGTAGTTCTGCTCCAGCAGGATGGTCGTCGCGTCCGGGTAGTCCTCCTCGAACTGGAGGATGTTGCGGATGGTCGCGCCGCGGAAGGCGTAGATCGACTGGTCGGCGTCACCGACCACGCACAGCTCGGCCGGCCGGAGGTCGTCCCCGGCGGGCGGTGCGTCGGCCACGTCCGCGGAGTGCCCGCCGGTGCCGACGAGTTCCCGCACGAGGGCGTACTGCGCGTGGTTGGTGTCCTGGTACTCGTCGACCAGGACGTGCCGGAAGCGGCGGCGGTAGTGCTCCGCGACGTCCGGGAAGGCGCGCAGCAGGTTGACCGTGGTCATGATCAGGTCGTCGAAGTCGAGGGCGTTGGCCTCGCGCAGCCGCGACTGGTACAGGGCGTAGGCCTGGGCGAGGGTCTTCTCGAAGCCTCCCCCAGACTCCGTCTGGGAGGTGCCCCCAGTCGCCTGGGCGGCGAAGTCCTCCTCGTCGATCAGCTCGTTCTTGAGGTTGCTGATCTTGGCGCTGAAGGACTTGGGCGGGTAGCGCTTGGGATCGAGGTCCAGATCACGGCAGACCAGGGCCATCAGGCGCTTGGAGTCGGCGGCGTCGTAGATCGAGAAGGAGGACGTGAAGCCGAGCTTCTTGCTCTCCCGGCGCAGGATGCGCACGCACGCGCTGTGGAAGGTCATCACCCACATGGCGTGCGCGCGGGGTCCGACGAGCTGCTCGACGCGCTCCCTCATCTCGCCGGCGGCCTTGTTGGTGAAGGTGATCGCCAGGACCTGGCCGGGGTGGACGCCCCGCTCAGCCAGCAGGTACGCGATCCGGTGCGTGAGCACGCGCGTCTTGCCGGAGCCGGCGCCGGCCACGATGAGCAGCGGGGAGCCGGAGTGCACGACGGCGGCGCGCTGGTTGTCGTTCAGCCCCTCCAGGAGCGCGGCCGGGTCCACGACCGGACGGTGGGCGCCGTCGCGGTAGTAGGCGTCCCGCTCGTAGGAGTCCCGGTCCGGGGGCACGTCGAACTTCCCGTCGAACAGATCGTCCGGAACCGGCTCCGGAGCGTGATCGTCCTCGGGCGGCGGCGGGGGCTCTTCCTCATGGCCCCGGGGGCCCTGGAGATCCGCCAGGAAGCTGTCGTCAAAGAGGCTGCTCATCGCTTTACGAGTCTAGGGCGCCGGACCGACAACCGGTCGCCGCCCCGAAAACTCCGCCCCGCGGATCGGCGCGCATGTCCACTGATCTTCCGGCAGAGGGAGAGGGCGTACCCCTCGCCGACCGCCGCGAGCCCGAGCCCGGCCACGGGGTGTCCGGCGGCGCGGAGCAATCGGCCGCCGTCGCAGCGGCCCGCCGCTGTCGGCCGCCGTCGGAGCGGCGCCGCCTCGGCCGCGAGGGCACGGAAGGAACCGTGACCGGCCTCGCGGAAAGGTGGCCGTCACCGCCCGCCGAGCTACGGCGCCGGGGGAATGCCGGGTGTGCTCATCGGTGACAGCGGCGGCAGCACGCGCCCGAACTCACCACGGGTCAAGGCGTGGACGACCGCGTCGACCTGACGTATCTTCATGCAGCCGTCCGGGTTTTGGAGAGATCGAGACAAGCAGTTCACCCACCGTTGGCATAACGGCCGGGAGTCCCGGTTTAACTCGCTTCGCCTTGTTCGGCCGTGCGGTTCCAGTTTCCCCGTGCCGCCGTTCTCCAATTTCAGGAGCGACTCCATGCCTCTTCCTCTCCCGAGGAACTCCCGGTCCCGCCGGACTCTGATCCGTGCCACCGGCATCGTGCTTGCCGTGACCGGTCTGAGCAGCTTCATCGCCGGGTCCGCCAACGCCAACCCGGCCGGTACCGGACTGGTGATCAACGAGGTGTACGGCGGGGGCGGCAACTCCGGCTCCACCTACACCAATGACTACATAGAGATCTTCAACCCGACCGACGCCGCCATCAGCGTGAGCGGCTGGTCGGTGTCGTACTACAGCGCCAAGGGTGGCCTCGGCGGGTCGACGGCCCTCTCGGGCAGCGTGCCGGCCCACGGCTACTACCTGGTCCAGGAGTCGAAGGGCACCGGCGGCACCACCCCGCTGCCCACCCCCGACGCGAGCGGTCAGCTGGCGATGTCGGCGACCGACGGCTCGGTGACGCTGAACGACGCGGCCAGTGCCGTCATCGACACGGTCGGCTTCGGCACCGGCTCGATCGTCGAGGGCGCGGCTGCTCCTGCGCCGAGCAACACCATGGCCGTCACCCGCAAGACCCCCGGCGTGGACACGGACAACAACAGCGCCGACTTCATCACCGCGACGCCCGACCCGAAGAACTCCGGCGGTGCCGGTAACGGTGACGGTGAGCCCGGTGACGGCAACTCGGGCGGTGACGCCGGCGAGGTGACGATCGCCGAGATCCAGGGCACCGACACCGACACCTCGCCGCTGGCGGGCAAGACGGTCACCACCGAGGGTGTCGTCACGGCGGTCTACGCGACCGGCGGCTTCAACGGCTTCTACATCCAGACCGGTGGCACCGGCGGCACCGTGGCCGACGACAAGACCCCGGGTGCCTCGGACGCCGTGTTCGTCTACGGCTCCCAGTCCGCCGGCACCGTGAGCATCGGCGACAGCGTCCAGGTGCAGGGCACGGTCCAGGAGTTCTCCGGCACGACCGAGATCACCTTCCCGACCGTCACCAAGCTGTCCACCCCGCTGCCGGCCGTCAACCCCCTCAAGATCGCGTGGAGCGACCTGGAGACCGACGCCCAGAAGGAGGCGCACGAGGGCGAGCTGCTGGCTCCCCAGGGCGACTTCACGGTGGCGGACAACTACAACGCCAACTTCTACGGCCAGGTCGGCCTGGCCGCCGGCACCCAGACGCTGCGCCAGCCGACGGATGCCGGCACCGCCGGCAGCGACGCCGCGCAGAAGGCCGCCGACTACAACGCCTCCCACGCCATCATGCTCGATGACGGTGCGAGCGTCAGCTACACCGCCACCGGTGCCGCTGCCAACGACCCGCTGCCCTGGCTCACCCCCGACAACCCGGTGAGCGTGGGCGCCAAGGCGACCTTCCACAAGCCCGTGGTCCTGGAGTACCGCAACTCGCTGTGGAACTTCCAGCCCACGAGCCAGGTCAACGGTGCCGGCAAGGACATCGTCTCGTTCTCCGACATGCGCACCCAGAAGGCGCAGCCGGCGGCCGTCGGTGGCAAGGTCCACCTGGCGACCTTCAATGTGCAGAACTACTTCCCGATGACGGGCGACCGCTACATCGCCAAGGGCCTCGGGAAGTGCTCCTTCTACAACGACCGCCAGGGCAACCACATCGCGGTCAACGACTGCGGTGCCGGCGGCCCGCGCGGCGCCGCCGACGACGCCAACCTCCAGCGCCAGCAGCAGAAGATCGTCAGCGGCATCATCGGCCTCGGGGCCGACGTCGTCTCCCTCGAGGAGGTCGAGAACTCGGCCAAGTTCGGCGAGGACCGCGACACTGCGCTCGCAGGCCTGGTCGACGCCCTGAACGCCAAGGCGGGCGCCGGCACCTGGGCCTTCGTCCCGTCCCCGGCGACCGAGGACCGTCCGGCGGTGTCCCAGGAGGACGTCATCCGGACCGCGTTCGTCTACAAGCCGGCCGATGTCTCTCCGGTGGGTGCCTCGCACATCCTGAAGGACCTCTCGGGTCCCGGTCAGAACTTCTCCATCGCGCGTGAGCCGCTGGCCCAGGGCTTCAAGGCGGCCGGTTCTGCCGACTCGGACGCCTTCCTGGTCGTGGCCAACCACCTGAAGTCCAAGGGATCCGGGACCGCTCTCTACCCCGGTGACAAGGAGGACACCCGCCCGGTCTACGACCAGGGCGCGTTCAACGAGAGCCGTACGCACCAGGCGCAGGACATGCTTGCCTTCGCCCAGGAGCAGGCGCAGGCGCTGAAGACCGACAAGCTGTTCCTCGTCGGCGACTTCAACGCCTACACCCACGAGGACCCGATGGAGTACCTGTACAGCCAGGGCTACAACGACCTCGGCTCGACGTACGACCCGGAGCACTTCTCCTACTCCTTCCACGGCCTCCAGGGCACCCTCGACCACATCGTCGCCAGCCCGGCCGCGACGGCGATGGTGACGGGCGCGACGATCTGGCAGATCAACGCCCAGGAGTCGGTCGCTTTCAACTACAGCCGCTACAACTACAACGTCACGCCGTTCTTCAACGGTGACGAGGCGTTCGCGGCCTCCGACCACGACCCGGTCCTCGTCGGCCTCAACACGGGCTCGGAGTCCGGCAAGGTCGCTGCCAAGGTCGACCTCAAGGTCACGCCGAACAAGGTCGTGGTGGGCAAGACCGAGGTCATGGCGCATGTGACGGTCACGGCCGCCGGCGCCAAGCCGACCGGCACCGTCACGGTGACCGTCGACGGCCGGACCTACAGCGCCGAGCTCAGCGGCGGCGGCGTGGCGAACATCAAGCTGCCGGCGTTCCGCGATGCGGGCACGCACACCGTGACCGTGGACTACTCCGGGGACGCCAAGGTGCTCGCCGGAACGGCTGACGCCTCGGTGACGGTCACGACGAAGTAGGCCAAGAAGGCGCTCACGCGCTGACGCGTGGCACCGGCGGCGGGAGCCTGCCCTTCGGGGCGGGCTCCCGCTTCCGTTCCGGCTAGCATCGGGCCATGCCCGGCACCTCACCCTTCCGCGCCTGGTTGGCGCGGCGCCCGCCGGCGGCCGGGGCCGCCGTGATGGCCACCGGCATCGTGTCGGTCGCCCTGCACCTGACGGGCTACGAGGTGGTGTCCCGCGTGCTCCTCGTGGTGGCCTGTCTCGCCTGGCTGACGCTGGCGGCGGACTTCGTGCTGCGGCTGCTGGGCGACCGGTCGCGGTGGGCCGAGGAGGCGGGGACGCCGGGCGCCCTCACCGCCGTCGCGGCGACGACCGTGCTCGGGACGCGTTTCTCGGCGCTGGGGTGGCAGACCCTCGCGGAGGCGCTGCTCGCGCTGGCCTTCGTGCTGTGGCCGGGACTGCTGGTGCTGGTGGTCCGCAACTGCCGTCGCCCCATGCCCGGGGCGGTGTTCCTGAGCTGCGTGGCGACCGAGGGCCTGGCCGTGCTCGCCGCCACCCTGGCCAAGGAGCGGGCCGTGGCCTGGCCGGCGTACGCCGCGCTGCTGCTGTTCTGGATCGGGCTCGCGCTGTACGTCTTCGCGCTGTGCTGCTTCGACCTGCGCCAGCTGCTCGAGGGGCACGGGGACCACTGGATCGCGGCCGGGGCCCTGGCGATCTCGGCACTCGCCGGCGCGCGGCTGCTCACCGCCGGCGCGGGCATGTACCTGTGGGACGACGACGACAGCAGTGTGCTGCGTACGGCGACCCTGGCGCTCCTCGTGCTCGACCTGTGCTGGTACGCCGTCCTGGTCGTCGCCGAGCTGGTACGGCCCCGGCCGCGCTACGACGTGCGCCGGTGGTCGACCGTGTTCCCGATGGGCATGACGGCGGCGGCGAGCATGTCCGTCGCGGCCGCCGCCGGCGTCCCGTCGCGCGGGCTCGGGGAGGTGCTGCTGTGGGTCGCGGTGGCGGCGTGGCTGGCCGTCGCCGCGGGCGCGGTCCTGGACGCGCGCACGGAGCTCAGGACGCTGCGCTGACCGTCACGCCCACGGCACGGTCCGTCACATCCACGGAACGGTCCGTCACGTCCACAGCACGGCGATGAAGATGTTCACCGTGGTCAGCAGACCCACCAGGCCGAACAGGCTCTTGTCCACCTTCTCGTCGTCCCGCTTGACGTAGACCAGGCCCAGGATCACGATCAGCAGCGCCAGCTTCACACCGATCTTGATGTTGTCGAGGTGGTGGCCCTGGGCCTCGTTGAGGCCGACCAGGGCCACGCCGGTGACCAGCATGGTCACCGCACCGTGCAGCATCGCGGGCACGAAGCGGGCCGTGCCCCGACCCATCGCCTTCATCTGGGTGAGGAAGCCGCCGAGCAGCGCGGCGATACCGACGATGTGCAGACCGACGAAGAGATGGATGAGTACGTCCATGAGTCGGAGCCTAACCAGCGGCCGATTCGCTCCCGGCACCGCCCCGGGTGGACTCGGACGGACCCGTGTCGATCGCCCGCATATATGCGACCCATAGCACCCCGCCCGGCCCGGATGCCCCGAAAATCCACCTATCGGTCATCCCAGCGCGCCAAGGCAGCGTCCCCGGGACCGGATCACGATCACATACGATCACCCGGCGATCCCCTGACGCCACTTCCGTACATGCCCTCACCGGGAGCTCATCGAGCGGCTTAGCTCCTGCTCCAGGTGACCGGCTTCACCGCCGCCCGGGCCAGGGGCGGCGGCCGGACACCACCGCCGAGAAGCCCGGCGGCGGGCCGCTCCCCCTGTGCGGTCCGCCGCCGGGCCGGCGCCCCGCCTCCGCGGCCGGCAGAAGGGACGTGACGCTCGACGTGGCAACGCACCGCAAGCACCGACAGCGCTCGCTCGGCGGAAGCACCGTCCGTACGGCCGCCACGATCGCCCTCGCGGGCGCCGCTACGGCGACCGGCTTCGACGGCACCGGGCACGCCGCGCCGCGGCCGACACCGGAGCAGATCAAGGCCACGGTGGACCGGCTCTACCAGGAGGCGGAGACCGCCACCGAGAAGTACGACGGCGCCAAGGAGAAGGCGGACGCGGCTGAGAAGCGGCTGAAGGCACTGGGCGACGAGGCCGCCCGCAGGCAGCAGAAGCTGAACTCCGCCCGCGACGCGCTGGGCTCGATCGCCGCGGCGCAGTACCGGGACGGCGGGATCGACCCCGTCGTACGGCTGATGCTGTCCGACGATCCCCGGCGGTACCTGGACGGGGCCGAGTTCGCCGAGCGGGCGGGCGTCCGCCAGACGGCCGCCGTGTCCGACGTGCGCCGGCAGCTCCGGGAGATCGGCCGGCTGCGTGGGGACGCGCGCGTCGAGCTGACCTCGTTCAGGTCACGGCAGGCGGAACTGCGCCGGCAGAAGAAGGCGGTCACCGCCAAACTGGACGAGGCCCGGCGGCTGCTGGCCGGACTGTCCCCGCACCAGCGCGCGGCGATCGGCGTGGGCGGGGTCACCGGGAGCACGACCGGCCACGCCACCGGCGCCCGGGACCCGCTCGGTGACCCGGCCGCGGTCACCGCCCCCGGTAGCCGCGCGGCGGAGGCCGTCGCCTACGCCTACCGGAAGCTCGGCAGCCCCTATGTGTGGGGAGCGACCGGGCCGAACGCCTTCGACTGCTCGGGCCTGATCCAGGCCGCCTACCGCTCCGCGGGGGTCTCACTGCCCCGCACCACCTACGCCCAGATCGGCGCGGGCCGCCGTGTCCCACGCTCCGCACTGCGACCCGGCGACCTGGTGTTCTTCTACTCCGGTGTCAGCCACGTCGGCCTCTACGTCGGCCACGGCCAGATGATCCACGCCCCGAACCCCTCGGCCCCGGTCCGCCTGGCCCCGATCGACCAGATGCCCTTCGCGGGGGCGACCCGGGTGGCGTGAGCAGCGCGAGGTGAAAAAGCTCAGGGAGTGAGCCGAACGGGCAGCGCCTGGAGCCCGTTTGTCATGAAGGACTCCAACTGCAGCAACTCGCCTGGCTCAACGGCCAAGGTCAGGTCCGGGAAATCGTGGTGGTTGAACTCCTTGACCGGCCCCGTCCCGTACGGGCCATTCGCCTCTGAGGCCGAGTCACATCGGTGGCGGACAAGAGCACTGGAACGATAGGTGCATCGGCGAGAACACCACAATGGCGCCTGCACGGGGACGGGTACAGACAACAGGCACCGACAAAGTCACGCCTACGGAACGGTCACACCAGCCGGCGTGCCGTCGCCCAGCGGGTCAGCTCGTGGCGGTTGGAGAGCTGGAGCTTCCTCAGCACCGCGGAGACGTGGGACTCCACCGTCTTGACGGAGATGAAGAGCTGCTTGGCGATCTCCTTGTAGGCGTAGCCGCGGGCGATGAGGCGCAGTACCTCGCGCTCGCGCTGCGTGAGGCGGTCGAGGTCCTCGTCGACCGGCGGGGCGTCGGTGGAGGCGAAGGCGTCGAGGACGAAGCCGGCCAGGCGCGGGGAGAAGACGGCGTCGCCCTCCTGGACCCGGAAGATCGAGTCGACGAGGTCGGTGCCCGTGATCGTCTTCGTCACATAGCCGCGCGCTCCGCCGCGGATCACGCCGATCACGTCCTCCGCCGCGTCCGACACGGACAGCGCGAGGAAGCGGACGGGCCGCTCTGCGTCGGCGGTCAGCGCGGCGCAGCGGCGCAGCACCTCCACTCCGCCGCCACCGGGCAGGTGGACGTCGAGCAGCACCACCTCGGGCCGGGTCGCGGTGATGACCGTGACCGCCTGGTCGACGTCCGCGGCCTCGCCGACGACCTCCACGCCCGTCTGCTCGGTCTGGCCGATCTCGGCCTGGACTCCGGTGCGGAACATGCGGTGGTCGTCGACGAGGACCACGCGCACGTGCCGCCCGCCCTCCCCCGTCGTCCCCGCTCCCGCCGTACCGTTCGCCTCGGTCGGGTCGCTCATCACGTGTTCTCCGCCCTCTCCATCTCCAGCTCGACCTCCGTGCCGCCGTCCGGCACGGCCCGCAGCCGGGCCGTCCCCCCGTTGCGCTCCATACGGCCGATGATCGATTCTCTGACGCCCATCCGGTCGGTGGGTATCGCGTCGAGGTCGAAACCGGGTCCGCGGTCCCGCACCGACACGAAGACCGTCCTGCCCTCGACCTCGGCGTAGACCTGGACGGCGCCGCCCTCGCCACCGTACTTGGCGGCGTTCACCATGGCTTCCCTCGCGGCCTGCATCTGGGCGCCGATCCGGTCGTCGAGCGGGCAGTCGCCGACCACGACCACCTCTATCGGGACGCCGTGCTTGTCCTCGACCTCGGCGGCGTTGCGTTTGACCGCCTCGGCGAGGGTGGCCGGTTCGTCGGCCTCGTCCTTGCCGTTGCCCTCCGGCTTGTAGAGCCAGGCGCGCAGGTCGCGCTCCTGGGCCCGGGCGAGGCGGCGCACCTCGCCCGCGTTCTCCGCGTTGCGCTGGATCAGGGTCAGGGTGTGCAGCACCGAGTCGTGGACGTGGGCGGCGACCTCGGCCCGCTCCTGGGCGCGGATGCGCATCAGGCGCTCCTCGGAGAGGTCCTGGGTCATGCGCACGAGGTAGGGGCCGGCGAGCAGGGTTATCCCGACCAGGACGGCGAGGGCCGCCTGGAGGACCGAGCCGAGGTGAGCGGCGGACCCCTGCATCACGAAGATGGCGGAGACGCCGGCCGTGACCAGCAGGACGCCGGCGCCGGCGCGCAGCAGGGTGAGCGTGCGGCGGCGGCGGCCGACCTCGACCCAGCGGGCCCGCCGGGCGTTGTCCGCCTGGCGCCAGACCAGGGCGACGCCCGCGGCGACGAGGACGGCCGGCAGGAGGTAGGCCTTCGCGCCGTTGCCCGGATTGACGCTGCCGACGAAGACCATCGCCACGACGACCATGAGGAGCAGGGCGACGATCTGGCCCTTGTCCGGCTTGCGGGCGATGATTCTTCGACGGCCGTCCGGCGAGATCCCGGTGGTGACGAGGGACGGCGGCTTCTGATCGCCGACGCCGCCGAAGCCGAGGGGCACGAAGAACCAGAAGGCCGCGTACACCAGGGCGCCGAGCCCGTCGGCCATGAACAGGCCGACGAAGACCAGCCGCACCCAGACCACGGGCAGCCCGAGGTGCCCGGCGAGGCCCCGCGCCACTCCGCCGAGC
This sequence comes from Streptomyces sp. NPDC052043, assembly GCF_044548235.1. Lineage (NCBI taxonomy): Bacteria > Bacillati > Actinomycetota > Actinomycetes > Kitasatosporales > Streptomycetaceae > Streptomyces > Streptomyces sp. NPDC052043. Next base: position 26,057 of record NZ_JBIUBT010000010.1, read on the forward strand.
CAGCGTCCGTCGCTGCTGCGGTAGAGCTTGCGCGGCGGCCGCGGGTCGTCGACGGGCACTGCTGCGGCTTCCGGCATGCCATTGATGGTCACACGGCCGGCGGTGCGGGGACATCAGGGTCCGTCCCCTAGACTCCCCTGATCTTCGAGGCGGCTCTTCCGGTCTTCGGGGCCGACCTTCGAAAAAGGCCCGGGTCGCGGCCCGGCGGGCCGGTCGAACGCAACCCCCGGCCGCGGCTCAGGGGCGAATCAGGGTTCGGCCAGGGTCGTCCCGGCTCCCGCCACGACCGCGCGCCCGTCACCATGGACGCATGACGAATCACCAGCACGCCGCGTCGGGTCCGGTGCCCGGCTCCGGCCCGGACCCGTCCCCGGGCACCGGGCCGCGGGACGCCGTGCCCGGTGCGGGAGCGGGTGCGGGTGAGCAGCCGCGCGCACCCGGGCAGCCGGGCGCGCCGCACACGGACAAGCGGCCGGACGCGGCCGACGGGACAGGAGGGGAGAGCGTGGCGGGCACGACGGGGACAGCCGAACACCGGGACCCGGCCGGGGGGCCGGAGACCGGGACGGCGGGCGCCGGCACCGCTGCCGGGACGGGCCCGGAGGCCGGCCCGGCTGCCGGAGCGGGCCCGCAGGCCGGCACCGGATCGGGCGGCACCGACGGCGTGCCGAGGTTTCGGCGGGACCGGGCGCACAGGATGATCGGCGGCGTCTGCTCCGGTCTGGGGCGGCAGTGCGACATGGACCCGGTGATCTTCCGGATCACGCTGGCCGTGCTGGCCGCGACCGGCGGCATAGGTCTCATCTTCTACGGCTTCGCCTGGCTCTTCGTGCCGTACGACGACGAGGACGAGAACGAGGTGCGCAAGCTCCTCACCGGCCGGGTGGACGGACCGGCGCTCGCGGCCGTGCTGTTCGCGCTGGTCGGCTGCGGGGTCTTCCTGTCCATGCTGGGCAACGGCAGCGTGCTGACCTTCGGCGTCGTCCTGTCCCTGCTGCTCGCCGGCGCCGGGTACTGGTCGCAGCACCGCGGCGCCCCCAGCCCCGATCCGCTGGCCGCCCAGGCCGCCGCCGACGCCCCGCCGGAGGCCCAGGCGCCGCCGGCGACCGCGGTGTACCCCTCCTGGTGGCGCGACCCGATCGTCAAGGACGGCAGCCACGTCGGCGGCACGGGCTATCTGTGGGGTCCCGGGGACTCGCGCGAACGGGACGTCGCCGCGGCCGTCAACATCGGCCTCGGCACGCAGGCCCGCCCGTACACACGTCCGGTGCGCACCGAGCCGCCCCGCACCCGCGGCCCGCGCGGGATCGGCGGCTGGGTCTTCCTGCTGGCCCTGCTCGCCGGCGCCCTCGGCACCCGCCTGACCTGGCACGGCCACGCCCTGGGCACCAGCCTCCAGACCGGTCTGGCCTGCGCGCTCGCGGTCTTCGGCCTGGGCATAGCGGTCAGCGCGTTCCTGGGCCGGACGGGCTTCGGTTCGATCCTGCTGGCACTGATCACCGCGGCTCTGCTCGCCACTTCGACGGCGCTGCCGAAGGACATCACCACGCAGTGGGGGCATCGGACCTGGCAGCCCGCCGCGACGGCGAGCGTCCGGCCCGAGTACCACCTCGGCACCGGGGAGGGCACCTTGGACCTGACCCGGATACACCTCGGCAAGGGAGCGACGGTGACGACGAAGGCGCAGGTGGGCGTGGGCCGGTTGCATGTGATCGTGCCCGCGGACGTGACCGTGCGGGCGAAGATCGAGGTGGGGATCGGCGACATCCAGCTGCCGGGCGACGGCTCACAGGACGTGGACGTGGCTCCGGGCCGGCGCCAGCAGATCACGCTGCCCGCGACCGCGGGCGGCAAGGACGCCGGGACCCTGGACCTCAAGCTCCAGGTCGGCCTGGGGCAGGCGGAGGTGAGCCGTGCTACGCCATGAGTTCCAGCCGGGGAAGCTGGTGTCCGGGGTGTTCCTCATCGGCGCGGGCGTGGCCTACGCGGGGGACGCGGCCGGCACCTGGCACATCCCGTGGTTCCTGGTGGTCCCGATGGTCGTCGGCGGCCTGTGCCTGGGGGGCGCGGCGGCGGTGGTGAACAGGGCCGTGCGCAGACACCGGGAGACCCGCGCGCCCCTCGGCGGGGCGGGAACGGGAGGCACGGGCTGAGCTGTCGGTGCTCCCCCGCGCCCCGTGCTGAGCTACCGGTACTCCGCCGCCCGTCGCCGCCGCCATACCCGCAGCACGGAGTCGACGGAGAGCACGGGGGTCCCGGCGAGGACGAGAGGCAGCCACGCCATCAGATAGGCGAGGTCGTTGCCGTAGTAGTAAGGGGTGGTGGCCCAGCTGACCGTGAGCCACAAGCTGAGGGAGATCAGCGCGCCGCCGAGCGCGGCCAGGCGGCCCAGCAGGCCGATGAGGATGCCGAGGCCGACGGCCAGTTCGCCGAAGGCGATGCCGTAGCCGAAGCCGACCGGGCTCTTCAGGGCCAGGTCGACGAGGGCCGGAAGGGCGGAGGAGTCGCGGACCGCGTGCATCGTCTCGCCGATCGACCCGGGACCGGTGGTCTGCATGAAGCCGCTGGAGGTGAGTTTGTCGATACCGGCGTAGAGGAAGGTGACGCCCAGGAAGATGCGGAGGGGCAGGAGGGCGTAGCGGGCTGCCGCATCCCGCCAGGTCCGACTCAGCTCGGTATGCGGGGTCTGGGTGTCCGTACGAACCTGGGTCTTCACTGCGAGCCGCCTCTCACCGCCGTCGTCTGTGCCCCTCGACCGACCATACGTATGCGCGACAGGGCCCGCTCAACCCGGCGGGGGAGTTTTTCCGGCTTCCACGTGACTTCGGCTCATGCGTCCGAGGGTGTCCGGGTGCTGACGGCCCTCCACAAATCCATCCGCGCCCGATGCTCCGGATGTGTCGGCCGCCACCACTCGGTCACTCGGTCACTCGGTCACTCGGTCACTCGGTCACGTCGATCGTGTACCGGTTCGTCTCCACGCCCGCCGCCGTCACCACCTGCACCTCGACCCGGCCCGGCTCCACATCCGCCGGAACGGGCACGGTCAGGGCCGTGTCGGTGGGGTTGCTGAAGCCGCCCGTGACCGGGACCAGGGGCACGTGCACATTGACCGCGCCGATGCGGACCCTCATACGGGCCAGCCGGTCGGCTCCCTGCGCACCCGGCGGGACGAACCCCGCGCCCCGGATCTCGATGTCGTCGCCGGTCCGGATCGGCGCGTCCAGGTCCCCGGCCTCCCGGGCCCGGACCACCGACAGGACGACCGGCCGGCCGCCGTCCGCGTACTTGCCCGCCAGGTAGGTCGCCGCCGACACCAGCACCACCACCGCCAGTCCCCACGGCAGGTCGGGCAACTGGTCGGGGCGGCGGGCCAGCCGCACCGCCGCGAACACCAGCGCGACGGCGCTGATCCCCACGTACTGGATGTCGGTGAAGGAGCCCCGCCCCGCGTCGTCGGTCAGCAGGTCGGCCGCTCGCGGCCGGTCCGCGCGCACCTTCTGGAGCCGCTGCCCCAGCACCCGCAGTCCGACCACGCGCCGCACGAGGACCGCGATCCCGCACACCACGGCGAGCACGGTGACCACACCGGCGCCCCGGGCCAGGTCCAGCCCGGAGATCAGGGCGTCGCGCTCGGTGTGCTCCGAGGCCGCCGCCAGCCGGCCCGCCAGCACCAGCACGGCGTACGCCACGAACAGCACCCACCCGGCGGCCACCGCGCGCGAGGTGGACAGCCGGTTGTCCTCGCCGATGACCGGGGCGAGCGCCCCGCCGCGCCCGCGGTGGAGCCAGGACGCGGTCGTCAGCGCCCCGGCCACCAGGACGGCCGCCAGCAGCCCCGCCGTCCGGGCGGTGCTCCAGCCCGCGCCGACCGCCGTCAGCGCCTGCGCCAGAAGGAGCAGGACGACCGTCGCCCACACCGTGTACGCCGTCCAGCGCCACAGCCTCGCCAGCCAGGCCTCGCCCTCGGCCCGCCCCCGCTCGGCGACGAGTTCCGCGGACTGCGTCAACTCCTCCGAGACCCACTGCCGCGAGGCCGACGCCGAGTGCGCCACGGCCGCCGGCAGGCCCTGGCCCGCGGCGAACTCGTCCCGCTTGAGCAGGAACGCGGCAACGGCCTGCCGGTGTCCCGCACGCGCCCCGTGCGGGCAGTCCCCGCAGGTGCAGCCGCCTCCGTGGGCGCCCACGCCGCCTCTCGCCTCCTGCACCGCCACGCCTGACGCCCGCCTTCCCCGGATCCCGCGGCCCGGCCGCGGCGACAACACCCCTACGCAGAAAGCGAATTGTGCCCTATGCCACCCCGGCCGCGTTCGTCAGGTCCGGCCGGCACGGGTGAACTCGGGAACGCCGTGTTGACCCGGTGCCGGGAATCCCGACAGAGGATGTCGGGTATCGGCGCCACACTCGGGGCATGGCGACGAACTGGGCGGCGTTTGCCGCGGTGGAACCCGGCCTGGCCATGACCGTCGAACAGCGGTTCAGGGCGTTCCCGCACCACGTCCTGGTGACCCTGCGCAGAGACGGCTCCCCCCGCACCACGGGACTGGAGGTGCGCTTCGTGAACGGCGAGCTGTGGCTCGGCATGATGCCGGGTTCGCTCAAGGCGCTCGATCTGCGCCGGGATCCGAGGTTCGCGCTTCAGGCGAACCCGGGGCCGGACACCGGGATGGCGGGCGGTGACGTACGGATCGCCGGGCGGGCGATCGAGGTGGAGGACGACGAGTTGAAGGGCGCGTATGTGAAAGAGGTGGAACCGCCGCAGCCGTTCCACCTCTTCCGCACCGAGTTGACGGAGGTCGTACGGACCTACGTCGAGGACGACACCTGTCTGGTCGTCCAGGTCTGGAAGCCCGAAGAGCCGGTGCGGACTCTCAGGCGGACGTAGACCGGAGCGGGCTCACTCCCACTCGATGGTCCCCGGCGGCTTCGACGTCACGTCGAGGACCACGCGGTTGATGTCCCGGACCTCGTTGGTGATGCGGGTCGAGATCTTCGACAGCACGTCGTAGGGCAGCCGCGACCAGTCGGCGGTCATGGCGTCCTCGCTGGAGACCGGACGCAGCACGATCGGGTGGCCGTAGGTGCGGCCGTCGCCCTGGACGCCGACGCTGCGCACGTCCGCGAGCAGGACCACCGGGCACTGCCAGATGTCACGGTCGAGGCCGGCCGCCGTCAGCTCCTCGCGGGCGATGGCGTCGGCCTCGCGCAGCAGGTCCAGGCGCTCCTTGGTGACCTCGCCGACGATCCGGATGCCGAGGCCGGGGCCCGGGAAGGGCTGGCGCTGGACGATCTCGTCCGGCAGGCCGAGCTCCTGGCCGACCATGCGGACCTCGTCCTTGAACAGCTGGCGCAGCGGCTCGACCAGCTTGAACTCGAGGTCCTCGGGCAGGCCGCCGACGTTGTGGTGCGACTTGATGTTCGCGGTGCCGGTGCCGCCGCCGGACTCGACGACGTCCGGGTAGAGGGTGCCCTGGACGAGGAACTCCACGGCCGGGCCCTCGTCCGCGATGATCTCCGCCTGGGCCTGCTCGAAGACGCGGATGAACTCGCGGCCGATGATCTTCCGCTTCTCCTCGGGGTCGTTGACCCCCTTGAGGGCGGTGAGGAAGCGCTCCTCGGCGTCGACGACCTTCAGCTGCACGCCGGTCGCGGCCACGAAGTCCTTCTCGACCTGCTCGGTCTCGCCCTTGCGCATCAGGCCGTGGTCGACGTAGACGCAGGTCAGCTGGGAGCCGATGGCCTTCTGCACGAGTGCGGCGGCGACCGCGGAGTCCACGCCCCCGGACAGCCCGCAGATCGCCCGCTTGTCGCCGACCAGCTCGCGGACGGCGGCGACCTGCTCGTCGATGACGTTGCCGGTGGTCCAGTTCGGCTTGAGGCCCGCGCCGCGGTAGAGGAAGTGCTCCAGGATCTGCTGGCCGTACGTGGAGTGCATGACCTCCGGGTGGTACTGGACGCCGTACAGCTTCTTCTCGTCGTTCTCGAACGCGGCGACCGGGACGACGTCCGTGGCGGCCGTGACGGAGAAGCCCTCGGGGGCGGCGGAGCAGGCGTCGCCGTGCGACATCCACACGTCCTGCTCGGCCGGGGTGCCCTCGAAGAGAGTGGAGGAGGGCCTGGAGACGGACAGGCCGGTACGGCCGTACTCGCGGGCTCCGGTGTTGTCCACGGTGCCGCCGAGCACCTGCGCCATCAGCTGGAAGCCGTAGCACATGCCGAAGACGGGGACGCCGGACTCGAAGATCTCGCGGTCGAGGCGCGGGGCGCCCTCCTCGTACACCGAGGAGGGGCCACCGGAGAGGATGATCGCCGCCGGGTTCTTGGCGAGCATCTCCTGAACCGGCATGGAGCTCGGCACGATCTCGCTGTAGACCCGCGCCTCGCGGACGCGACGGGCGATGAGCTGGGCGTACTGCGCGCCGAAGTCGACGACCAGGACGGTGTCGGGGGCGGCGGCAGCGGGGGTCGCTGATGACACGGGGTGCCTTCCGGCGTCGGTGGGGGTCCTTGTGCTTGTCGATTCTACCGAGGTGGTCACAGGTGCCCTCCCCCACTGCCCGGTGACCGCCGCCCACTGCCCGGTGGCCCGCCCGCCCACCGCGCGGTGAGCGCCGTCCGGGGCACCCGTCGAGGGCCGTCTCCCGCCCGTCTCATCATGCGAACCGTGTTGGACGTCTCAGGCAGGCGAGGCATACTGGCCCCATGCTCACGCTGACGACCTTCCTCTTTACCTATGGCAACCGGCCCACCGGCTGCCATGGTCGTGCTGCTTGAGCCACTGACAAGCGACTTCCCAGGCGCCCCGGGCCGACAAGGTCCGGGGCGCCTGGCGTTGCGGTCCTTGTCATCCGGGGCACCGCACCCGACCAGCGAGGAGCCCCCGCCATGACCGCCACCGCAGCACAGCCCCAGATCCCGGCAGCCACCGCCGCGAACAGCGCCCGCGCCGACGAGGCCGCGAACGTGATCACCGGCGCCAGGGAACGCATCGACGCCCTCGACGACCGGATCATCGGCCTGATCCAGGAACGGATGGCCGTCTCCGCGGTGATCCAGGAGACCCGGATCGCCTCCGGAGGCCGCCGGGTGAACCTCTCCCGCGAGATGGAGGTCCTGGGCCACTACAGGGATGCCCTGGGCAAGCCGGGCACGACCCTGGCGATGACCTTGCTGGAGCTGTGCCGGGGCAGGATCTGACCCCCTCACCGCCGTCCCCCGCCGCCCCTCCCAGGTCCCGCCGCTCTCACCCGTACGGCGCGTGACCGCCGCGCGGGACGCCTCGTTGTCCCGGTGTCCGCGCCAGCCAGGGGCGGGCCCGAAAGAACCACGCGTGGATCTCCGGAGCGATGAGGCGTGCGGATCGTGCCGTGCGTCGTGGGACCTCGCTCCAGGGAAGTGACCGGACGGCAGGGGACAGCAGCCCGGTCACCCAGATAAACGGCCGGCTCCGGGGACGCCCGGGGCCGGCCGGCGGAACAGAAAGACGCACAAGGCCGGACCAAAGGGTTGCGGACGTCAGGTTCGTCCAGCACGATGCGTGCCAGGCCCCTCCGCCTCCGGACCGCCAGAGGTCGAGACCAGACCGGCGCCCCCTGCGCGCCGGGCGCACGACGACGCATCTCGACGCACGGAGGGCACACGGCCGCCTCAGGCGGCGCAATCCCCCGGCGCCGCTTCCCAGGCACCGGCGCCCCTGACGTCGGTGCTGACCGGAGAAGGGCCCCGCGACCTCGGGTCGCGGGGCCCTTCTCCAGCGACGGGAAGTGTGATGCAGGACACACCGAAAACCCGTCGGCCGGGGCGCAACCTTTCACAGCCTCCCCGTGTCACATCAGCAGACGGAGGAGGACCTGCGCCAGGAGGGGGGTGCAGGTCCTTTCTTCTCTTTCGCCGCTTCTTCCGGCCTTGTTCGGCGGCGCGGGCGTTCAGGGCTTCTTCGGCGGCATCGGCGGCATCCCCAGGAACGGCAGCCGCAGAGCGCCGAAGGCGTCCGCCGGGACCGCCGGACGCCGTGGCGCCACCGGCCGCAGACGCTCGTAGGCGGCTCCCTGCGGCGGGCGCGGGTCGGTCTCGCCCTCATTGGGCCAGTACGACATCGCCCGCTCGGCCTGTGCGGTGATGGTCAGGGACGGGTTCACCCCCAGGTTCGCCGTGACCGCGGCACCGTCGACGACCGAGATGCCGGGGTGGCCGTAGAGGCGGTGGTACGGGTCGATGACGCCGGTCTCGCGGGAGGCGCCGATCGGACAGCCGCCGAGGAAGTGCGCGGTGAGCGGAGTGCCCATCAGCTCGCCCACGTTGGACCCGGCGAAGCCGTTGATCTCGGCGGCGAGCGCGGTGGCGCCCTCCGTGGCGGCCCTGATCTGCTGGGGGTTGGGCGCCCCGTGCTCCTGACGGGCCGTGAGCAGTCCCTTGCCCACGCCGTCCGGTTTCAGGTACGTGGTCAGGGAGTTGTCCAGGGACTGCATCACCAGGCCGATGATGGTCCGCTCCGACCAGCGGCGGTTGGACAGGGAGCGCAGGACGAGCAGGGGGTGGCGGACGGCGTTGGCCAGCCAGGCCGCCACCCTGGACGAGCCCTCGGCGTACGGGACCTGGAGGATCGACAGGCCGCCCATCGAGTTGGAGCCTCGGCCGTAGCGGACCGGCTCGATGTGGGTGTTCTCGTCGGGGTGGACGGAGGACGTGATGGCGACTCCCCGGGTGAAGTCCGCCTTCGGTTGCCCGGTCGCCTTGCGGTAGCGCCGGTCGTCGGTCTGGGCACCCACCAGCGCCTCGGAGTTGGTGCGGGTCAGCTCGCCCAGCCGGGAGGAGAGGTGGGGCAGCCGGCCGCTCGCCCTCATGCGGTGCAGCAGCGTCTGGGTGCCGTAGGTGCCGGCCGCCAGGACCACCCTGCGTGCGGTGAACAGGCGGCCCGTGCCCTTCTTCCGGTCGTCGGTGGGGAGCGTGGCGACCGCGTAGCCGCCGCGTGAGTCGTCCGTGACGGACACCACCGTGGTCATGGGGTGGACGACCGCGCCCGCCTTCTCGGCGAGGTACAGGTAGTTCTCGTTCAGGGTGTTCTTGGCGCCGTGCCGGCAGCCCGTCATGCACTCGCCGCACTCGGTGCAGGCCTTGCGGTCCGGTCCGGCCCCGCCGAAGTAGGGGTCCGCGGCCCGCTCCCCCGCCTTCGCCCTCGTCGTGCCGTCGGCGTCCTCGCCGTCGCCGAAGAACACCCCGACCGGCGCCATGTGGAAGGTGTCGCCGACGCCCATCCGCTGTGCGGCGGCCTTCAGATGGACGTCGGAGGGGGTCATCGTCGGGTTGAGCCGCACGCCGAGCATGCGCCGCGCCTGGTCGTAGTACGGCGTCAACTCGTCCTGCCAGTCGGTGATGTCCCGCCACTGGGGGTCGTCGAAGAAGGGTTTGGGCGGTATGTAGAGGGTGTTGGCGTAGTTGAGGGAGCCGCCGCCGACGCCCGCCCCGGCCAGCACCATCACGTTGCCGAGCAGGTGGATGCGCTGGATCCCGTACATGCCGAGCTTCGGGGCCCACAGGTAGTTCCTCAGGTCCCAGGAGTTCTTCGGCAGGGTCTCGCGGGTGAAGCGACGGCCGGCCTCCAGGACGCCGACGCGGTAACCCTTCTCGGTCAGGCGCAGCGCGCTGACGGAGCCGCCGAAGCCGGAGCCCACGACGATGACGTCGTAGTCGTAGCCGTCTTGAGACACGTGCTCTCCTCGTCGAGAACGGGTGCCGGCCGAACGGGTGCCGGCCGAACGGTGCTGGCCGAACGGGTGGGTCTAGCGGAAGCGGAACGCCTTCATCAGCCTCAGGCTGCGGCTCATGAACGCCGCGTACCCCTCGTCGTCCATGCCGAGCGACGGGGCCATGGGCAGCAGCCGCTGGTGGGCCAGGGTCTGAGCCTCGGTGTACTTGAGGATGCCCTCGGAGCCGTGCCGGCGTCCGAGCCCCGAGTCCTTCATGCCGCCCATCGGCGACTGGACGCTGCCGTAGGCGGGGGCGTAGCCCTCGTTGATGTTGACCGTGCCGGTACGCAGCCGGGCGGCGACCTCGCGGCCGCGGCGGGCGTCCTTCGTCCAGACGGACGCGTTCAGGCCGTACGGCGTGGAGTTGGCGCGCTCGATCGCCTCGTCGTCGCTCGTGAAGCGGTAGACGGAGACGACCGGGCCGAAGGTCTCCTCCGCGCACACGGCCATCGGGGCCTCGACCCCGTCGAGGATGGTGGGCTCGAAGAAGTACGGGCCGATGTCCGGGCGGGCGACGCCTCCGGCCACCACCCTGGCGCCCTTGGTGACGGCCTCCTGCACATGCCGGGTGACGGTCGCCAGCTGCCGTTCGCCGACCAGCGAGCCCATGTCCGCTCCGTACGCGAGGGACGTGCCGAGCCGCATCGCCCGCGTACGGGCGGCGAACCGCTCGAGGAACGCGTCCGCGACCGCCTCATGGACGTACAACCGCTCGATGGAGATGCACAGTTGGCCGGCGGAGGAGAAGCAGGCGCGGACCGCTCCGGCCGCCGCCTTCTCGATGTCGGCGTCGCTGAGCACCAGCATGGCGTTCTTGCCGCCGAGTTCGAGGGAGACGCCGACCAGTCGGGCGGCGGCGCTCCGGGCGACCTCGCGTCCGGTGCGGGTGGAGCCGGTGAAGGAGACGTAGTCGGCGTGCCGGACGACCTCGGGGCCGACGACCGGGCCGTCGCCGATGACGACCTGGAACACCTCGGCGGGCAGCCCGGCCTCGATGAGCAGGTCGCGGGCCCACAGCGCGGTCAGGCAGGTCTCGGTGTCGGGCTTCATCACCACCGCGTTGCCCGCGACGAAGGCGGGCAGCGCGTCGCCGACGGACAGCTCCAGGGGGTAGTTCCACGGGGCGATCTGGCCCACCACCCCACGCGGGTGGCGCAGTTCGGTGACGCGCGTGAGGGCCGGGATGGCGCCCGTGTGCCGCTTGGGCTTCAGGTAGGCGGCGGCGCGGCGGCCGTAGTGCCGCGCGGCGACGGCGACGGCCTGCACCTCCTCGTGCGCGTGCAGCCGGGCCTTGCCGGTCTCCAGCTGGACGAGGTCCAGGACCTCGGCCTGGCGGGCGAGCACCAGGTCGTGGAAGCGGAGCAGGACGGCCGCGCGCCGCCGTACCGGGACCCGCGCCCACACCGCCTGCGCGGCGCGGGCCCGTTCGTAGGCGCGGGCCACGTCCTCGGGGGTGGACTCGGGCAGGTCGGCGAGCTTGTCGCCGGTGAACGGCGTGTGGTTGGCGGTCCGGCCGGAGCCGGCGACGCCCTTGGTGAGCCGGGCCACCAGCTCGGGGGTCACCACGTCGGCGGCGGTGCGGGCCCCCGCGGGGGCGGGCGCCTGGGGATTGGTACCGGTCTTCGCCGGGGCCTGCGCGTCCGTCATGACGCGCAGGGTATGCCGGTCGGGCGGCTTTGTGTACCCGTCAGTAATAGGCATTCACCGGATTCACCGACCGCTCACAGCACGCCAGTGATCACTGGCAACGAATGCGCTGATCAGGGCGTTGTCACAGACGGTCGATCTCCAGGTTGGCGATCGCCGCGCGCGCCACCTCGCGGCCGCGTTCGGTGAAGTCGCCCTTGCCGGGATAGCCGACGGTGAGCTTGTACAGGTCGCCCGCGGAGGTCTTGTAGTAGAACATCCGCAACTCGCGCGGCATCGGGTGCGTGTTGTCGTCGGTGGTGTAGACGATCGTGTTCTCGGCGGCCTGCTTGCCCTGGTACGTCGACTGCTTCGGGTGGGTCGCCGGGTTCTCCGGCATGTCGAGTGCGTAGTCCCCGGACTGCTTGTAGGTGCCGTTCTCGTCGTACATCTGGGCGGCGGCGGAGTCCTTGATGGAGCGTTCCGGTTCCTCGGTCTTCTTCAGCAGGATCACCCCGACCGTGATGCTGCCGCTCCAGTCGCTGTAGGTCACCCAGTGCTTCTTGTCGTTCTTCCGGTCCGGCACCTGCCTCTGGTAGTCCTTCGGCACGGCGATCGTGGCGGCCACGTCCTTCTCGTGATGGGTCGCCCAGTCCTCGGGCAGCGGGCCCGCGAACGGGCGGGCGACGAGGACGTACGCCGTCACCGCGACCGCGACGACCGCCGCGCCCAGCCCGAGCCACGCCCCGCGCCCGAGCCGGGGGCCGCGCGGCCCGCCGGGAGCGGCCTGCGCGTACCGCACCACCTGCGTGGGCTCCGGGGCGGGCGGCGCGGCGGCCGCCTCCAGCAGGGCCCGGACCCGCGCGGCCGGCGGACGGTGCGCCGGGTCCTTGTGCAGCAGGCCGGTGATGACCTCGGCGAGCGGGCCCTGCGCGGCGGCCGGCGGGGCGGGCGTGGCGTTGAGGACCGACTGGAGGGTGGCCGGGGTGTTGCTGCGGCGGAACGGGGAGACGCCCTCCGTGGCCGCGTACAGGACCACGCCGAGCGACCACAGGTCGGAGGCCGGGCCGGGGCGCTGCCCCAACACCCGTTCCGGGGCTATGTACTCGGGTGAGCCGACGAAGCCGCCGGTGTCGGTCAGGTTGGTCTCGCCCTCGATCTGCGCGATGCCGAAGTCGGTGAGGACGATCCGGTCGTGCCGGCCGATCAGGATGTTGTCCGGCTTGACGTCCCGGTGCAGGATGCCCGCGGCGTGCGCGGACTCGAGCGCGCCGAGCACCTCCAGGCCGATCCGGGCGGCCTCGCGGGCGTCCAGGGTGCCCTCCTGGAGCGCGGCGCCGAGCGAGCGGCCCTGCACCAGCTCCATCACGATCCAGGGCTGCCCGTCGACGACGGCCACGTCGTGGACGTTGACGACCGCGGGGTGGTCGAGCCGGGCGGCGGCGCGGGCTTCGCGGCGCATGCGCTCGAAGGCGTTGGCCCGTTCCCGCTCGGGGAGGTGGTCGGGGACGCGGGGCTCCTTGACGGCGACCTCGCGGTCCACCGTCTCGTCCTTGGCCCGCCACACGGTCCCCATGCCGCCGTGCCCGAGCTTCGCGAGGAGCCGGTAGCGCCCGTCGATCAGCCGGCCGGTGCCGGGGTCCTGCGCCTGCGTCTGCGCCTGCGCCTGCGTGGGAACCGAGCGCGGCGGCTGCCCGGGTGCGGTGCTCGGCGGCTGGTCGGGTGCGGTGCCCTGAGGTTGCCCGGGTGCGGTGTTCGGCGGCTGGTCGGGGGCGGCGCCCTGCGGCTGCCCGCCCCCGCCGCCCGGTGCGGGCGCGGCGTACGGGTTGTGCGGATTGGGCACCCACGCCTGCCGGTCCGGCGGTTGCAGGGCGAAAGTCGTCGGATCGTCGGCCCCGTGCTGGGCGCCCCCGTGGTTGCTCATGGGTCCATCCATATCGCGACCACCTCCGCCGGCTCCACCAGGGGGCGCATCCGGTCACCGACCCGTGACCTACCGTTCCTGGAGACTGAGCGGGAGTGAGTCCTGATGCCAGGACTCGTGCTCAGCCGTGTGCCCCGAACGGTGGTGAGCACTCCCCCAGCTCCGCCGGGGGGACCCCCAGGTCGCCCGCTTTCGCTCCGTATCCGGGCGGCACGGGTCGTGTCCGTGGTCCGGGAATGCGGGGGCGGGGTCCCTCACGGGCGGTGCGGCCCGGCCGGGTCAGCCGGCCCTCGGCCGCCAGTTCTGGAGCACGGTCTGGAACTGCTGCCGCGTGCGCGCCCAGTCCTCCTCCGGCGAGGACATGTAGATCACGTACTCGACGCCCTCGCGGGAGAAGTACGTCTCCTCGATGGCGTGGCGCGGGCCGGGGAACGGCGTGTCCTTCGCCAGGGCCGTCCATGTGTACTCCCACAGGGAGCCCGGGCAGTCGCGGTAGGTGTTCGGCTCCAGACCCACCTGCCGGTAGTCGACCAGCCGCTGGAGCTGCTGGTCCAGGTCGAGCTGGTGCTCGTGAGCGGTGGAGAAGTCCGGCGTGTCGTCCACGGCGACGCGGATGAAGTGCTTGCCGCCGTCGGGGGTGTAGTCGACCTGGTGGGTCGCCTCGTCGAACTCCTCCCGCTGCCAGCTCCCGTCGGGCACGGCGATGCTGAAGCCGTACGGGTCGTCGACGCGCACCCAGCCGGCCGGGAGGCCGTCGGCGTTGTCGGCGGAGGGAGAGGGCGAGACGGAGGGGGAGGGCGAGGTGGAGGGCGAGGTGGACGGCGTGGTCTGCGGCGGAGCCGACTGGGAGGCGCCGGAGTCCTGCCGCCGGTCCTGGTCCCACTTCTGCAGCAGCACGGCGGTGCCGCCGCCGACGAGCGCGGCGAGGGCCACGACCAGGACCAGGGTGCGCAGGCGGCGTCTGGGGACCGGGACCGGGTGGTGCTGCGCCGCGGGTGCGGCGGCCGCCGGGGGCACCGGGTACGGGGTCGTGCCCGACGGCCGGGACCCCGCGACGGGATGCGCGGCCGTCTCCGGGCGGAGGACGAGCGGCTGCGTGGGCACGTGCGCCTGCGCGCTGCTCGGTCTGCGCCCCTCGGCCGCCTCGGCGAGCATCTGCTCGGCCTGCGCCGCCTGCGGCCGGTCGGCCGGGTCCTTGCACAGCAGGGCGGTGATGACCGGGGCGAGCGGTCCTGCGTGCCGCGGGTCGCGCGGCTCCTCGTCGACGACCGCCTGCATGGTGCTCAGCGGCGAGGTGCGGCGGAACGGCGACAGGCCCTCCACCGCGGTGTAGAGCGTCGCGCCCAGCGCCCACAGGTCGGAGGCCGGGCCCGGATCGTGGCCGCGGACGCGCTCGGGGGCGAGGTAGTCGACAGAGCCGACGACCTCACCGGTGCGGGTGATGGTCGTGTCGCCCTCTATCTGGGCTATGCCGAAGTCGGTCAGCAGGACGCGGCCGTCCTCGCCGAGCAGCACGTTGCCGGGTTTGACGTCGCGGTGCAGCACCCCGGCGGCGTGCGCGGCGCCCAGGGCCCGCAGCACCCACAGGCCGATCCGGGCGGCCTCCGCCGGGTCCATGCGGTCCCGATCCTTGAGCGCGTCCGCCAGCGAGCGGCCCTCGACCAGCTCCATCACGATCCACGGGCGGCCGTCGTGCTCCAGTACGTCGTGCACGGTCACGACGGCGGAGTGGTTGATCCGCGCCGCCGCGCGCGCCTCCGCCCTGGTGCGCGCCAGCAGGACCTCCTGGTCGCTCCCGGCGGCGTAGAGCGCGGCGGTCAACTCCTTGATGGCGACGGCCCGGTGCAGCACCTCGTCGTGCGCGCGCCACACCCGGCCCATGCCGCCGCTGCCGATGGCTTCGGCGAGCCGGTAGCGGCCCGCGAGGAGCAGGCCCTGCATCTGATTCACGTTTCCCCGCAGTGGTCTTGACAGGCTCAGCGTAGGGACCGGCCCCCCGGCTGGGAACCGGCGGGGTCCCCAGAAGGCCTCCCTGTGACGGTAGTCGCTCGCCGGGTGCCGGGATTCCGACGGTTCCGGCGGTTCCGGCGGTTCCGGCGGTTCCGGCGGTTCAGCCGGTGTACCGGTACGTCGTCGAGGCCTGCTCGTACAGCGTGGTCACCCGGTCCCGCTGTTCCTCCGGCCCCCGTACCTGCACCACGTGGTACTTGCCGTCGACGAGGATGGCCAGGTTGCGCACGAACAGCTGCCGCCCGCTCGCGTCCGTCCAGGTGAACTGCCCCTCGGCCATGACCTGTCCGCCGACCTGAGTGGTCAGCAGGCCCGTGGAGGTGGCCCAGCTGGAGTCGCGGTAGCCCTGCAACTCGCGCTCCTTCTCCCGCTGGTACACCATCGGGTCGCTGCCGAACCCGGCCGCGGTGTCCCGTCCGGGCACCACGATCAGCTCGAACGCGCCCTGGGAGTAGATCACTTGGCCCTGGTTGTTCCCGGGCGTACGGGCCCAGTCCTTGGCGACGGCGACCTGGAAGCCGGCGGGGTCCTTGCGCAGCGTGAAGCCGCCGGCGACGTCCGGTGCGGTCGTCTGCGTCTCGGCCTCGGCCGAACCCGCGCTCCTCGAGGGGCTGTTGTCCGCCGCGGGCGAGGTCCGGCCGGGCTGCGGGGCGGCGCTCAGGCCGTCGCCGTGCGAGTGCGCCGGTGCGGGGCTCGCCTCGCCCGCGGTTCCGGTGCGGTCGCCGCCCGCCGCGCCGTCGCCGGCCTTCGGCATGAACAGCATGGCGTAGGCGATGGCGCCGGCCAGTAGCAGCAGGATGAGCAGAAGCAGCGTGCGGCCCAGGCGCCGCGGCGAACCAGACTGCCGCTTGTGCCGCCCGTGCGCGGCGGGCAGCCCGGCGCGCCGCCTGCGCACCAGTTCGCCGCGGCGCCGTACGACGGGCAGCCTGCTGGGGTCGGCGGGCGGGGCGGCGATGACGTGCGCGCCGGCCTCCGGCTCGGGCGCGGAGCGCACCAGCGAGCGCAGCCAGCCGCGCAGCTCCTCGAAGTCGAGGCGCTCGGTGGGATCCTGCCGCAGCAGCGACTCCACGACCGGGCGCAGCGGCCCGCACTCCTCCGCGTACGCGGGCGGCTCGGCGCACACCATCTGCACCAGCTCGGCGGTCGACTCCTCCGGGTACGGCGCGTGTCCCTGTACGGCCCGGAAGAGCAGCGCCCCGAGCGCCCACAGGTCGGTCGCCGGGCCGATGGGTGCGGCCAGCTGCCAGTTCTCGTGCACGGGCCCGGCCTGTTCCGGCGCCCAGCGCTCGGTCACCGGTCCCACCACGGCCATCCGTACCTGCCGCGCCCGCTCGGCGGCCAGCGCGGTGGCGGGCCCCCGGCGCGCGGGGGCCCCGGCGACGGATTCGCCCCAACGGGCCGGCACGCGCCCGGCATCCTCGCCTCCGCCCGAGAACCCGGGGCCCACGCCCGGCAGGCCGCCGGGGTCCGGGCCCTCGATGTCGGGGGCGGGTGTCGAGCCGGAGGTGGTTCCCGGTTCCGGGGTGGGGGTGGTTGCGCGTTCTGTGGTGCGGGCCGTGTGCGAGCCCGGCTCACCGCCGGTGGGCGCGGGTGGGAGCGGTGTGGCCGCTCGGGGATGGGAGCCGATGCCGTGGCCGGTGGGGGCCTGGACGCCGTAGGGGTCGGCGATCTGGCCCGGGGGGACGGCGGTTCCGGCGGCTCGGGGGTCGCCCTCGACGGACGTGCGGGCGCCGGGCAGTTCGGCGCGTGCGCTCTGCTGTGCCTCCTGCACCCGGGCGGCCGCCCGCGCGCCGGCGCGGTACGCGGCGATCGCCCCGGCCCGCGCCGCCCTGATGTCCCCGCCGGTCTGGGGTGTCCGCCGCGCGGGCACACCCGGGACCGCGGGCCGGCCGGGGATCGCGGGCGTGCCCGGCGCGCCGGGTCCCGCGTCCGGGCCCGGCCGCGGCAACGGCCCGGCCCCCCGCGCCTCGATCGCGACCCGCCGCGCGGCCTCGGGATCGGCCGGCGCGGCGCCCGCGCCGCCCCCGGGAGCACCCGCGCCGCCCGCGAAGCCACCGAAACCGCCCGTAACCCCCATGCCCCCGGTGGGTCCGCCGAGGCCCGCCGCACCAGCCGCGCCGCCGGGGCCCGCGGAACCGCCCGGCGTGCCGGACGCGCCGTGCGGATCGCCCTCGTCCCCGGCGCCCTCGAACGGGACCGGGTCGTACCCGCACAGGGCCTCCTCGGCCGCGCCGACCGCGAGGCCGGTCAGCATCACGCGGCCGTCGTCGCAGACCAGGACCGTTCGGGCGGTGATGTTGCGGTGCACCCAGCCGTGGGCGTGCAGCACGCGCAGTGCCATGAGGATGTCGGAGGCGACCTCGGCGGCCCGGTACGGCGTCAGCGGCTTCTCGGCGAGCAGCGCGGCCAGCGGCCGCGCGGCGACCAGTTCACTGACGACCCACAGCGAGCCGCCCTCCGCGAACACGTCGAAGACCTGGTCGAGCCGGGGATGGTCGGGGATCCGCGCCGTGGCCTGCGCGGCCTCCACCGCCCGCCGCACCGCCGGATCGGCGGGCCGCCGCGACGCCGTACGCGCACCGCGCGCCTCGCCCGCCGAACGCCCGGTACGGGCCGGTCCCCGCCGCAAGGCTCCGTCGCGCGCGGTGAAACCGTCGGGCAGCCCGTCCGCGTCGAGCACCTCCGCCTCGACCACCTCGGGCAACGGCACCTGCCGCAGGAGGACTTCCTGTCCGCTGTAGGTGTCGAAGGCCCGGGTCTCGGTCAGTTCGTACTCGTCGGACGGAGGCAGCGGCAGGCGGTAGCGGTCGGCGAGAACCCGGCCCGCATAGTCGTCCACGTTGCCTCCCCCGGCCGCACGGTCGGTCAATTCCGTTCGCCACGCGTCCCGTTCCCGATGCTTACGGTCCGCAACCACTCACGATACGTGCCGGAGGCAACCCGCAATGACGGGATGCCGGATCTCGCACGCCGAACCCGGGCCGGGGCCCCGGGGGTGGGCGGCGGGACCGGTCCGCTCACTACTTCTTCGGCTGGAAGGTCTCCGTCAGCGTCTTCCAGGTGCTCTTGCGCAGGTCGCTGTCCCATGCCGCGGCCTTCGCGCTGTACATCAGCGCGTGCCCGAGGCTGTCGTTCACCACGAACCCGCGGTCTATGGTGCGGTACTTGGTCCCGCCGTCGACGTAGGTGAACTCCCAGTCGGCGGTCTTCCAGTCGCGGTAGTCCACCTTCTCTATGCGCACCCGCTTGTACTGGGAGCGCACCATGTACTTCTCCTGGTTGGTCCAGTCGGCGACCGGGTCGCCCTTGGGCGTGGTCGTCCAGGCGACGAGCAGCCGCTGCCCGTCGGGGCCGGTGAAGCGGACCCCCGCGGAGTCGGTGCTCGCGTACTTCCAGCCCGCGGGCAGCCCGATGGAGAAGCCCTGGGCACCCTTGTACGTCGAGGCCACGGGGGCACCGCCGTCGTCCCCGGACCTGTCACCGCCGGAGCCGGAATCGGAGTGGGAACCGGAAGCGGAACCGGAAGGGGAGTCCTCACCCGACGTCCCGGCGTCGGCGGCCGTGGCCGGCGTGCCGCTGGCGCCGTCGGCCTCCGTCGCGGAGCCGGACCGGTCCCCGCCCGTGCGTGCACCGTCGGTCGCGTCCCGCCGGGTGGAGGCGTCCGCGGACGCACCGGCGGTGGCGGCCGTGCGGCCGGCCGCGTTCTTGTCGTCGCCGCCCTTGTCGTCACCACCGAGCGTGAAGGCCAGCACGGCGCCGACCACGGCGAGCACCACGACCACCGCGACGATCACCAGCGTCCGCCGCGGCACCACGTCGGTGAGCGACGCCCTGGGCGCCGGGCGCGGCGGCAGGTCCAGGTCCGGCGGGGTCATCACGGGCCACCCGGAACTGGGCCGCCCGGCCCGGTCGCCCGCCTCCTCGCCCCGCCTGCCTCCGGAACCCGAACCGGAGCCGGAACCCGCCGAACCGCCTTTGCGGGTACGCCGGTCCGGCTGCGCGGGCAGCGGGACGACCTTGGTCGCGTCCGCGGGCGGCTCCGGCTCGTCGCCCTTCGGCTCGGGCGCGTTGACAACGGCGTTGAGCATGGCCCGGGCGCCCGCGTCGTCGAGCCGCTCGACCGGGTCCTTGTTGAGCAGGCCGTGGATGACGTCCCTGAGCGGGCCGGCGTTCCTGGGCTCCTCCAGCGGTTCGGTCATCACCGCGGTCAGGGTGGCGATCGCCGAGCCCTTGTCGTACGGCGGCGTGCCCTCCACCGACGCGTACAGCAGGCCGCCGAGCGACCACAGGTCGGCCGCCGGGCCGGGCTTGTGCCCGCGGGCCCGCTCCGGCGAGATGTAGGAGGGGGCGCCGACGAGCATGCCGGTGGAGGTGATGGACGGGTCGCCCTCGACCTGCGCGATGCCGAAGTCGGTGAGGACGACCCGGCCGTCGTCGGCGATGAGCACGTTGGACGGCTTCACGTCGCGGTGCAGGATGCCCTGGGCGTGCGCGGAGCGCAGCACGTCGAGGACCGCGAGCCCGACCTCGGCCGCCCGCCGCGGCTTCAGCAGCCCGTCCTCGCGGATGACTTCGGCGAGCGACTTGCCCTCGACGAGTTCCATCACGATCCACGGGCGGTCGTCCTCGTCGACCACGTCGAAGACGGTGACCGCGCTGGTGTCGCGGATGCGCGCGATCGCCTTGGCCTCGCGCAGCGTGCGCGTGATCAGCCGCCGCTTCTCGTCCTCGTCGATGTTCGTCGGGAACCGCAGCTCCTTGACGGCGACGGTCCGGCCCAAGGTCTCGTCCTCGGCCCGCCACACCGTGCCCATGCCGCCGCGGCCGAGCACGTCCCCCAGTCGGTAGCGCCCGGCGAGAAGGCGCTCGCTCCTGTCCTGCAGAGAGTCCTGACGAGTGTCCTGACGGGGTGTTCCCGTCCGCTCCGCGTCCGACATGCGTCCCCTCATGCAACCCGCCCTGACAGAGCCTCCATTCTCTCTCACCCGGCGAGCACGCGACGCCCAGGGGGCCCCTGGGGAAACTGTCCGGGCAGGGTCGAACAGCCTTTGAGACGCGTGGGAATGACGGGCCGTGACAACAGGGAAGCCAAGGGTGTCGACCCTTCGGACCATTCCTGCCATAACCGCGCCGGGGGCCTCGCGGCACGTGTCGTGCGTCTCGTGCGGGGCGGTGGGCCGGCCCCGGGCGGGTTCACAACGGCACGATGTCCGGTGCTCCCAGCCGGGCCGCGTCGGCCGTCAGGTCGTCGGGCTGGCGCTGCGACTCCCGCTCGGCCTCCACCCGCTTCTCGTAGTGCTCGATCTCGCGTTCGATCTGGTCCTTGTCCCAGCCCAGCACCGGCGCCATCAGCTCGGCGGCCTCCCGGGCGCTGCGCGTGCCCCGGTCGAAGGTCTCGATGGATATGCGGGTGCGCCGGGTCAGCACGTCGTCCAGGTGCCGGGCGCCCTCGTGGGAGGCGGCGTAGACGATCTCGGCGCGCAGATAGTCGTCGGCGGCCTTGAGGGGGGCGCCCAGCGTCGGGTCCTCGGCGACGAGGGCGAGAACCTCCCGCGCCGCCGACCCGAACCTCCTCAACAGGTGCTCCACGCGCACCGCGTGGAGGCCGTGCTCGGCGGCGATGCGCGCCCGCGCGTTCCACAGGGCCGGGTAGCCCTCGGCGCCGAGCAGCGGGATCTCCTCGGTGACGCAGTCGGCGACGCGCATGTCGAGACCGCGCACCGCCTCGTCGACGGCGTCCTTGGCCATCACCCGGTAGGTCGTGTACTTGCCGCCCGCGACCACGACGAGGCCGGGCACCGGATGGGCCACGGTGTGCTCGCGCGACAGCTTGCTGGTGGCGTCGGACTCGCCAGCCAGCAGCGGCCGCAGGCCGGCGTACACGCCCTGCACGTCGTCGCGGCCGAGCGGCACCGCCAGTACCGAGTTGACGTGGTCGAGGAGGTAGTCGATGTCGGCACTGGAGGCGGCCGGGTGGGCCTTGTCGAGGTCCCAGTCGGTGTCGGTGGTGCCGACGATCCAGTGCCGGCCCCAGGGGATCACGAAGAGCACGGACTTCTCGGTGCGCAGGATCAGCCCGCTGCCGGAGTTGATGCGGTCCTTGGGCACGACGAGGTGGATGCCCTTGGAGGCCCGGACGTGGAACTGGCCGCGCTCCCCCACCATCGCCTGGGTGTCGTCGGTCCACACCCCCGTGGCGTTGACGATCTGCTGTGCGCGGATCTCGTACTCGCCGCCGCCCTCCACGTCCCGCACCCGGGCGCCGACGACCCGCTCGCCCTCGCGCAGGAACCCGGTGACGCGGGCGCGGTTGGCGGCCTTCGCGCCGTACGCCGCCGCCGTGCGCACCAGGGTGGCCACGAAGCGGGCGTCGTCCATCTGGGCGTCGTAGTACTGAAGGGCGCCGACCAGGGCGTCCTTGCGCAGGCAGGGAGCCACCCGCAGTGCTTGACGGTGGGTCAGGTGGCGGTGCATGGGCAGGCCCCGGCCGTGACCGCGGGCCATCGACATGGCGTCGTACAGGGCGACGCCGGACCCGGCGTACAGGCGCTCCCAGCCGTGGTGCTGGAGCGGGTAGAGGAACGGCACCGGGCGGACCAGGTGCGGGGCGAGGCGTTCGAGGAGCAGGCCGCGCTCCTTCAGCGCCTCCCGGACCAGCGCGAAGTCGAGCATCTCCAGATAGCGCAGTCCGCCGTGTATCAGCTTGCTGGACCGGCTCGACGTACCCGACGCCCAGTCACGTGACTCCACTATCCCGGTGGCCAGACCGCGGGTGACGGCGTCCAGGGCGGTGCCGGCTCCGACCACGCCTCCGCCCACGACCAGGATGTCCAGCTCCCGCTCGGCCATTGCCGCCAGTGCCTCGGCGCGCTGCGCCGGCCCCAGAGTCGCTGTCCTCACCGCTGCCTCCCGCTGTCGCTCGCGCCGGCCGCACCCGTCGGGCGAAGCCCGTTCCCGTCCCCCATGCCTCTAGCGTGTCCCCCCGCCTCCTCCCCATGCCCAAATTCTGACCGGGTTGCCCGCCTTCAGCCACCAGTCGCCCCCGCCCTGTGGACAACTCGGCGGGTGGACCGAGAAACACGCTGGTCAATCCCACATAACGGTCATATTTACTCCTAGTCTGACATTGCGCTCGCTCGTCCTGTCCACAGGACTTGCGCGCCTGCCACGCCTCGGTTATCGGGAAGGACCGCCCACGCCATGCCCGCAGATCTCGCCGTCATCGGACTCGGCCCGCTCGGCCTGCCCCTGGCCCAGGCCGCCGTCTGTGCCGGCATCCCCACCCTCGGGTACCGCACCGGGAACGAGTCCGGCTCCCTCAGCCCCGCCGAACTGCGCCGGATGCTCTCGGGGGGCTTCCGGCCGGCCACCGATCCGGCCGAACTCGGCCGGGTGCGCACCGCGGTGATCTGCGCGCCGACCCCGCGGGGCGCGGACGGCGGGCTCGACCTGAGCCAGGTGGAGGCCGCCGCTCGCACGCTCGCCGGGCAGATGCGCCCGCACATCACCGTGATCCTGGAGTCGCCCGCGCACCCCGGAACCACGGAGGAGTTCCTGCTCCCGCTCCTGGAGAAGGGCTCGGGGTTGCGGGCGGGCCGCGACTTCCACCTCGCCTACTCGCCCAGCCGCGTGGACCCCGGCAACCGCGACGTCACCCCGGCCAACACCCCCAAGGTGATCGGCGGCCTCACCCCGGCGTGCACCGAGTCGGCCGCGGCCTTCTACGGGCGGCTGACCGACAAGGTGGTACGCGCACGGGGGCTGAGGGAGGCGGAGACGGTCCAGCTCCTGGAGACCAACTACCGGCACGTCAACATCGCCCTGGTCAACGAGATGGCCGTGCTCTGCCACGACCTGGGCGTCGACCTGTGGGACGTCGTGCGCTGCGCGGAGACCAAGCCGTACGGCTTCCAGGCCTTCCGCCCCGGCCCCGGCGTCGGCGGGCACGGCCTCCCGCAGGACCTGGCCGGCCACGCGGGCTGCGGGCTGCGGATGGTGGAACTCGCCGAACAGGTCAACGGCCGCATGCCGCGCTACGTCGTCCAGCGCGCCGCCGCCCTGCTGAACGAGCACGGCAAGTCGGCCCGCGGCGCCCGGGTCCTGCTGCTCGGCGTCACGTACAAGGCCGACCTCGCCGACCTCCAGGGCACGCCCGCCGAGGAGATCGCCGTCCGGCTGACGGGCCTCGGCGCCTCGGTGAGCTACCACGACCCGTACGTGCCCGCGTGGAGAGTCCACGACCGGCCGGTGCCCCGCGCGGACGGCCTCTACGAGGCGGTCGCGGACGCCGACCTGACGATCCTGCTCCAGCAGCACCGCACGTACGACCTCCAGGGCCTCTCGGTGAAGGCCCAGCTGCTCCTGGACACCCAGGGAGCCGCGCCCACGGGGGCGGCGCATCGGCTGTGAAGGGGGCGCACGGATGCTTCGCCCCCAACGGCTGGTGGCGACCCAACGGGGCCCGGTCGCCCGCGTGAGCGAGTGACCGGGCCCCTTTTGTGGACCGTGACCGTGACCGCGGTGTGGCTACCGCTTGTGCTGCGAGTCGCCCACCGTCACCTCGACCCGCTGGAACTCCTTGAGCTCGCTGTAGCCGGTCGTGGCCATGGCGCGGCGCAGGGCGCCGAAGAAGTTCATGGAGCCGTCGGGGGTGTGCGAGGGGCCGGTGAGGACCTCCTCGATGGTGCCGACCGTGCCGAGGTCGACCTTCTGGCCGCGCGGCAGCTCCGCGTTCACGGCCTCCATGCCCCAGTGGTGGCCCTTGCCGGGCGCGTCGGTGGCGCGGGCCAGCGGGGAGCCCATCATCACGGAGTCGGCACCGCAGGCGATCGCCTTGGGCAGGTCGCCGGACCAGCCGACGCCGCCGTCCGCGATCACGTGCACGTACCGGCCGCCGGACTCGTCCATGTAGTCGCGGCGCGCGGCGGCCACGTCGGCGACCGCGGTGGCCATCGGGACCTGGATGCCGAGCACGTTGCGCGTGGTGTGCGCGGCGCCGCCGCCGAAGCCGACCAGGACGCCGGCCGCGCCGGTGCGCATCAGGTGCAGGGCCGCGGTGTAGGTGGCGCAGCCGCCGACGATCACCGGGACGTCGAGCTCGTAGATGAACTGCTTGAGGTTCAGCGGCTCGTGCGAGGACGACACGTGCTCCGCCGAGACCGTCGTACCGCGGATGACGAAGATGTCCACGCCCGCGTCCACGACGGCCTTGGAGAACTGGGCGGTGCGCTGCGGGGAGAGCGCGGCCGCGGTGACCACGCCCGAGTCGCGCACCTGCTTGATCCGCGCGCCGATCAGTTCTTCCTTGATGGGAGCGGCGTAGATCTCCTGGATGCGGCGGGTCGCGGCCTCGGCGGGCAGCTCCGCGATCTCGTCGAGCAGCGGCTGCGGGTCCTCGTACCGCGTCCACAGGCCCTCGAGGTTGAGCACGCCCAGGCCGCCCAGCTCGCCGATCCGGATGGCCGTGGCCGGGGAGACGACCGAGTCCATGGGGGCGGCCAGGAAGGGAAGCTCGAAGCGGTAGGCGTCGATCTGCCAGGCGATCGAGACCTCCTTCGGGTCCCGCGTACGGCGGCTGGGGACGACGGCGATGTCGTCGAAGGCGTACGCCCGGCGGCCGCGCTTGCCGCGCCCGATCTCGATCTCAGTCACGTCTGTGGCCTTTCCCTGATGCGTTGCAGCGTCTTCCAGTATCGCCGACACCCATGGCAAGGGCGGCTCCGGATGCTCCCGGAGCCGCCCCGCACGGCCTGCCGCCTACTTGCTGCTGTAGTTCGGCGCCTCGACCGTCATCTGGATGTCGTGCGGGTGGGACTCCTTCAGGCCCGCCGAAGTGATCCGGACGAAGCGGCCCTTGGACTCCATCTCCTCGATGGTGGCCGCGCCCACGTAGCCCATGGTCTGGCGCAGACCGCCGACGAGCTGGTGCAGGACGTTGGCCAGCGGGCCGCGGTAGGGCACCTGGCCCTCGATGCCCTCGGGCACGAGCTTGTCGTCGGAGGCGACCTCGGCCTGGAAGTACCGGTCCTTCGAGTACGACTTCGCCTGGCCGCGGGACTGCATGGCGCCGAGCGAGCCCATGCCCCGGTAGGACTTGAACTGCTTGCCGTTGATGAAGAGCAGCTCGCCGGGCGACTCCTCGCAGCCCGCGAGCAGGCTGCCCAGCATGACCGTGTCGGCGCCGGCGGCGAGCGCCTTGCCGATGTCGCCGGAGTACTGCAGGCCGCCGTCGCCGATCAGCGGGATGCCCGCCGGGCGAGCGGCGAGGGACGCCTCGTAGATGGCGGTGACCTGCGGGACGCCGATGCCGGCGACCACGCGCGTGGTGCAGATCGAGCCGGGGCCCACACCCACCTTGATGCCGTCGACACCGGCGTCGATCAGGGCCTGCGCGCCGTCGCGCGTGGCGACGTTGCCGCCGATCACGTCGACGGACACGCTCGACTTGATCTTCGACATCCAGCTCAGCGCGTTGCTGTTGTGGCCGTGCGAGGTGTCGACCACCAGGAAGTCCGCCCCGGCCTCGGCGAGCGCCTGGGCACGCTCCAGGGCCTCGGGGCTGGCGCCCACCGCGGCACCGACGAGCAGCCTGCCCTCGGAGTCCTTGGCCGCGTTCGGGTACTGCTCCGCCTTGACGAAGTCCTTGACGGTGATCAGGCCCTTGAGGATGCCCTGGTCGTCGACGAGCGGCAGCTTCTCGATCTTGTGCTTGCGCAGCAGCTGCATGGCGTCGACGCCGGAGATGCCGACCTTGCCGGTGACCAGCGGCATCGGCGTCATCACATCGCGCACCTGGCGGCTGCGGTCGGTCTCGAAGGCCATGTCACGGTTGGTGACGATGCCCAGGAGCCTGCCGGCCGGGTCGGTGACGGGCACGCCGCTGATGCGGAACTTGGCGCACAGGGCGTCCGCCTCGGCGAGCGTCGCCTCCGGGTGCACCGTGATGGGGTCGGTGACCATGCCGGACTCGGACCGCTTGACCAGGTCGACCTGGTTGACCTGGTCCTCGACCGAGAGGTTGCGGTGCAGCACACCGACACCGCCCAGGCGGGCCATCGAGATCGCCATGCGGGACTCGGTCACCTTGTCCATCGCCGCCGAGAGCAGCGGGATGTTGACCCGGACGTTGCGGGAGATACGGGACGATGTGTCGACCGCGTTGGGGAGCACCTCGGATGCACCCGGCAGGAGGAGCACGTCGTCGTAGGTCAGCCCGAGTGTCGCGAATTTCTCGGGCACTCCGTCGACGTTGGCAGTCATGACACCTTCCCCAGATGGCCTTGATCGGTGCGGATGTCCATGCTAACGGGAAGCACGCGTTGCTCATTCCACGATTCCGGGCGGCTCCGCACTTCGTACCTTCGTACGGAATCGTCCCGCCATGCGCCCCCGCACGAGCCTCGGGCACGCGTCCCGGCGTGCACGGCCGAGCCCCGGCACGTGTTGGTCCGGAGCGGTGGGCGAAGGACGGGACCGCCGCCTACTGTTCGGCCAGGGCACGCAACCGGCTGAGCGCCCGGTGCTGGGCCACCCGGACCGCGCCTGGTGACATTCCCAACATCTGTCCCGTTTCCTCCGCGGTCAACCCCACCGCGATGCGCAGCAGCAGCAGCTCGCGCTGGTTCTCCGGGAGGCTGGCCAGCAGCTTCTTGGCCCACTCGGCGTCGCTGCTGAGCAGGGCGCGCTCCTCGGGGCCGAGGGAGTCGTCCGGGCGTTCCGGCATCTCGTCCGAGGGCACGGCCGTCGAGCCCGGGTGCCGCATGGCGGCGCGCTGGAGGTCGGCGACCTTGTGGGCGGCGATGGCGAAGACGAAGGCCTCGAAGGGGCGGCCGGTGTCCTTGTAGCGGGGCAGGGCCAGCAGGACCGCGACGCAGACCTCCTGGGCCAGGTCCTCGACGAAGTGCCGGGCGTCGCCCGGGAGCCGGGACAACCGGGTGCGGCAGTAGCGCAGCGCCAGCGGGTGCACCCGGGCGAGCAGGTCGTGCGTGGCCTGCTCGTCACCGTCGACGGCGCGGTGGACGAGCGCACCGATCGCAAGTGCCGCCTGGTCGTCGCGCATCGGTCCATGGTGCCTTGACGTCGTCCGTTCCGTGGCACCGCCTTCGTGGTTGTGCACCGAAGCGTTATGAGCAGGTGCGCCGAAGCTCATCCCCTGCGCCCTCCCCTTCCGCTCGACCAACTCGTCCGCGAGGAACTCCACACCCTCAAGGATGCGTCATCCGCGGCGAAACGAGCAGCAGGCGCCGGGCGGGGCGCTTTGCCACCGGCGTCCGCGATGCGGTATGGCACGTCACGCGCGGTCCGAGCCCACGTTCCCACAGGGCCGCGACGGCCGCTCGTCGCCTCCCGGCCGCCCGGGGCCGGAGAGCAGAACCCGTGCGGAGAGGTGCGAGCGGCACGGATCCGCACGACCGGCCGGCGGACGCCCCCCACGCTCGTCGCCGCGCGTGGGGGTGGCGTCGCGTTCCAGTACGCCGGTCCGGGGCGGCCCGGACCGGGATCCGCGCGCGTCCTAGCGGACCAGGCCCCAGCGGAAACCGAGGGCCACCGCGTGCGCGCGGTCCGAGGCGCCGAGCTTCTTGAACAGCCGGCGGGCGTGGGTCTTGACGGTGTCCTCGGAGAGGAACAGCTCACGGCCGATCTCCGCGTTGGAGCGGCCGTGGCTCATGCCCTCCAGGACCTGGATCTCCCGCGCGGTGAGCGTGGGTGCGGCGCCCATCTCGGCCGACCGCAGCCGGCGCGGGGCGAGCCGCCAGGTGGGGTCGGCGAGGGCCTGTGTCACCGTGGCCCGCAGCTCCGCACGGGAGGCGTCCTTGTGCAGGTACCCGCGGGCGCCCGCGGCCACGGCGAGCGCCACGCCGTCGAGGTCCTCGGCGACGGTGAGCATGATGATGCGCGCGCCGGGGTCAGCGGACAGCAGGCGCCGGACGGTCTCGACGCCGCCCAGTCCGGGCATGCGCACGTCCATGAGAATGAGGTCGGAGCGGTCGGCGCCCCAGCGGCGGAGGACTTCCTCGCCGTTGGCCGCCGTCGTCACGCGCTCGACGCCGGGCACGGTCGCGACCGCGCGACGCAGCGCCTCTCGGGCAAGCGGGGAGTCGTCGCAGACGAGGACGGATGTCATGGCCGTCCTCCGCAGCTGATGCGCGTCACCTTGAGCCTCCAGGCTGGTACGGAATCGTCACCTGTGCGGTCGACCGTCTCGGACGCCCGCCCGAGCGCTTGTGTTCTCAACCGCCTCCGCACTCTCAACGACGGTCACTCGAAAGAGTTACGGGGCTGTACGCCGTCTTCGGCACTCTACGTGAGGGAGCGGACACAGAGCAGACATGAACGTCAGACCCTCAACTTTTCATCACAAGCTATGCCCCATTTAGCCCCTTTTCTTCCCGTTTCTCGGTGTCTGGAGCTAGATTCGCAATGAGTCATATTTTCATCTCCTTAGATCGGAGATGTACGGTCGTTGCCACGTATCCGCCACGAACGGCTACAAGGGGTCACGTAATGGCAGATTTCTCCCGCCTTCCCGGACCGAACGCGGACCTGTGGGACTGGCAGTTGCTGGCTGCCTGCCGTGGGGTCGACAGCTCGCTCTTCTTCCATCCCGAGGGCGAGCGCGGGGCGGCTCGGAGCGCTCGAGAGAACTCGGCCAAGGAGGTCTGCATGAGGTGCCCCGTCCGTGCGGAGTGCGCGGCGCACGCCTTGGCGGTGCGCGAGCCGTACGGAGTGTGGGGAGGCCTGACCGAGGACGAGCGCGAAGAGCTCATGGGGCGGGCACGGAACCGGCTGGTGTCGGCGTCGTCGACCAGCGGGGACACCGCCTCGGACAACTGAAGGAACGTTTTTTCTTATCCGTTCGCGTCAAGCCGCAGCAGGGCACGCGCCACGCGTGCCCTCGCGCCAGCCGATCCCCTTGTGCCGGCTTGTTCTCAGCGGGCCCCGGCCCGCACCAGCTCCTCCAGCGTCGCCGCCACCGCCGGCACCTGTGCCAGGTCGGGCAGCGTGAGGGCGACGATCTCCCGCCGCACCGCCGGTTCCAGCTCCACGGTGCGCGCGCCTCTGGGCCGTACCGACTCGACCGCGAGCTGGGGCAGGACCGCGACCCCCAGTCCCGCACCCACCAGGCCGACCACCGCCGGGTAGTCGTCGGTCGCGAAGTCGATACGGGGCGTGAAGCCGGCACCCTCGCACACCTGGACGAGCTGGCCGCGGCAGCGCGGGCAGCCCGCGATCCACGGATCGCCCGCGAGCTCGCCGATGGCGACGGACCCCGCGCGGGCCAGCCGGTGCCGCTCGGGCACCAGCCCCACCAGCCGGTCGGTCAGCAGCGGCCGTACGACGAGGTCCTCCCACTCCCCGGCGTCCGCGGCCCCCTCGTAGCGGAAGGCGAGCGCCACGTCGCAGTCGCCCTGGCGCAGCAGTTCGACGGACCTCGGCGGCTCGGCCTCCTCCAGGGACACCCGGGTGCCGGGGTGCGCGGCGCGCAGCGCGGCGAGCGCGGTGGGCACGAGCGTGGAACTTCCGCTGGGGAAGGAGACGAGCCGTACCCGCCCGGCCCGCAGCCCGGCGATGGCGGCGACCTCCTCCTCGGCGGCGGTGAGCCCGGCGAGGATGCCGGTGGCGTGCCGGACGAGCGCGTCGCCGGCCTGGGTCAGGCGCATCTCGCGGCCGGCCCGGACCAGCAGCGGGGTGCCGACGGCCGCCTCGAGGGCCTTCATCTGCTGGCTGACGGCCGGCTGGGTGCAGCCCAGTTCACGCCCCGCCGCGGAGAAGGAACCGGTGGTGGCCACGGCACGCAGCACACGGAGATGACGAGCCTCGATCACACCACCGAGCATAAGTGAAACTTGGACGAGCGGTGAATTGTCACGTCGACACTTTGACCGCCGTTCGCCTACGGTGCCCGCATGGAGCTTCTGTCAGTGAACCTGGGCCGCGCCGAGGCCGTGCCGTATACCGACCAGCCGGAAGGCGTGACCGGCATCGGCAAGCGGCCGGTGGACGGGCCGGTCAAGGTGTCGGCGCCGGGGCCGAAGGGGATCGGCGGGAGCGGGCTGGCCGGGGACGCGGTGTGCGACACGCGGCACCACGGCGGCGACGACCAGGCGGTGTACGCGGTGGCGCGCGAGGACCTCGACGCCTGGGAGGGCGAGCTGGGCCGGACCCTGGCCAACGGCGCCTTCGGCGAGAACCTCACCACGCTCGGGCTGGACATCACCGGCGCGCGAATCGGCGAGCGCTGGCGCATCGGCTCGCCGCTCGGCCCCTCGGTGCTCCTGGAGGTCACCAGCGGGCGGATTCCCTGCCGGACCTTCCAGGGCCATCTGGGTGAGAAGGGATGGGTGAAGCGGTTCACGCGCAGGGCGGCGCCGGGCGCTTATCTGCGGGTGCTCGAAGCCGGTGAGATCCGGGCGGGCGACCCCGTCGAGATCGTGCACCGTCCGGACCACGACGTGACCGTGGGCCTGGAGTTCCGGGCCATGACGACCGAGCGCCCACTGCTGCCCCGGCTGCTCGCGGCGGGTACGGCGCTGCACCCGGAGGCGTTGGCGACGGCCGAGAAGTACGCGCGGGAGCATGCGTCCGGGCACGCGCCGGACCAGGTGGGCTGACCTGACCGCGTGTCACCGTCTTGGCGGTCACCTGTCCGTCACCGATCGGGAGGGCCTGTGCAGAGATCGGGAGGGGGCCCCGTGGACCACTAATCTTTCGCCATGACAACGGCTCTGATTACGGGATCGACCGCGGGCATCGGCGCCGCCTTCGCGCGGCGGCTGGCGGCCGACGGGCACAACCTCGTGCTGGTGGCGCGCACCACCGAGCGTCTGACGGAGCAGGCCACGGAACTGCACGACCGGCACGGCATCGAGGCGGAGGTGCTGACGGCCGACCTGGCGACGGACGCGGGCATCGAGGCGGTCGCCGCCCGGCTGAGCGACCGCAAGGACCCCGTGGACCTGCTGGTCAACAACGCGGGCTTCGGCAACAAGGGCCGTTACCTGGACGTGTCGATGGCCGACGAGCTCCGGATGCTCAAGGTGCACATCGAGGCGGTGCTGCGGCTGACGTCGGCGGCGACCGCGGCGATGCGCGAGCGCGGCCGGGGCGGCGTGGTGAACGTGGCCTCGGTGGCCGCCTTCGTGCCGCGCGGCACGTACGGCGCGTCGAAGGCGTGGGTCGTGCAGTTCACCCAGGGCGCGGCGCGCGACCTGGCCGGCAGCGGCGTACGGCTGATGGCGCTGTGCCCCGGCTTCGTGCGCACCGAGTTCCACGAGCGGGCCGGAATGGGCACGGACAACATCCCGAACTGGATGTGGCTGGACGCGGACAAGCTGGTCGCGGCGGCGCTGACGGACCTGGCCCACGGCAAGACCCTGTCCGTCCCGGACCCGCGGTACAAGGCGCTGATGGGCCTGGTGAAGGTGGCACCGCGCGGCCTGCTGGGCGGGATCACCTCGAAGACGGGCCGCAAGTACGGACCGCAGTGACGGTACGCAGGTGACGGTGCGGAGGTGACGGAGGCGCCCCGGTGGGAAAATGGCACCGACGGAACACCAGACCGGGCCAGGGGACCGGAGGCGCGTCATGACCTTCGTACAGCTCATCGACTGCAGGACGAGCCGATTCGAGGAGATGAACCGGCTGCTGGACGACTGGGTCGAGAAGACCGGGGGCAGGCGGACCGCGACACACACGGTCGTCGGCAAGGACCGGTCGGACGGGGCCCACGTCGTCGAGCTGGTGGAGTTCCCGTCGTACGAGGAGGCGATGCGGAGCTCGAACCTGCCGGAGACCGACGAGATCTTCCGGGGCCTGGTCGCCCTGTGCGACGAGATGCCCACGTTCACGGACCTGGACGTGGTGCGGGACGAGCAGCTCCACGAGATCGCCGTGCGCCGTTTCTACGGCACCCTGACGGCCGCCGGTGAGCTGCCGCCGCTCAACGACCTGATCGACGAGGACTGCCACAGCCACGACCCCGTCAACCCCCAGGTCACCATCGGCCTGGACGCCATCCGCCGCGACTTCCGGATGTGGCGCGACGCCTTCGACGCCTCGTTCACGGTCGAGGACCTGATGGCGCAGGGCAGCCGGGTCTGCGCCCGCTGGACCTGGACCGCCACGCACCGGGGCGAGTTCCTCGGCATCGCGCCCACCGGCCGGCAGGTCAGCATGACCGGCATGACCGTCTTCCGCTTCGGCGACAACGGCAAGGTCGCCGAGGCGTGGTGGCAGCACGACCAGCTGGGGCTGCTGCAACAGCTGGGGGCGCTGGACGAGTTGGAGCAGTAGACAGGTTGCCCCCGACCGGGTACTCCCGACCCGCCGCCAAAATCACCGGGTGGGGCGGAAGCGGACGGCGGCGTCGACGACCGCGATGAAGGGCGGTAAGGGGGCTCAACGGCTCCCTACCGCCCCTCGGCCACGTCAACCGTGTACGGCCATCCGCACGAACGCCGTCCACTGGTCGGCGGGAACGTTGAGAACCGCCGCGTCCGGCCGCTTGGAGTCGCGGATCAGCACTGCCGGACCGGCTCCCGCGATCTCGACGCAGTCACCGCCGCTGCCTGAGCTGTAGCTGCTCTTGTAGTGGGGCTACGGCACACCCGTCCACGACGCCGTGGAGCTGGTCGTCGCCGAGCTGGCCGCGAACGCCGTCACCCACGGCCGGGTCCCGGGCCGGGACGCCGAGCTGCGGCTGAGCAGGGAGGGCGACGGGTGTGTACGCGTCGAGGTCAGCGATGCCCGGGGTGAGCGGCTGCCCGCGGTATGGGACGCCGGAACCGGGGAGGACGGCGGCCGGGGGCTCCTCCTCGTCGTCTCCCTCGCCAAGGAGTGGGGAACGGTCCCGAGGCCCGGCGCCCCCGGCAAGACGGTCTGGGCCGTCGTGGCCACCGGGGCTCCGGAAACACCGGCACCGCCGACCTCGCCAGGGGACGACGAGCACGCCCGGCGTGCCGCGGCCGATGAACTCACCGCCCTGAGCCAGGAGATGAGGCTGATCTGACCGGTGGCGGCAAAGGCGCCGGACTGCGGCCGAGCCGGGGGAAGACCGAACACATGGACGTCAGTAGTGGTACCGGGCCTTGATGATCACGATTTCCTTCTCCGTGGCCCGGTAGACAAGGCGGTGCTCGTCGTCGATCCGGCGTGACCAGTAGCCCGACAGGTCGCCCTTCAGCGGCTCCGGTTTTCCGATACCGGTGAAGGGGTCGCGCTGGATCTCGCCGATCAGACGCACGAGCTTGCGGAACAGGTTCTTGTCGGCGGACTGCCAGTACAGGAGGTCCTCCCACCCGCTGGGGCGGAACCGTACGTCCCTCACTCCCCGTCCTCCGCCAGAGCCTCCAGCTCGTCCATGCTCTTGGTGATCATCGGGGTGTCGGCGGCCTTGTCCGCGGCGACGGCTGCCATGAGATGGGCGGCGTTGGCCGGCGAACGCAGCAGATAGACGGTCTCCTGCCAGGAACGGAAGTCGTCGGCGGACATCAGTATGGCGTTGCCGCCCCTGGAGGTAATCTCGACGGGCTCATGGTCGTCGTTGACCTGCTGGATCAGCGGGAAAAGCCTGGCTCGGGCCTCGCTGGCGGTGATGGACATGGGACCCCTCCTCCAGGTCTCGTACGGACTCGTACCGCCCCGTACAGGCTCGTATCGACTCGTACAGAAGAACCGTACCACTCGACCGGTACAAGTTCCTGGTACCAGTCGGGTGGACTCATGCTTCCCCGGCCCGGGTCGGCTCGCGTGCCGGAGGTCATCAAGGAGCGGGTGCCGAAGGCCACGCCGAGAAGGCGCCGTGTGACGGTTCCCAGACCGAGCAGTCGTGGGCGAAGAGCACGCGTCGGGGATCGAAGTCGGTGAGCCGGTCCAGCCAGGGCCGGTAGGCGGGAAGCGGTTGTTCGGCGGCGTCGAGTGCGGCCTGGCGAGCCAGGTGGTCCGACGCGAACTCGGACGCGAAGTCGTGTGCCTGGCCGGCAAGGACCACGGTGCCGTCGCCTTGGCGGAG
This sequence comes from Streptomyces sp. NPDC052043, assembly GCF_044548235.1. Lineage (NCBI taxonomy): Bacteria > Bacillati > Actinomycetota > Actinomycetes > Kitasatosporales > Streptomycetaceae > Streptomyces > Streptomyces sp. NPDC052043. Next base: position 60,372 of record NZ_JBIUBT010000010.1, read on the forward strand.
AACCAGGGACTGGTGCCCCTCGGTGTGTCCCGGAGTCGGAACGATCCAGACTCCCGGCCAGATCTCGGCCTCGCCGGTGAGTTCCTCGTAGGTCGCGCCGGGAAAGTCGATCAGCTCGTCGAAGGTGTAGTCGCCTCGGCGGGCCGTGGCCAACTCCGAGTCCTGTACCAGGATGGGTTTGCCGCTCAGCAGAGGATTCCCGCCGCAGTGGTCGAAGTGCAGGTGGCAGTTGACCACGAGTGAGATGTCGCCGGGGGCCGCTCCCGCCGCCGCCAGGGCGTCTGGCAGCACACGGCGTCGGGGCCGGTAATGCGCTTCGGTCTCGGTGTCCGCGGAGCCCATCCCCGTGTCGAAGAGGATCAGACCCCGGTCGTGCTGCACGAGATAGGCCAGCACGGGCTCCACTCGCGGGTGCGGGGTCTCCGTCTCGACTGCGGGCCGGATGAAGTACCCCAGGTCCATTCGGCGCACGGGCATGTTCTTCCTCATGCCGTGATTCTGACGGCCCGTCATCCGTCGTCCAGGCGCTCTCTGCCGACAGCAGATGCAGCTGTACCTCTAAGGTTCGCAGGCGCCGTCCGTCGTGGTGATCGCGATCGAGTCGTAGCCCAGGGCCATTTTCTGTTTCAGGGCGAACACGTTGAGGCACAGGGTGGTGTCCGTGCCGTCTGCCGTGACGGTGTAGTCGGCTCGTTCCGGGCCACCGTTGAGGAGGTCGGGCTCCGGGCGCTGGGAGGCCCGGGTGACCGACAGGGTGTCGCGTGTGCCGGGACCGTGTTGGGCGATGGTGTCGCGCAGGACGTCCTCGAAGGGGGTGAAGCTGCTGGGGCCGAGGTACGCGTCACGTGACAGTTCCGCGCTCGCCGCGGCCACGGCGGACCGCAGTTCGCCGTCGTTCCATTTGCCGGAGTCCGTGAGCAGGTCCGGATGGTAGAGGAGGTACATCGCGGACACGGCGAAGATCAACGTGCCGACGATGAGGGCACGGCCCACGGGGTTGTGCGGGTTGTAGACGTAGCGGTTGGTGCCCCATCTGCTGCGGATGAACACACGGTCCGCGTGGTCGCGGTCGTCCGTCATGCTCCCCGCCGGAAATCTGCGTCCACCCGCATGCGCATGCGGATCACCATGTCCATGCCTATGTTCACGGCGGAAGTCAATCAGACGTCGGGCGTCAAAGCACCGGTGCCCGGCGCCCCCGTAGGGGCGCCGGGCACCGGTGGTTCGGCTCAGCTCAGCGGAGCGCTCAGTGGCCGTGGCCGTGGCCGTGGCCCGCGGCGGCCGGCTCTTCCTCTTCCTTCTTCTCGACGACCAGGGTCTCGGTCGTGAGCAGGAGGGAGGCGATGGAGGCGGCGTTCTCCAGGGCGGAGCGGGTGACCTTGACCGGGTCGATGACGCCGGCCTTGATCAGGTCGCCGTACTCGCCGGTGGCGGCGTTGTAGCCGCTGCCCTTCTCCAGCTCCGCCACCTTGGAGACGATGACGTAGCCCTCGAGGCCGGCGTTCTCGGCGATCCAGCGCAGCGGTTCGACGGCGGCGCGGCGGACGACCGCGACACCCGTGGCCTCGTCGCCGGTCTTGTCGAGGTTGCCCTCCAGGACCTTCACGGCGTGGACGAGCGCGGAGCCACCACCGGAGACGATGCCCTCCTCGACCGCGGCGCGGGTCGCGGAGATGGCGTCCTCCAGACGGTGCTTCTTCTCCTTCAGCTCCACCTCGGTGGCGGCGCCGACCTTGATCACGCACACGCCGCCGGCCAGCTTCGCGAGGCGCTCCTGGAGCTTCTCGCGGTCCCAGTCGGAGTCGGTGTTCTCGATCTCGGCCTTGATCTGGGAGATGCGGCCCTCCACGTCCTCCTTGTTGCCGGCGCCGTCGACGATCGTGGTGTCGTCCTTGGTGACGGTGACGCGGCGGGCGGAGCCGAGGACGTCAAGACCGGCCTGGTCGACCTTGAGACCGACCTCCTCGGAGATGACCGTGGCGCCGGTGAGGACCGCCATGTCCTGGAGCATCGCCTTGCGGCGGTCGCCGAAGCCGGGGGCCTTGACGGCCACGGCGTTGAACGTGCCGCGGATCTTGTTGACGACCAGGGTCGACAGGGCCTCGCCGTCGACGTCCTCGGCGATGATCAGCAGCGGCTTCGAGGCGTTGGCCTGGATGATCTTCTCGAGGAGCGGGAGCAGGTCCGCGATGGCGGAGATCTTGCCCTGGTGGATCAGGATGTACGGGTCGTCGAGGACGGCCTCCATACGCTCCTGGTCCGTGACGAAGTACGGGGACAGGTAGCCCTTGTCGAAGGCCATGCCCTCGGTGAAGTCCAGCTCCAGACCGAAGGTGTTGGACTCCTCGACGGTGATGACGCCGTCCTTGCCGACCTTGTCCATCGCCTCGGCGATGAGCTCGCCGACCTGCTGGTCCTGGGCGGACAGCCCGGCGACGGCGGCGATGTCGGACTTCTCGTCGATCGGGCGGGCCGAGGCGTGCAGATCGTCGGAGACGGCCTTGACCGCGGCGTCGATGCCCTTCTTCAGCGCGGCCGGGGAGGCGCCCGCGGCGACGTTCTTCAGGCCCTCGCGCACGAGCGCCTGGGCGAGCACGGTGGCGGTGGTGGTGCCGTCACCCGCGATGTCGTTGGTCTTGGTCGCCACCTCCTTCACCAGCTGGGCGCCGAGGTTCTCGTACGGGTCCTCGATCTCGACCTCGCGGGCGATGGTGACGCCGTCGTTGGTGATGGTGGGCGCGCCGAACTTCTTGTCGATGACGACGTTGCGGCCCTTGGGGCCGATCGTCACCTTGACCGTGTCGGCAAGCTTGTTGACGCCGCGCTCGAGGGCGCGACGGGCGTCCTCGTCGAACTTCAGGATCTTCGCCATGGCAGCGGGAGCCCTCTCGGAATCTGGTGGTAAGACACTGCGCCCCGGGCGCCCGGCTTCTTATCGGTCGCGGGGGGCCAGGGGCGCAGCTCAGAATTGCCTCTGCTTCGTGAAGAAGCGGGTGAACTACTTCTCGATGATCGCGAGGACGTCGCGAGCCGAGAGGACGAGGTACTCCTCGTTGTTGTACTTCACCTCGGTGCCGCCGTACTTGCTGTAGAGCACGACGTCGCCGACCTTCACGTCGAGCGGAAGACGGTTGCCGTCCTCGAAGCGGCCCGGGCCCACAGCCAGGACGACGCCCTCCTGGGGCTTCTCCTTCGCAGTGTCCGGGATGACCAGGCCAGAGGCCGTGGTCTGCTCGGCGTCCAGCGGCTGGACCACGATGCGGTCCTCGAGCGGCTTGATGGCAACCTTGGTGCTGGCGGTCGTCACGATCCGACCTCCCCCTTCGGAGATCTCACGGGGTTAACTGTCTGAGGTGGCGACCAGGTCGATCCGTCGTCGCGGGTGCCGGACCTGCCCGTCGCTGTGTTGGCACTCTCCAGGGGGGAGTGCCAGACCTGAGACTATGACCGTCGTTAGCACTCGGTCAAGCGGAGTGCCAATTGCCTCGTGGCGCGTCGGCGGTGGGGGGTGCTTTTTGCCCACGTCTGTGCAAGGTGCCCCCTGCTGTGGTGACCGGCCCTGGGGGCTGGCCCCCAGGGCCTCCTTCGGCCTGAACGGCCTTGTCCTCAATCTCCCCCAAGCTCTTCGAGCAGGGGGGACCCCCAGACGGGCTTGTTGATGCCGAACTCGGCCGAAAAGCTCAGAGGTAGTCCTGCAGGCGGCCCACCGTCAGGCCGCTCTCCTGGATTCTGCGGAGCAGGCGGGTCGTGCGGTCGCGCAGGGGCGGGCCGTCGAGGTCGTCGTCGCCCGAGGCGACGAGGAGGATGTCGCCGGCGCGCAGTTCGTGGGGGCCGTGCCGGAAGCGCAGGCCGTTGTCGGTCGTGACGCCGCGCCACAGGACCACCGCCGAGACCCCGCAGTCGGCGGCGGCGCGCAGGGTCGTCCTGTCGTACCTGCCGTAGGGCGGGCGGAAGAGGCGGGGGCTGACGCCGAAGCGGGAGCGGATCCTGTCCCGCTGGCCGCAGATCTCGGCGCGCTGTCCCCCGTAGGGCAGGCCGCGCAGCGAGGGGTGGTCCAGGGTGTGGTTCTGGAGGTCCGCGCCGGCCGACATCAGGCGCGCGAAGTGCCCGTACCCCGGCCCGACGACGCTGTCCGTGAGGAACATGCTGACCGGCAGCCGCAGTTCACGGACCATGTCGACGAACCGCGGGTCCTTCTCCGCGCCGTCGTCGTAGGTGAGGAAGACGACCGGGTCGGAGGTCGCGACGCGGTCCACGACCTCGGGCGGTCCGGCGGGCGGGGTGGCGCCTGCGGGCCGGGGTGGACGGTCCGGCGGCTTCGGCGGCGCCGGCAGCGGCGCCTCGAGTCCCCAGCGCCGGTAGGTCCGGTCGGCCGACGGGCTCGGCGGTCGTACGCCCTGCGCCGCCTTGCGACCGAGCCGTTCGATGGGGTCGACGGACGTGGCACAGCCGGCCAGCAGCGCGGCGGTGAGCAGGGCCGCGGCCAGCTGCCACGGCCGGGCGGGCCGCGGTCTCACAGGTAGTCCTCCAGCCGGGCCACCGCGTACCCGTCGGCCGTGACCCTGTTCAGGAACCGGCGCATGTCGTCGGCCATCGTGCCGTGCCACTGGCGGCGGCCCCGGAAGTGGGTGAGCACGATGTCGCCGTGCCGCAGCCGCTGGTCGCCCTGGCGGAACTCCCCGTGGTCGACGTCGACCTCCTCGTTCCAGATGGGCGTGTCCTCGATGCCGCAGGACTTGGCGGCGCGCAGGGTGTCCTGGTTGTAGTCGCCGTAGGGCGGGCGGAACATCCTCGGGCGCTTGCCGAACCGTTCCTCCATGATGTCCTGCATGCCGCAGATCTCGCTCTTCTGCTGGTCGTAGGACAGACCCGGCAGGTAGGGGTGGTGCAGGGTGTGGTTGTTGAGGGTGACCCCCTGGCCCTGCATCCTCCAGAAGTAGCCGTAGTCGCTCCTGATGAGGTCGTCGGTGAGGAACGCCGTGTAAGGGATCTTCAGGTCCCGCATCATCCGCAGGAACTCCGGATCCTTCTCCGCTCCGTCGTCGATGGTGAGGAAGACGACCTTGTCCTTGGTGGGGACCGTGGTGAAGACCGGGGGCAGGTTCCAGTCCCGCTGGTGTTTCACCTCGAAGCCGGCGCGGGCGGTGGCCTTCCGCTTCGTCCTGGGCGGCTGCGGGGGGACCAGCGGGACCCGCCGGCGAATCAAGAACCTTTCCGGGTAATTTTTATCATTTTGTACCACCACTCCCATGGTGCCGAATCCTCGCAGGCGACCGCCCCGAAGCCGGGGCGACACCGCGGCCGGAGGCACACCGTCCACCGACTGGCCCACAATGAGCCGGTGAACGACCACCTCCACGCCTTCGCCTCGCTGCTCACCCCCGAGGGCCGCGCCCTCCTCGACGAGGTGCGCGGCACCGGACCCGCCGACGAACTCGCCGTCGCCACCCGGCTGCGCCGTGAGCACCCCGCCGAACTGGTGTCGGCGGCGCTCGGCCAGGCCCGGCTGCGGCAGCGGGCGGCCGCGAAGTTCGGGGCCGAGGACGCGGGGCGGATGTTCTTCACGCCGAACGGGGTGGAGCAGTCGACGCGGGCGAGCGTGGCGGCGTACCGGGCGGGCCGGCTGCGGGAGTCGGGGGTGGCCTCGGTCGCGGACCTGTGCTGCGGGATCGGCGGCGACGCGATCGCCTTGGCCCGCGCCGGGATCCGGGTGCTCGCCGTGGACCGGGACCCGCTGACCGCCGCCGCGGCCCGCGCGAACGCCGAGGCGCTGGGGCTGGCGGACCTGATCGAAGTGCGGGAGGCGGACGTCACGGAGGTCGACACGGCGCCGTACGACGCGGTGTTCGTGGACCCGGCCCGCAGAGCGGGCGCAGGACGGGGTGGCGGCCGGATCTTCGACCCCGAGGCGTACTCGCCGCCGCTGTCCTGGGCCGTCGATGCCGCGCTCCGGGCACCCCGCGCGGCCCTGAAAATCGCCCCCGGCATCCCGCACGAGGTGGTCCCGCCGCAGGCCGAGGCCGAGTGGATCTCCGACGGCGGGGACGTGAAGGAGGCGGTGCTGTGGTTCGGCACCGAGCCGGGCCTGATCCGGGCCACCCTGCTGCCCGGCCCGCGCACCCTGCGCGGCCGCGGCCTGCCCGACCCCCCGGTGCGCACCCCGGGCCGCTACCTGTACGAGCCCGACGGCGCCGTCATCCGCGCCCACCTGGTCGCCGAGGTCGCCCGGGAACTCGACGGCGGTCTGCTCGACGAGACCATCGCCTACGTGAGCGCCGACGAGCTGCGCCCCACCCCGTACGCCTCGGCCTACGAGATCACCGACCGGCTGCCCTTCAACGTCAAGAAGCTCAAGGCCCTGCTGCGGGAGCGGGAGGTGGGCACGCTGACCGTGAAGAAGCGGGGCTCGGCGGTCGAACCGGAGGAACTGCGCAGGAAGGTCCTGCCGAAACCGCACGGCAGGAACGCGGTGACGGTGTTCCTCACCCGGGTCGCCGGGGCGCCGACCATGCTGCTCGGCCACCCGGCGGGCTGACGCCGCTCACCGCAGCGACGTCCACAGGTCGTCCGCGTCCGGCTCCTTCGCCACCACCCGGTTGGGGTTCCACGGGGCCGTCACCACCGGCATGGTCACCGTCTCCACGTTCTGCGCCGACAGGCCCCTGAGGCTCTGGCCGAGGGTCGTCAGTTCGCCCAGCGAGTCGAGTCCCGTGTCGGTGGTCAGGCTGCCGGTCACCGCGTCGGCGACCCGGTAGAGCCCGGCGGGGTCGTCCAGCAGGCCGGAGTCGGAGATCTCCTCCAGCAGCGCCTTGACCAGCGTCTGCTGGAGGCCTATGCGACCCAGGTCGCTGCCGTCGCCCACGCCGTACCGGGTGCGGGCCAGGGCGAGGGCCTCGGTTCCCTTCAGGTGGTGGGTGCCGGCCTTCAGATGCAGATGGCTCTTGTCGTCGTCGATGTCCTGCTCGGTGGTGACGGTGACCCCGCCCATCGCGTCCACCAGCTTCGCGAAGCCGGAGAAGTCGATCTCGACGTAGTGGTCCATGCGGATGCCGGTGAGCGTCTCGACCGTCTTGACCGCGCACACCGGTCCGCCCACCGAGTACGCGCTGTTGAACATGGTGTAGTGGGCCTCCGCCGTGGAGCCGCCGGAGTCCAGCGGGCAGGACGGGCGGGTCACCAGCGTGTCGCGCGGGATGCTCACCACGGTGGCCGAGGTCCGGCCCGCGTCGATGTGCACGATCATCGCGGTGTCGGAGCGGGCGCCCTCGCTGTCGCCGCCGCCGAGTCGCTTGTTCTGGTCGCCGCTGCGCGAGTCCGAGCCGAGGACCAGGATGTTGAGGGCTCCGCTGGGCAGGGTGGCCGTCCCGGCCGACGGTGCCGTGTCCGCCCTCGGCGGACGGTCGTCCCCGAGCGCGCTGTTGATGTCGACGCCCTTGATGTTCTGGTTCAGGTGCCAGTAGGCGAGGCCCGCCGCCGCGACGCCCAGTGCCAGGACGCCCGCCAGGCCGAGGCCCACGGCCTTCAGGGCCCGTGACCGCCGGCCGGCCCCTCCGCCCGCGTCCCCTCCACCCGCGTCCCCGCTGTCGCCGTCGCCCCGACCGCTGTCATGTCCCCTGTTGTGTCCCCTCACGGGGAGGAACATACGTCCGACTCATGAGGAGCCCGACAGGGGGAGGCGCCCACGACCGATTTCTTCGGAAAATCTCATCTTCTTTGAAACTTTCGGCACTTGGGCCTCACTTCGCGGGCGGCGCCGTGCTGCTGCGCACCACCAGGGTCGTGGCCAGCTCCACCCGGGTCGCCACCGACGCCTCCTCGCGCCCGAGGTCCAGCACCAGCTTCGCCGCCGCCTCCGCCATCTCCGTCAGCGGCTGGCGCACGGTCGTCAGCGGCGGCCCGACCCAGTGCGCCACCGGCAGGTCGTCGAAGCCGACCACGCTCAGATCCTCCGGGACGCGCAGGCCCAGTTCGCGTGCCGCCTCGTACACCCCGAGCGCCTGGAGGTCGTTGCCCGCGAACACGGCGGTCGGCCGGTCCTCACGGCGCAGCAGCTTCAGGCCCAGCCGGTAGCCGGCCTCGTGGTGGAAGTCGCCGGTCACGATCAGCGAGGGGTCCACCGGAAGTCCGGCCGTCTCCAGCGCGGCCCGGTAGCCGTCGACCCGGGCGCGGCTGCACATCATCCGGGACGGCCCGCTGATCGCGCCGATGCGGGTGTGCCCGAGTTCCACCAGATGCCGGGTGGCGGCCAGCCCGCCCTGCCAGTTGGTGGCGCCGATCGAGGGCACGTCGGCGCCCGGGTCACCGGCCGGGTCCATCACCACGAACGGGATGGAGCGGCTGGTCAGCAGCGCCCGCTGGGACTCGTCGAGCCCGGACAGTACGAGGATCACCCCGTGCGGGCGGCGGGCGGCGACCTGGTCGGCCCAGGTCCGCCCGGGGGTCAGCCGGCCCGCGCTCTCGGAGAGCACGACGCTCAGCCCCGCGTCCCGCGCCGCGTTCTCCACGCCCCGGATGACCTCCATCGCCCAGGCGCTCTCCAGCTCGTGGAAGACCACGTCGATCAGCGGCGAGCGGGTCGCCTCCGCCCGCCTTCGCCGGTAGCCGTGAGCGCGCAGCAGCTCCTCGACCCGAGAACGGGTGGTCGGGGCGACATCGGCACGGCCGTTGAGAACCTTCGAAACAGTCGGAGCCGACACCCCGGCCTCGCGGGCGATCTCGGCGAGCGTGGCAGTCTGCGTTGCTGCGGTCTTCGTCGGCTTCATGGCGGCGATCGTATCTCTGCGCGACCTCTTGACGAACCCCCTCCCCGGCCATAAGTTCCCGGAACATTCGAAGTACCACACGAAACATTCGGACATTCGGACACACGACATTCGTGAGAGGTGCCGTCAACATGGAGTCCTACAGCAGGCGCTGGTTCCTCGGCGCCGGCGCCACCACCCTCATCTCCGCCGCAGGACTCACCGCCTGCGGTTCAGGCAAAGGCTCCGGCAGCTCGGGCGACACGCTCACGGCGATCGTGTACGGCGACGACGAGGCGAAGCTGCAGGCCACGGCCGTCAAGCGGTTCAACGCCTCGGCCGAGGCCAAGAAGGCGAAGGGCACGGTCAAGCTGGAGAAGGTGCCGGCCTCGGACTACCCGGCCAAGCTGCGCACCGCGATGGGCTCGCCCCACGCCCCGGACATCTTCTTCAACTGGGGCGGCGGCTCCATCAAGGCGTACAAGGACGCCGGTCAGCTGATCGACCTCACCGACCTCATCGAGTCCGACGCGGTCCTCAAGGACGGCTTCCTGCCCTCCGTGCTCGCGGCCGGCGCGCTCAGCGGCCGCAACTACGGCATACCGATGCGCGGTATGCAGCCGGTGATGGTCTTCTACAACAAGACCCTCTTCGCCCAGCACAAGCTCCAGCCGCCCACCACCTGGAACCAGCTGCTCGACATCAACGCCAAGCTGAAGAAGGCGAACATCACCCCGTTCGCACTCGGCGGCGCCGACATCTGGCCCGAGCTGATGTGGCTCGAGTACCTCGTCGACCGCATCGGCGGCCCCGACGTCTTCGAGAAGATCAAGAACGGCGACTCCGCCGGCTGGGGCGACCCGGCCGTCCTCAAGGCCGCCGAGACGGTCAAGCAGCTCGTCGACGACGGCGCCTTCGGCAAGGGCTACAACTCGGTGGCGTACAACGACCACGGCGCGCCCGCGCTCCTCGCCAAGGGCAAGGCGGCCATGCACCTGATGGGCTCGTGGGAGTACTCCACGCAGCTCGGCGTGTTCCCGGACTTCGCCAAGAAGGACCTGGGCTGGTTCGCGTTCCCGGAGTACGAGGGCGGCGCCGGCGACATCCGCAACGTCGTCGGCAACCCGACCAACTACTGGTCGGTGAACTCCCGTACGTCCAACAAGGACGCGGCGATGGCCTTCCTGCGGACGTGCGCCTCCGAGGAGTACGCCAAGGAGCTGATCGCCAACGGCAGCATCCCGACCACGTCCAACGCGGCCAACCTGCTGGACGCCTCCCCCAACCCCGAGTTCGCCAAGTTCCAGTACCAGATGGTGCAGCAGGCGCCCGCCTTCACCCTGAGCTGGGACCAGGCGGTCGACCCGAACATCTCCACGCCGATGCTCACCGAGATCAACAAGCTGTTCGTGGGCAAGTCGAGCCCGAGCCAGTTCGTATCCGCGCTCCAGGGGCTGAAGTGAGCTTGACGGTCTCCACCCGGACGAAGGGCAGGCCCGGGAAGGGCGTGCGGGCCGGTCGCCCGCACGCCGCCTGGGCCCTGCCCGGCGTTCTGTTCTTCGCCTTCTTCGCCGTCGCCCCGATGGCCCTGGCCTTCTACCTGTCCTTCACCAAGTGGAACGGCCTGGGCGACCCCGAACCGGTGGGCCTGGACAACTGGCAGAAACTGCTGCACGACCCGCGCCTGACCCAGTCGCTGACGGTGACCGTGCTGCTCACCGTCGTCAGCTGGACCTTCCAGACGGTGATCTCGCTGCTGCTGGGCGTGTGGGCGGCGGGCCACCAGCGCAACCGGGCGGTGCTGTCGGCGATCTTCTTCACGCCATTCCTGCTGTCCTCGACGGCGATCGCGCTGCTGTTCTACGCCCTGCTCAACCCGAACTTCGGCATCATCCACGCGGACACGTTCGGCTCGACGTCCGGCGCCTTCCTCGCGATCGTCTTCGTCGGCGGCTGGCAGTTCATCCCCTTCCACACCCTGATCTACCAGGGCGGGGCCCGACAGATCCCCGAGGTCCTCTACCAGGCCGCGGCCATCGACGGCGCCGGCCGCTACCGCCAGTTCTTCTCGATCACCCTGCCCCAGCTGCGCAACACGGCGACCACGTCCAGCGTGCTGATGATCGTCGGCTCGCTCACGTACTTCGAGACCGTCCTGATCCTGACCCAGGGCGGCCCGGGCACGGACACCGCGATCCTGCCGTACCTGATGTACGAGGCGGGCTTCAAGAGCTACGACTTCGGCTACGCGAGCGCCGTCGCGTCCTTCCTCGTCGTGGCCGCCACCGCGCTGTCGCTGCTGCTGGTCCGGCTGACCGGCTTCGGCGCCATGCGCAGTACCAGGGAAGGAATGTGACGAGGTGTCACACGACACGCTGCCGCGCCCTCCGATGCGGAGCACCCGGACGCCGGTGACCTCGGGCCCCGCGCACCGGCGCCACCGCCACTGGACGAGGCGTCCCAACCCGCTGGCCGGCCTCGGCTCGATCGTCTGGCTGATCGTCGTGATCGTCCCGATCTACGCGATGATCGCGACGTCGCTGACCCACCAGGACGAGAGCCTGGGCGGCAGCGCCCTCGACCCGCCCAGGCACCCCACCCTGGAGAACTACAACACCGTCCTGCACAACGGCTTCGGCCACCTCCTCGCCAACACGATGATCGCCGCGGCGGCGGTCGTGGCCATCGTCCTCGTGCTGTGCGTCCCGCTCGCCTACGTGGCCGTCCGCACCCGCAGCTTCTGGTCGGGGGCGGCCTTCCGGCTGTTCCTGCTCGGGGTCGCGATCCCGGCCCAGGCGGTCGTCGTCCCGCTCTACCTGATGATCGCGAAGCTGGACCTCTACGACAGCCTGCTCGCGGTCATCCTGCCGACGGCGGCGTTCGCGATGCCGGTCTCGACGCTCATCCTCACCGGCACCCTGCGGGACATCTCCGAGGAGATGTACGAGGCGATGGCCCTGGACGGTGCCTCCCCCACGCGGATGCTGTTCCAGCTGGTCATCCCGATGTCCAAGGGCGGCATCAGCACGGTCGTCGTCTTCTCGGCCCTCCAGGCCTGGAACGGCTTCCTCTTCCCGCTGATCTTCACCCAGTCCGACGGCCCGCGCGTGCTGACCCTCGGCCTGTTCAACTACGTCAGCGAGTTCGGCGTGAACATCCCCGCCCTGCTCGCCTCCGTCGTCCTCTCCGGCATCCCGATCTTCGCCGTCTACCTGGTGGCCCGGCGTGCCCTCGTGGGCGGCCTGATGGGCGTGGGCGGCAAGTGACCGTGGCCGGACCGGGGCGGCCGAATCCCCCCTCTGCAACAGACCCGACAGGAGTTTCATGACCACCGCCCCCTGGCGCGACCCCGCCCTGCCGGCCGCCACCCGCGTCGACGACCTGCTCTCCCGGATGACCCTCGAGGAGAAGGTCGCCCAGCTGTACGGCGTGTGGGTGGGTGCCGCGACGGACGGCGGCGGTGTCGCTCCGCACCAGGAGCAGATGAACACGGACTACGACTGGGACGAGCTGATCACCCTCGGCCTGGGCCAGCTCACCCGCTCCTTCGGTACCGCCCCCGTGGACCCGACGCTGGGCGCGCAGGCACTGGCCCGCGCCCAGCGCCGGATCACGGAGGCCGGCCGCTTCGGCATCCCCGCGGTCGCCCACGAGGAGTGCCTGGCGGGCTTCACGGCCTGGGGCGCGACCGCCTACCCGGTCCCGCTGGCATGGGGCGCCACGTTCGATCCCGCGCTGGTGGAGGAGATGGCCGGCCGTATCGGCCGGGACATGCGCGCGGTGGGCGTGCACCAGGGGCTCGCGCCCGTCCTGGACGTGGTCCGCGACCTGCGCTGGGGCCGGGTCGAGGAGACCATCGGCGAGGACCCGTACCTGGTCGGCACGGTCAGCAGCGCCTACGTGCGGGGCCTGGAGTCGGCGGGCATCGTGTCCACCCTGAAGCACTTCGCCGGGTACGCCTCCTCGTCGGGCGCCCGCAACCTGGCCCCGGTCCGGGCCGGCACCCGGGAGTTCGCGGACGTCACGCTCCCGCCCTTCGAGATGGCGCTGCGCGAGGGCGGCGCGCGCTCGGTGATGGCCGCGTACACGGAGACGGACGGCGTCCCGGCCTCCGCGGACCCGTACCTGCTCACCGAACTCCTGCGCGATCAGTGGGGCTTCACCGGAACGGTGGTCTCCGACTACTTCGCCCTGGACTTCCTGCAGACCCTGCACCGGGTCGCCGGCACCCCCACCGAGTCCGCGCACCTGGCCCTGGCCGCCGGGATCGACGTCGAACTGCCGACGCTGAAGTGCTACGGCAAGGAGCTGGTGGCGGCGGTACGGGAAGGCGCGGTCGCCCCGTCGCTGGTGGACCGTGCGGCCCGCCGCGTACTGCTCCAGAAGTGCGAACTGGGCCTGCTGGACGAGGACTGGGCCGCGGACGCCCCGCCCGAGTCCGTCGACCTGGACTCGGCGGGGAACCGGGCCGTGGCCCGCCGCGTGGCCGAGGAGTCGGTGGTGCTGCTGACCAACCCGGACGGCCTGCTGCCGCTGGCGCCGGAGACCCGGATCGCGGTGGTCGGCCCGCGGGCGGCGGACGCCCTGGCGATGCTGGGCTGCTACTCCTTCCCCTCCCACGTGGGCACGCAGCACCCCGAGGTGCCCATGGGCATCGAGATCCCCACCGTGCTGGACTCCCTGCGCGGCGAACTGCCCGACGCGAAGGTGACGTTCACGGAGGGCTGCGGCGTCTTGGAGCCGGACACCTCCGGCTTCGAGGAGGCAGTCGCCAGGGCGCGGGAGGCGGACGTGTGCGTGGCCGTCCTCGGCGACCGCTCGGGCCTGTTCGGCCGGGGCACGTCGGGCGAGGGCTGCGACGTGGCGGACCTCGCCCTGCCCGGCGTGCAGGGCGCGCTGCTGGACGCGCTGGTGGAGACGGGCGTCCCCGTCGTCCTCGTCCTGCTCACCGGCCGCCCCTACGCGCTCGGCCGCTGGGACGGCCGGCTCGGCGCGGCCGTCCAGGCGTTCTTCCCGGGCGAGGAGGGCGGCCCGGCGGTCGCGGGCGTCCTGTCGGGCCGCGTGAACCCCTCGGGCCGGCTGCCGGTGAGCGTGCCGCGCGGGCCCGGCGGCCAGCCGTGGACGTACCTCCAGCCGCCGCTGGGCCTGGCGGGCGAGGTGAGCAGCCTCGACCCGACCCCGCTGTACCCGTTCGGACACGGGGTGTCCTACACGACGTTCGCGTGGTCGGACTTCCAGGGCAACGATGTCATCGGGACCGGCGCGGAGATCGGCACGGACGGCTCGTACGACGTGTCGCTCACCGTGCGCAACACCGGTGACCGGGCCGGGGCGGAGGTCGTGCAGCTGTACCTGCACGACCCGGTGGCCTCGGTGACCCGCCCGGACGTCCGCCTGGTCGGCTACCAGCGGCTGGAGCTGGACCCCGGCGAGTCCCGCCGGGTGACCTTCCGCTTCCACGCCGACCTGTCGGCGTTCACCGACCGCACGGGCCGGCGGGTGGTGGAGCCGGGCGCCCTGGAACTGCGGCTGGCCGCCTCGTCGTCGGACGTCCGCCACACGGCGCACCTGACCCTGACGGGTCCGGTGCGCGAAGTGGGCACGGAGCGCCGCCTGCACTGCGAGACGGACGTCTCGCCGACGCCCTGACCCACCCCTGGGGGCAGCCGCCCCCCGGACCCCCGCTTCGGCCTGAACGGCCTCGTCCTCCATCGCCGGACGGGCTGAAAAACCAGCCCACCCGGCGATGGAGACGGGCAGGGGAAGCGGGGGTGCAGGGACCAGAGCCCCCGCCGGGGCCGGGGGCGGGGCCCCGGGGGTGGGACCTCTCAGCCCACCGAGACGGGTGGGTGGGCGAGACCGTAACGAAAAACCCCGCCCCGGACGAACCGGAGGCGGGGTTTCATCGAGCGCCGGGCAGGCCTTGCACCTGCATTTCCCCGCAGGAAGCGGGGCGTCTTTCCTTGGACCACCAACGCACTGCTCGCGGGCCTTTGTTGGCCGCTTGCGTGTCATGATCATAGCCCACCGGGAGGGCAGCAGGCCAATCAGCCGCCCTGGCCCCCGCCGACCGACTCGAACCGCCACCGATGCACGGCCCGCGTGACCAACTCACCCTCCGGCTCGGGAAGTTCCGGCAGGGCGGCGGTGAACTCCGCGTCCCACCAGGTGATGACCAGGACCCGGTCCTGCGGGGCACGGAAGGTCTCCCGTCGCAGGGGCGGCGGCACGAGCTCCTTCCGCCGCGCCCAGGCGAGGAGTTCCTCCCCCCGGCCCGCGGCCGCCCGCGCCTCCCACATCAGCGCCACCGTCACGGGTACAGGTTCTCCTTGCTGACCTCGTGCACATGGTCGTGCGTGTGCCCGGTGCCGTGCCCGGTGCCCGGCACATGCGGATCCGTCACGGGCAGGGACGAGTCCGCCGACAGGTCCCAGTCGGAGGCCGCACGGCCCCGGCTGACCATCTCCGCGCCCAGCGCAGCCACCATCGCGCCGTTGTCCGTGCACAGCTTGGGCCGGGGCACCCGCAGCCGGATCCCGGCCGCCTCGCACCGCTCCTGCGCCAGGACCCGCAGCCGCGAGTTCGCGGCCACGCCGCCGCCGATCATCAGGTGGTCGACGCCCGCGTCCTTGCAGGCCCGTACGGCCTTGCGGGTCAGCACGTCCACCACCGCCTCCTGGAAGGACGCGGCCACGTCACGCACCGGCACCTCCTCGCCGGCCGCCCGCTTGGCCTCGATCCAGCGGGCCACCGCCGTCTTCAGACCGGAGAAGGAGAAGTCGTAGGCGGGGTCGCGCGGACCGGTCAGCCCGCGCGGGAAGGCGATCGCCCCCGGGTCGCCCTCCCGCGCGTACCGGTCGATGACCGGCCCGCCCGGGAAGCCCAGGTCCAGCACGCGCGCGATCTTGTCGAAGGCCTCGCCCGCCGCGTCGTCGATCGTCGCCCCCATGGGCCGTACGTCCGCGGTGATGTCCGTGGACAGCAACAGCGAGGAGTGCCCGCCGGACACCAGCAGCGCCATCGTGGGCTCCGGCAGCGGGCCGTGCTCCAACTGGTCCACGCAGATGTGCGAGGCGAGGTGGTTGACGCCGTACAGCGGCTTGCCCAGGGCGTAGGCGTACGCCTTGGCCGCCGAGACGCCGACGAGCAGGGCGCCGGCCAGACCGGGTCCCGCGGTGACCGCGATGCCGTCCAGGTCACGGGCGCTGACCCCCGCCTCCTTCAGCGCGCGCTCGATGGTCGGCACCATCGCCTCCAGATGGGCCCGGGACGCCACCTCCGGGACGACCCCGCCGAACCGCGCGTGCTCGTCCACGCTGGAGGCGACCGCGTCGGCCAGCAGGGTGGTGCCGCGGACGATGCCGACGCCGGTCTCGTCGCAGGAGGTCTCGATGCCGAGGACGAGCGGCTCGTCCCTCAAGTCAGTCATGGATCTCGGTTCCTTGTACACCGTTGACGGAGGTTGCCGGGTCGGACAGGCGCATCACCACGGCGTCCACGTTCCCCGGCTGGTAGTAGCCGCGCCGGAAGCCGATGGGCTCGAAGCCGAAGCGCTCGTAGAGCTTCTGCGCGCGGACGTTGTCCACGCGGCACTCGAGCATCACCTCCGCGCACTCGAAGGCGGTCGCGGCCCGCAGCAGCTCGGTCAGCAGCCGGGCGCCGAGCCCGGTGCCCCAGTGGTCGCGGGCGACGGCGATGGTCTGCACGTCGCCCTGCCCGCCGGAGGCGACCAGTCCGGCGTACCCGACGAGCCGGCCGTCCTCCTCGGCCACCAGGTAGCGCCGGGTCGCCTCCGGGCCCCTGGAGTGCGCCAGCTCGGACCAGAACATGCCCCGGGACCAGGCGTCCTCGGGGAACAGGTCCTTCTCCAGTTCCAGCACCGGGTCGATGTCCCACCAGCGCATCTCGCGCAGCACGCACCGGGCGGACCCGGTCGTCGTCTGTCCCGTCACTTCGGGGTGACCACCTTGTAGTTCTTGGGCACCTGGGCGTCCGGCCTGCGCAGGTACAGCGGCCGGGGCGCGGGCAGTTCCTGCCCGGCGGCCAGCCGCTCGGCGGCCAGTGAGGCGAGGGCGGCGGCCGACACGTGCTCGGGCTCGTGCGCCTGCGGGAAGGTCTCGGGGTACAGCAGCGCGCCCGCGCCGACCGCGGGCAGCCCCCTGACCCGGTCGGCGATGTCGGCGGGCCGGTCCACGGCCGGGTCGGTGACCCGGGTGCGCGAGTCGGTGTAGCGGGCCCAGTAGACCTCCTTGCGGCGGGCGTCGGTCGCCACGACGAAGGGGCCGGGGAGGTCGGCCGCGTAGGCGAGGCCGTCGAGCGTGCAGACGCCGTACACGGGCACGCCGAGGGCGAGTCCGAGGGTGTCGGCGGTCATCAGGCCGACACGCAGGCCGGTGTACGGGCCGGGCCCGACGCCGGCGACGACGCCCGTGACGGCGTCCAGCTTGAGCCCGGCCTCGGCGAGCACCCGGTCGACGGCCGGCAGCAGGAGCTCTCCGTGCCGGCGCGCGTCCACCTGGCTGGAGGAGGCGATGACGGCCGTGCCGTCGTGCAGGGCGACGGTGACGGCGGGGGTGGCGGTATCCAGAGCGAGCAAGAGCACGCAAACAGCCTACGGCTCCCGCGCCCGCGGCACGGCCGCCCCGGTCGGGCGGATCGCGGCTGCTACGGTCGCCGCGAGGCAGCTCGCACGACCGAGGCGGAGGTGGACGACCGTGGCACGGAGCAGTTCGGGGTTCGTGGCCGGGCTCACCGCCGCGGCCGTCGTCGTGGTCGGCTTCCTCGGCCACGAGGCGCAGGCGAACGCTCCGCGGAGCCTGAGCGGCCGGCCCGGCCCGACGGCGACGCACGCGGCGGGCGCCTCCAAGGCACCCCGGGACGAGCGGCACGCGGCCGCCCTGCCCGACGGCTCCGGGACCGGCGAGCGGGTCGTGTACTCGCTGGACGACGACCGGGTGTGGCTGGTCGGCGCGGACGGGACGGTCCAGAACACCTTCGGGGTCAGCCCCGGCAACGTCGACCCGGCGCCGGGGACCTACGCGGTCGCGTCCCGTTCGAAGTCGATCACCGGGACGGACGGCGTCCCGGTGGAGCACGTCGTGCGTTTCACCAGCGCGGACGGTGTGGCCGTCGGCTTCAGCGCGGCGGTGCACGGCTCCTTGCCGACGCCCGACCCGGCGCTCAAAACCGGCGGCATCCGTGAGTCCCGGACGGACGGCGAGACGATGTGGATGTTCGCGACGATCGGCCAGAAGGTCGTCGTCATTCGCTAGGGCCTGTCACGACCAGCCACCGGATCAGAGCCTCCACCGGAGCGCGCCTGCCGCCGGTTCGGACCCTCCGCGAGCGCGCGGTGCCCGCCGGGCGCGCCGCCGCCGGAGCCCGTCGGCCGACAGTCATCCGATCGGGTTACGCCGCTTCACGGGTCTCCTCCGCCGTGCGGGGACCGGCCGGCTCGGCCGGGTCCGGGGCGCGCGGCGGCAGGGAGACCGCGTCGGCGGCGGCGCAGGAGGCCAGCAGGTCCCGCATGGACACACCGCCCGCCGGATACGGCCGCGGTTTCGGCTGGTGCCGCCGCTGCTGCCGCTCGTTGTTCTCCATGGCCGACACGGACGCCTCCTGGGGGCCGGGGGCGGACGTGGTTAGGCACGCCTAACCACGAACTGAACACCATGTGACCACGCCCGGAGCACGCGCGCAAGGATTTACCGACGACCTGTCGGAAAGTCCGGCGGCGCTCAGGCGGTCAGAACGCCCAGGTCGGCGGTGGCCCAGCGGTCCCCGATCCCCGTCACCGTCACGTGCCGCACCTCGTCGGTGGTGTCCCCGACGGCCCGGTGGATCAGGACCTGGAGCCGCTCGTCGGTCAGTTCCTCGACCTTGCCCTCGCCCCACTCCACGACGACCACCGAGTCGGGCAGCGACACGTCGAGGTCGAGGTCCTCCATCTCGTCCAGCCCGCCGGACAGCCGGTAGGCGTCGACGTGGACGAGCGGCGGCCCGTCGCCCAGCGACGGGTGCACACGGGCGATCACGAAGGTCGGGGAGGTGACGGCGCCGCGCACGTCCAGCCCCTCGCCGAGGCCGCGGGTCAGCGTGGTCTTGCCCGCCCCCAGCTCCCCGCTGAGCATCACGAGGTCGCCCGCGCGCAGCAGCTTGGCCAGACGGCGGCCCAGCTCGCGCATCTGCTCGGGGGCGTTGACGGTGATCTCCACGGACCCGGGGTCAGCCGGGCTGTGCGGTGCTGCTGGTGCTTCCATGGTCCCCCACGGTAGTGCCTGCCGGGACGGCACCCGCGCGGGCGAGCAGGTCGGCGAGGCGGTCCGTGACGACCTCCGGACGCTCCAGGATCACCAGGTGCCCGGCGTCCGGGACCAGGACCAGCTCCGCGTCGGGGAGCAGTCCTGCGATGGCCTCGCTGTGCTCGCTGGGCGTGACCAGGTCCTGCACCCCGGCCAGGACCAGCACGGGCATGTCCGCGAAGAGGGCGAGGGCCTCGGTCTTGTCGTGGTCGGTGAAGGCCGGGTAGAACTCGGCGACCACGTCGATCGGCGTGCTCTCGATCATCCGCTCGGCGAAGCGGGCGACCGCCGGGTCGATGTCCCGGCCGGCGAACGAGTACCGCTTGATGATGCCGGCGAACAGGTCCGCGGTGGCCCGCCGTCCCCTCTCCACCAGCTCGGCGCGCTGCCCTAGCGCCTTGAGCACGCCGGGGAGCACCCGGCGCACCGCGTTGACGCCGGCCACCGGCAGTCCGAAGTTGACCTCGCCGAGCCGCCCGGAGGAGGTGCCCACGAAGGCGGTGGCGACGACCCGCTCGCGGATCAGCTCGGGATACTGGTCGGCCAGCGCCATCATCGTCATGCCGCCCATGGAGTGCCCGACCAGCACGATCGGCCCCTCGGGCGCGGCGGCGTCGATGACGGCCTTCAGGTCGCGGCCGAGCTGGTCGATGGTCAGTTCCACGCCGTCGCGGGCCTGGGCCATGCCGCGCGCGGACCGGCCGTGGCTGCGCTGGTCCCAGTGCACGGTGCGGACGACGCCGCGCAGGGCGGCGCGCTGGAAGTGCCAGGAGTCCTGGCCGAGGCAGTAGCCGTGGCTGAAGACGACGGTGACGGGGGCGGGGGCCTTGCGGCCGAAGAGCCGCCGGCGGCGTGGGCCGAGGTTCGCGGTGGAGTCGGGGTCGATGTCGTCGACCTCGTAGTGGAGCTCGGTGCCGTCGTCGGCCAGGGCCTTGCCGGGTGTGCCGCGCAGGGCGCCGTAGGGGCCCACCGAGTCCAGGGCGAGCCGGGCCCTGCGCCGTATCCCGCGGCCGACGGTCATCCGCTCGATGGCGACCCCGGCGGCGGCGCCCGCCGCCACCACGCCTATCGCGGCGCCCGCGATGCCGGTCGCCCGCCGCCAGCCGCCGGCCGCCTCCGCGGCAGAGGCGACGGCCGCCGTGGCGGCTCTCGCGACGCCCCCCGCACTGCTCTCGCTCACGTACCGCTCCTCTGTTGCCGTCCTGCTGCCGTACTGCTGTTCGCTTCCGTGGCCGGCACCGGTCCCGGTGGGTGGGGAGGGTGCCGCCGCCCCGCGCGGGGTGCCGTGCCGCGGCCGGGTGTCCGCGTGGTTCAGCCGTCCCGCGTGTCCCGCTCCCCGCCCTCTGCCCGCTCCGGCCGCTCGTCGACCGCGCCGACCTCGTCGACCTCGTTGACGTAGACGCGAGGGACGCGCGTGCCGATGCGCGTGACGATCTCGTACGCGATGGTGCCGGCGGCCTGCGCCCAGTCCTCGGCGGTCGGTTCGCCGCGGTCGCCGGGGCCGAAGAGCACGGCCTCGGAGCCGATCTCCGGCTCGTCCCCGCCCAGGTCGACCACGAACTGGTCCATGGCGACCCGTCCCGCGACCGTACGCCACTTGCCGCCGACCAGGACCGGCCCGGTACCGGAGGCGTGGCGCGGGACGCCGTCCGCGTAGCCGACGGGCACCAGGCCGAGGGTGGTCTCGCCGGGGGTGGCGTAGTGGTGCCCGTAGCTGACGCCGTGGCCGCCGGGCACGTGCTTCACGAGGGCCAGTGAGGCGGACAGGGTCATGGCGGGGCGCAGCCCGAAGTCGGCCGGGGTGCCGAGTTCGGCGCTGGGCGAGACGCCGTAGACGGCGATCCCGGCGCGGACGAGGTCGAAGTGGCTCTCGGGGAGGGTGAGCGCGGCGGGCGAGTTGGCGATGTGCCGCACGTCCGGGCGCAGACCGCGCTGTTCGGCGTGGGCGATCATGTCGCGGAAGAGGGCGAGCTGCGCGGCGACGGAGGGGTGGCCCGGTTCGTCGGCGCAGGCGAAGTGGGACCACAGCCCGGTGACCCGGATCAGCCCCTCGGCCTCGGCGCGCAGCGCCTCGGCGACGAGTTCGGGCCAGTCGGCGGGCTGGCAGCCGTTGCGGCCGAGTCCGGTGTCGGCCTTCAGCTGCACGCGTGCGGGACGGCCGGCCTGCCGGGCGGCCTCCCGGACCTCCGCGAGGGCCCACATGCCGCTCACGGACATGTCGAGGTCGGCCTCGATCGCCTCCCGCCAGGGCCCGCCCGGCGTCCACAGCCAGCACATGATCCGTGCCCGTGCGGGCGACAGACCGGCGGCGCGCAGGGCGAAGGCCTCCTCCGGCGTGGCGGTGCCGAGCCAGGTCGCCCCGGCTTCGACGGCCGCACGGGCGCACGGGACCGCGCCGTGGCCGTAGGCGTCGGACTTGACGACGGCCATGACGGCGGCGCCCGGCACGCGGCCGCGCAGGGCCCGCACGTTGGCGCGCACGGCGGCCAGATCGATCTCGGCACGGGCACGCAGCGGCGCCGTCGGTGGGTGTGCTGTGTCGTTCATCGCGCCCCCAGTGTCTCAGAGCCACCGGACGGCCTTTCGAGAACCGGGTCGGTGACCAACCCGCCCGCGTACCACAAGTCGCCCCTTCGACCCACCGTCACACCCCGTCGGCACCACGTCCGCGGCCCGTCCGCAGCTCAGCCCCGCACATCAGCGGCCCGTCCACGCCCCGCCCGCGGCCCGTCCGCGGCCCGTCCGCGGCTCAGTCGCGCACGTCCCGCACGTCCCGCCAGGCCAGCGGGATGGCCTCCGCCACGTCGTGGGCGCCGATCGGGGCGCCGTGGGCGGCGAGGCGGCCGGCCAGCCCGTGCAGATAGGCCGCCGCGCTGCCCGCGTCGCGGGCGCGGAGACCGGCGGCCAGCAGGGAGCCGGAGAGGCCTGACAGGACGTCACCGCTGCCGGCGGTGGCGAGCCACGGCGTGCCGGTCGGGTTGACCCGTACCGGGCCTCCGTCCGGGTCGGCGACGAGTGTGGTGGAGCCCTTGAGGAGCACCGTGGCCCGGTAGCCGGCGGCGAGTTCGCGTACGGAGGCCAGCCGGGCGCCCTCGACCTGCTCGCGGGACACGCCGAGCAGGGCTGCGGCCTCCCCGGCGTGCGGGGTCATCAGGGTCGGGGCGGTACGGGCGCGTACGGCGTCGCGGTCGGCCAGCCGCAGCCCGTCCGCGTCGATCAGTACGGGCACGTCGGTCTCCAGCACCTCGGCCACGGTGGCCGCGTCGTCCCCGGCGCCCGGTCCCACCACCCACGCCTGCACGCGGCCCGCCTTGTGCGGCCCCTGGTCGGACACGAGCGTCTCCGGGAAGCGGGCGATGACCGCGTGCCCGGCCGGCCCCACGTACCGCACCGCGCCCGCCCCGCCGCGCAGCGCGCCGGACACGGCGAGCACGGCCGCGCCCGGGTAGCGGGCCGAGCCCGCCGCGATGCCGACGACGCCCCGCCGGTACTTGTCGCTCTCGGCGGCGGGCCGCGGCAGCAGCGCGGCCAGGTCGGCGTGCTGGAGCGCCTCCAGTTCGGGTTCGGCGGGCAGCTCGGGGCCCAGGCCGATGTCGACGAGGCGGACGGTGCCGGCGTACTCGCGGGCCGGGTCGACGAGCAGCCCGGGTTTGTGGGTGCCGAAGGTGACGGTCAGGTCGGCGCGCACGGCGGCGCCCAGCACCTCGCCGGAGTCCGCCTCCACCCCGCTCGGCAGGTCCACGGCGACGACGGCCGCCCCGGAGCGGGCCGCGCGCTCGGCCAGCGGCGCGGCGTCGGCGCGCAGGCCGCCCTTGCCACCGATGCCGACGATGCCGTCGACGACGAGGTCGGCCCGGTCGATCGCCTCCTCGGCGCCGCCGGCCGGGGCCACGCCCCCGCCCGCCCGGCGCAGCGCGGCGAGGCCCGCGGGGTGGGTGCGGTCGGGCGCGAGCAGCACGGCGGTCACCCCGGCGCCGCGCCGGGCCAGCCGGGCCCCGGCGTACAGCGTGTCGCCGCCGTTGTCGCCGCTGCCGACCAGCAGCACCACCCGGCGCCCGTACACCCGCCCGAGCAAGTCCGCGCTCGCGGCTGCGAGTCCGGCGGCGGCCCGCTGCATGAGGGCGCCGTCGGGGAGCCTCGCCATGAGCGCGCGCTCGGCTGTCCTGACCGTCTCAACGCTGTACGCGGTACGCATGCCGTCGAGTCTGCCCCGGATCCGTCCGGTCCCGCACGCGGACCCGGCGGGCGCGCCGGCGCCGGGGCGTCAGCCCTCCGCGACCACCACGGCCGAGGCCACTCCCGCGTCGTGGCTCAGGGACACGTGCCAGGAGCGGACGCCCAGTTCCGCGGCCCTGGCGGCGACCGTGCCGGTCACCCGCAGCCTCGGCCGGCCGGAGTCCTCGACGTAGACCTCCGCGTCGGTCCACAGCAGTCCGGCCGGCGCGCCGAGCGCCTTGGCGAGCGCCTCCTTGGCGGCGAACCGGGCGGCCAGCGACGCCATGCCCCGGCGACCCCCGCCGGGCAGCAGCAACTCGCTCTCCACGAACAGCCGCTTCGCCAGCCCGGGCGTCCGCTCCAGCGACGCCGCGAACCGATCGATCTCGGCCACGTCGATACCGACCCCGATGATGCTCATGCGGAGCACCTTACGGGCCGCACCTCACCTACCGCAGTGCTCCCGAAGCGTGTGCACCACCAGGGCGTTGGCCTGCCCGTGCCCGGCGTTCACCACGTCACGTCCTCACCGTCAGTCGGCTCCAGAGGCCGGGAACAGCCCTGCGCCGCCGAACTCGAACGGCGTCCGCAGCAACACGCCCTGGCACACGTCTCCCGGCGCGAAGTCGCGGAAGTTGCGCGACACGTAGACCTCGGCCCGGGCGAGGATCGCGCACCCCAGGTGGATCGCGTCGAGCCCCTTGATCTTCGGCTTCTCGGCAGTGATGTCGTTGGCGATGAGGCCGACCCGGCGGGTCACTTCCACCAGCGTGATGTAGGGCTCCTGGAGCAGGGTCCGGATATGGAGCCGATGGACACTGGCAGTGGTGCCACGCGCCTCGGCAAGAGTGACGGTGGATGTGTAGAGCCGCACATACCCGGCTTTGGCGGCCCGCAGCATGCTTTCGGCCTCGCGCGCGCTGCCTGTGCCCTGCGCCCAGTCGATGAAGCAGTTGCTGTCCAAGTAGACCGACTCGGGGCGGTCAGTTTCCCCCACGCAGAGCCTCCACATAGTCCACCGCGTCCTGGCCGCCGGTCATGTCCGGCCAGAACCCCGCCCGCAGCTCGTCGTCCGAGAGCTGCGGCTCTGTCGGAAGGAGCTCGATCTCCGTCGCACGCACCTGCACCACCTGCCCGTGTGCGTTCTCGGTGATCTCGCCGGTGACCTCCACCCGGTCACGCCGCCAGGCCCGCCGCAGCTCGGTGTCCAGATCATCACCGAAGTAGACGGGAATCACTTCCCCTCCGACCTCGGTGCGCAGCACCGCCCGGGGACGGCGGTGCTTTCCCTCCACCAGCCCGCTGAGACGTCCCCGCCGCGAACCGAACATGCGCAGGCGGGCACGCGTGGCGGCTTGCAGGTTGAACGCGGTCCTCTGTGTGACCTCAGCCGTCCGGACTTCGACGCCGTCCGCACGTACCGCGACGAACATGCCAACATCCGGCGATGCTCCGAGGGAGCGGGCGACCTGTTGCCCCAGCGACGCCGCACGGGCGGTCCAACCGGTCGGAATGCGTTCTGCGATCTCGGCTTCGCCCAGCCCGGCCACGGCGGTACGCAGCACCCGTTCCACGACCTGGTAGTCGGAGTGCTCGGCGATGCGCAGCGGCTCAAGGACACAGGTCACGCTGCCCAGCCTGAGTTCGTTGAAGGACCAGCGGGTGCCATGGCGGCTCGACTGCGCGGTCTCACTGTTCTCCAGCTCGCGCAGCAGCGACAGCACACTCTGCACGGTGCGCAGCGACTCCTGGGCGTCCATGCCGGCGTGCGGACCCCGTAGCCTCAGTTCGAGCTCAACGCTCATGCCGCACCTCCTCCCCCTCATGGGCTAGCGACGTCACGGTACTCAGAGCCCGACTCCATGGTGCCGCTCACCCTCCACGTTTTCACCCGGAAGAGACGCCGTCGAGGAGGGGAGACGGCGCCTCCACTACGCGGCGACCAGTTCGCACCACACGACCTTGCCTCGGTTGCCCTCCCGCGCCAGCGGTTGCCAGCCCCACAGGTCCGCGCAGGCCCGGACCAGCGCCAGCCCCCGCCCCTCCTCCGACTCGGCCACCCGCTCCAAGGGCACCGGCGGCTCCGGGGGTGCGGGGTCGGCGTCCCACGCCCCGATCCGCAGCACCCCCGCGGCCCACCGCAGCCGGAGCGCGGCGGGCCCCTTGGTGTGCCGTACGGCGTTGGAGACCAACTCGGTCGCGAGCAGCTCGGCCACGTCGACCAGACGGATCAGCCCGTGCATGGTGAGGATCAGCCGGAGGGTCCGTCGGCTGACGGTTACGGCGCGGAGGTCGTTGGGGATGTAGAGGCAGTATTCCCAGGGTTCGGCAGCGGTTTCAGGCATGGCTCAACTCCGTTCGGGTGGCGAGGGTCGCAAACCGCTCCGCAGCGTGTGCGTTGCGTGACCGACGGTAGGGCTAATTATTTAAGTTCTGCAAGCCGGTCGCGTAGTCTGCCCCCGAACGAGTCGCGCAGGCGGACGTGTTGGGAGGAGCAGGCGGTGGCGTTGAGACACAGCCCAACGGCACGTCAGATGCGGCTGGCCATAGAGCTACGAAGACTCCGCGATGGTGCCGGCCTCACATCCCGCGAGGCGGCAGCACTACTCGGCGTGAGCCCCGCGCAGATCAGCCAAATCGAGGCCGGCCTCGCCGGCGTGAGCGAGAAGCGTCTGCGCCGGCTCGCAGCCCACTACGCCTGCACGGACGACGAGTTCGTCAATGCCCTCGTCCTCCTGGCCACCGACCGGACGCGCGGCTGGTGGGAGAAGTACGGAGGCATGCTTCCGACGATGTACTTGGACCTCGCCGAACTCGAACACCACGCCACGTACCGGGCTGACGTCGAGTTCCTCTACATCCCCGGCCTCCTCCAGACGGAGGACTACGCCCGTGCCGCCTTCTCCTACCAGGTACCAGCGCTACCCGAGGACGAGGTGGCTTTGCGGGTCCGGCACCGTATGGACCGCAAGGTCGTCATCGACGGGCCGACTCCCGTCCCGTACAAAGCAGTGATCCATGAGGCGGCGTTGCGTATCAGGGTCGGCGACCGCACTGCTGCACGGACCCAACTCGTCCGTGTGCTGGAGCTGTCCGAGGCGGACCACGTCAGCGTGCGGGTCGTCCCCTTCGACCTGGACGGTTTCGCGGGGGCCTGGAGCAACATGATGCTGGCGGGCGGCGCTGTACCCAGGCTGGACACAGCCGTTCGCGATGCACCCCACGGCACGGCATTCATCGATTCCGAGGCACAACTCAGCGTCTTTCGAACGCTCTTCCGTAAAGTGGAGGAGGTATCACTCGACCCCGACCGATCGCGTGACTTCATCCACAGGCTGGCCAAGGAATTGTGAGGCTCATCGTGACCACCCCGGTCAACTGGCGAAAGTCGTCCTACTCCGGCGGCGGCGAGGGCAACAACTGCGTCGAGATCGCCAGCTCCCCCACCCACATAGCCATCCGAGACTCCAAGACCCCTGCCCGTGCCACCCTCACTTTCCCGGCCGGAGACTTCACCGCCTTCGTCAAGGCCCTGAAGAGCACCGGCTTCCCGGAAGGCTGAGGCCTGCCGTGAGGACGCGCACGAGCAGTGGGATGGTCGCCGTCCCGCCGGGGCGGGTGACGCTGTCGGACCGCCGGACACAGCGGAGTTGGCCGGTCGACGTCGCGCCGTTCTGGATGTCGGCGTTCCCGGTCACGCAGGCGCTGTACGCACAGGTCATAGGTAAACGGCCGAGCACCGCCCATGGGGACCAGCTGCCCGTCGAAGGTGTGTCCTGGTGGGACGCGGTCCGGTTCTGCAATGCGTTGTCCCGGTCCGAGGGGCTGACACCCGCCTATCACCTGGGAATCCAGGACGACGAGTCGGCCGAATGGGACACCTCCGCCGACGGGTACCGGCTGCCGACCGAGGCCGAGTGGGAGCACGCGTGCCGTGCCGGTTCCACGGGCCCGCGGTACGGCCCGCTCGACGAGGTCGCCTGGTACCGGGGGAACTCGGACGAGCGGATCCACCCGGTGGGCGGCAAGCGACCCAACCGGTGGGGCCTGTACGACATGCTGGGCAACGTGTGGGACTGGTGCTGGGACGTCTACGACGCCGAGGTGTACGGCGCCTACCGGGTGCTCCGCGGCGGCGGCTGGTCCGACCAGCACTGGAGCTGCCGGGCGTCCGTACGGCGCCGCAGCCACCCCACCTTCCGGATCGACGACGTGGGATTCCGCATCGCGCGGCTGATCCGCCTCCGCCCCGGCACATATCTCTGAAACCGCAGAAACTGAACCGGTTTGGTGTCCTCGGTTCCGCGCACCACCCCCGTCGGCAGGGTTGCCGGCGGGAGGGTCCGGAAATGTTTGTCCGAGCACCGGCCAGTCCGGCGAGAATGAGCGGATGATCGCTACGTCGCCTCAGGGACCCGTCGAACCTCCTCGTGTCGTCATGGAGCTCGCGGCGGGAGGGCCGGTGCGAGCCGTGTGGAAGAACGAACTCGGTGGTCTGACGTTTCAACTGGGCCTGGGCGACACACGGCGGTTCGTGAAGTGGACACCGGCCGGCAGCGGTATCGACCTCTCGGCCGAGGCGGCACGCCTGCGCTGGGCAGCGAGGTTCACAGCGGTGCCGCACGTACTCGACGAGGGCGCTGACGAAACCGGTTCCTGGCTCGTCACACGCGGCCTGCCCGGACGCATGGCGGTGGACGACCGTTGGAAGGGCGACCCCGCCGCCGCGGTACGCGCGATCGGCAGCGGGCTACGCGCGTTCCATGACGCGCTGCCCGTGGTGGACTGCCCGTTCGACTGGTCCGCCGGAACGCGCCTGGAGACCGTGCGGTCACGAGCGGCGGCGTGTCGGATCGATCCGGCAGACTGGCATCAGGACCTTCAGCACGTCGGCACCGTGGAGCGCGCCCTCGGGGTGCTCCACGACATCCCGCCGGCCGACCGGCTCGTCGTCTGCCATGGCGACGCCTGTGCTCCCAACACCCTGGTCGGGGACGACGGCACGTGCAGGGGACACGTCGACCTCGGCGCGCTCGGTGTCGCCGATCGCTGGGCGGACCTCGCCGTCGCCACGTGGAGTACGCAGTGGAACTACGGCCCAGGGTGGGAGGAGCCGCTGCTCGACGCCTACGGAGTCGAGCAGGACCGGGACCGGATCACGTACTACCGGCTGCTGTACGAACTGTCAGCCTGAGCACCGCGTCGCGCGGCGATGTGGTGCGGTTCGGCCGGGCGCCGGAGCGTGAGGGTTACTCCACCGTCACCGACTTCGCCAGGTTGCGCGGCTGGTCCACCTCGTTGCCCCGCGCGGTGGCGAGTTCGCAGGCGAAGACCTGCAACGGGACCGTGGCGACCAGCGGTTGGAGCAGCGTCGGGGTGGCCGGGATGCTGATCAGGTGGTCGGCGTACGGGGCGACCGCCTCGTCGCCCTCCTCCGCGATCACGATCGTGCGGGCACCCCTCGCGCGGATCTCCTGGATGTTGGAGACGATCTTGTCGTGGAGGAGGGACCGGCCCTGCGGGGACGGCACCACCACGACCACCGGCAGGTCCTCGTCGATCAGCGCGATCGGCCCGTGCTTCAGCTCGCCCGCCGCGAAGCCCTCGGCGTGCATGTACGCCAGCTCCTTGAGCTTCAGGGCGCCTTCGAGGGCGACCGGATAGCCCACGTGCCGGCCGAGGAACAGCACCGTGTCCTTGTCCGCGAGCGAGCGCGCCAGTGCCCGCACCGGCTCCATCGTCTCCAGGACCCGCTCCACCGCGCCGCCGATCTGCGACAGGTCGCGGATCACCACCTGGATCTCGTCGCCCCACTTGGTGCCGCGGACCTGGCCGAGGTACAGCGCCACCAGGTAGCAGGCGACCAGCTGGGTCAGGAAGGCCTTGGTCGAGGCGACCGCGACCTCCGGGCCCGCGTGGGTGTAGAGGACCGCGTCCGACTCGCGCGGGATGGTGGAGCCGTTGGTGTTGCAGATGGCCAGCACCTTGGCGCCCTGCTCCCGGGCGTGCCGAAGCGCCATCAGCGTGTCCATGGTCTCGCCGGACTGGGAGATGGCGATGACGAGGGTCTGGGCGTCCAGGATCGGGTCCCGGTAGCGGAACTCGCTGGCGAGTTCCACCTCGCACGGGATCCGCGTCCAGTGCTCGATGGCGTACTTGGCGATCATGCCCGCGTGGAAGGCCGTACCGCAGGCGATGATGACGACCTTGTCCATCTCACGCAGCTCGGCGGCGGAGATGCGGACCTCGTCCAGCGTCAGGAAGCCGGCCGCGTCGATGCGGCCGAGGAGCGTGTCGGCGACCGCCTTGGGCTGCTCGGCGATCTCCTTGAGCATGAAGTAGTCGTAGCCGCCCTTCTCCGCGGCCGCCGCGTCCCAGTCGACGTCGTAGGAGCGGACCTCGGCGGGCCGCCCGTCGAACCCGGTGACCGTCACCCCGTCCCGGCGCAGCTCCACGACCTGGTCCTGGCCCAGCTCGATCGCGGAGCGGGTGTGGGCGATGAACGCGGCGACGTCGGAGGCGAGGAAGGCCTCGCCCTCGCCGACCCCCACGACCAGCGGGGAGTTGCGGCGGGCGCCCACGACCACGTCCGGCGCGTCGGCGTGCACGGCGACCAGCGTGAACGCGCCCTCCAGGCGGCGGCACACCAGCCGCATGGCCTCCGCGAGATCGGCGCTCGACGAGAACTCCTCGGCGAGCAGGTGCGCCACGACCTCGGTGTCGGTCTCGGAGTACAGTTCGTGCCCGCGCTCGGCCAACTCGGCCCGCAGCGCGGCGAAGTTCTCGATGATGCCGTTGTGGACGACGGCGACCCGACCGGAGTTGTCCAGGTGCGGGTGGGCGTTGCCGTCGGTGGGCCCGCCGTGGGTGGCCCACCGGGTGTGCCCGATGCCCGTGGAACCGGTCGGCAGCGGCCGGTCAGCGAGTTCCTTCTCCAGGTTGACCAGCTTGCCGGCCCGCTTCGCCGCCGCCAGCCCGCCGTCGGCGAGCACGGCGACACCGGCCGAGTCGTAGCCCCGGTACTCCAGGCGCTTCAGACCGGCCGTCACGACGTCGAGCGCCGACTGCGTCCCCACGTATCCCACGATTCCGCACATGGGCGGCAGCCTACGGGCCCACTCCCGCCGAAAGCGGCTACTTCGTGCCCGAAATCGGAGATTCCCACCGGGGCAGGAAGGGCCCCGGTGGGTCTCCCGGTCACTTCAGCTTGGCGAGCTGCGCGTCGACGATCTCCGTGGGGAAGTCGAAGTCCTCGCCCGAGGCGAGCGACGCGAGGTTGACGGCGGGGAAGTAGGCCAGGGTGGCGCCCTTGCGGACGACGACGCCCTTCACCGGCGCCTTGACGCCCTCGGCGTTCAGGGTCTGCGTCACGGCGAACGCCTCGTCGGAGCCCCCGGGCGTCTGGGTCACGGCCACCTTGTCGATCCCGGTCTTGTTGCCGGCCGCGGTGTAGGAGTACCCGCCGGCGCACTTCCCGGCGGCCGTTTGAAGGTCCTTCATCGCCTGCTCGGCGCCGCCGTCGTCGTAGGAGGCGAGGGTCACGACGACCTTCGACCGGTCGAGTCCGGCCAGCAGGACGGCCTGGGGGTCGGCGCCCGCCGCGGGCTTCTGCGCGTCGCCCAGCCACGACCGCTTCACGGTGGCCGCGGGCGTGCCCACGTAACTGCCGGCCTGGAGGAGGGCGAGCGGCGTGCAGGCGGTGTCGCCGGTCGTCACCTTGTCCTGTGCGACGTCGTCCGTCGCCGGCACCTTGACGGTGACCTTGCCGGTCCTGACGTCCGCCTGGGCGAGCGCGGCCTTCTCCAACTCGGCGGCGTCGAGCGCCTTGGCCGGGGCGGCAGTCTTGTCGGCCTGCGCGGTGCTGCCGTCACCGGCCTTCCCGTCTCCGCTGCCGGAGGAACCGCCGCAGGCGGTGGCGAGCAGGACCAGAGCGGCGGTGGACGCGGCGAGCGCGGTACGGCGGACCACGGGGGAACTCACGGAAGGGCACTCTTTCTCTTCACGACCGGCGGACGGTCTCCGCGGCGGGTTACCGCGCACCCTACGTGCCGCGAACCCGATGATGATCATGAATCGGCCGCCCGGTGCCCGACCGTGACACCGACGTGACCCGCGCTCCCCCGCCGACGTGACACACCCCACCCCGCACGCCGTTCAAACTCCGTTCACAATGGAATGTGATCTCTCCGGTCTCCTCGATGCCCCGGAGCGCCCACCGGTCCCGGCCGGAGGCGACTCCCTACGTCGACCTCACCCGCGCCGAATGGAGCGCGTTGCGTGACAAGACGCCACTGCCGCTCTCCGCCGCGGAGGTCGAACGGCTGCGCGGTCTCGGCGACGTGATCGACCTCGACGAAGTGCGCGACATCTACCTCCCGCTGTCCCGGCTGCTCAATCTCTACGTCGGCGCCACGGACGGGCTGCGCGGCGCGCTGAACACGTTCCTCGGCGAAAAGGGGTCCCAGTCGGGCACGCCCTTCGTGATCGGCGTGGCCGGTTCGGTCGCCGTGGGCAAGTCGACCGCCGCCCGGCTGCTCCAGGCCCTGCTGTCCCGCTGGCCCGAGCACCCCCGGGTCGAGCTGGTCACCACCGACGGGTTCCTGCTGCCCACACGGGAGTTGGAGGCGCGGGGGCTGATGTCGCGCAAAGGGTTCCCGGAGTCGTACGACCGGCGGGCCCTGACCCGGTTCGTCGCCGACATCAAGGCCGGCAAGGACGAGGTGACCGCGCCCGTCTACTCCCACCTCATCTACGACATCGTCCCCGACGAGAAGCTGACCGTACGGCGGCCCGACATCCTGATCGTCGAGGGCCTGAACGTCCTCCAGCCCGCCCTGCCCGGCACGGACGGCCGCACCCGGGTCGGACTCGCCGACTACTTCGACTTCAGCGTGTACGTCGACGCGCGCATCGAGGACATCGAGCGGTGGTACCTGGACCGGTTCGGCAAGCTGCGCACGACGGCCTTCCAGGACCCGTCCTCGTACTTCCGCAAGTACACCCAGGTGTCCGAGGGGGAGGCCCTCGACTACGCCCGCACGATGTGGCGGACGATCAACAAGCCGAACCTGGTGGAGAACATCGCCCCCACCCGGGGCCGTGCCACGCTCGTGCTGCGCAAGGGCCCCGACCACAAGGTGCAGCGGTTGAGCCTGCGCAAACTGTGACGTCTACGCTGCCGCCATGCTGCATCTGCGCCTGATCACACCGTCCGAACAGACCGACGACGTGGTGCGTCTGATCGAGACAACGGTCGGCACCGCGCACCTCGTCGTGCTGCCCTCCGCCGCCCGCAACCCGGCCGGTGACGTGGTCCTGTGCGACGTCGCGCGCGAAGCCGGCGACGAACTCCTGAACGGACTGCGGGCCTTGGGGATCGAACGGAGTGGCTCCATCTCCGTCGAGAGCCCTGATCTGACGCTCTCCGACCAGGCCGAGCGGGCGGAGAAGGCCGCCCCAGGCGAGGCCGCGGACGCGGTGCTGTGGGAGGAACTGACCGAGGCCACGCACGAGGAGTCGACCCTGTCGGTCACCTACCTCGCGTTCCTCACGCTGGCCACCATGATCGCCGCCTGCGGCGTGGTGCTCGACAACGCCGTCCTGATCGTCGGCGCGATGGCCGTGGGACCCGAGTTCGGCCCCCTGGCGGGCATCGGCACGGCACTCGTGCAGCGGGCCCCGCGGCTGGCCCTGCGCTCGCTGATCGCTCTGCTGGCCGGGTTCGCGCTGGCCATGGCGGTCACGGCGGGCTTCGCTGTGTTCATGGACGCCGTCGGGCTGTTCAGCAAGGCGAAACTGGAGGGCGCCCGGCCCAACACCGCCTTCGTCTACGCCCCCGACGCGTTCTCCTTCGTCGTGGCCGTCCTCGCCGGAGCCGCCGGCACGCTCTCGCTGACGTCCGCCAAGTCCGGCGCCCTGATCGGCGTGGCCATCTCGGTGACCACGGTCCCGGCCGCCGCCAACGCGGCCGTCGCGCTCGCCTACGGCGACACCGCCCAGACCAGGGGCTCGACGGTCCAGCTCCTGCTGAACATGCTCGGCATCGTCCTGGCCGGCACGCTCACACTGCTCGCCC
Source organism: Streptomyces sp. NPDC052043 (assembly GCF_044548235.1). Classification (NCBI taxonomy): domain Bacteria; kingdom Bacillati; phylum Actinomycetota; class Actinomycetes; order Kitasatosporales; family Streptomycetaceae; genus Streptomyces; species Streptomyces sp. NPDC052043. The sequence continues at coordinate 93,704 of NZ_JBIUBT010000010.1, forward strand.
AGAAGTGGTTCTGGGCGAGGCAGCGCGAGCGCCTGGCCAGGGCCGGCCAGAGCATGCTCTGAGACCGGCGGGGACTGCCGGCCGAGCGGGCGGGGACTGCCAGGGCCTGTTGCGAAAGTCCCGCCTGCCTCGCGACGCCATGCACGCACTCTCGCCGCACCGGGCCCTGACCCAAGTACATCCAGTACGAGAGCCAGGGCCCGGCACGCCGAGAGCACGCACCTGACGCCGCGAGGCCCGCCCTCCGGGCGGACGACAGGACTTTCGCAACAGGCCCTAGCCGAGCGCCGACTTCACCGAATCGGCCAGGCGGCCCGCCACCGAGCGGGCCTGCTCGATGTCCGCGGCCTCGACCATCACCCGGACCAGCGGCTCGGTGCCCGACGGGCGCAGCAGCACCCGACCGGTCCCGCCCAGCTCCCGCTCCGCCTCGACGACCGCGGCGGCGAGGTCGGCGGAGGTCTTCACCCGGGTCTTGTCCACGTCGGGGACGTTGACGAGGATCTGCGGCAGGCGCTCCATCACGGAGGACAGCTCCCGCAGCGTGCGGCCGGTCCCGGCGACCCGGGCGGCCAGCATCAGGCCGGTGAGCGTGCCGTCGCCGGTGGTGGCGTGGTCCAGGATGATGACGTGGCCGGACTGCTCGCCGCCGAGGGCGTAGCCCTTGTCCTTCATCTCCTCCAGGACGTAGCGGTCGCCGACGGCGGTCTGCACGAGCTGGATGCCCTCGCGCTCCATGGCCAGTTTGAAGCCCAGGTTCGACATCACGGTCGCGACGACGGTGTCGCAGCGCAGCGCGGAACGCTCCCGCATCGCCAGCGCGAGCACGGCCAGGATCTGGTCGCCGTCGACCTCCTCGCCGGTGTGGTCCACGGCCAGGCAGCGGTCGGCGTCGCCGTCGTGGGCGATGCCGAGGTCGGCGCCGTGCTCGACCACGGCGGCCTTGAGCTGGTCGAGGTGGGTCGAACCGCAGCCGTCATTGATGTTGAGGCCGTCCGGGTCGGCGCCGAGGGTGACGACGTCGGCCCCGGCCTGCCGGAACGCCTCCGGGGAGACGCCGGACGCGGCGCCGTGCGCCTCGTCCAGCACGATCTTCAGGCCGCCGAGCCGGTTCGGCAGGGCGCCGACGAGGTGGGCGACGTAGCGGTCGAAGCCCTCGCCGTAGTCGCGGACCCGGCCCACGCCGGCGCCCGTCGGGCGGCTCCAGGGCGCGCCGGTGCGGTGCTCCTCGTAGACGGACTCGATCCGGTCCTCCAGCTCGTCGGCGAGCTTGTGACCGCCCCGGGCGAAGAACTTGACACCGTTGTCCGGCATGGCGTTGTGGCTGGCCGACAGCATCACGCCGAGGTCGGCGCCGAGCGACCCGGTCAGGTACGCCACCGCGGGCGTCGGCAGCACGCCGACCCGCAGGACGTCCACACCCGCGCTCGCCAGACCCGCGACCACGGCCGCCTCCAGGAACTCCCCGGACGCGCGCGGATCCCGCCCGACCACCGCCGTCGGCCGATGGCCCTCGAAGGTGCCCGCCTCGGCCAGCACGTGCGCCGCGGCGACCGAGAGGCCGAGCGCCAGCTCGGCGGTCAGGTCCGCGTTGGCGACACCACGGACGCCGTCCGTGCCGAAGAGTCGTCCCACTTGTCCTCCTGAGGAAGCGTCAGTTCAAGAAGGGGGCCGGTCCGTGGGCCGGTCCATGGCATTCGACGCTCCGGGCATCCGATCACACCAGCCGTTGAGCACCTTGTGCCGTTATACGCCCCAGCTTTGCGATAAACGAACGCCCCGGAGGCACATAGGCGTGCCGCCGGGGCGTTCGGAGTACGTGCAGGGGCGCCGTTGAGATTAGCGCTTGCTGTACTGCGGGGCCTTGCGGGCCTTCTTCAGACCGGCCTTCTTGCGCTCGACCGCACGGTCGTCACGACGCAGGAAGCCCGCCTTCTTCAGCGCGCCGCGGTTGTTGTCGACGTCGGCCTCGTTCAGGGCGCGGGCGACACCGAGGCGGAGGGCGCCGGCCTGGCCGGAGACGCCGCCACCGGCGATGCGGGCCACGACGTCGTAACGGCCCTCGAGCTCGAGCACCTTGAAGGGCTCGTTGACTTCCTGCTGGTGCACCTTGTTCGGGAAGTAGTCCTCGAGGGTGCGGCCGTTGATCTTCCACTTGCCGGAGCCCGGGACGATCCGGACGCGGGCAATGGCGTTCTTGCGGCGGCCCAGGCCGGCGGCCGGCTGCGGCTCGCCGAAGTGGGAGGCCATCGACTCCGAGGTGTACTCGCCCTCGACGGGGACCTCGGACTCGGTGGTGTAGCTGTCGATGTCAAGCTCTTCGAGCGGCTGCTCGGCAGTGGTCTCGGCCACGATTCTCCTCAGATTCTCTTCAGTCTTAGGGGGTGGCCGGACTTACTGCGCGACCTGGGTGATCTCGAACGGCACCGGCTGCTGGGCGCCGTGCGGGTGCTGGTCACCCTTGTAGACCTTCAGCTTCGAGAGCATCTGACGGCCCAGGGAGTTCTTGGGGAGCATGCCCTTGACGGCCTTCTCGATGGCCTTCTCCGGGTTCTTGTCGAGCAGCTCGTCGTAGCGGACCGAGCGCAGACCACCCGGGTAGCCGGAGTGGCGGTACGCCATCTTCTGGGTCCGCTTGTTGCCGGAGAGGTGGACCTTGTCCGCGTTGATGATGATGACGAAGTCACCAGCGTCGACGTGCGGCGCGTAGATCGGCTTGTGCTTGCCCCGCAGAAGGGTGGCGGCGGTGGACGCCAGGCGACCCAGGACGACGTCCTGGGCGTCAATGACGTGCCACTGGCGCGTGATGTCGCCGGGCTTGGGGCTGTACGTACGCACGGTTCGTAGCCTTCGCTATCTTCAGTGAGTGGTCCTGACAAGGTCACCGAAGACGATCACGACAGCCCTGACCGCACCGCGGTGACGCAAACCGCGTGCTGGTCGCTGGTCATCGGCCCGGTGGACCGGTGTAAGGGCCCGTCCCGTGAGAATGAGCAAGCCAATACACAACGAAGATGCAGGATACCCGCGGCGCCCTGGTCGGGTCAAAACGGTGTGCGACCGCGGGTCCCGCCGGTTCCCGCCCGTGTTCCCCACGGGCATTACCGGCCGCCCGGCAACCGGTATCGGCCTTCGCCGCGCCGCTTTGTACCGTCGTGCACCTAAGGCCCCGGGCGGCCCGGCGGCAGGCGGGCCGGGGGCCCATCGACCCCGTCTAAGATGCGCCCCATGAGTTATGGGCAGGGGGGCTCGCAGTCCCAGTGGGATCCCTGGAAACCGAATTCTGAGCAGTCCTCGAACAGCGGTGGCAGCGGCCAGACCCCGGACTGGGCCGCGCTCGCCGAGGCCTCGGAGCAGCGGAACAGAAGGCGCCGGCTGCTGTACCTCGGCGGTGGCGTACTGGCCACCGCCGGGATCGGCGCGGCCGTCGCCATGGCCGTGATGTCGGCGAGCGGCGACAACGACGCGTCGGACGCCTCGAGCCGGCTGCCCGGCACCGCCGCCCTGCCGAGCGAGTCCGCCACGTCGCCGTCGTTCGCCCCGACCACCGCCCCGCCCCCGCTGGATCCGAAGGACTTCATATCCAGCGCGAAGAAGGACACGGCCCCGCTCAGCACGGACACCCTCTTCCCGGGCACCCAGCTGACCATGGGCGAGACCGTGTACAAGAAGGGCCCCACGGACGACAGCAAGAGCTGCGCCACGGCCGCCCAGGGCACGCTCGTCAAGGCCCTCACGGACAACGACTGCACCCGTCTGCTGCGGGTGACCTACAGCCAGGGCGGCGTCGCGGTCACCGTCGGCATCGCCGTCTTCGACACCGAGGCGCAGGCGCTCAAGGCGAAGAGCCAGACGGACCAGAAGAGCATCATCAAGCCGCTGTCCGGCAGCGGCGTCAAGGCCTTCTGCAACGGTGCCGTCTGCCGCTCCACGACCAACTCCTACGGCCGCTACGCCTACTTCACCCTCACCGGCTTCGCCAAGGGCACGAACGTGACGAAGGACGACACCGCGGCGTTCCGGGCCGGCGACGACCTCGCCGAGTTCTCCTTCCAGCAGATCCGGCGGCGCGGCGAGACGCAGGCGTCGGCCGCGGCCAGCCAGTAGCCGACCGGCCCGTCGCCGTACGGCGAAGGACGGCGACGGTCGGCCCACGGGAGGACGGCGGACGGCGGCTCAGCAGCAGCCGGCCGCCGGCAGGGACCGCTTGTTGCGCGCCTCCCGGCTCCGCGCGGCCAGCAGCTCGTCGGCCGGGTAGCCGACCTCCTCCAGGGCCAGCCCGTGCGGCCGCACGACGTGCACGGCCGAGTCCCGCACCCCCGCCGCCAGCACCTTCCCGGGCCAGTCCGGCGCACGGTGCCCGTCACCGACGAACAGCAGCGCCCCGATGAGCGAGCGCACCATGTTGTGGCAGAACGCGTCGGCCCGGACCGTGGCCGTGATGACGCCGTCGCCGCCTCGTTCGAGGCTCAGCTCCTGGAGCGTGCGGATGGTGGTCGCGCCCTCGCGCCTCTTGCAGTAGGCGGCGAAGTCGTGCTCGCCCAGCAGCCGGCGCGCGGCCTCGTTCATGGCGTCGACGTCGAGCGGCCAGTCGTGCCACAGGACGTGGCCCCGCAGCAGCGGGTCGACACCGCCGGGGTTGTCGGTGACGCGGTAGGCGTAGCGGCGCCAGACGGCCGAGAACCGGGCGTTGAAGCCGCTGGGCGCGGGCCGCAGCGCCCACACCCGCACATCCCTGGGCAGCCGCCCGGCGAGCCGCTTGAGCAGCTTCTCGTGGTGCTCGCGCCAGACGCGCTCGGGCAGGTCCACGTGGGCCACCTGGCCCCGCGCGTGCACCCCGGCGTCGGTCCGTCCGGCCACGGTCAGCTCGTACGTCTCCCCGGACCGCGTGACCGTGCGCAGCGCGTCCTCGATCTCCCCCTGCACGGTGCGCCGGCCGCCGGCCTGCTTGGCCCAGCCGTGGAAGGCGGTGCCGTCGTAGGACAGGTCGAGGCGGACACGGACATGACCGGGCTGTGCTTCGTCACTCACGTGCAGATCCTCTCAGGGCGCATCCCCTGCGGGAAACGCGGAACGGGCCCGCCCCGAGGGGCGGACCCGCTTGCGACGTCAGGCAGGGCCTCAGGCGTCCTTGGACTCCTCGGCCGGAGCCTCGGCGGCGTCCTCGGCCTTGGTCTCCTCGACCTTGGCCTCCTCGGCCTCCTTGACCGCACGCTTGGTGGCGGCCTCGGCCTCACCCACGGCGTTCTGCTGCACCGTCAGCGCCTCGACCAGCTCGATCACGGCCATGGGCGCGTTGTCGCCACGGCGGTTACCGATCTTGGTGATGCGGGTGTAGCCACCGGGACGGTTCTCGTACCGCGGGCCGATCTCGGTGAAGAGCGTGTGGACGATGCCCTTGTCCGTGATGACCTGGAGCACCTGACGGCGGTTGTGAAGGTCGCCCTTCTTCGCCTTGGTGATCAGACGCTCGGCGTACGGGCGCAGGCGGCGGGCCTTCGCCTCGGTGGTGGTGATGCGGCCGTGCTCGAACAGCGCCTTCGCGAGGTTCGCGAGGAGCAGCTTCTCGTGCGCGGCGCTGCCGCCCAGACGGGCACCCTTGGTGGGCTTCGGCATGGTTCTTCTCCTAGGTGTCTGCCCCGGCCGTACCAGGTACCGGGGTCAGTATCTGAGCAGACGGTTGTCTGTCAGAGATCCGGACAGAGCCCCGAAGGGGCCTGTCCGGAAGGGGCGCGGGGCGGTGTCGACAGCGACTCCGTCGCGTGGGCGCGACCAGTCACAACCGGCCCGCAGACACAATACGGCCTCCCCGCGGAGCGCTCAGTACTGCTCGGTCTCGACGAAACCGGCGTCCGCGTCGTCGTCGGCGCCGAAGGCGTCCGCCGCGGCGGTCGGGTCGAATCCGGGCGGGCTGTCCTTCAGAGCCAGGCTCATCCCGGCCAGCTTCGCCTTGACCTCGTCGATGGACTTCGCACCGAAGTTGCGGATGTCCAGCAGGTCGGCCTCGGAACGGGCGACGAGCTCACCCACGGAGTGGATGCCCTCGCGCTTGAGGCAGTTGTAGGAGCGGACCGTGAGCTCCAGCTCCTCGATCGGCAGCGCCAGGTCGGCGGCCAGGGCGGCGTCCGTCGGGGACGGGCCCATGTCGATGCCCTCGGCGTCGATGTTCAGCTCGCGCGCGAGACCGAACAGCTCCACCAGGGTCTTGCCGGCCGACGCCATGGCGTCACGCGGACGCATGGCCTGCTTGGTCTCGACGTCGACGATCAGCTTGTCGAAGTCGGTCCGCTGCTCGACACGCGTCGCCTCGACCTTGTACGTGACCTTCAGCACCGGCGAGTAGATCGAGTCGACCGGAATACGGCCGATCTCCTGGCCCACCTGCTTGTTCTGCACCGCGGAGACATAGCCGCGACCGCGCTCGACGGTCAGCTCCATCTCCAGCTTGCCCTTGCCGTTCAGCGTGGCGAGGACGAGATCGGGGTTGTGCACCTCGACACCCGCCGGCGGCGCGATGTCGGCGGCGGTGACCAGACCCGGACCCTGCTTGCGCAGGTACATCACGACCGGCTCGTCGTGCTCCGAGGAAACGACCAGCTGCTTGATGTTGAGGATCAGGTCGGTGACGTCCTCCTTGACACCCGGCACGGTGGTGAACTCGTGCAGGACACCGTCGATGCGGATGCTGGTGACAGCAGCGCCGGGGATCGACGACAGGAGGGTACGGCGAAGGGAGTTGCCGAGGGTGTAGCCGAAGCCCGGCTCCAGCGGCTCGATCACGAACCGGGAGCGGAACTCGTCGACGACCTCTTCGGTCAACGAGGGTCGCTGAGCGATCAGCATGAGTGGATCAGATCCTTCAGTCGTGGGCGCCCGCTATATGACGCCCGACCAGGCCGCACCCTGAAGGGTGCGGGTACTGCAAGGGTACGGGCGGCACGACCCGAAAGGGCCGTACCGCCCGGAGACCTGCGCGAAGCAGCCGTGCGTCAGACGCGGCGGCGCTTCGGCGGGCGGCAGCCGTTGTGCGGGGTCGGGGTGACGTCCTGGATGGAGCCGACCTCGAGGCCCGTGGCCTGCAGGGAGCGGATCGCGGTCTCACGGCCGGAGCCCGGACCCTTGACGAACACGTCGACCTTGCGCATGCCGTGCTCCTGAGCGCGGCGGGCGGCCGACTCGGCGGCCATCTGCGCGGCGAACGGCGTGGACTTCCGGGAGCCCTTGAAGCCGACGTGGCCGGCGGAGGCCCAGGAGATCACGTTGCCGGACGGGTCGGTGATCGAAACGATCGTGTTGTTGAACGTGCTCTTGATGTGCGCGTGGCCGTGAGCGACGTTCTTCTTTTCCTTGCGGCGCACCTTCTTGGCAGCGCCCTGACGTCCCTTGGGGGGCATGTCGAAAACTCCTACGGGAGGTGGTCGGTCCTACAGCGAAGACCGCTGGACGGCGAGTGTCGCTGCGGACTACTTCTTGCCCGGCTTCTTCTTGCCGGCAATGGCGCGACGCGGGCCCTTGCGGGTGCGGGCGTTGGTGCTGGTGCGCTGACCGCGGACGGGAAGGCCGCGGCGGTGGCGCAGACCCTGGTAGCAGCCGATCTCGACCTTGCGGCGGATGTCGGCCTGGATCTCGCGACGGAGGTCACCCTCGGTCTTGATGTTGTTGTCGACGTACTCGCGGATCGCGACGAGCTGCTCCTCGGAGAGCTCGCGGACGCGGGTGTTCGGGTCGATGTCGGTGGCGGCCAGCGTCTGCTGGGCCAGGGTCCGGCCGATGCCGAACACGTAGGTGAGGGCGACCTCCACGCGCTTTTCGCGCGGGATGTCAACACCGGAAACGCGTGCCATTCAATGGCTCCAGTTGATCTTCGGAGGTCTTCCGCAGGACCGACTCCCGGCCGCCGTACCAGGTACGAACCGGGTCCCCGGCCTCCGAACCGGGGGTGTCGAGCCGCACTGCGGCTCGGGTCCTGCGTATGAACAATTCAGCTCGCGTCGCGCGAATCTCTGCGAAGAAGGTGCAGAGGGTTCGGTCGGTTGTGCGTCAGCCCTGGCGCTGCTTGTGGCGCGGGTTGTCGCAGATGACCATGACCCGGCCGTGACGGCGGATCACCCTGCACTTGTCGCAGATCTTCTTGACGCTCGGCTTGACCTTCATGGGGTGAGGTTCTCCGGGTCAGTTGCCGGCGGCCCCTCGGTGGAACGTGGGGCCTGGGCAAGATCTACTTGTACCGGTAGACGATCCGGCCACGCGTGAGGTCGTAAGGAGAAAGCTCCACCACGACCCGGTCGTCAGGGAGGATGCGGATGTAGTGCATGCGCATCTTGCCGCTGATGTGTGCCAGGACCTGGTGGCCGTTCTGGAGCTCGACCCTGAACATGGCGTTCGGCAGAGACTCGACGACAGTGCCCTCGATCTCGATGGCACCTTGCTTCTTGGCCACGCTTCGCCCTTCGAATCGACTACCTTGATCGACTCCAGGTCCCGCATGCGGACATGCGAATACATGAGAGCCGACGAGTCAGTCTACGCCAGCGCTCTGCGAAAGACGAATCGGGAAAGTCTGCCCCAGCTCCGAGATCATCATGCGACCGGGTCCGAACCGAACCGGATCGGACCGGAGGACGCCGGCGGGCGAGGCCGTCAGGCCAGCGGGTCCGGCGCGGCCGTGATGCCGTACTCGGCCAGCTTCGCCCTGCCGCCGTCCGGGGCGGTCAGGACCAGGGGCCCCTGCTCGGTCAGGGCCACCGAGTGCTCCCAGTGGGACGACCAGGTGCCGTCCGTGGTGATGACCGTCCAGTCGTCCTGGAGGACCTGGGTCTTCGGGGTGCCCAGGGAGACCATGGGCTCGATGGCCAGGCAGAAGCCGGGAACCAGCTTCGGGCCCTTGCCGCGCCGCCGCTCGACGTAGTTCAGCAGGTGCGGGTCCATGTGCATCTCGGTGCCGATGCCGTGGCCGCCGTAGTCCTCGATGATCCCGTAACGGCCGCCGCCCGGCTTCGGCTGGCGGCGGATGTACGTCTCGACGGCCCGGGAGATGTCGACCAGCCGGTTGCCCTGCTTCATGGCCGCGATGCCGGCCCACATCGACTCCTCGGTCACCCGGGAGAGCTCGATCAGCTCCGGCGAATGACCGGAGCCGACGAACGCGGTGAAGGCCGCGTCGCCGTGCCAGCCGTCGATGATCGCGCCGCAGTCGATGGAGATGACGTCCCCGTCCTTGAGGACGACGTCGTCGGACGGGATGCCGTGGACGACGACCTCGTTCACCGAGGTGCAGATCGTCGCCGGGAAGCCGCCGTAGCCGAGGAAGTTCGGCTTGGCGTTGTGCTCGGCGAGCACCTTGCGGGCCACCTGGTCCAGATCCTTCGTGGTCGCCCCGGGCACGGCCGCCTCGCGGGTGGCCGCGTGGATGGCGGCGACGACCAGCCCCGCCTCACGCATCTTGGCGATCTGCTCGGGGGACTTGATCTGCACCATGGGCACGACGGCCTTTCTCGGACCGGAAGGAGGACGGACACCCACAACAATACGGGGAAGCGGAACCCGGCCCGTCCGGCGTGTGCGGACGGGGCCGTGACGAGGCCTTTCGGGCCGCGACGAGACCGTTCGGGTTCGGGGCGGCGGTTCAGGGGGCCTGCCCGCGGACGGCGCACCGGCGCCGTGCACGCGTCGGCCGCGGCCCCCGTGGGGAACCGCGGCCGAACTGCGTGGTCAGTCGCGCTTCAGCGCCTCGAGCGCGCGCTGCGTGATCTCGTCCACCGGACCGAGCGAGGAGATCGTCACGACCAGGTCCTGCGCCCGGTAGTAGCCGATGATCGGCTCGGTCTGCGTGTGGTAGACCTCGAGCCGCTTGCGCACGGTCTCCTCGGAGTCGTCGTCCCGCTGGTACAGCTCGCCGCCGCAGACGTCGCAGACGCCTTCCTTCTTGGGCGGGCTGTACGTCTCGTGGAAGACGTGCGCCGAGTCGTTGCGGCAGGTGCGGCGACCCGCGATGCGCTTGACGACCTCGTCCTCGGGAACCTCCAGGTCGAGGACCGCGTCCAGGTTCATGCCCTCGCCCTGGAGCAGCTTGTCCAGTGCCTCGGCCTGCGACACGTTGCGCGGGAAACCGTCCAGCAGGAAGCCGCCCTCGGCGTCGGGCTGCTCCATGCGGTCCTTCGCCATGGCGATGGTGACCTCGTCGGGCACCAGGTTTCCGGCGTCCATGTAGGACTTCGCGAGCTTGCCGAGCTCCGTCTGCCGGCTGATGTTGGCGCGGAACAGGTCACCCGTCGAGATGTGCGGGATGCGCAGCTTCTCGGCCAGGCGTGTGGCCTGCGTTCCTTTGCCGGCACCCGGCGGTCCGACGAGGACGATTCGCATCAGCGGAGGAACCCTTCGTAATTGCGCTGCTGGAGCTGGCTCTCGATCTGCTTCACCGTCTCGAGTCCGACACCCACGATGATGAGGATGCTGGTCCCTCCGAAGGGGAAGTTCTGGTTCGCCCCGAAGCCGACCAACGCCATGGTCGGTACGAGAGCGATCAGGCCCAGATACAGCGAACCCGGCCAGGTGATCCGGTTGAGCACGTACGAGAGGTACTCAGCGGTCGGTCGGCCAGCCCGGATGCCCGGGATGAAGCCACCATACTTCTTCATGTTGTCGGCGACTTCTTCGGGGTTGAAGGAGATCGCCACGTAGAAGAAGGCGAAGAACACGATCAGCAGGAAGTACAGGGTGATGTAGATCGGGTGATCGCCCTTGGTCAGGTTCTGCTGGACCCAGGTCTTCCATCCGGAGTTGCCACCGGAGAACTGTGCGATCAGTGCCGGAATGTAGAGCAGCGAAGAAGCGAAGATGACGGGGATCACGCCCGCCTGGTTGACCTTCAGCGGAATGTACGTCGACGTACCACCGTAGGAACGGCGACCGATCATGCGCTTGGCGTACTGCACCGGAATGCGGCGCTGGGCCTGCTCGACGAAGACGACCAGACCGACCATGACCAGGCCGACGAGGATGACGGTGCCGAACTCGATCCAGCCCTCGGCGAGCTTGCCCTGCTTCTTGATCGCCCACAGCGCGGACGGGAAGGTGGCGGCGATCGAGATGAACATCAGGATCGACATGCCGTTGCCGATACCGCGGTCGGTGATGAGCTCACCGAGCCACATGACCGTGGCCGTACCGGCGGTCATGACGATCACCATGACGATCGTGTTGAAGATCGCCTGGTTCGGGACGATGTTCCCGGCCGCCGAGCACCCGGAGAACAGGGCACCGCTGCGGGCGGTGGCCACCAGGCCCGTGCCCTGGAGGATGGCGAGCGCCACCGTCAGGTAACGGGTGTACTGGGTGATCTTCGCGGTGCCGGACTGGCCCTCCTTCTTGAGGGCCTCCAACCGCGGGATCACCACGGTCAGCAGCTGAAGGATGATGCTCGCCGTGATGTACGGCATGATGCCGAGGGCAAAGATCGTGATCTGCAGCAGCGCGCCACCGCTGAACATGTTCACCAGGCCGAAGAGGCCCTGGTTGCCCGAGGCCTCGCTGACACACTGCTGAACGGCCTTGTAGTTGACACCCGGGATCGGAATGTGGGTACCGACGCGGTACACCACGATGATGCCGAGCGTGAAGAGCAGCTTCTTGCGCAGGTCGGGCGTCCTGAACGCCCGGGCGAAGCCGGTGAGCACGGTGCCTCCTGCGACCCCCGCGCAAGTGCGTCAGGGTGACGGTCTTGAGGTTCGACGATAAACAACGGTGCAGGCCACCTTACCGGCGACACTGCCTCCCTGAGAACGACCAACCGGGGATACCTCAATGTGAGGTACCCCCGGTCGGGACCGCTTACGTCATCGCGCTCAGACGAGCTCGGTGACAGAACCGCCGGCGGCGGTGATCTTCTCCTTGGCGGAGCCGGAGACGGCGTCCACCGTCACCTGCAGCGCCACGGAGACCTCGCCCTGGCCCAGGACCTTGACGAGGCTGTTCTTGCGAACGGCACCCTTGGCCACCAGACCCTCGACGGTGACCTCGCCACCCTCGGGGTAGAGCTCGGCCAGCCTGTCGAGGTTCACGACCTGGTACTCGGTCTTGAACGGGTTCTTGAAGCCCTTCAGCTTCGGGAGGCGCATGTGCAGCGGCATCTGGCCGCCCTCGAAGCGCTCCGGAACCTGGTAGCGGGCCTTGGTGCCCTTGGTACCACGACCGGCCGTCTTACCCTTGGACGCCTCACCACGACCGACACGGGTCTTGGCGGTCTTCGCGCCCGGGGCGGGACGGAGGTTGTGGATCTTGAGCGGGTTCTGCTCCGCCATGATCAGTCGACCTCCTCGACCGTCACGAGGTGGCGGACGGTGTGCACCATGCCGCGGAACTCGGGGCGGTCCTCCTTGACGACCACGTCGCCGAGCTTCTTGAGCCCGAGCGAACGCAGGGTGTCACGGTGGTTCTGCTTGCTGCCGATGTAGGACTTGACCTGCGTGACCTTGAGCTGTGCCATCACGCACCCGCCCCGGCACGCGCACGCAGCAGGGCCGCGGGGGCGACGTCCTCGAGCGGCAGACCGCGGCGGGCCGCGACCTCCTCGGGACGCTGCAGGCCCTTCAGGGCCTCCACGGTCGCGTGCACGATGTTGATCTGGTTGTCGGAGCCGAGCGACTTCGACAGGATGTCGTGGATACCGGCGCACTCGAGCACGGCGCGCACCGGGCCACCGGCGATAACGCCGGTACCGGGGGACGCGGGCTTGAGCAGCACGACGCCGGCAGCCTTCTCACCCTGGATCGGGTGCGGGATGGTGCCCTGGATCCGGGGGACCTTGAAGAAGTGCTTCTTGGCCTCCTCAACACCCTTGGCGATGGCGGCCGGCACCTCCTTGGCCTTGCCGTATCCGACACCCACGGTGCCGTCACCGTCGCCCACCACGACCAGCGCGGTGAAGCTGAAGCGACGACCACCCTTCACAACCTTGGCGACGCGGTTGATCGCGACGACGCGCTCAACGTACGCGGTCTTCTCGGCGGCAGCTGCGCCGCCGTCACGGCCCTTCCGGTCCCGCCGCTCGCCGCCACCGGCACCGCCACCGCGGCGCTGGGGTCCAGCCATTGGAATTACCTCTCTCTGTTTCCGCTAGCTCGCAGCAACGAAAAGTCGCTGCCGCGACGGGCGACTCAGAACTTCAGTCCGGCCTCGCGGGCGGCGTCCGCCAGAGCGGCGATGCGCCCGGCGTACTGGTTGCCACCGCGGTCGAACACGACGGCCTCGACACCGGCGGCCTTGGCGCGCTCGGCGACCAGGGCGCCGACCTGCTTGGCCTGCGCGGACTTGTCGCCCTCGCCACCGCGGACCGACGTGTCCAGCGTGGACGCCGACGCCAGGGTGTGGCCCTTGAGGTCGTCGATCACCTGCGCCACGATGTGGCGGTTGGAACGGGTCACGACCAGACGGGGGCGCTCCGCCGTACCGGCGATCCGCTTGCGGATCCGGATGTGACGGCGCTTGATCGCGGCGCGCTTGTAGGCGTCGCCCTTGAGGATCTTCTGCCCGTATGCCATGGCTTACTTACCCGCCTTTCCGACCTTGCGGCGGATGACTTCGCCCTCGTACTTGACACCCTTGGCCTTGTACGGGTCGGGCTTGCGCAGCTTGCGGATGTTGGCCGCAACCTCGCCGACCTTCTGCTTGTCGATGCCCTCGACCTGGAAGCGGGTCGGGGTCTCCACCTTGAAGGTGATGCCCTCGGGCGCCTCGACGGTGATCGGGTGGCTGTAGCCGAGCGCGAACTCCAGGTTCGAACCCTTGGCCGTCACGCGGTAACCGACACCGCTGATCTCGAGCTTCTTCACGTAACCCTGGGTCACGCCGGTGATCATGTTCGCCACCAGCGTGCGGGACAGGCCGTGCAGGGCCTTGTTCTGACGCTCGTCGTTGGGGCGGGACACCTGCAGGGTGCCGTCCTCGCCCTTGGCGATCTCGATCGGCGCCACGACGGTGTGGGTCAGCGTGCCCTTGGGGCCCTTGACCGCGACCGTACGGCCGTCGATGGTGACGTCCACGCCGGCGGGAACCGCGATGGGGAGCTTGCCGATGCGCGACATAGCTGTTTCCTCCGTTCCCTTCCGCTACCAGACGTAGGCGAGGACTTCCCCACCCACGCCCTTCTTGCCGGCCTGCTTGTCGGTGAGGAGCCCGTAGGACGTGGAGATGATCGCCACGCCGAGGCCGCCGAGCACCTTCGGCAGGTTGGTGGACTTCGCGTACACCCGGAGACCGGGCTTGGAGATCCGCTTGATGCCCGCGATGGAGCGCTCACGGTTGGGGCCGAACTTCAGCTCCAGGACGAGGTTCTTGCCGACCTCGGCGTCCTCGACCTTCCAGCCCGTGATGAAGCCCTCCTGCTGGAGGATCTCCGCGATGTGCGACTTGATCTTCGAGTGCGGCATCGACACGCTGTCGTGGTATGCCGAGTTCGCGTTCCGCAGACGCGTGAGCATGTCTGCGATCGGATCAGTCATGGTCATGAATTGGCCTTCGGCCTCTCTCGCCGGGGTTTCCTGGTGCGCCATCCCTCTCCCCGATCCGAGACGGGACGGGTGCGGCGCGGTGGACCTACGGCGTAGTAAGTCGTAAGGGCGCGGCGGGCGCCCAACCCCACAAGCCTAAGGCATGTGAGGTGGGCCTCCTGCCGACCCCGGTTCCTTACCGAGAGTCCTGGTTCAACCCAAGTGGGTTGTTACCAGGAGCTCTTGGTCACGCCCGGCAGCTCGCCACGGTGAGCCATCTCACGAAGGCACACGCGGCACAGGCCGAACTTGCGGTACACGGAGTGCGGACGGCCACAGCGCTGGCAGCGGGTGTAGCCACGCACACCGAACTTGGGCTTGCGAGCAGCCTTAGCGATCAGAGCCTTCTTCGCCATCTCGCTCACGCCTCCTTGAACGGGAAGCCGAGGTGACGAAGGAGCGCGCGGCCCTCAGCGTCGTTGGTCGCCGTGGTGACCACGGTGATGTCCATGCCCCGGGTACGGTCGATCTTGTCCTGGTCGATCTCGTGGAACATGACCTGCTCGGTGAGACCGAAGGTGTAGTTGCCACGGCCGTCGAACTGCTTGGGGGACAGACCGCGGAAGTCGCGGATGCGCGGCAGCGCGAGCGACAGGGTGCGGTCCAGGAACTCCCACATGCGGTCGCCACGGAGCGTGACGTGGGCACCGATCGGCTGGCCCTCACGCAGCTTGAACTGCGCGATGGACTTGCGGGCCTTGGTGACGGCCGGCTTCTGACCGGTGATCGTGGTGAGGTCGCGGATGGCGCCCTCGATCAGCTTGGAGTCGCGGGCGGCGTCGCCCACACCCATGTTGACCACGATCTTGACGAGGCCGGGAACCTGCATGACGTTCTCGTACTTGAACTCGTCACGCAGCTTGCCCGCGATCTCCTCGCGGTACTTCTGCTTCAGACGCGGAGTGGTGGTGGTAGCCATCAGATGTCCTCACCCGTCCGCTTGGCAACGCGGATCTTGTTGCCTTCGTCGTCGAAGCGGTAACCGACACGCGTGACGACCTTGTTGCCGTCCTTCTCAACGACCAGCTGGACGTTGGAGACGTGGACGGGCGCCTCGGTCGTGACGATGCCGCCGGCCTGCGAACCGCGAGCGGTCGGACCGGCCTTGGTGTGCTTCTTGACCCGGTTGACACCCTCGACCAGGACCCGGTCCTCGCGGGGGTAGGCCGCGATGACCTTGCCCTGCTTGCCCTTGTCCTTACCGGTGATGACCTGGACCAGGTCGCCCTTCTTGATCTTCATGCTTACAGCACCTCCGGCGCGAGCGAGATGATCTTCATGAACTTCTTCTCGCGCAGCTCACGGCCGACCGGGCCGAAGATGCGGGTGCCGCGAGGGTCGCCGTCGTTCTTCAGAATGACGGCGGCGTTCTCGTCGAAGCGGATGTACGAGCCGTCCGGACGGCGGCGCTCCTTGACGGTGCGAACGATGACCGCCTTGACGACGTCACCCTTCTTCACGTTGCCACCGGGGATCGCGTCCTTGACGGTGGCGACGATGACGTCACCGATGCCCGCGTAGCGGCGACCGGAGCCACCGAGCACACGGATGCAAAGGATTTCCTTCGCACCAGTGTTGTCGGCGACACGCAGTCGCGACTCCTGCTGGATCACGTCTATCTCCTGATTGTCTGCCGGTTCCCGGCGAGCTTTGCGAGTGACTCACGAAGCTCCGCCGAGCCTGGCGGAACCGTCCTGCGAGTAGCTCCCGCAGGAAATTACTGGTGTCTCGGAAGGCGGGAACCCGCGCCGGGGACTTCGCCGGGTCCGGGCCGGGGCCCGGGGCGTCGCCCCCAGCGGGGGTCAGCGGGGGCGGTGCCCCCGCTTCTTACTTCGCCTTCTCGAGGATCTCGACGACGCGCCAGCGCTTCGTCGCGGACAGCGGCCGGGTCTCCATCAGGAGGACGCGGTCGCCGACGCCCGCGGCGTTCTGCTCGTCGTGCGCCTTGAGCTTCTCGGTACGGCGGATGACCTTGCCGTACAGCGCGTGCTTGACGCGGTCCTCGACGGCGACGACGACGGTCTTGTCCATCTTGTCGCTGACGACGAGACCCTCACGGGTCTTGCGGAAGCCGCGCGCCTCTGCAGTCTCAGTCACGTTCTTCTCGCTCATCAGGCGTTCTCCACCGTTTCGATGCCCAGCTCACGCTCGCGCATCAGGGTGTAGATCCGCGCGATGTCCTTGCGGACCGCCTTCAGACGGCCGTGGTTCTCGAGCTGGCCCGTCGCCGCCTGGAAGCGGAGGTTGAACAGCTCTTCCTTGGCCTCGCGGAGCTTGCCAAGAAGCTCCTCGTTGCCCAGCTCGCGCAGCTCGGACGCCTTGGTACCGGCCGACATCACGCTTCACCTGCCTCGCGCTTGACGATCCGGCACTTCATCGGCAGCTTGTGGGCCGCACGGGTCAGCGCCTCACGGGCGATCTTCTCGTTCGGGTAGGACAGCTCGAACATCACCCGACCGGGCTTGACGTTCGCGATCCACCACTCCGGCGAACCCTTACCGGAACCCATGCGGGTCTCGGCGGGCTTCTTGGTCAGCGGACGGTCCGGGTAGATGTTGATCCAGACCTTGCCGCCACGCTTGATGTGGCGGGTCATCGCGATACGAGCCGCCTCGATCTGGCGGTTCGTCACGTAGGCCGGGGTCAGCGCCTGGATGCCGTACTCGCCGAACGCAACCTGCGTTCCACCCTTGGACATACCGTTGCGCTTCGGGTGGTGCTGCTTGCGGTGCTTGACCCTACGGGGGATCAGCATGTCGGTCAGGCCTCCGTTCCGGTGCTCTCAGCCGGAGCGGCAGCGGCCGGGGCGTCGGCCTTGGGGGCCTCGGCGGCCGGAGCCGACTGCTGCTGCGGCTTGCGACCGCGCCGCTCGCCACCACGGCCACCACGGGCCGGGCGGTCGGCGCCACCACGGGCCGGGCGGTTGCCCGCACGGGCGGCGGCGTTCTCGGCGCGGACCTCGGCGATGTTCTTGACGTCGCCCTTGTAGATCCAGACCTTCACACCGATGCGGCCGAAGGTCGTCTTGGCCTCGAAGAAGCCGTAGTCCACGTTCGCGCGGAGCGTGTGCAGGGGCACACGGCCCTCGCGGTAGAACTCCGAGCGGGACATCTCGGCGCCGCCGAGGCGGCCACCGCACTGGATCTTGATGCCCTTGGCGCCGGCCTTCATCGCCGACTGCATGCTCTTGCGCATGGCACGGCGGAAGGAGACGCGGGAGGAGAGCTGCTCGGCAACGGCCTGGGCCACCAGCTGAGCGTCCGTCTCGGGGTTCTTGACCTCGAGGATGTTCAGCTGGACCTGCTTGCCCGTGAGCTTCTCGAGGTCGCCGCGGATGCGGTCGGCCTCGGCGCCACGACGGCCGATGACGATGCCCGGACGCGCGGTGTGGATGTCCACACGGACGCGGTCACGGGTGCGCTCGATCTCCACCTTGGAGATGCCGGCGCGCTCCATGCCGGACGTCATCATCCGACGGATGGCGACGTCTTCCTTGACGTAGTCCTTGTACAGCTTGTCGGCGTACCAACGCGACTTGAAGTCGGTGGTGACACCGAGCCGGAACCCATGCGGGTTTACCTTCTGGCCCATTACCGGGTTCCTTCCTTGCTGCTGACGACCACGGTGATGTGGCTGGTCCGCTTGCGGATCCGGTAGGCACGACCCTGGGCACGCGGACGGAACCGCTTCAGGGTCGGGCCCTCGTCGACGAACGCCTCGGAGATGAACAGCGAGTCGGCGTCGGAGTGGTCGTAGTTGTGCGCGGCGTTGGCAATGGCGCTGTCGAGCACCTTGCCGACCGGAACCGAGGCTGCCTGCGGGGCGAATCGCAGAACAGCCTGGGCCTCCGTGGCGTCCATGCCACGGATGAGGTCCACCACACGGCGGGCCTTCATGGGCGTGACGCGGATGTACCGCGCCTGGGCCCTGGCTTCCATGGTTGTCCCTTCAGAGTTACTTACGTGTCTGAATGCGATCCGCGATTAGCGGCGCTTCGACTTCCGGTCATCCTTGACGTGACCCCGGAAGGTGCGCGTCGGCGAGAACTCGCCGAGCTTGTGGCCGACCATCGACTCGGTGACGAACACCGGGATGTGGGTCTTGCCGTTGTGCACCGCCAGCGTGTGGCCCAGCATGGCCGGGACGATCATCGAGCGGCGGGACCAGGTCTTGATGACGTTCTTGGTGCCGGCTTCGTTCTGCGAGTCCACCTTCTTGATCAGGTGGTCGTCGACGAAGGGCCCCTTCTTCAGGCTACGAGGCATCTCAACCCGTCCTTAGCGCTTCTTGTTCGTCTTGCGGCGGCGGACGATGTACTTGTTCGACGCCTTCTTGGGCGAACGAGTACGGCCTTCCTTCTTGCCCCACGGGGACACCGGGTGGCGGCCACCGGAGGTCCGGCCCTCACCACCACCGTGCGGGTGGTCGACCGGGTTCATGACGACACCACGGACGGTCGGGCGAACGCCCAGCCACCGCTTGCGGCCCGCCTTGCCCCAGTTGATGTTGCTCTGCTCGGCGTTGCCGACCTCGCCGACCGTGGCGCGGCAGCGCTGGTCGACCAGGCGGATCTCACCGGAGGGCATGCGGAGGTGGGCCATCGTGCCCTCCTTCGCGAGCAGCTGCACGGAGGCACCGGCGGAGCGGGCGAACTTGGCACCGCCACCGGGACGGAGCTCGATCGCGTGGATCGTGGTACCGACCGGGATGTTGCGGAGCGCCAGGTTGTTGCCCGGCTTGATGTCGGCCCCGGGACCGTTCTCCACGCGGTCGCCCTGCTGCAGGTTGCGCGGGGCGAGGATGTAGCGCTTCTCGCCGTCGGCGTAGTGCAGCAGCGCGATGCGCGCGGTGCGGTTGGGGTCGTACTCGATGTGCGCGACCTTCGCCGGCACGCCGTCCTTGTCGTGACGACGGAAGTCGATCACGCGGTAGGCGCGCTTGTGTCCGCCACCCTGGTGGCGAACGGTCACACGACCGGAATTGTTACGGCCGCCCTTGCTGTGCAGGGGACGGACCAGCGACTTCTCCGGCGTGGACCGCGTGACCTCGACGAAGTCGGCGACGCTGGCGCCACGACGGCCCGGCGTAGTCGGCTTGTACTTGCGGATTCCCATTTCTCAGTCCTCGTCCGATATCGGACGATCCGGACCGCCGTCAGGCGGTCGGACCGCCGAAGATGTCGATACGGTCGCCCTCGGCAAGGGTCACGATCGCGCGCTTGGTGGCGGCACGCTGACCGAAGCCGGTCTTCGTCCGCTTGCGCTTGCCCTGACGGTTGATCGTGTTGACCCCGGTGACCTTGACCTCGAAGACCGCCTGGACGGCCTGCTTGATCTGGGTCTTGTTGGCGTTCGGGTCGACGATGAACGTGTACTTGTTCTCGTCGAGGAGCGCGTAGCTCTTCTCGGAGACGACCGGCTTGAGCAGGACGTCACGGGGGTCCGTGTACGACTTGCTCAGCGGGGTCTCGACGGTGTTCTTGCCCTCGGCGGCGTGGCGGCGCGCCTTGGCGACACGCGCGGCCTTGGCGGCCTTGGCGGCCTTCGAGGCGATGCTCGGGTGACGCGTAGCCATCAGGCCTCGCTCCCTTCGGTGTCGTTGGCCTGCGGGCCGGCGACGAAGGACTCGAAAGCGGCCTTGGTGAAGACCACGTCGTCCGAGACGAGAACGTCGTACGTGTTCAGCTGGCCCGGCTCCAGGATGTGGACCTGGGGCAGGTTGCGGGCGGACAGCCACGCGGCCTCGTCAGCGCGGTCGACGATCAGGAGCAGGTTCTTGCGCTCCGAGATCTTGCCGAACAGCGACTTGGCGGCCTTCGTGGAGGGGGTCTCGCCCTCGACCACGCCGGAGACGACGTGGATGCGGTCGTGGCGGGCCCGGTCAGTGAGGGCGTGGCGCAGGGCCGCGGCCTTCATCTTCTTCGGGGTCCGCTGCGAGTAGTCACGCGGCTGCGGGCCGTGGACGACGCCACCACCGGCGAACTGCGGCGCGCGGGTCGAACCCTGACGGGCGCGACCGGTGCCCTTCTGGCGGTACGGCTTCTTGCCGCCACCACGGACTTCACCGCGACGCTTGGTCTTGTGCGTGCCCTGGCGGGCAGCGGCGTTCTGCGCGACGACGACCTGGTGGATCAGCGGGATGCTGATCTTCTCCACGCCGAAGATCTCCGCGGGGAGCTCGACGCTTCCGGTCTTCTCGCCGGCAGGCGAAAGGATGTCAACAGTGCTCATCGGTTACCTCAGGCCCCCTTGGCCGCGGTGCGGACCAGGACGAGGCCGCCGTTCGGACCGGGAACCGCGCCCTTGATGAGCAGCAGACCCTTCTCCGCGTCAACGGCGTGGACGGTCAGGTTCTGGGTGGTGACCCGCTCGTTGCCCATGCGACCCGCCATGCGGAGGCCCTTGAACACGCGGCCCGGCGTGGCGCAGCCGCCGATGGAACCGGGCGAGCGGTGCTTGCGCTGGGTGCCGTGCCCGGCGCCGAGGCCACGGAAGTTGTGGCGCTTCATGACACCGGCGAAGCCCTTGCCCTTGCTCTTGCCGGTGACGTCGACCTTCACGCCGGCCTCGAACACCTCAGCGGTGACCTGCTGGCCGAGGGTGTACTCGGCGGCGTCCGCGGTGCGGATCTCGACGAGGTGACGACGGGGGGTGACGTCGGCCTTGGCGAAGTGGCCCTTGAGGGGCTTGTTCACCTTGCGCGGGTCGATCTCGCCGAAGGCGATCTGGACCGACTCGTAGCCGTCGACGTCGTTCGTACGAACCTGGGTGACGACGTTGGGGCCGGCCTTGACGACGGTGACCGGAACAACACGGTTGTTCTCGTCCCACACCTGCGTCATGCCGAGCTTCTCGCCCAGGATGCCCTTGATCTGCTTTGTCATCTCTCAGATCACCGGCCTCAGAGCTTGATCTCGATGTCGACACCGGCCGGGAGGTCGAGTCGCATCAGAGAGTCAACGGTCTTGGGGGTCGGGTCGAGGATGTCGATCAGGCGCTTGTGCGTGCGCATCTCGAAGTGCTCGCGCGAGTCCTTGTACTTGTGCGGCGACTTGATGACGCAGTACACGTTCTTCTCAGTGGGCAGCGGCACCGGGCCCGCGACCGACGCACCAGTACGGGTCACCGTCTCGACGATCTTCTTCGCCGAGGAGTCGATGACCTCGTGGTCGTAGGCCTTGAGCCGGATGCGGATCTTCTGTCCCGCCATGGCTACTCCGTAGTCCTGTCTCTCTATACGCTCCGGAACCCGGTGTTCCCTTGGAACTCTCCGACCCACGCGGTCGGGCGTGTCGCGCTCCCGCTGACATGGATGCCCCTTGTTCGAACATCCTTCGGGATTGCACACGGCCCCACCGGATACCGCGAGCCGGGGGCGAAGGCCCACCGGGTGCCTGGTCGGTGTCGCACCCACACTTCCCGGAAGATTCCCGTACGTCCGCCCCAGCGCTGCCGTGAGGCAGTTAGGGCGACGAGTACCGTGGGACTCGCTTCCGGTCCTCCCGGCGGGAGGCGCGCAGCATCAACGCTCGACCGAGCAACTCGGACAGTCTGCCACAGTGGGCGGCGGCCTGGCCAATCGAGCCGGGGATATTACCCCGGGCGTGACACAGGTCAAACCAGGGGCCGCCGGGCAACGCGGTCGGTGATCATCCCGCTAGGGTCTGGCGGCGGCGGAACAGGCTCACACCGACACGGGGGACGGGATGACGACAGCCGACGCGCAGGGCACCGGGGAGACGGCCGGGGACACCGGGATACCGCGGCGCGGCGGGGCCGACGAGATGTCCCGGGACGCGGAGCGCATGGAGAAGTGGTCGATCGCCTGGGTGCTGCTCGCGCTGGCGATGTGGGGCGTCGTCGTGATCCTGATGGTCTCCTCGTACGGCCCCGACGCCAACCTCTGGTCCTCCACCAGCAACCCGCGCTGCGAGGGGCCGCTGCTCGCCCCCTTCCAGCGGGACAGCTACGCCTGCCACAGCGAACTGCGCCAGTGGCCGGCCCTCCTCGGCTTCCTGGCCCTGGCCGTCATCCCGACGATCATCGCGGCGGCGGTCACCGTCTACGCCAAGGTCCTGTCCCGCCTGGCCAGGACGCTCGGCGAGAAGGACGGCGAAAGGAACCACGGCACGACCTGAGCCCAAGACCGAGACCGCGGCCGAGCCGGACTCCCAGCTCCCCGACTTCACCGTGCTGCTGTCTCCACACCGCGAGGCGCCCGCCGCGCCCGGCTGCTCGCCGAGACGCAACTGCGCCGCTGGGGACTGCCGACGGAGACCGCGAGCCACATCGTGGCCGAACTGGCGGCCAACGCCGCGACGCACGGCCGCGTACCGGGCCGCGACTTCCGCCTGACGCTGTACGTGATCGGCGGCACCCTCCGTATCAAGGTCACCGACACGCGCGATGAACGGCTCCCCGAGGTCCGGCATCCCGCGGACATCGCCGAGTCCGGCCAGGGCCTGCTCCTCGTGGACCGCTGGGGAGTGGCCGAGGACCGCTTCCCGCGCAAGACCGTACGGGCCGAACTGCGCTGCGGGCCGCGCGGAAGGTATTCCACCCAGCCGCGCGCGGGCGGAGGTCGCCGTCAGCCGGCGGAGACGGTCATGGTGGCGAGGATCTCGCGGACCGCGTCGAGGGTGACATCAGGGTGGAGGAAGGCGAAGCGGGCCACCGTCTCGCCTTCCCAGACGGTGGGCGTCACGAAGGCGATCTGGCGCTCCAGCAGCTCCTTCGACCAGGCGTAGTAGTCGTCCTGGGTCCAGCCGGTGCGGCGGAACAGGACGACGGAGAGCTCGGGATCGCGGATCAGTTCGAGGCCGTCGGTGGCGCGTATCAGGCCGGCCGACTCCAGGGCGATGCGGCGGGTCGCGTCGACGGCGTCACGGTAGGCGTCGGTGCCGTGGACGGCCAGGGAGAACCACAGCGGCAGGCCGCGAGGACGCCGGGTGAGGTGGTAGGCGTAGTCGCTTGGGTTCCACTCCTGCGGGGCGTCGGTGTGGATGCAGTCCAGGTAGGAGGCGTCCTGGGTGTGCACCGCGCGGGCCAGGGCCGGGTCGCGGTAGAGCAGGGCGCCGCAGTCGAAGGGCGCGTACATCCACTTGTGCGGGTCGACGACCAGGGAGTCGGCCTGCTCGATCCCGGCGAACTTCCCGCGCAGCTCCGGGGAGAAGAGCGCGCCACCGCCGTAGGCCGCGTCGACGTGGAACCAGAGGCCGCGTTCCCGGGCGACCTCGGCGATGCCGGTGAGGTCGTCGATGATGCCGGCGTTGGTGGTGCCGGCCGTGGCGACGACGGCGATGACGTCCTCGGGGGACGGGTCGGCGGCGAGGGCGGCACGCACGGCCTCTCCGGTGAGGCGGTGGTCGTCGACCGGGACGACCAGGGCCTCCACGCCGATGATGCGCAGCGTGTTGCCGATCGAGGAGTGGGCCTGGGAGCTGACCGCGATCCGCGGCCGGACCACCGGTTCACCGGTCGCGGTGCGGGCGGTGTCGCGGGCGACGACGAGACCGGAGAGGTTGCCCGCCGAGCCGCCGCTCACGAAGCAGCCGCCCGCCTGGGCAGGCAGTCCGGCGAGGTCGGCGAGCAGCCGGAGCACCTGGTTCTCTGCGGCGATGGCGCCAGAGGCCTCCAGCCAGGACACGCCGTGCAGGGAAGAGGCCGACAGCACCATGTCGAAGAGGGCGGCGGCCTTGGTGGGGGCTCCGGGAATGAAGGAGAGGAAGCGCGGGCTGTCGCAGGAGACGACGGTGGGCTCGATGTGCTCGGCGTACAGACGCAGCACGTCGTCGGCGGCCGCGGGGCCGCTGCCGATGACCTCCTTGAGGGCGGTCTCCAGTTCCGAGGCGTCGCCGAGCCTGCCCAGCGGCACCGGGTCGAGGGCCAGTCGGTGCTGGACGTGGTCGATGACCACCTTGGTGAGCGCTTCGTCATGGCTGTGCACGGTGCCTCCGAGGGAACACAACAGTAATGGATCCCATCGGATCCATTACTGAAGTTAAGCCCGCACCGCACTCCGGGTCAACAAGGGCTCAGTGGACGCCCTCTTCGTAGTGGTCCAGCAGGGCCAGGAACTGGTTGCACGCGCCGGTCAGGTGCTCGCGCATCCGCGCCCCGGCCGCCTCGGAGTCGCCGGCCAGGATCGCCAGCGCGATGGCACGGTGCTCGTCCCGGAAGACCTGGGCCAGATCCTCGCCGCCCTGGTAGACCACGGACCAGTCCGAGTCCAGCCACAGCGAATTGGCCCGGACGAACATCTCCGTGCGGGCCCTCTCGACCGCCTCGCACAGCACCTCGTTGCCCCCGGCGGCGGCGATGGCCAGGTGGAAGCGCGAGTCGACCCGGTGATAGGCCCCGAGGTCGGCGACCTCCTCGTCGAGCATCCGCACCAGCGCGCGACGGTCAGCGGTGGAGCCGCGCAGCGCGGCGAACGAGGCCGCGGCCGGCTCGATGGTCTGCCGGTACTCCATGTAGTCACGGATGGTCGCGCGGAAGTCCGCGGCGACGGCCGCCCGCTCCTGGACGGCAGTGGACGACGAGGCAGGCCGTACTCTGGTGCCACCGGAGCGTCCATGGGTGGTGACCACCAGACCCTCTTCGACAAGCTGCCGCACGGCCTGGCGCACGGTGTTGCGGCCCACGCCGAGGGCGGTGGCGAGGTCGCGTTCGGTGGGCAGCCTGCTGCCGGGTTCGAAGCCGCCGAGCGCGATGCGCTTGCGCAGGATGTCGGTGACCACCTCCCAGGACGGAGGCCGCTGGGTCTGCTCGGCGAGCACCGGCTGCCCCGCCCGGGTCTCCTTGGCCATCTGCGCCAACTCCGTCCTCGGGTAAATCCCCGCTCAAGGAAATGGAATCGACTCAGACCCTATTGACACCCCTGGGTGGCGACAATAGCGTCCCGGGCTATGGGTTCGGACGGACCCATTGGCGGGTGCGCCTTCCCACCCAGCCGGGCGTCGCTCGTACCCCCTCCCCACGTCGGAGACGGGCCGCCCCTTCTCGCAAAGGAACCGGCCCATGAGCACAGCCCTTGGCAGACCACCCGGAACCGACGGTCCCGGCAGGCGTCGCAGCCCGCTGCGGATCGCCACCGCCACCCTCATCGGCACCAGCGTGGAGTGGTACGACTTCGGCATCTACAGCACGGCGGCGGCCCTGGTCTTCCCCAAGCTGTTCTTCCCCGAGATGAACCACGCGCTGGCCGTGCTCAGCTCGTTCGCCACCCTGGCCGTCGGCTCCCTGGGACGGCCGCTCGGCGCGGTCCTCTTCGGCCACATCGGCGACCGCTACGGGCGCAAGAAGGCGCTGATCGGCTCCCTGCTGCTGATGGGCGTCTCCACCTTCCTCATCGGCCTGCTCCCCGGCTACGCCTCCGCCGGCGCCCTCGCCCCCGCGCTGCTGCTGGTCGTGCGCATCCTGCAGTCGCTGGCGGTCGGCGGCGAGTGGGGCGGCGCCGTGCTGTACGCGGTCGAAAGCGCACCGCCCAGGCGCCGGGCCCTGTACGGCTCGTTCCCGCAGATCGGTGACGGCGTCGGCTTCTTCCTCGCCACCGGCGTCTTCGCCCTGGCCTCCCTTGCCGGTCATGACGCGCTGCTCAGCTGGGCCTGGCGGATCCCGTTCCTCCTCTCCAGCCTGCTGGTGATCACCGGGCTGCTGATCCGCAGCCAGTTGGAGGAGTCCCCGGAGTTCAGCGAGGCGCAGCAGCGCGCCGACAAGGAGAAGGAATCCGCCCGGCAGATCCCTCTGGTCGGCGTGATCCGCACCGCATGGCGCCCCTGGCTCCTGGCCTCGGGAGCCTTCCTGGTCACCGTCGGCGGCTACTACGTCATCGTCACCTTCATGTCCGTCTACGCCCTCGACCACCTGCACTTCAGCGAGACGCAGGTCTCCACCGCCGGGATCTTCTGCTCGCTCGTGGTGATCGTCTTCACGCCGGTCTCCGCGATACTGGCGGACCGGTTCGGGGTCCGCAGGGTGACCCTGATCGGGCTCCTCTCGCACCTGCTGGTGGCGTTCCCGATGTTCTGGCTCGCCGACACCGGCACTATTCCGGGCCTCTGGGCGGGCATGGGTCTGGGCATGCTGGCCAGCACCGTCGCCTACGCCACCATCGGCACCATGATCACCACCTGGTTCGCACCCCGGATCCGCTACACCGGCCTGTCCCTCGGCTACCAGCTCGCCGGCCTGGTGGGCGGCGGCGCCACCCCAGCCCTCGCCCAGTGGCTGGCCGGCCCCTCCGGCACCGACTGGACGCCGGTGGCCCTGCTCTTCCTCGGCATGGCGGCGGTCAGCGTGGCCTGCGTCCTGCTGCACCGGGCGCCCGAGGAGTCCGAGGGCGCCGAGCTCACCGCCACACCCACCCTGATGGAGGCCTGATGTCAGAGACAGCCGTCACCCCCACGGCGAGCGCCGCGGGCCGCGCGCACCTGGAGGAACTGGCCCGCAAGGCCGCCGGCGCGGCCGAACGGGCCACCGCCTGGAAGTCCCCGCACACCGGTGCCGACGAGAAGCTGCACGCCCGGATCGACGCCGCCGTCGCCGAGGAACGGGAGGCCCTGCTCACGCTGAGCCACGCCCTGCACCAAGACCCCGAGCCCGGCTTCGAGGAGCACCGCGCGGTGGCGCGCGTCGCCGAACTGCTGCGGTCGCACGGCATCGAGGCCGAGACCGGGGTGTACGGCCTGCCCACCGCGCTGCGCGCCACCGCGGGCACCGGGCAGGGGCCCACCGTGGCGGTGCTGGCGGAGTACGACGCCCTGCCCGGGCTCGGGCACGCCTGCGGCCACAACATCATCTGTGCGTCCGCCGTCGGCGCCTTCCTGGCGCTGGCCCGGGTGATGCCCGCGCTCGGCGGCACGGCGGTGCTGCTGGGCACCCCCGCGGAGGAGAACGGCACCGGAAAGGAGACCATGGCCCGCGCCGGGGCGTTCGACGGGGTGGACGCCGCGGTCATGATCCACCCGTTCGCCGGCGGCGACCTGACGGACTCGCCCTACCTGGGACTGCGGGAGGTCGTCGTGGAGTACCGCGGCCTTGCCGCGCACGCCGCCGCCACACCGTTCATGGGCGTCAACGCACTGGACGCGGTGGTCGCCGCCTACCAGGGGATCGCCGCGCTGCGGCAGCACATCCCGCCCACCGACCGGATCCACGGTGTGATCACGGACGGCGGGACCCGTCCCAACGTGGTGCCCGACCGGGCGGCCGCGCACTTCTATCTGCGGGCCCGCACCGTCGAGGCGCTCGCGGAGCTCTCCGAGCGGGCCCAGCGGGTCTTCGAGGGCGCCGCCACGACGACCGGGACCGAGGTCACCGTGCGCTGGGACGACTGCCCGCCCTGCATGCCGGTGCGCAGCAACGAGGCCCTGGCCACCCACTTCGCCCTGCACCTCACCGGGCGGGGCCGCGCGGTCCTGCCCGGCAGCGCCGCGCCGGACGCCGTGTCCGGATCCACCGACCTCGGCAACGTCAGCGTGCGGGTCCCCGCCATCCACCCGATGCTGTCGGTGGCACCGGCCGGGACGGCCCTGCACACGGCGGACTTCGCCGCGTGCACGGCGGGTGCCGAGGCCGACCGCACGGTGCTGGACGGCGCCGCCGCCCTCGCCCGCACCGCCGCGGACTTCCTGGCCGACCCTGAACTGCGCGCCGAGGTGGCCCGCGAGTTCATCGCGGCCGGCGGCGCACTCGACGTGGAACGGCTGCTGGGCACCCCGGGGGCCACCCGCTGACCGTCGGGTCCGGAGGAACCGGCCCCGGCACGCGGCGGTTCCACGTTCCCACCGCGGCCCGCGACCGTCCGTCGGCGCACCGGACGATCGCGGGCCGGGGGACGAGCGTCAGATGACGCCCTGGGCGAGCATCGCGTCGGCGACTCGTTCGAAGCCGGCGATGTTCGCGCCGGTCACGTAGTCGCCGGGGGCGCCGTAGCGCTCGGCGGTCTCGTGGCAGGTGGTGTGGATGTCGCCCATGATCAGGGCCAGCTCCCGCTCCACCTGGGCGGCCGTCCAGGAGGTACGGGAGTGGTTCTGCGCCATCTCCAGGCCGCTGACCGCGACCCCACCCGCGTTCGCCGCCTTGCCGGGGCCGAAGGCCACCCCGGCCTGCTGGAACAGGCGCACGGCCTCGGGCGTCGCCGGCATGTTCGCGCCCTCGGACACGGCCTTCACCCCGTTGCGGACGAGCGTCTCCGCGTCCTTCTCGTCCAGCTCGTTCTGCGTCGCCGAGGGCAGCGCGACATCGGCCGGGACGTCCCAGACCCGCCCGCCGGGCACGAACCGCGCGGAGCTGCCGCGGCGCTCGGCGTACTCGCTGATCCGGCCGCGCTCGACCTCCTTGACCTGCTTCAGCAGCTCCACGTCGACGCCCTTGTCGTCGACCACGTACCCGCTGGAGTCCGAGCAGGTCAGCGGGTTCGCCCCGAGGGCGGCCAGCTTCTCGATGGTGTAGATCGCGACGTTCCCGGAGCCGGAGACGACCGCGGTCTGGCCGTCCAGCTCCTCACCGCGCTCGCGCAGCATCGCCTCCGCGAACAGCACGCTGCCGTACCCCGTGGCCTCCGGCCGGATCAGCGAGCCGCCCCAGTGCGGGCCCTTGCCGGTGAGCACACCGGCCTCCCAGCGGTTGGTGATCCGCCGGTACTGGCCGAACAGGTAGCCGATCTCGCGGGTGCCGACGCCGATGTCACCGGCCGGCACGTCGGTGTGCTCGCCGATGTGCCGGTGCAGCTCCGTCATGAACGACTGGCAGAACCGCATGACCTCCGCGTCACTGCGCCCGTGCGGGTCGAAGTCGCTGCCGCCCTTGCCGCCGCCGATGCCGAGCCCGGTCAGTGCGTTCTTGAAGATCTGCTCGAAGCCGAGGAACTTGATGACCCCCAGATCGACGGACGGGTGGAAGCGCAGGCCGCCCTTGTACGGGCCCAGCGCGCTGTTGAACTCCACCCGGAAACCGCGGTTGACGTGCACCCGGCAGTGGTCGTCCTGCCACGGCACCCGGAAGACGATCTGCCGCTCCGGCTCGCACAACCGCTCCACGAGCCCCGCCTCCGCGTACTCCGGCCGAGCCGCGAGCACCGGCGCCAGCGTCTCCAGCACCTCGTGAGCGGCCTGGTGGAACTCGGGCTGGGCCGGATTGCGGCGCTCGATCTCGGCGAGCAGGGAGGCGAGCTGGGTCTTGGTGTCGGGTCGGGTCGTCACAGGGTCCCCTTCTGGCACGGCTACTACCGGTGTCAAAACCGGTGATGAACGCTCGGCGCCGTTGCCGCGCGCAGGAACTCGGCCGCCCCGGGAGTGGGCATCCGGAAAACGGCCGACTCTTTAGTGTTACTCCTGTGTAAAGCCGGTGGCCAGTGGCCGGGCACCTTCGGTCCACGATGTGAGATAAAGATTCCGAAAAGACGGCTGGTACGAGCACCCGGGGTGGCTACGCCAGGGGCCAGTGGTGCAGGAGTTCGCCCGCGAGGTACAAGACCACGGCCAGCAGGACGGCCCACCGGGCGATCCCCGTACCGATCGCCCCCCGCTCGACCCGCGCCGTGGGACGCAGGTCACTGTGCAGAGCCATGGCACTCAGCGTGTCGGCCGCCCGGCTGCCGCGGTCGGAGCGGACGGCACGGCTCAGCCAGGGCGGCGCGAACAGACCGGCCATGGGCTCCGGCGTGTGACGGCCGAAGAACTCCAGCTGCCCGTCGTGCCGCATCTCCACCCGGGTGATCGTCGACCACGGCAGGAGCCGTGTGGACCACAGACGGCGGATGTACACGCCGTCCCGGTCCGCGGTGACGCGCCACAGCGCGAGCATGCAGCACGCCCAGCCCATGCACAGCGACGACCACACCGCGAAGAACAGGCCACCCGGCCGCGGATGCGCCAGGCTCCCCCCGTCCGGATGCTCGGCCAGCAGGACGAACACGGCACAGACGACCGCGCTCGCCACCTTCCCGCCCCACCCGGCACCCCATACCAAGGGCGCCTCCGGCGCCGTCATCACCCCGGCGAGCTCCTCGACCCGGTCCCGGCGCTCCTTGCGCGCCTGCCGCCGCCGCTCCGCCCGGCCCGCTCTCATCCCCACCCCTGCCCCCGCCGCCGTTCGCCGCGGCGAGCCTACCGACCGGGCGGTGCCCCCTCGGCCTCGGCCGGTGCGGGGCGGATGCCCCCGCACCGGCCTGGCGGACCGTCGCTCGGCGGTTCGGGGCGGATGGACCGCCCTACCGCCCTACGCCCGCCGGCTCTCCAGCGGTCCCAGATAGGTCTCCGGCAGACCGCCCGTGTCGATCAGCAGGCGCTGCAGGACCATCGTCGGGTCGACCGTCCAGAACTTCAGGCGGTGCGTTCCGGCGCGGGTGATCGTGTGCCGGGTCGCGGTGCGGTTCACGTTGTCGGAGGTGTTGCGGGCCCACTCCATGTTCATCGTGCCGTCGTCCGCGCCCGTGGCCGCGACGATGTCCACCGTCTGCGGCGCGGCGTCGTCGAAGGAGATCCCGTAGCTCAGGCCGCCTCTCGCAAGGGCCGGGTTCCTCGGGGACACCTCCGCCCACACCGTCACCTCGCCCGCGGAGAGCAGGGTCACCTCGTACTCCAGACGCGGGGAGTTCGAGGCGCCGGGGGTGCGGCGCGGGGCCGTCACCGGCCAGGGGGTCATGCCCGACGTGGTGCGGCCGACGCCGTCCAGGCGGCGCCACTCCCCCACCGCGCGGTCGTGGTGCTCGGCGTCGATCGCCACATAGCCGCCCGCCTCCACGAAGCCCTGCACCAGACGGGGCGAGGTGTTCTCCGCCGTGCAGGAGACCGTCACCGTCCTGCCCGCGCCCGAGATCGTCAGCTTCGCCTCCGCCCGGCCGCTCGGCACCCGGCGCCAGTCCACCCGGACCTCGACCCGCACCTGCTGCTCCACCCGGCCCCGGGCGCGGTCGACCAGCAGCCACGGGGCGGAGGACTCGATCCGGTACGCGAAGGGGGTGCGGCCGCGGTTGAAGAGCTCCACGTACTGCTGCGGGCGGGTCTGGTACGGGCTGAAGGAAGGCAGCCGGGCCGCGCCCGCCGCTCCTCCCGGCCACCAGCTGCCCGCGTCCTCCGCGCCGTCCACCGAGACGCCCAGTTCGGCGGCGCGCGGCACCTCGATCCGCCGGACCGCGGGGAAGAGGACGTCCTCGATCGCCACGTCGTTGATCTCCGGCTGCTGCCAGGGCGCGTTCGGGCCGTAGCGTTCGACGTCCCCGTAGTCGATGTGCGGCTGGGTCTGGAAGCCGTTCCACTTGCCGCCGGCCACCTCGTGGTTGAAGCGGTCGGCGAGGACGAAGTCACGCTTCAGGCCCGCCTCCGCCTGGGCCGCCAGGTCGTTGGTCGCCGCCCGGCCCTGCTCGGCGTAGAGGAGGTTGGTGAACTCGGCCTGCCGCAGGTCGTAGAGGTTCGAGGTCGCCTCCACCTCGTAGCCGACGAGTTCGTACCAGGCGTCCTGGCTGCGCGCGGGCAGCTTGCGGGCGACGCGGTCGGCCTTGCGCGCCAGCGCCTTCCACTCGTCGGTGACCCGTTCCAGCTCGCGGTGGGCGAAGTGGAACGGTGTCTGCTCGTCGTCGTAGACGACCTTGCCGCCTTCGAGGGTGATCCGGCGGTTGAGCAACTCCGGTTTGCGGCGGGCCTGGAGCCGGCCGTACTCCGCCAGGACCTCCGCGATCGGCCCGGAGTCCGCCTCGCCGAAGTTCTGGGCGGCGTAGCGGCGTTCCCACTCCGGCAGCCGCTCCTGCGGCCAGCCGTCCGGGTTCCAGGCGTAGTTCAGGAAGAACTCCGTGGGCAGTTCGTTGCCCTTCAGGTCGCCGACGTTGGTGACCCACAGACCGTGGTTGCCGTAGGCGTGGGCCTGGTGGAGCTGGTCCCAGAGGTTGGTGAGGTTGGCCGTGTCGACCCACTTGTAGTTGCGGCCGGCGCCCACGTAGTCGAAGTGGTAGTACAGGCCGTACCCGCCGGCCCGGGCGGGCTCCGCGGGGTCCGGGTGCTTGCGGATGTTGCCCCAGTTGTCGTCGGTGAGGACGACCGTGACGTCGTCCGGGGCGCGCAGGCCGCGGTCCCAGTAGCGCTGCACCTCCTTGTAGAGGGTCCACACCTGCGGGGTCTCGGCGGCCGGCCGGCCGGTGACCTCCTCGATGATGCGGCGCTGGTCGGCGATGATCTCCTGCATCAGCTCGATGCCGTCGCCGTCGGGCAGGCTGGTGTCGCCGTTGCCCCGCATGCCGAGGGTCACCACGCCCTCGAAGCCCTCGTCCACCATCCGCTGGATGCCGTCCCGCCAGTACGCCCTGAGCGCGTCGGCGTTGCGGAGGTACGACCACTCGCCGGTGCCGCCGTAGGGATCGCTGCCCCCGCTCGCGTGGCGGTTCCACTCCTCGATGCCGCGCATCATGGGGGCCTCGTGGGAGGTGCCCATGACGATGCCGTACTCCGACGCGCGCCGGTGGTTCTCCGGGTCGTCCTCCGCGAAGGCGCGCCCCCACACCGCCGGCCAGAGGTAGTTGCCCTTCAGGCGGAGCAGGAGCTCGAAGACCTTGGCGTAGAAGTCGGCGTTGAAGCCGCCGGGCTGGCCGGGGGCCTTGCCGGGGCCGAAGTACGCGGGCGCCCAGGTGCCCAGGGCCGGGTTCTCGTCGTTGATGAAGACACCGCGGTACCTCACCACCGGGGTGCCCTGCGTGTGGCAGCCGGGCAGGATCCAGACGCTGTTGCGGCGCACCGGGGACACGTCGTCCCACCAGTACCAGGGCGAGACCCCGATGCCGTACGAGACGTCGTACACCCCGAAGATCGTGCCGCGCGGGTCGCTGCCCGCGATGACGAGCGCGCGGTCGACGCCGGGCATCGGATGGTCGACCACTGCCTGGAGCGAGGTCTCCCAGCGGCCGCGCACCCCGGTGACGTCCAGCTTCCCGGACTTCACCAGGCCGTCGATCAGCGGGCTGCGGCCGATCGTCCCCACCAGCACCGCGTTGCGGGCGATGGTCTGCCCGGGGCGTACGCCCGTGACCCGCTGGATGTCGGCGCGCAGGTCCCCCGCCGCCCGGACGACTCCGGAGTGGTCGTCGGCACTGACCACGATCGGGGCGCCGACCAGGGAGAAGGAGCCCGGTTTCGGCTCGTGGGACGCGAAGGAGACGTACGCACCCGGGTCGGTGACCTGGGGCCCGCCGCTGCCGTTGCGGTTACCGTTGCCGTCCTCGTTCTGGTTGCCGTTCCCGTTCTCGTTCTGGTTGCCGTTCTCGTCCCCGGCCGCCCACGCGGAACCCGCCCCACCCACAGCACCCGACGACAGCACCGGCACCGCGGCGAGGCTCGCGCCCAGGACGGCTCTCCGGCTGACGTGCGCAGACATGGCACACCCCTCTACCCACCTGAATTTGGTCACTGGCATGACAAATGTTGGAGGAGGGGTCTGCGGGGAACCAGGGGTCGTGCACGCCGAATAGTTTCGTAACAGCTCACCCCGTCACCCGGGCCCTCGCACGCGCGCCCGCGCCCGTGGCACGGGCTGAAGACGACCTACGGCGGCGCCACCCACCGCTGCCTCCAGGGCCGCCAGGCCCAGCCGGGCTGGGAGCCCCCGCACGCGCCGGCGCTGTGGCAGCGCCCGTGAAGCCCTGAACCCCTGACCGGGGGAACGCGAAAGGGCCCGTACGACAGGAGTCGTACGGGCCCTTTCGGTGCTCGCGAGGGAGCTACCGGGTCGGGGGACCCTTCGGCAAGCCGGAGAGCTTACTTCAGGATCTTGGTGACCTGGCCGGCGCCCACGGTGCGACCACCCTCACGGATGGCGAACTTCAGGCCCTCTTCCATGGCGATGGGCTGGATGAGCTCCACCTTCATCTCGGTGTTGTCACCCGGCATGACCATCTCGGTGCCCTCGGGGAGGGTCACCACGCCGGTCACGTCCGTCGTGCGGAAGTAGAACTGCGGACGGTAGTTGTTGAAGAACGGCGTGTGGCGGCCACCCTCGTCCTTGGACAGGATGTAGGCCTGGGCCTCGAAGTCGGTGTGCGGCGTGACCGAACCCGGCTTGATGATGACCTGGCCGCGCTCGACGTCCTCGCGCTTGATGCCGCGGAGCAGCAGACCGACGTTCTCACCGGCCTGGCCCTCGTCGAGCAGCTTGCGGAACATCTCGATGCCGGTGACCGTGGTGGTGGTCTTCTCCGTCTTGATGCCGATGATGTCGACGGTCTCGTTGACCTTGAGGACACCACGCTCGATACGGCCGGTGACGACCGTACCGCGACCGGTGATCGTGAAGACGTCCTCGATCGGCATCAGGAACGGCTTGTCGATGTCGCGCTCCGGCTCCGGGATCGCCTCGTCGACGGCCTTCATCAGGGTGAGGACCGAGTCCACCCACTGCTTCTCGCCCTCGAGGGCCTTCAGCGCGGAGACCTTGACGACCGGAACGTCGTCGCCCGGGAACTCGTACTCGGTGAGGAGCTCACGGACCTCGAGCTCGACGAGCTCCAGGATCTCCTCGTCGTCCACCATGTCGGCCTTGTTCAGGGCGACGACGATGTACGGCACGCCGACCTGGCGGGCCAGGAGCACGTGCTCCTTGGTCTGCGGCATCGGGCCGTCGGTCGCGGCGACCACCAGGATCGCGCCGTCCATCTGGGCGGCACCGGTGATCATGTTCTTGATGTAGTCAGCGTGACCGGGGCAGTCGACGTGGGCGTAGTGACGCGCCTCGGTCTGGTACTCGACGTGCGAGATGGAGATGGTGATACCACGCTGACGCTCTTCGGGCGCCTTGTCGATGTTGTCGAACGGGGTGGCCTCGTTCAGCTCCGGGTACGCGTCGTGCAGCACCTTGGTAATGGCGGCCGTGAGGGTCGTCTTACCGTGGTCGATGTGACCGATGGTGCCGATGTTGACGTGCGGCTTAGTCCGCTCGAACTTCGCCTTCGCCACTGGGTTCCTCCTGTGGAGTGGTTCTGTACGCCTTACTCATCGGCGCCAGGTGATCTTTGCTGGATGGCCCGGATCTCCGGGGCATTCCTCCGGGTGCGCGGCGAATGGCCGCGAATCCGTGGAATGCCCCGAGAGGCTCCGGAGTCAAGCCTAAAGGCAGGAACTCGGGTGAGTTACTCGCCCTTGGCCTTCGCGATGATCTCCTCGGCGACGTTCCGCGGAACCTCGGCGTAGGAGTCGAACTGCATCGAGTAGCTTGCGCGACCCGACGTCTTGCTGCGGAGGTCGCCGACGTAGCCGAACATCTCCGAGAGGGGCACGAGGCCCTTCACGACACGGGCACCGGCCCGCTCCTCCATGGCCTGGATCTGGCCACGGCGGGAGTTGATGTCGCCGATGACCTCACCCATGTAGTCCTCGGGCGTGGTGACCTCGACGGCCATCATCGGCTCGAGCAGCACGGGGCTGGCCTTGCGCGCGGCCTCCTTGAAGGCCTGCGAACCGGCGATCTTGAACGCGAGTTCGGAGGAGTCGACCTCGTGGTAGCCACCGTCGAGAAGCGTGACGCGGACGCCCGTCATCTCGTAGCCGGCCAGGATGCCGAACTGCATCGCTTCCTGGGCGCCGGCGTCGACCGAGGGGATGTACTCCTTCGGCACGCGGCCACCGGTGACCTTGTTCACGAACTCGTACGAGGCGTCGCCGCCCTCGATCGGCTCGATCGCGATCTGCACCTTGGCGAACTGGCCGGTACCACCAGTCTGCTTCTTGTGCGTGTAGTCGACCCGCTCGACCGCCTTGCGGATGGTCTCACGGTAGGCGACCTGCGGCTTGCCGACGTTGGCCTCGACCTTGAACTCACGGCGCATGCGGTCGACCAGCACCTCGAGGTGCAGCTCGCCCATACCGCCGATGATGGTCTGGCCGGTCTCCTCGTCCGAGTGGACCTGGAAGGACGGGTCCTCCTCGGCCAGGCGCTGGATCGCGACGCCCAGCTTCTCCTGGTCGCCCTTCGACTTGGGCTCGATGGCGACCTGGATGACCGGCGCCGGGAAGTCCATGGACTCCAGGATGACCGGCTTCTTGTCGTCGGACAGCGTCTCACCGGTGGTGGTCTGCTTCAGGCCCATGACGGCGACGATGTCACCGGCGCCCACCGACGGGATCTCCTCACGCTTGTTGGCGTGCATGCGGTAGATCTTGCCGATGCGCTCCTTCTTGCCCTTGACGGAGTTCAGCACCTGCGTGCCGGACTCCAGGCGGCCCGAGTAGACCCGGACGAAGGTGAGCTTGCCGAGGTGCGGGTCGCTCATGATCTTGAACGCAAGAGCGGCCAGCGGCTCGTCCTCGGACGGCTTGCGCGTGATGATCTCCTCGGCGTTGCCCACGGCGTGGCCCTCGATGGCCTCGACGTCGAGCGGCGTGGGGAGGTAGCGCACGACCGCGTCGAGCAGGGGCTGAACGCCCTTGTTCTTGAACGCGGTGCCACAGAACACCGGGGTGACGGTGGTCTCGCTGGCCTTGCCGGACGCGATGGTGATGCGACGGATCGCGGCGTGCAGCTGCTCCTCGGTGGGCTCGTTGCCCTCCAGGTACAGCTCCATGATCTCTTCGTCGTTCTCCGCGACGGCCTCGACCAGCTTGCCGTGCCACTCCTCGGCGGCCTCGGTGTGCGTGGCCGGGATGTCGACGACGTCGTACATCTCGCCCTTGGCGGCCTCGGCGGACCACACGAGCGCCTTCATGCGGACCAGGTCCACAACGCCCTTGAAGTCGGCCTCGGCACCGATCGGCAGCTGCATGACCAGCGGCTGCGCGCCCAGGCGGTCCTTGATCATGTCGACGCAGCGGTGGAACTCGGCACCGGTGCGGTCGAGCTTGTTCACGAAGCAGATGCGCGGAACGCCGTAGCGGTCCGCCTGACGCCACACCGTCTCGGACTGGGGCTCGACACCGGCGACGCCGTCGAACACCGTCACGGCACCGTCGAGCACGCGCAGGGAGCGCTCCACCTCGACGGTGAAGTCGACGTGGCCCGGCGTGTCGATGATGTTGATCGTGTGGTCGATGTTGTCCAGCGGCCAGTGACAGGTGGTGGCAGCAGAGGTGATCGTGATGCCACGCTCCTGCTCCTGCTCCATCCAGTCCATCGTGGCGGAACCCTCGTGGGTCTCACCGATCTTGTAGGACACGCCGGTGTAGAACAGGATCCGCTCGGTGGTGGTCGTCTTGCCCGCGTCGATGTGGGCCATGATCCCGATGTTGCGGACATGGGCCAGGTCAAGTGAAGTGGTAGCCATAAGGCTTCAGTCTTCTCTCGGTTCTCGATGGGGTAGCGACTACCAGCGGTAGTGCGCGAAGGCCTTGTTGGACTCGGCCATCTTGTGCGTGTCCTCGCGCTTCTTCACAGCGGCACCGAGGCCGTTGGAGGCGTCGAGGAGCTCGTTGAGCAGACGCTCGGTCATGGTCTTCTCGCGACGGGCGCGGGAGTAACCGACCAGCCAGCGCAGCGCCAGGGTGTTGGCGCGACCGGGCTTGACCTCGATCGGAACCTGGTAGGTGGCGCCACCGACACGGCGGGACTTGACCTCGAGGGTCGGCTTGATGTTTTCCAGAGCGCGCTTCAGCGTGATGATCGGGTCGTTGCCCGTCTTCTCACGCAGGCCCTCCATGGCGCCGTAGACGATGCGCTCGGCGGTGGAGCGCTTGCCGTTCAGCAGCACCTTGTTGATCAGGGAGGTCACCAGAGGAGAGCCGTAGACCGGGTCGATGATGACCGGGCGCTTCGGGGCGGGGCCCTTACGAGGCATTCTTACTTCTCCTTCTTGGCGCCGTAACGGCTGCGAGCCTGCTTGCGGTTCTTGACACCCTGGGTGTCGAGCGAACCGCGGATGATCTTGTAGCGAACACCCGGCAGGTCCTTCACACGGCCGCCGCGCACGAGCACGATGGAGTGCTCCTGCAGGTTGTGTCCCTCACCCGGAATGTAAGCCGTGACCTCGATGCCGCTGGTCAGACGCACACGCGCGACCTTACGGAGGGCCGAGTTCGGCTTCTTCGGAGTGGTCGTGAACACACGCGTGCAGACGCCACGACGCTGGGGCGAACCCTCGAGTGCGGGCGTCTTGTTCTTTTCGACCTTGTCCTGCCGGCCCTTGCGGACCAGCTGCTGGATCGTAGGCACTACTTCTCCGGTTTCTGTGTG
This sequence comes from Streptomyces sp. NPDC052043, assembly GCF_044548235.1. Classification (NCBI taxonomy): domain Bacteria; kingdom Bacillati; phylum Actinomycetota; class Actinomycetes; order Kitasatosporales; family Streptomycetaceae; genus Streptomyces; species Streptomyces sp. NPDC052043. Next base: position 132,390 of record NZ_JBIUBT010000010.1, read on the forward strand.
CCGATGGGTACAGCTAACCTGGAACGTCGCCGACCCACGCGGTCGGGTGTGTCGAATCCCGCAGACTCCCACCGCAAGGCAGAAAGAGGCGCAGATCACGGTGGCCGTCAGAGGCTCCCAGTACGGTTTGCAGGCACGCACGAAAGCCAGGGCACACCCCAGGCACAAGGTCTGAGCGTACCTACCTCATTCGCTGCGGTCAAAACAAATGGGCCCCGCCCGCCGCGCCCCGTGGCGCTTGTCAAGCCCCGGACCCTCGGGCGATCTTCGAATCCACGGAATGTGATCTTCGAACACCGGACGTCCGCACGCGTCATCACACCCCCGCGAATCCCGCGACGACGAGCAGGGTCAGCAACACCGCCCAGCCCGCCACGGACAGCCAGCCCAGGACCAGCCCGGTCAGCGCGAGGGCGTCACCGCTCTCTCCGGTGCGGCTCATCTCCCCGCGGGCGGCGTGTCCCAGGACCACCGCCGGCAGGCCCGTCAGACCGGCAGTCATCAGGGTGAGCACCCCGCAGACCAGGGAGCCGACCGCCTTGCCGTTGGTGGGCGGCGGGGTCTTCGGAAGGAACGTGGACGGCACGGCCACAGCCGCCGAGGTGAGCGGCACCGGTCCCTGCGGCAGATCCGCCACCAGCAGCGCCAGCTCCCCGACCGTGCGCGTCTGGTACGCCCGTGCGACACGCTGGTCGAGTTCCCGCTCGTCCAGGCGGCCCTCGCTGAAGCCCGCCCTGAGCACGTCCACGGCGCGCTCGCGGTCGGCGTGGGACGCGAGCATCGACGGGGCACCCTGGCCCTGCCACGGCTGCGGAACGCCCTGTCCCCCCTGCCAGCGCTGCGTCGGCTGCCATGACGGGTATGACGGGTATGACGGTTGGTACGACACTGAGACCTCCCCCGGATCGCGTGTGTCCCTCCATCATGCGCCAAGGGCGGCCATCCCGTGAGGGGATGGCCGCCCTTCAGCGCGTCACGCGGACGCTCGCCCGCTTACTGGTTGTACGGACCGTAGTCGTAGTCCTCCAGCGGAACGGCCTGGCCGGAGCCGGAGCCGAACGGCGAGTAGTCGATGTCGTCGTAGCCCACGGCCGAGTACATCGCGGCCTTGGCCTCCTCGGTCGGCTCGACCCGGATGTTGCGGTAGCGGGACAGGCCCGTACCGGCCGGGATGAGCTTACCGATGATGACGTTCTCCTTGAGGCCGATCAGGGAGTCGGACTTGGCGTTGATCGCCGCGTCCGTCAGGACCCTGGTCGTCTCCTGGAAGGACGCCGCCGACAGCCAGGACTCGGTCGCCAGCGAGGCCTTGGTGATACCCATGAGCTGCGGACGACCGGAGGCCGGGTGACCGCCCTCCTGGACCACACGACGGTTCTCGGTCTCGAACTTCGAGCGCTCGACCAGCTCGCCGGGCAGCAGCTCGGCGTCGCCGGACTCGATGATCGTCACACGGCGCAGCATCTGCCGGATGATGATCTCGATGTGCTTGTCGTGGATCGACACACCCTGCGAGTTGTAGACCTTCTGGACCTCGCCGACCAGGTGGACCTGGACGGCCCGCTGACCCAGGATGCGCAGCACGTCGTGCGGGTTGGTGGCACCCACGGTGAGCTTCTGGCCCACCTCGACGTGATCGCCCTCGCCGACCAGCAGACGGGCACGCTTCGAGATCGGGAACGCCGTCTCGTCGCTGCCGTCGTCCGGGGTGACGACGATCTTCTTGGTCTTCTCGGTCTCCTCGATCCGGACGCGGCCGGAGGCCTCGGAGATCGGGGCGACACCCTTCGGCGTACGGGCCTCGAAGAGCTCGACGACACGCGGCAGACCCTGGGTGATGTCGTCACCGGCCACACCACCGGTGTGGAAGGTACGCATCGTCAGCTGGGTGCCGGGCTCACCGATGGACTGGGCGGCGATGATGCCGACCGCCTCACCGATGTCGACCAGCTTGCCGGTGGCGAGCGAGCGGCCGTAGCACATGGCGCAGGTGCCGACCGCGGACTCGCAGGTCAGGACCGAGCGGGTCTTGACCTCGGCGACGCCGCGGGAGACGAGCTCCTCGATGAGCACGTCGCCCAGGTCGGTACCGGCCGGGGCCAGCACCTGGCCGTCGACGACGATGTCCTCGGCGAGGCAGCGCGCGTACACGGACGTCTCGACGTTGTCCGCCTTGCGCAGCACGCCGTCCGCACCGCGCTCCGCGATGTGCAGCTTGAGGCCGCGGTCGGTGCCGCAGTCCTCCTCACGGATGATGACGTCCTGGGAGACGTCGACCAGACGACGGGTGAGGTAACCCGAGTCGGCGGTACGCAGGGCGGTGTCGGCCAGACCCTTACGGGCACCGTGCGTGGAGATGAAGTACTCCAGCACGGACAGACCCTCACGGAACGACGCCTTGATGGGCCGCGGGATGGTCTCGTTCTTGGCGTTCGACACCAGACCGCGCATACCGGCGATCTGACGCATCTGCATCATGTTTCCTCGGGCGCCCGAGGAAACCATCATGAAGATCGGGTTGGTCTTCGGGAAGTTGTCGTTCATCGCCTCGGCGACCTCGTTGGTCGCCTTGGTCCAGATCGCGATGAGCTCCTGGGTGCGCTCGTCCTTGGTGATCAGACCGCGCTCGTACTGCTTCTGGACCTTCTCGTCCTGCGCCTCGTAGCCCTTGACGATCTCCTTCTTCGCCTCGGGAACGACGACGTCGGAGATGGCGACGGTGACACCGGAACGGGTGGCCCAGAAGAAGCCGGCCGCCTTCAGGTTGTCGAGCGTGGCCGCCACGATGACCTTCGGGTAGCGCTCGGCGAGGTCGTTGACGATCTCGGAGAGCTGCTTCTTGCCCACCTCGTAGTCGACGAACGGGTAGTCCTCGGGCAGCAGCTCGTTGAAGAGCGCGCGGCCCAGGGTCGTCTTCAGGCGGAAGGAGTCACCCTGCTGCCACTCCGGCTCACCCTCCTCACGGGCCGGCGGGGTCCAGCCGCGCGGCGGGATGGTGCCCACCGGGAAGCGGACGTCCACCCGCGACTGGAGCGAGAGCTCGCCGGCGTCGAACGCCATGATCGCCTCGGCGACCGACGCGAAGGAGCGGTCCTCGCCCTTGGCCGCGCGGCCCTCGCCGTCGGTGGTGAGGAAGTACAGACCGAGGACCATGTCCTGGGTCGGCATCGTCACCGGACGGCCGTCGGCCGGCTTGAGGATGTTGTTCGAGGACAGCATCAGGATGCGGGCCTCGGCCTGCGCCTCCGCGGACAGCGGCAGGTGCACGGCCATCTGGTCACCGTCGAAGTCCGCGTTGAACGCGGTGCACACGAGCGGGTGGATCTGGATGGCCTTGCCCTCGACCAGCTGCGGCTCGAAGGCCTGGATGCCGAGGCGGTGCAGGGTGGGCGCGCGGTTCAGCAGAACCGGGTGCTCCGCGATGACCTCTTCGAGGACGTCGTACACGACCGTGCGGCCGCGCTCGACCATGCGCTTGGCCGACTTGATGTTCTGCGCGTGGTTCAGGTCGACCAGGCGCTTCATCACGAACGGCTTGAAGAGCTCCAGCGCCATCGCCTTCGGCAGACCGCACTGGTGCAGCTTCAGCTGCGGGCCGACGACGATCACGGAACGGGCCGAGTAGTCGACACGCTTGCCGAGCAGGTTCTGACGGAAGCGGCCCTGCTTGCCCTTGAGCATGTCGGACAGCGACTTCAGCGGACGGTTGCCGGGGCCCGTGACCGGGCGGCCGCGGCGGCCGTTGTCGAAGAGCGCGTCGACGGCCTCCTGGAGCATGCGCTTCTCGTTGTTCACGATGATCTCGGGCGCGCCGAGGTCGAGAAGCCGCTTCAGGCGGTTGTTGCGGTTGATGACACGGCGGTACAGGTCGTTCAGGTCGGAGGTCGCGAAGCGGCCACCGTCCAGCTGCACCATCGGACGCAGGTCCGGCGGGATGACCGGGACGCAGTCCAGGACCATGCCCTTGGGGCTGTTGGACGTCTGCAGGAACGCGGAGACGACCTTCAGGCGCTTCAGGGCGCGGGTCTTCTTCTGGCCCTTGCCGGTGCGGATGATCTCGCGGAGCTTCTCGGCCTCTTCCTCGAGGTCGAAGGACTCCAGGCGCTTCTGGAGCGCCGCGGCACCCATCGAGCCGTCGAAGTACGTGCCGAACCGGTCGCGCAGCTCGCGGTAGAGCAGCTCGTCACCCTCGAGGTCCTGGACCTTGAGGTTCTTGAACCGGGTCCACACCTCGTCGAGGCGGTCGATCTCGCGCTGCGCGCGGTCGCGCAGCTGCTTCATCTCACGCTCGGCACCCTCGCGCACCTTGCGGCGCACGTCGGCCTTGGCACCCTCGGCCTCCAGCTCGGCGAGGTCCGCCTCGAGCTTCTTGGCACGGGCCTCCAGGTCGGCGTCGCGGCGCTGCTCGATCTGCTGGCGCTCGACGGAGACGTGGGCCTCCAGCGACGGCAGGTCGCGGGTGCGGCGCTCGTCGTCGACGTACGTGATCATGTACGCCGCGAAGTAGATGACCTTCTCCAGGTCCTTCGGGGCCAGGTCGAGCAGGTAGCCCAGGCGCGACGGGACGCCCTTGAAGTACCAGATGTGGGTGACAGGCGCGGCCAGCTCGATGTGGCCCATCCGCTCACGGCGCACCTTGGCGCGGGTGACCTCGACGCCGCAGCGCTCGCAGATGATGCCCTTGAAGCGGACACGCTTGTACTTGCCGCAGTAGCACTCCCAGTCCCGGGTGGGACCGAAGATCTTCTCGCAGAAGAGCCCGTCCTTTTCCGGCTTGAGGGTGCGGTAGTTGATCGTCTCGGGCTTCTTGACCTCGCCGTGGCTCCACTGACGGATGTCGTCAGCGGTGGCCAGGCCGATCCGGAGCTCGTCGAAGAAGTTGACGTCGAGCACTATGCGTCAATCCCTCTCAGGGTTGTAAGTCTGTGGTCTGAAACGGGGGCCTGGGGGTCGGTGGGCCTCCTGGTCAGGAGGCCCACCGGACTCCCGTCAGACCTCTTCGACGCTGCTCGGCTCGCGCCGGGACAGGTCGATGCCGAGCTCCTCCGCGGCGCGGAAGACATCCTCGTCGGTGTCACGCATCTCGATGGACATACCGTCGCTGGACAGCACCTCCACGTTCAGGCACAGGGACTGCATCTCCTTGATGAGCACCTTGAAGGACTCGGGGATGCCGGGCTCGGGGATGTTCTCGCCCTTGACGATGGCCTCGTAGACCTTCACGCGGCCGGTGACGTCGTCGGACTTGATGGTCAGCAGCTCCTGGAGGGCGTAGGCGGCGCCGTAGGCCTCGAGGGCCCACACCTCCATCTCGCCGAAGCGCTGGCCACCGAACTGGGCCTTACCACCCAGCGGCTGCTGAGTGATCATCGAGTACGGACCGGTCGAGCGGGCGTGCAGCTTGTCGTCGACCAGGTGGTGCAGCTTCAGGATGTACATGTAGCCGACCGAGATCGGCTCCGGGAACGGCTCACCGCTGCGGCCGTCGAACAGCCGCGCCTTGCCGGACGGAAGGACCATGCGGTCGCCGTCGCGGTTCGGGATGGTGTGCTGGAGCAGACCCGCCAGCTCGTCCTCGCGGGCACCGTCGAAGACCGGGGTGGCCACGTTGGTGCCGGGGGCGACCTGGTCGGCGCCGATGACCTGGAGGCGCTCCGCCCACTCGTCCGCGAGGCCGGAGACGTCCCAGCCGCGGCTGGCGAGCCAGCCGAGGTGGATCTCCAGGACCTGTCCCGGGTTCATTCGGGACGGCACACCCAGCGGGTTGAGGATGATGTCGACCGGGGTGCCGTCCTCCAGGAACGGCATGTCCTCGATCGGCAGGATCTTGGAGATGACGCCCTTGTTGCCGTGGCGGCCGGCGAGCTTGTCACCGTCGGTGATCTTGCGCTTCTGGGCCACGTAGACGCGGACCAGCTGGTTCACGCCCGGCGGCAGCTCGTCGCCCTCCTCGCGGTCGAAGACGCGCACGCCGATGACCTTGCCGGTCTCGCCGTGCGGCACCTTCAGCGAGGTGTCACGGACCTCACGGGCCTTCTCACCGAAGATCGCGCGCAGCAGGCGCTCCTCGGGGGTCAGCTCGGTCTCGCCCTTCGGGGTCACCTTGCCGACGAGGATGTCGCCGGCGATGACCTCGGCGCCGATGCGGATGATGCCGCGCTCGTCGAGGTCGGCGAGGACCTCCTCGGAGACGTTCGGGATGTCCCGGGTGATCTCCTCGGGGCCGAGCTTGGTGTCACGGGCGTCGACCTCGTGCTCCTCGATGTGGATCGAGGAGAGGACGTCGTCCTGCACGAGGCGCTGCGACAGGATGATCGCGTCCTCGTAGTTGTGGCCCTCCCACGGCATGAACGCGACCAGCAGGTTCTTGCCGAGCGCCATCTCGCCGTTCTGGGTGGCCGGACCGTCGGCGAGGACCTGGCCCTCGATGACGCGGTCGCCCTCGTTGACGATGACCTTCTGGTTGACCGAGGTGCCCTGGTTGGAGCGGGCGAACTTGGCCAGGCGGTACGTGATGTACGTGCCGTCGTCGTTGGTCGTGGTGATGTAGTCGGCGGAGATCTCCTGGACCACGCCGGCCTTCTCGGCCTTGACGACGTCGCCGGCGTCGACGGCGGAGCGGTACTCCATGCCGGTGCCGACGAGCGGGGCCTCCGACTTGATGAGCGGAACGGCCTGGCGCATCATGTTCGCGCCCATGAGGGCACGGTTGGCGTCGTCGTGCTCCAGGAACGGGATCATGGCGGTCGCGACCGACACCATCTGGCGCGGCGAGACGTCCATGTAGTCGACGTCCTCGCCACCGACGTAGTCGACCTCGCCGCCACGGCGGCGGACCAGCACGCGGGCCTCGGCGAACCGCAGTTCGTCGGTGAGCGGCGCGTTGGCCTGCGCGATGACGAAGCGGTCCTCCTCGTCGGCGGTCAGGTAGTCGACCTCGTCGGTGACCTGGCCGTCGATGACCTTGCGGTACGGGGTCTCGACGAAACCGAACGCGTTGACCCGGCCGTAGGAGGCGAGCGAGCCGATCAGACCGATGTTCGGGCCTTCCGGCGTCTCGATCGGGCACATGCGGCCGTAGTGCGAGGGGTGCACGTCACGGACCTCGAAGCCGGCCCGCTCACGGGAGAGACCACCCGGGCCGAGCGCGGACAGACGACGCTTGTGCGTCAGCCCGGACAGCGGGTTGTTCTGGTCCATGAACTGGGACAGCTGGCTGGTGCCGAAGAACTCCTTGATGGAGGCGACGACCGGCCGGATGTTGATCAGGGTCTGCGGCGTGATCGCCTCGACGTCCTGCGTGGTCATGCGCTCGCGCACGACGCGCTCCATACGCGCCAGACCCGTGCGGACCTGGTTCTGGATGAGCTCGCCGACGCTGCGCAGACGACGGTTGCCGAAGTGGTCGATGTCGTCGGTCTCGACGACGATCGTCTGACCGCTGTCGCCGACCGTCTCCATCTCGCCCGCGTGCAGCTTCACCAGGTACTTGATCGTCGAGATGACGTCCTCGACGGTCAGCACGCCGGCGTCCAGCGGAGCGTCCGCACCCAGCTTCTTGTTGACCTTGTAGCGGCCGACCTTGGCCAGGTCGTAGCGCTTGGGGTTGAAGTAGAGGTTCTCGAGCAGCGTCTGCGCGGCCTCACGCGTGGGGGGCTCGCCCGGGCGCAGCTTGCGGTAGATGTCCAGCAGCGCGTCGTCCTGGCCCTGGGTGTGGTCCTTCTCCAGGGTGGCGCGCATCGACTCGTACTCGCCGAACTCCTCGAGGATCTGCTCGTTGGTCCAGCCGAGCGCCTTCAGCAGAACGGTGACCGACTGCTTGCGCTTGCGGTCGATGCGGACACCGACCATGTCGCGCTTGTCGATCTCCATCTCCAGCCAGGCACCCCGGGACGGGATGATCTTGGCGGAGAAGATGTCCTTGTCGGACGTCTTGTCGATGGAGGAGTCGAAGTAGACACCGGGGGAACGGACCAGCTGCGACACCACGACACGCTCGGTGCCGTTGATGACGAAGGTGCCCTTGTTCGTCATGAGCGGGAAGTCGCCCATGAAGACGGTCTGGGACTTGATCTCGCCGGTCTCGTTGTTGGTGAACTCGGCCGTGACGAAGAGCGGGGCCGCGTACGTGAAGTCGCGCTCCTTGCACTCGTCGATCGAGTTCTTGGGCGGCTCGAAGCGGTGGTCGCGGAACGTCAGCGACATCGACCCGGAGAAGTCCTCGATCGGGGAGATCTCCTCGAAGATCTCCTCGAGACCGGACTTGGTGGGGACGTCCTGACCGGACTCCAGAGCGTCCTCGACGCGAGCCTTCCACGCGTCGTTGCCGAGCAGCCAGTCGAAGCTCTCGGTTTGCAGCGCGAGAAGGTTCGGAACCTCGAGGGGCTCCTTGATCTTTGCAAAGGAGATGCGCAGCGGGGCGGTGCTGGCGCCGTTGTTCGTATTCGCGGTCGAGGCGTTGCGCGAGGCGGCCAAGAGGGGGTCCTTCCGAGGGCTCGGACTCACTACGCGCGTACCGGCCCCCCGCCGCTGCTTGAGGACAGGTCGTCCTGATCGGGCCGAAAGGCCAGGTCAAAGATGATCTGGTCGACGTTGCTGAGGCGAGGGCATGCCCCTGGTGACGGGCAGGGGACAGCTAACAGGCAGCGCAAAGGGTCAGTGTAGCCACATGGCACACTGATGTCCAGTGCGGGTTTTTGAGACCCTCTTAGTTGTCAACGTCTGCGGCATACCTGCCCTCAACGCACCTTGATACTGCCCTCTTCGTCGCCGATCCATGCCTCGGATTCGGATCGTTGTGACGACGCGTCCTGAGAATTGCGCGCTGCGTGCGGTTCGTCAAGGCCTCCCATGGCCAAGCCGGATGCTGCCATCGTCACGTGCAGCCCGCCACCGGAGCTCTGGAGGCACGACGAAGATCACCATACCCCTCCCCGCCACGGGTGCAAGGCAGCCGCCGCCGGCCCCCTCGAACGCCGAAGAGCGACCACCCGGATGGATGATCGCTCCTCGGTGCGTTCGCGTTACAGCCCTACCGGGCCGTGTTCAGCGCGCGGGAGTCCTTCGCGGACCGTGGGGTCTTACTTGACCTCGACGGAGGCGCCGGCGCCCTTGAGGGACTCGGCGGCCTTCTCCGCGGCGTCCTTGGCGACCTTCTCGAGGACGGGCTTCGGCGCACCGTCGACCAGGTCCTTGGCCTCCTTCAGGCCCAGGGAGGTCAGCTCGCGCACGACCTTGATGACCTGGATCTTCTTGTCGCCGGCGCCGGTGAGGATGACGTCGAACTCGTCCTTCTCCTCGGGGGCCTCGGCAGCCGGGGCGCCCGGGCCGGCCATCATGACCGGGGCGGCCGCGGCGGCGGTGACGTCGAACTTCTCCTCGAAGGCCTTCACGAACTCGGAGAGCTCGATGAGGGTCATCTCCTCGAACTGCGCGAGCAGGTCGTCCTGGCTGAGCTTCGCCATGATGGCGGTCCTTCCACTCAAATCGGCGGGTGCCGGATGTACGGGGTGTGGCGGGCGTACGTCGGCCCGCTGCGATCCTTGCCGCGTCAGACGGCGCGGATCAGAAAGCGAGCCGAGTTACTCGGCACCGCCCTGCTCGTCCTGCTTGGCGCGCAGCGCGTCCACGGTGCGGACGAGCTTCGACGGCAGCGCCTGGAAGACGGAGGCAGCCTGGGACTGCTTCCCCTTGAAGGCACCGGCCAGCTTGGAGAGCAGAACCTCGCGGGACTCGAGGTCCGCAAGCTTCTTGATCTCGTCGGCGGACAGCGCCTTGCCGTCAAGGACACCGCCCTTGATGACGAGATTCGGGTTGTCCTTGGCGAAGTCACGGAGACCCTTCGCCGACTCCACCGGGTCACCGGTGACGAAGGCGACGGCCGTCGGACCAGCGAAGAGCTGGTCGTCCAGCGTGATCCCGGCCTCGTTGGCCGCAATCTTGGTCAGCGTGTTCTTCACCACGGCGTACTGGGCGTTCTCACCGAGCGACCGGCGCAGCGTCTTGAGCTGCGCCACGGTGAGACCGCGGTACTCGGTCAGCACGGCGGCGTTGGAGCTGCGGAACTTGTCCGTCAGCTCCGCAACCGCGGCAGCCTTGTCGGGCCTCGCCATAGAGCCTCGGCCTCCTTCCGGGTGATTCGGACCGCGCGGACCCGAAGGAGGACTGGGGAAAACGAAACGCCCCGTCGCAGGCGCTCGGGGCGGACTCGACCGGTCGCACACACGGGGATCGACGCGTGCTCCGGGAGTACTTCCACAATCACCTGCGCGGGTCGTCCGCAGTTTCAGCGGATCCTTCGGCCACCGCGCCCTCGTTCGAGCGCACGGCAACGACCAGCGGTCTTTGGCTTCTGTGGGAGCGTACGGGAAGGTGTCAGCGCAAAGCAAATCCGCCCCCGGGGAGCGCGCAGGGGGTGGGCCACGACGAGGCCCACCCCCGCCCCGGGAGCGCGGCTCAGGTGCCGCTGCCGCTGCCGCCCGCGGCGGCGGCGCCCTGGGACGCCATCAGGTCCTTGAAGTCCCCGGTGTCGCCGGCCGGGGGCGCCTGGACGGCGGTCTTGACGCCGTAGTCGCTGTAGTAGGCGGTGTTGGTCATGGTGCCGGTCGCCATGTCCGCCTTCTCGACCTTCTTGACCAGCAGGTTCTTGTCGTTGACCCAGATGTCGACGGACTCCGTGGTGACGCCTGCCTCGTCGAGCTGCTTCTTCAGATCGTCCATCTGACGCTTGGGCAGGTTCGAGGTCCTGTCGGCGAAGTCGGCGACGTTCAGCGTGCCCGCGTAGTGGGTGGTGTGCTCGCCGCGCACCGTCGCCTCGCCGACCTTCCTGACGTCGCCGGAGGCCAGCAGCAGCTTCACCGACTGGTTCGGCGTGGCGGTCTTCAGCTGCTCCTGCATGTACGCGCCGGAGCCGCCGGCGAGGTTCGCGAGGTCGTCGTAGCGGTACCGGATCCAGTGCTTGCCGCCCGTCTGCTCGGCGTAGGCGTCGGGCATGTGGGCGTAGTAGGCGTCGGGCAGGTACCGCGCCTCCATCGTCGTCGCCCCGATCTGGCGCATCGCCTCGGCGACCGTGCCGCCGGTGTAGGTGAGCGTGAGCCTGCCGGTCAGGCCGTCGGCCCAGTCGAGGGTGCCGTTGCCCTTCATCGACATCAGGGTGCCGATGCTGGTCGTCATCGACACCCTGGCGGAGTGGGCCTCGGCGGTGGAGGTGTCGGCGGAGCGCAGGGCCGCGACGGGGCTCACGTGGACGACCCCCCGGCCGGCCGCGCCGTCGTCCTTGCCCGAGGCCTTGGGGGAACCGGAGGAGTCCCCGGGGGAGCAGGCGACCACTGCCCCCAGCGTGGTCACCGCCACGACGGAGAGCGTGATTCTGCGCGCGGTCGTGCTCTTCATTCGTCCCACCCCTATGCGGTTGCTGTGATCATCACGCTGACGCAGGCCTGTGCCAGGCGTACGAGTCGCGCGGGGCGCGTCCCGTACGGACGTACGGAAGACGTTGTACAGGAGTCCCACAGAAAAGGGACGAGCCCCGCACCCCAAAAGGTTGCGGGACTCGTCCTTTGATTGTGCGAGCCGTGGGGCTCAGACCGCGGCCGGGTCCTCCTCGACGAGGAGGTTGCGGGTGCGGTTCGGGTCGAGCGGGATGCCGGGGCCCATCGTGGTGGTGATGGCGGCCTTCTTGATGTAGCGACCCTTGGCGGCGGACGGCTTCAGACGGAGGATCTCCTCCAGCGCCGCGCCGTAGTTCTCCACCAGCTTGGTGTCGTCGAACGACGTCTTGCCGATGATGAAGTGCAGGTTCGAGTGCTTGTCGACGCGGAACTCGATCTTGCCGCCCTTGATCTCGGTGACGGCCTTGGCCACGTCGGGGGTGACGGTGCCGGTCTTCGGGTTCGGCATCAGACCACGCGGGCCGAGGACGCGGCCGAGGCGGCCGACCTTGCCCATGAGGTCCGGGGTGGCGACGACGGCGTCGAAGTCCAGACGGCCCTTCGACACCTCGTCGATCAGCTCGTCCGAGCCGACGATGTCGGCGCCGGCGGCACGCGCGGCCTCGGCACGGTCACCGGTCGCGAAGACCAGGACCCGGGCGGTCTTACCGGTGCCGTGCGGAAGGTTCACGGTGCCACGGACCATCTGGTCGGCCTTGCGCGGGTCGACACCCAGACGGAAGGCGACCTCGACGGTGCCGTCGAACTTGGTCGTGGAGGTCTCCTTGGCGAGACGGACGGCCTCGAGCGGGGCGTACTGCTTCTCCCGGTCGATCTTGGCGTCCGCAGCGCGGAGAGCCTTGCTGCGCTTGCTCACAACTGCTCCTGTGTGTTCTGAAAGGAGTCGTGGTACGGGCCGAGCGGGCCCTGCCACGTGCGGCCTCAGCCGCATGTTCTACGAAGGTGGGGTTCAGCCCTCGACCGTGACGCCCATGGAACGCGCGGTGCCGGCGATGATCTTCGCGGCGGCGTCCAGGTCGTTGGCGTTGAGGTCGGGCATCTTGGTCTGGGCGATCTCGCGGACCTGCGCCTCGGTGATCTTGGCGACCTTGGTCTTGTGCGGCTCGCCGGAGCCCTTCTCCACGCCCGCGGCCTTGAGGATCATCTTGGCGGCCGGCGGCGTCTTGGTGATGAAGGTGAAGGAACGGTCCTCGTAGACCGTGATCTCCACCGGGATGACCCAACCGCGCTGCGACTCGGTCGCGGCGTTGTAGGCCTTGCAGAACTCCATGATGTTGACGCCGTGCTGACCCAGCGCCGGGCCGACCGGCGGAGCCGGGTTGGCGGCACCGGCCTGGATCTGGAGCTTGATGAGCCCCGTGACCTTCTTCTTCTTGGGAGGCATTACTCTCCGGGTCCTTTCGATTCGGGTCCTGCCGGCGCCCGGGTACCACCCGAACGCAGGCATACCGCACAACGATAACGGGTATCGCTGCACGGCTGAAAACCGGGCAGGTCAGGCGCCGCTCGGGAGCGAATCACCTGACCTGCACGGAAGCGGTACGTCCAGAGAGAACCGCGGCGAGCTAGTTCTTCTGGATCTGGTCGAAGCTCAGCTCGACCGGGGTCTCTCGGCCGAAGATCTCGACGAGGCCCTTGACCTTCTTGGAGTCCGGGTTGATCTCGTTGATCGTGGCCTGGAGCGTGGCGAACGGGCCGTCGGTGACGGTGACCGAGTCGCCGACCTCGAAGTCCAGCACCTGGACCTCGACCTTGCGCTGCGGGGCCGGCTTGCCCTCGGCCTCGGCGGCCTCGCGGGCGGCCTTCTCCTCCGCCTCGGGGGCGAGCATCTTCACGATCTCGTCCAGGGACAGCGGGTAGGGGTCGTAGGCGTTGCCCACGAACCCGGTGACGCCCGGGGTGTTGCGCACGACGCCCCAGGACTCGTTCGTCAGGTCCATGCGGACGAGGACGTAGCCGGGCAGCTTGTTCTGCCGGACGGTCTTGCGCTCGCCGTTCTTGATCTGGACGATCTCTTCCTCGGGCACCTCGGCCTGGTAGATGAAGTCCTCGACGTTCAGCGAGACGGCACGCTGCTCCAGGTTCGCCTTCACGCGCTTCTCGTAGCCGGCGTAGGTGTGGATGACGTACCACTCGCCGGGCAGCGTGCGCAGTTCCTCGCGGAGCTTGGTGACCGGGTCGACCTCGGCCTCCGGCTCCTCCTCCTCGGCCTCACCCCCGGGTGCCTCGTCCACGACGTGGACGGCGGCCTCCTCGGCCGGCTCGCCCGCGGCGGCCTCGGCAGCCTCGGCCTCGTCGACCTCGTCCGCACCTTCGACGATGTCGAGCTCGTCATCCACGGACTCGGTCGGCTCGATGGCGTCGTTCAGGTTCGGGTCAGACACGGTGGCTGCTTCTTCCTGGATACATAGGGGTGGAACATGCGAAAAGGGGCGCCGGTAACCGCGGCGCCCTTCGCTCTTGGCTCAGCCAAAGACGTACTTGGCCGCGTGGTTGAGCCCATAGTCAATCACGGTCACCAGGCCGATCATGATGACGACGAAGACAATCACCACGGTGGTGTACGTCGTCAGCTGATTGCGGGTCGGCCAGACGACCTTGCGGAGTTCCGCGATGATCTGACGGTAGAAGAGAGCAAGGCGCTTCAGCGGGCCCTTCTTGCCCCGCTTGCCACCCTTGCGGGCCTTCTTGGATTCCGTCACCTCGTCCTGGGCATCAGGCGTGTCGAGGGAGCCCACGGCGTCCGTCATTCGTCCTCACCTGATTCCGGGTCGTGGCCGTGCCGCGCCCGGTCGAGCCGCACGGCGGTGCATTGCTGTACGTACATGCGCACACATCCTGGCGAAGGTGTGTGTAGCAGGGCCGGAGGGACTCGAACCCCCAACCGCTGGTTTTGGAGACCAGTGCTCTACCAATTGAGCTACGACCCTTTGTGTGTCCCCCAACGTACCGCATACGACCGGGTGCTCGGTGTGCACCAGGTGCGACAGCGGCTGCTGAAGGCCAACGAGGTGAGAGTGTACGTGTTCCGGCGCCGGTCGTCGAACAGAAAGCAGCCAACCCGCCCCGATCGCTGGAAGATCGGCTGGCCGGGGACGGGATCCGAACGGATGTCCGGAGGTTCCACCGGGCTTGTTCACCCTGTGAAACCCGTGTGCCCCGGGCGTTTCCTGTCTGAAACGATGGACGGTATGAGCGCTGCAACCCCTCCCACCGAGCGCCGGGTCTCCGCCCGCATCGGCGCGATCTCCGAGTCCGCCACCCTCGCCGTGGACGCCAAGGCCAAGGCCCTCAAGGCCGCCGGTCGTCCCGTGATCGGCTTCGGTGCCGGCGAGCCGGACTTCCCGACCCCGGACTACATCGTCGAAGCCGCCGTCGAGGCCTGCCGGAACCCCAAGTACCACCGCTACACCCCGGCCGGCGGCCTGCCCGAGCTGAAGGCCGCCATCGCCGCGAAGACGCTGCGCGACTCCGGCTGGGAGCCGGACGTCTCGCAGATCCTGGTCACCAACGGCGGCAAGCAGGCCATCTACGAGGCGTTCGCCGCGATCCTCGACCCGGGCGACGAGGTCATCGTGCCGGCGCCGTACTGGACCACGTACCCGGAGTCGATCCGCCTGGCGGGCGGTGTCCCGGTCGAGGTCGTCGCGGACGAGACCACCGGCTACCGCGTGTCGGTCGAGCAGCTGGAGGCCGCCCGCACGGAGAAGACCAAGGTCGTCCTCTTCGTCTCCCCGTCCAACCCGACCGGCGCGGTCTACTCCGAGGCCGAGACCGAGGCGATCGGCCGCTGGGCCCTCGAGCACGGCCTGTGGGTGCTGACCGACGAGATCTACGAGCACCTGGTCTACGGCGACGCCGTCTCGGTGTCCCTGCCGGCCCTCCTGCCCGAGCTGCGCGACAAGTGCGTCGTCGTCAACGGCGTGGCGAAGACGTACGCCATGACCGGCTGGCGCGTGGGGTGGGTCATCGGCCCGAAGGACGTGGTCAAGGCCGCGACCAACCTCCAGTCGCACGCCACGTCGAACGTGGCGAACGTCTCCCAGGCCGCGGCCCTGGCCGCCGTCTCCGGTGACCTGGAGGCGGTCGCGAAGATGCGCGAGGCCTTCGACCGGCGGCGGAAGACCATCGTGCGGATGCTCAACGAGATCGACGGCGTGCTCTGCCCGGAGCCGGAGGGCGCGTTCTACGCCTACCCGTCGGTGAAGGCGCTGATCGGCAAGGAGATCCGCGGCAAGCGCCCGCAGAACTCGGTGGAGCTGGCCGCGCTGATCCTGGAGGAGGCCGAGGTCGCGGTCGTCCCGGGCGAGGCCTTCGGCACGCCGGGCTATCTGCGCCTGTCCTACGCCCTCGGTGACGAGGACCTGGTGGAGGGCGTGAGCCGGATCCAGAAGCTGCTGGCGGAGGCGCGGGACTGAGGTCCCGCTTCCGCCCAGGGGCGCGCCGGGCCGGCTCACATGAGCGGCCCGGCGCGCCCCTTCGTTTGTGCGAGCAAGACCACGAATAGGGAAACGACTACCGGGGCGCGGGGGACGTGCGGCACCATCCAGGAATGGAGCGTGTACGTGATGTCTCTGAGCTGCCGAAAGCCCATCTGCACCTGCACTTCACCGGGTCGATGCGGCCCACCACCCTGCTGGAGCTGGCCGACAAGTACCGCGTGCGGCTGCCCGAGGCGCTGACGGAGGCCCTGGTCAGCGGGGAGCCGCCGCGGCTGCGGGCCACGGACGAGCGGGGCTGGTTCCGCTTCCAGCGGCTGTACGACGCGGCACGCTCCTGTCTGCGGGAGCCGGAGGACATCCGGCGGCTGGTGCGGGAGGCCGCCGAGGAGGACGTCAAGGACGGCTCGGGGTGGCTGGAGATCCAGGTCGACCCGACCTCGTACGCACCGCGCCTGGGCGGCCTGATCCCGGCGCTGGAGATCATCCTGGACGCGGTGGAGACGGCCTCGCGCGAGACGGGCCTCGGGATGCGGGTCCTTCTCGCCGCGAACCGGATGAAGCACCCCCTGGACGCCCGCACGCTGGCCCGCCTCGCGGTGCGCTACCGGGACCGCGGCGTGGTCGGCTTCGGCCTGTCGAACGACGAACGCCGCGGCATGGCGCGGGACTTCGACCGGGCGTTCGCGATCGCACGGGACGGCGGCCTGTTCGCGGCCCCGCACGGCGGCGAGCTGACCGGCCCCGCCTCCGTCCGCGACTGCCTGGACGACCTCCAGGCCCACCGGGTGGGTCACGGGGTGCGCGCGGCGGAGGACCCGCGGCTGCTGAGCCGTCTGGCCGACCGGGGCGTGACCTGCGAGGTGTGCCCGGCCTCGAACGTGGCCCTCGGTGTGTACGACAAGCCCGAGGACGTCCCCCTGCGCCGGCTGTACGAGGCGGGTGTCCCGATGGCCCTGGGCGCCGACGACCCGCTGCTCTTCGGCTCCCGCCTGGCGGCGCAGTACGACATCGCCCGCCGCCACCACTCGTTCACGGACGCCGAACTGGCGGAACTGGCCCGCCAGTCGATCCGCGCGTCGGCGGCCCCCTCGGACCTGCGCGCGAAGCTGCTGTCGGGGGTGGACGACTGGCTGGCGAACTGACGGTGGACTGACGACAGGCTGACGACGGTTTGACGGCGCGGCGGTCAGGACCGGGCCATGGCGCCGATCACCAGGGGCAGCGTCTCCTTGTCGAAGATGCCGCCGGCCAGGGAGTCGTCGATGGTCCTGCCGTCGACCTTCATGGTGGGCGTGCCGGTCACGCCCGACGTGTCGAAGGCCTTCTCGGAGGCGGTCACGAAGTCGCGGTGCTTCATGCCCTTGACCGCCGCGTCGAACTCCTCGCCGCGCAGGCCCGGGACCTCGGAGGCCATGTCCAGCAGGAAGGCGTCGGTGTAGCCGTCGACCTCCTCCTCGGGCTGGTTCGCGAAGAGCACCTCGTGGTACTCGACGAACCTGCCCGCGTCCAGGGCGACCCGCAGGGCGTTGGCGGCCTTCTTCGAGCCCTCGCCGCCGAGCCGGTCGTCGAGGAACGACGCCAGGGTGTACTCGGCCCGCACCTCGCCGGACAGGATCAGCTCGTGCAGGCCCTCGCCGCCGCCCTCCGTCTCGAACTCGGCGCAGACCGGGCAGCGCAGGTCCTCGTACAGGTGAACGACGGTGGGCGCGCCGGGGGAGCCCACGCGG
Source organism: Streptomyces sp. NPDC052043 (assembly GCF_044548235.1). Taxonomy (NCBI): domain Bacteria; kingdom Bacillati; phylum Actinomycetota; class Actinomycetes; order Kitasatosporales; family Streptomycetaceae; genus Streptomyces; species Streptomyces sp. NPDC052043. Next base: position 150,009 of record NZ_JBIUBT010000010.1, read on the forward strand.
ACGGTGGTGCCGTCCGGTGCGAGCGTCTCGTCGATCTCCCCCGCGCTGCGGTACGGCGCCGCCGACTGCGATTCCCCGCCTCCGGCCCGTGCGGCGCCCTTGCCGCATCCCGTGGCGAGCACGCCCACCAGGACGGCGGCGGCCACGACCGCCACGGCACGCCGGCCGCGTCTCTCCCCCATGCTCTTCCTCTCCCCTTGTGCCCCGTTGTGTTCTGCCGCGTTCTGCTGTGTCCTGCCGAGCCCAGCCCCGTGTCCGGCCGTGTCATGCGGCTACAGGCTGACGCCGACCGTCACCGGCTCGTTGACCAGGGTGACGCCGAAGGCCTCGCGGACCCCGGCCACCACCTCGCGGGCCAGTGCCAGCAGGTCCTCCGTGGTCGCGCCGCCGCGGTTGGTCAGGGCCAGGGTGTGCTTGGTGGAGATGCGGGCCGGTCCGGTGCCGTAGCCCTTGGTGAAGCCCGCCCTGTCGATCAGCCAGGCCGCGGAGGTCTTGGTGTGCCCCTGGCCCGCCGGATAGGCGGGGGGCTCGACGCCGTCGCCGAGCCGCTTCCGCACGCGCGTACGGAAGACGGCGAAGTCGGCGTCCGTGAGGATCGGGTTGGTGAAGAAGGAGCCGGCGGACCAGGTGTCGTGGTCCTCGGGGTCCAGCACCATGCCCTTGCCCGCCCGCAACTTCAGCACGGTCTCGCGGGCGGTGGCGAGCGGCACCCGGTCGCCCGCCTCGACGCCCAGGACGCGGGCGGTCTCGGCGTACTTGACCGGCGCCGACAGCCCGTCCGCGTCCTCCAGACCGAAGCGGACGCGCAGGACGACGTACCGCTCGGGGTCGGCCTTGAAGCGGCTGTGCCGGTAGGAGAACGCGCACTCCTCGTTGGCGAGGGTCACCGTGCGGCCCGCCCGGCGGTCGTAGGCGACGACCTCGGTGATCGTCGAGGACACCTCCTGGCCGTACGCCCCGACGTTCTGGATCGGGGTGGCGCCCGCGGAGCCGGGGATGCCGGACAGGCACTCGATGCCGGCGAGACCGGCCTCGACGGTGCGCGCGACCGCGTCCGTCCACACCTCTCCGGCGGCCAGCTCCAGCGTCGTACCGGTGAGTTCGACGCCGCGGGTGGCAATGCGCAGCGCGGTGCCGTCGAAGCCCTTGTCGCCGATGACGAGGTTGGAGCCGCCGCCGACGACCAGCAGCGGCGTGCCGTGGGCGTCGGCCTCGCGGACGGCTTCGATCACCTCGGCGTCGGTGGTCGCGGTGATCAGCCGGGTCGCGGGGCCGCCGAGCCGGAAGGTGGTCAGCGGGGCGAGGGGCGCGTCGTGGAGTTCCTGCACGCGCCCAAGACTACGAGACCCCACTGACGGTCCCGCACCTCGGCGAGTGCGGGACCGCGGTGGCCGTCAGGCCAGGCGTACGACGGCCCGGGACATCCCGAGGACCTTCTGCCCGTTGCTCATGGCGGTCAGGTCGACCCGCACGGTGTTGTCGTCGAGCTTGACCGCGACCTTGCCGGAGACCTCGATCACGGCCCCCTCGTCGTCGTTCGGGACGACGACGGGCTTGGTGAAGCGGACGCCGTACTCGACGACGGCGCCGGGGTCGCCCGTCCAGTCGGTGACCACGCGGATCGCCTCGGCCATGGTGAACATGCCGTGCGCGATCACGTCCGGGAGCCCGACCTCCTTGGCGAACTTCTCGTTCCAGTGGATGGGGTTGAAGTCCCCGGAGGCGCCCGCGTACTGGACGAGGGTGGCCCGGGTCACGGGGAAGGTCTGCGCCGGCAGCTCGGTGCCGACCTCGACGTCGTCGTAGGCGATCTTCGCCGTCATCGGATTCCTCACGCCTCCTTGGCCGCGCGGGCCACGAGCTTGGTCCAGGCGGTCACGACGTGCTCGCCCACCTCGTCGTGCACCTCGCCGCGGATGTCCAGGACGTCGTTGCCGGCCAGGGACTTGATCGACTCGATGGTGGAGGTGACGGTGAGCCGGTCGCCGGCGCGCACGGGCCGGGTGTAGGCGAACTTCTGGTCGCCGTGCACCACGCGGCTGTAGTCGAGGCCGAGCTGCGGGTCCTGGACGACCTGTCCGGCGGCCTTGAAGGTGATCGCGAAGACGAAGGTCGGCGGGGCGATCACGTCGGAGTGGCCGAGTTCCTTGGCGGCTTCCGGGTCCGTGTACGCCGGGTTGGCGTCGCCCACCGCCTCCGCGAACTCACGGATCTTCTCCCGACCCACCTCGTAGGGGTCGGTGGGCGGGTAGGACCGCCCCACGAAGGACTGGTCGAGCGCCATGGCTCGGCACCTCCTGGTGTCGCTGGGTTGGACGTCGCCCGACGTGCGGGCCCCGGCTGTCACCGGGCCGCTGCCGGACTTCGCCGGGCTTTCGCACATGAAACAACATGAGGCCGCCCCCAGGGTGCGGGGGCGGCCTCATGTCCGAGTCTGATCAGCGCGTCTCGCGATGCGCGGTGTGCGCGTTGCAACGCGGGCAGTGCTTCTTCATCTCGAGCCGGTCGGGGTTGTTCCGCCGGTTCTTCTTGGTGATGTAGTTCCGCTCCTTGCACTCCACGCAGGCCAGCGTGATCTTCGGGCGGACGTCGGTGGCAGCCACGTGAGTGCTCCTTGACGAACGGGTAGGCTAGTTCAACGCAAGAAAGAGTAGCCGATCGAAGGACCGACCCCGCAATCGGCTACTGTGAGTAGCGGTGACCGGACTTGAACCGGTGACACAGCGATTATGAGCCGCTTGCTCTACCGACTGAGCTACACCGCTGCGATGCGATCGGGCCCCGTCTTTCGACGGGTACCTCTCACACCAGAGCCCCAAAACGGAATCGAACCGTTGACCTTCTCCTTACCATGGAGACGCTCTGCCGACTGAGCTATTGGGGCGAGCGAGGAAGACATTACACGCTCTGCGGCCGTTCACCCAAATCCGTTTCCCGGCGCCGCCGGGGTCCCTCGGCCACACCGGTACGACTATTGCGCTCCTCCCTCGTCCGGCCCGGCGGCCGCCCTAGGCTCGACTCACTCTGCGTGATCTTGCGTGGCCCGCGCGGCCCCGCAGTCCGTGTCCCGAACCCACCCGTCGCCTTTCGTACCTGGAGCGCGATGCCCCCCGGACAGCCGCCGCCCCCCTCGTCCTCCTCGCCGGCCCCGTCCGGACGCACGGACCCGGACGGACTGCTGCTGTGCGGGGCCCGGCTGACCGACGGACGGACCGTGGACGTGCGGCTGGCCGGGGAGCGCATCGAGGCGGTCGGCACCGCCGGCAGCCTCGGCGCGGACGGTCCGCGGGGCGGCGCGCCGCGCGTCGACCTCAGCGGCTACCTGCTCCTGCCGGCGCCCACCGAGCCCCACGCGCACGCCGACACGGCCCTGACCGCCGACAGCGGCGGACCGGTGTCGTACGAGCCGGAGGACGTCCAGCGCCGGACCACCGAGGCCGCGCTGCTGCAACTGGGCCACGGCGCGACGACCGTGCGCGCACACGTACGCGTGGGCGACGTCCAGGGGCTCGGCGTCCTGACGGCGGTCCTGCGGGCCCGGCGGTCGCTGCGCGGTCTCACCGAACTGACGACGGTGGCGGTGCCGCGCGTCCTGACCGGGGCGGCCGGTGCGGACGGTCTGGCGATGCTGCGGGACTCGCTGAAGATGGGCGCGTGCGTCGTGGGCGGCTGCCCGGACGTGGACCCCGACCCGACGGGCTACGTCGAGGCGGTCCTGGAGGTCGCCTCCGAGCACGGCTGCCCCGTCGACCTGCACACCGACGGCGCCGACCCGGCCCGTCTGGCGCGCATCGCGGCGATGGCGGGCGGGCTGCGCCCGGGAGTGACGCTGGGCCCGTGCGGCGGCCTGTCCCGGCTGCCCGCCGGAGCCGCAGAGCGGGCCGCGGACCAACTGGCCGCGGCCGGGGTGAGGGTGGTGTGCCTGCCCCAGGGCGGCTGCGGTGGCGCCGAGGGGCACGGGACGCCGCCGGTGCGGCTGCTGCGGGCCGCCGGGGTCCGGGTGGCCGCGGGCAGCGGCGCCCTGCGCGACGTGTCGAACCCGGTGGGGCGCGGCGACCCGCTGGAGGCCGCGTACCTGCTGGCCTCGCGGCACGGGCTGCGCCCCGAGGAGGCCTACGACGCGGTGAGCGCGTCGGCCCGCGCGGTGCTCGGCCTGCCCGAGGTGCGGGTGGAGGCGGGTTTCCCCGCCGAACTGCTCGCGGTACGCGGCGACCGGCTCGCCGGGGCCCTGTCGCTCGCGTACAGCCGGATCGTGGTGCACCGGGGGCGCGTGGTGGCACGCACCAGCGCGGTACGGGAGTTCTGCGACTCCGCGGCCACGGTGGAACTGGGGCTGCCACGACAGGGGCGGGGGGAGCTGTCCTGACGCCGGCGGGGCGGGGACGGAGACAGGCCCGCCGGGGGGGCACCTGAGGCGCCTGAGGCGCTCGAAGCGCTTCCGCAAGGCATACCGCAGGCACGCCGGAGGACATGCCGCAGGCGGGCCCACGCACCGCCGGAAGACGTACCGCAAGGGTGCCAGAAGCGCCGCCGGAGGGGCGTGGGCCCGCGGCGTGCCCAGGCACCGCCGGAGGCCCGCCGGGGCGCCACCGGACGGGCGTGCCGCGAGGCGTGCCGCAGGCGCCGCCGGAGGGACGTGCCGCGGGGCACCGCCGGGCGCGGCGGAGGGTGTGCCGGACAGGGCCGAAGTCGTACGGCGAATACGGCCGTCCGGGCGTACGGTCGGAAGCATGCGGATTGTCATCGCTGGTGGTCATGGTCAGATCGCGCTGCGGCTGGAGCGGCTGCTCGCCGCGCGCGGGGACGAAGTGGCGGGCATCATCCGCCGCGCCGAGCAGAGCGAGGACCTGCGGGAGGCCGGCGCCGAACCCGTCGTGCTCGACCTGGAGTCGGCGTCGGTCGAGGAGGTCGCGCAGTCGCTGCGGGGCGCCGACGCGGCGGTGTTCGCGGCGGGCGCGGGCCCGGGCAGCGGCGCGGCACGCAAGGACACGGTGGACAAGGGCGCGGCGGTGCTGTTCGCGGACGCGGCCGTGCGCGCGGGCGTGCGCCGCCACCTCGTGGTGTCCTCGATGGGCGCGGACGCGGCACACGAGGGCGACGAGGTCTTCGACGTCTACCTGCGCGCCAAGGGCGAGGCGGACGACCACGTCCGCCGTCAGGAGGCCCTGGACTGGACGATCCTGCGCCCCGGTTCGCTGACGAACGACGCCGGTACCGGCCAGGTGCGCTTGGAGGCCCATACCGGCCGCGGCCCGATCCCGCGCGACGACGTGGCCGCCGTCCTGGCCGAACTGGTGGAGACTCCGGCCACGGCCGGCCTGACCCTGGAACTCGTCAGCGGCTCGGCACCGGTGTCCGTGGCGGTGAAGTCGGTGGCGGGCAACTGAGCGCGTCCGGGCGCCTTCCCACGCCGACAACCGCTCAGAACAAGGGCATCTGCCCGGGACACTCCGGAACGGCGTAACCGTCCAACGACGGCTGCACGGCGCCGAGTTGCGCCATCCGGCGCGATCCGGAGCAGGAGGTCAGCCCACCGCTAGCCCGCGTCCCGGGCGGATCGTGCCGCGCGAACCGCCCGGCCACAACGGCGATCTCCCGACGGCACACGGGACAGAGTCTGCGACGCAAGGACATGGCCCCAGTGTGCACGGCACCACCGACACCGCCCTTCGCGCCCACACGCAAAACCCCGCAGCCACGCTGGCGGCAACCGCCCTGCACATCGCCATGCCAGCACGCTGAGGTCAGTGGTCTCGCCTAGACGAGTAGTTCCGAATGCCCAGGCGAGTGATCGTGCACGACGCGCTGTACGAGGTCAGAGGACTGGCGGGATGAGCAGCAGGTTCATCGTGCCTGCTCGCGCCATTGCGCGAAGCTGCCCTGAACCTCGGCGATGCTGGGGTGGCGCACGGCGTCGAGCCCGTCATCGGCGAGAAGGTCGGCGATCAGGGCCGGAGGACCGAAGACCTCGGTCGCGCTCAGGTCCCAGTCGGTCAGGACGAACCAGGAGCCCTCCACGGGCCACCAGTGCGCGGGAAACTGGGTGCGTACGGTTCGGGCGGGCCATGCGCAGGCATCGTGGTGAGCAAGTGCCTCCTCCAGCCGGCCTCGGCGGGCCGGGATCGGGCGGCCCGTGTCCTCGATCCCCGCCTGGGCCCAGTAGCAGTCCGTCCGCGGCCCGTCAGGGCTGTGGCGGGCGAGGACCTCGACCAGGCGGGCCAGGCTGTCGCGGTCGATTTCGCCCAGGTCCGGGCCTTCGAGGTCTTCGGGCAGGTCCAGCCCCTCGAAGACCCGGAACGAGGGGGTGTGCTGCCAGTCCTCCAGGCGCTTGCCGACGTGCGCCAGCACGTCGCCCCACCGGACCCGTTCCTCACTCACGGTGACGGCGTGCAGAACCCAGCAGCGATCCGGGAACTCCTCCTGGGGCTCGTAGCCCAAGACGGCCTCGCCCCGCTCCAGAAGTTGCCGGACACCACCCAGCGAATCGTCATCCGGCACAAGCTCCACCGTGAAACCCCTCGACTAGTCAGATGTCACCCTGGACCAGGGCGTGCAGATGCTGGTCGTGCCACCCGTCCTCATGCAGCAGCGCACTGCGCATCGTGCCTTCGACGGAGAAGCCGGCCTTCGCCGCTACTCGGCACGATGCCGGGTTGGCCACCGCGTGGCACAGCCGGAGCCGGTGCAGGCCAAGGTCGTCAAATGCCCACTGGCTGAGGCGCTTCGTGGCCTCGACCATTACGCCGCGGCCGCGTCCTGCGGGCAGGATCCAGTACAGGATTTCGGCGCTGCCGCCAGTGAGGTCGATGTCACCCCAGCCGATCAAGCCCACGGCATGGCCGCTGTCAGGGTCGGCGATGGCCCATATCGCGCTCTGCTCGTTCTGCCAGCGCTCGTGCATACGCTCGATTCGCTTGCGCGCTTCCTCCATCGAGGTCACAACCAGTCGGTTCCACTGGCGAATCGCCGGATCCTGGCCAGCGGCCACCAAGGTGCCGGCGTCGCTGACGCGCCAGGGGCGCAACTCCAGGCCGCTGGAAAGGGCTGCCACGGGTTGCTCCAGCTTGGCCATACGGCCCGCGGGAACGACAGGCGGTATGGGTGAGGTGATCACCGCGGCATCGTGCCACAGCCCGACAACGGACAGAACCGGTTATCTGGCACCGCGACTATCAACCCAGCGCTAACGCCGTGACCAGTTGTCATCGTCTGTCCACGTCGATCCGCCTCGGACGACCCAGAGACGGCCCAGGTCTCAATGGGCCGCCGGCGCCTCTGCCCGATCGGGCACACCACCCGTAATCTGTCCGGCTGGGGGTGGGCGGATGCTCGGCTTCTTCTGGATGTACCTGGTGATCGCATCCGTGGTCAGCCTTGTCTTCTTGATCGCCGGTTCGAGTTGGCGTGCCAGCGTCCTGTGGGGGCTGGGGCTTGGCATCCTGCTCGTGCCGCTGTCGATCTTCGCCTTCTTCCGTTTCGTCATGGGGGTCTAGCTCGTGGCGTCACACCAGGTCGGCGGAACGGCTGTTGGGGTACAAACGAGCAGGCGAACGTGGCGGGCCGGGTCACAGGCGCACGATGACCAGGGCGGTGTCGTCGGTGGCGTCACCGGGTGGGAGTAGGTCGTTGAGCACGGCATCGGCGAGGGCTTCGGGGTCGTCTGCCTGGTGGCGGGCCAGGGAGTCGGCGAGCCGGGCGAGGCCGGTGTCGATGTCTTCGCCGCGGCGTTCGATCAGGCCGTCGGTGTAGAGCACGAGAACGGCACCCTCGCGGAAGGCCTCGACAGCCTGGATCCGGGGGGCGTGTTCAGGGCGGGCGGCCAGTGGCGGGTCGGTGGCCTGGTCCAGGAACTCGACGGTCCCGTCCCTCTGGAGGAGCCCAGGTGGAGGGTGGCCGGCGCTGCTATAGGTGATGGTGCGGGTCTCCCAGTCGATGAATGCCGTGGCCACGGTGGTGTTCTCGGCGCCGTCGACGGTGCGGGCGTACAACCCGAGGGCTTCCAGGGCGCGGGCGGGGCCTTCGGCGACGAGGGAGGCGGCGGTGAGGGCGCTGCGCAGTTGTCCCATGACGCCGGCCGCGGGCAGGCCGTGGCCGACGACGTCGCCGACGGCGACGGCGATGCGGTCGCCGGGCCGGTCGACCAGGTCGTACCAGTCGCCGGCCACATGTAGTGCTTCGGCGGCGGGCCGGTAGCGTACGGCCGCCTGATGTCGGCCGACCGGGCGGAAAGCGGGCAGCATGGATTCCTGCAAGGTCAGCGCGACTTCACGGGCGTGGATGAGTTCGGTGACGTCCTCCACCCGGTGCAGCAGCAGAGTCACCCGCCCATCAGATCCGAACACGGGGATGTTGGTCATGTTGAGGTACCGCTCTTGCCACACTCCGGGCTGGTCGGGGTGCTCCGTGACGTAGCGCTGCACCGCCACGATGCTGCGCTCACCGGTGCCCGCCGCCCGGCGCAGTGACGCCAGAACTCTGAGCAGGACAGGCTCGACGGGGTCCCTTTCGGGGTAGTCCTCGGGCACGAAGGAACCGACCACTTGCTCGCGGGTGACGCCCCGCAGGCGCAAGAACTCCGTGTTGGCGTCCGCGTAGATCAGCTGCGGAGTCACCAGCGCCACCGCCCCGGGAAGGGCCTGGAACACCGCCGCGTAGTCGACCTCCGGCACCTTCATGACTTTCCTGCCTTGCCGCGCAGTTCTGTCTCTTTTTCACCATACGAGCGGGGAGTCACTGCTCGCCCCATGATGTTGTCGGCCCAAGGGCGGCGTCTCCAGGAATGCGACCTGCCCCGTCGTGGGTGGGGCACTCTGCGACTCCGAGAGACCCGTCCGCGCTCGGGATCTGCCTGGACCGATAGCGGCGAAGCGCACGACCGACGCGGACTCAAGCACCGGTCACGGAAAGCAGTCCGCACCATGCCGATCCCGCCCGATCTCGTGAAACCTGCTGCGCTGGCACGTCACGGCGTACGGCGTCGCCCCCCGACGGGCGGCTCTTCCGGACGCAACGCGGCGGACTCATCCAGGACACCGGATACGGCGAGGTGTGGGCGGAAGCCCGCGCACGTGCCCTCACGCCCGCTCAGTGCGCGTCACTGCTGGCGAAGCGTCCATATGATCTTCGCCACGCCGCCGTGTGCACGTGGCTCAGCTCCGGGGTGGAACCACAGGAGGTGGCCGCGCGCGCCGGCCACAGCGTGGCCGTGCTGTTCCGGGTGTACGCGAAGTGCCTGGACGGCGGCACCGCCACGGCGAGCTCCCGAATCGAGCGGGCGCTGAAGAACGGCAGCCAGGAGGGCCGGAAGCTGCCCCACGCCTGCCCCACACGGGCTGGTCAGCACCCGAATCAGGGTGAGACACACTGGGAAAAAGGGCCCATAACAACCAGGCCGCACCCGTGAACGCCGAAAGGGTCTGCGATCAGCATTGCTGCTGTTCACAGACCCTTTCGGTCCAGTGGCGGCGCCAGGATTCGAACCTGGGAAGGCTGAGCCGGCAGATTTACAGCGGGCTCCGTCCACCATCTGTGGCCTGCGTCTTCTCCTGTGGCTCCCGCGGCTGGGGGACGACTGGGGGAAACAAGGCCGGTGTGTCAGGCTCTTCGCTGGCCACCGTCTTGCCGACCGGAGTCCGATAGGCGTAGGAGATCACCGTCAGGTCCTCGTCCTGCACGACTCTTCGGCCAAGTGGGGCCAAGTGGCCAATAGCGAGGGGCCGCTGAAAGACGTCACAGTCAGCCGGCTACGTCGGCCGGTCACGACCGGCCCGCAGGCCCTTCGTGAGAGATCGGACGGCCTTCTCCGCGGCCCGCCGCCGTGGACGGCGCAGGGCCGGGCCAGGACTCGAGGCGGGCGAAGGCGACGACGTTGTAGTCGTATTCCCTGCGATCGCGGTCGTAGCTGCCACCGCAGGTGATCAGCCGCAGCTGCGGGCCGGGGGTGTCGCCGTACACCTCCTGGTCCGGGAAACGGTCCTTGGCGTAGGTCCGCACCGCAGTGACCCTGAAGACCGCGGTACTGCCGTCCGCCCGGGTGACATTGATCAGGGCACCGGGCCTGAGCGTGCTGAGCCGCTGGAAGACCGCCGGTCCGGTCCGGGTGTCGAGATGGCCCACGACCACGGACGTACCGTCCTGACCCGGTGCCACACTGCCCCGGTACCAGCCCACCAGATTCGGGGTGCTGGCGGGCGGGGTACTGACCGCACCCGAATCGTCCAGGCCCAGCTGCGTGAACGGCGCGTCCACCTGGATCTGCGGGATCCGCAGCCGGACCGGCGGCGAATAAGCCAGCCCCGGCCGGCGGGGGGCAGCGGAAGCAGAACCGGACCTGGCCCCGAGCGGCAGAGGGCCGGCAGAGACGGGAGCGTTGTAGGCCGTGGCCAACTCCCGCTGGATCATCAGTACACCGAGGAGGAGAACGGCCAGACCAAAACAGAGAATCCAGCGCCACCCGCGGATACCACCATGGCACGCTGCACCCTGGGCGCTGTCCCCAGCCGGGGGCGCAGGCTGCTCTTTCATACCTATACACCTTCTGTTGCTGACTGCCGGGAACTGCCGCCGCTGCGGTAAACCGCCTCGCGGCCATCACCGACGAACGGTCAGACACCTTGTGGCCACCGCCAGTGGGCGGTGGCCACAAGCGGTCTGCTTCACGCGGCAGGCAGGTCAGACCGCGTCACGGCGTCCACGACGGCGATGCAGCGCAAAACCGCTGATACCGAGTCCGCCCAGAACCAGAGCCGTGCCGCCAGCCATACCGGCCGACGAAGGCTGAGCGAGGCCACCGCTACCGGCATGGACGCCACCGTGCGGCTTCCGACCGTGATGCGGTTCCTCCCCACCCCTGTGGTGCGGCTTGTGCCCCCCACCCCACTGGTGCTGTTCCTCCCCTCTACCTCCGTGGTCGTGCTCCCCTCCACCCCAGTGGCCGTGCTCCCCTCCACCCCAGTGGCCGTGCTCCCCTCCACCCCAGTGCTCCTGCTGTTCTTCCCGTCTGTCCGAGTGATGCTGCTTATTGATCAGCTCGATCTTGTTCGCCGACCGGTTCTTGTTCGTCGACTCCTGCTCCTGCTTCTGCTTATTCGTCAGCCACAGCTGCACCTTCGTGTCCTGCCTAGGCTTGACCACGATCTCGGGCTTGACCACGATCTCGGGCTTCACCACGATCTCGGGGCTGGACTCAGCCTTGGCCGAGCTGTCGTTGTGGACCTTCACGTCCTGCTCGGGCTCCGCCTCGGCCTCCGCCTCGGGGCTGGACTCAGCCTTGGCCGAGCTGTCGTTGTGGACCTTCACGTCCTGCTCGGGCTCCGCCTCGGCCTCCGCCTCGGGGCTGGACTCAGCCT
>NZ_JBIUBT010000010.1:161452-336027 GCF_044548235.1 Streptomyces sp. NPDC052043
TCGGGCTCCGCCTCGGCCTCCGCCTCGGGGCTGGACTCAGCCATGGCCGAGCTGTCGTTGTGGACCTTCACGTCCTGCTCGGGCTCCGCCTCGGCCTCCGCCTCGGGGCTGGACTCAGCCATGGCCGAGCTGTCGTTGTGGACCTTCACGTCCTGCTCGGGCTCCGCCTCGGCCACCGCCCGCGACGCGGACTCCGGGCCCGCCGCCGTCCGCTCCGCCTCGTCATCGCTGCCCGAGGGCGCCTGCCAATCGTCGGACTGCTGCGACACGTCATCTTCATGCTGCTGATCACCATCGGACGCGTCCTCGTCGTCCACACCAGCGAGAGCGTTGGCGAGCGCGGGAGCCTGCTCGGACCGGGACAGACCCGCACCGAATGCCGCGCCGTGAGCGCCCACCGTGAGGGCACAAGAGGTCAGGCCCGCCAGAAGCAGACCAGAGCCACGGATTTTCATGATGCTCCGTTCTTATGATCGACCCACTTGTCGTCATAGTCGGAACAACCAAGCCCTCAACGTCCACGCAACACCGGTAACTCACCGTTATGGCGGATCAAATAATCCAGTCCGCCGCGGGCCGTCGAAGGGCGGCCGACAGCGACCAACGAAGACCAACGACGACTGCCCGGCTACTGGGAAGACGTGTGCTGTGGAGTACGGACCGCGTACCGTTCCCGGCGATGCCGTTGTGCGGGAGGGGCGAGCATAGGACGCGGGTGGGGTTGGCTGGGCATCGCCGTGGGCGCGGCCGCGGTGCTGGGGCTGCTGGCGATACCCAACGGCGGCGGTGGGGGCTACGGGTACGGCGGCGCCTTATGCGCGTCGGTGATCGGGGGTCCGGATGGTGATCAGCCCATCGTCCACCCCGTGGGCGGGGTCGACGAGGCGGACACCAGGGAGGGCATCCGCACCGCCCTGCTGGATTGCGAACGCCGCCGCGGCAGCCGCCTCGGCTGGGCCCTGGCGGTGGCCACCCCCACGGCCATGCTTCTCGGCGGCCTCCTGGCCACCCGCCTGCCCCGGGGCCGCCGGGCGGCGGAGCCGGGCTACCGCTGATCCACGGCTTCCGTTTCCGTTCGCACCGCGTGGAGGGCGGAGCGGTACCGGCCCCGGGCGATGCCCTCTTGGCTGCGCGACGAACCCCGACATGTGAACTGTCAGCCGATGAGTCCCCGGCCGAAGGGGTGCCGTCCTCGCTCCGACTCAGGTCACTGGATTCCGGTGGCTCCGGTCACCATGCGTTGATGACCGGCGCGTCGGGTTCGTGCTGCCGCCAGCCTCATTGATGCGCGCGAGCCGGTCCGCGGCGGCGATGCCGCGCAGGGACGCGACCTTGCCGTTGCTGACTTCGAACGCCACGGCGCCCACGATCCGGTCGTCGACCGCGTCACTCGTAGTGACGAATGGAGCTGCTGTCCTGTCCCGCGGAGAAGTTCCGTCGTTTGGACTACTCCATCCAGACCACTTGTCGCGTTTGCTCCGGGCTCAAGACGGCTAAGCGTCGGCACAGCGGGCGCTGTTGATCAATGGGCACGAATGCAGGGCGGCAGACAGCCCGAACGGTCTCGACGCAGGTGAGTCGCGTAGGAGGAGCCGATGGGTCCGGTACACCGCAGGTACACGAATGCCTGCTTGGTCGTCGCCGCTGTCATCGCGGCAGGCGGCGTGGATGTGGGCGCTGCGCGCGCACATGAGGTCTGGGGCCATGCGCAGGCCGCACGGTCCGCACAGAGGCTGGCTGATGCGGTGCACCAGGTAGGTGTAGCAAGTACGGGCAGCCGGAAAGTTCAGGAGAAGCGACGCCCCGTACCTGCAGCAGCTCTCTACACCACACGCACTGTGCGTCAGCCCTCGCGTTGGATTACCCCTGCCGCATCCAAGACGCGGCAGGCTTCACCCAGGTCGGCTGTGCGAACGGGTTACACGCGGACTGCGCAGACTGTGATTCGCATCGGAAAGTGGTCTCGGGTGGTGAAGAAGGGAGGCCAGGGGCTTGTCAATGGGTGCCAGTACGCCGTGCTGTGGGCTGGACCTATGCCGGGTGCCGATACTCGCGGTACGGCGGTCCTGGTTGGCCATAACTACTGTGGATTTGAGCGGTTTGCCACGGTGCCGGTGGGCACGGCCGTCACGGTGACGGGCCCGACCTCCGTGGCGGAATACCGGGTTTACGGACACCGGGTCATCAACCGGCAGGGCGGATCCGGTGCGGGCCTATATGACGGCGATTTGACCTTGCAGTCCTGCTTGGGCCGCAGCACTGGTTTTTCCTACCTCAAGCGCATCGCTTGATGTCTAGCAGGGATGAGAAGAGGGTTCCGCAGAAAACGGTTTGTCGAGCTGATGCGCAAGGAGCTGGCGTTTCGGTGAGCTTGGCCGCGCAGTCGGTGGGGGCTTCTGGGTGACTTCGCTGTTTCACGCGAAGCTGCATGCGAATCGACCTGACCTGCAGGAATCCCACGCCGCGTACGTCGAGGGCTACACCGACAAGAAGCTTCGAAGGGTCGGTCTCGGTGACCAACTCCGCCCACGACTGATCAGAACGGGCGCGTAACGACCCGTCACCAGCTCGTGAGCCAAGCGGCATTGAGGCGCTGAGAGACCCAAGGGGTGTCAGTGCCGTGCGTCAGAATGGTCCACGCGGCCACGGCCCCTCCGGAAACGGCGGGGCCTCCTGGTCCTAACGCAGGCCCATGGCCTCCTCCGGAAACGGCGGCGGCCCCCACGACTTTGGCCACGGAACGTCGGTTCCGACTCTCGCCGACCGGGCCGCCGCGCTGCAGCGGCTCGGTTACGCGCCGACCACGGGCGAGGAGTGGGCATGGACGGAGGCCGGCGATGCCCCCGGCGATCCCGCTTCGCCGGTCACTTTGATCGCTGCCACGCGGGTGCGGCTGCTTGAGGGGGACGCATGAACGCCGTCCTCAATCTGCACGGTGGTCCGTGGGCGTGGCTGCTGCCCCTGGCCGGCGCCGTCGCCGCTCTGGCGGTGGTGGTCTGGGCTGTGGGGCGGCTGCGTAAGTCGTCGTGGCTGTCGGGGATCGGTCCGCAAGCCGTGGTCGCCCTGGGCGGCGTGGCGGTCAGTGTGCATGGCCTGTGGGGTTTTGCCACGCAGACCAGCGCGCTGCCTGCGTCGCTGGCGGTGGCGTTCATCGCGGTGTTCGACGCCGCGGAAATGACGCTGCTGGTCATGATGTACCGCGCCGCCGACCCCGAGAAGGGCTGGACGCGGGAGCTCCGGCTGATGCACCGCACTGCGTGGATGCTGGTGTCCTTCTCCGCGGCGATGAACGCGGTGCACGCCCCGAACTGGTGGGCCCGCCCCGTGCTGGCCGCGGTGCCGGCGCTGGCAGCGTGGCTGATCGAGCTTCAGCTCCGCAGCAAGCTGCACCACGTCAAGCCCGGTCAGGACGACGAGAGCGGGCGGCCGGGTCCGGCCCGGCTGGTGGCGCTGCTGTGGCAGCACGCCTGGGCGGAACTGTTCGCCCTGCTCGGTCTGGACGCGCGCACGTCGTCGTCCGCGATCGCGCGGGCGGCCATGGTGCAGCGGGCGGCGCTGCGCGTCTACCGGCTGCGCCTGGCTCTGGCCGCGGGCAAGACCCGCCGGGTGCGCCGCTGGCGCCGCAAAGCCCAAAAGGCCCTGGACCGGGCGGACGTGGCCACCGACCGTGAGCAGGCCCTCGCGCTGGTGCGCCGCCTGGCTGCGCTGACCCGCGTGGACGAGGTCGCCAACCTCGACTACGGCACGCCTGCCGCTGTCCTAGCCCTGATCGAGGACCTCGCGGTGACACCGGCTGTGGAACGCCAGGAGGCATCCACGCTGACGGCCCAGGCCGAGGATGCGCGGCAGCGCGCGGAAGCCGCGCGGCAGGAGGCTGAGACCGCGCGGCAGCGCGCGGCAGAGGAACTGGCTGCCGCGCGGGAGGGGCTGGAAGGGGTTCGTCGGGAGCAGGCCGCCTTGCTGGAGCAGGGTGAGGATGCGACTGGGCGCGCGGCTGCTGCGCGGCAGCACGAGGAAGCTGCGCGGCAGCGCGCGGAGGATGCGCGGCAGGATGAGCAGGCCGCGCGGCAGCGCGCGGAAGGCCTCATCCAGCAGGCTCAACAGCAGGTTGGCGCCAAGCGTCAGCAGCTCGATGCGCTCACCGTCCAGGCTCAGCAGGCGCGGGCCGCCTACCAGTCCCACGCGGAGGCGTTGCAGCAGCTCAATGGCCAGATCACCGAGGCCCGGACGCTGTATGAGCGGCTGTGCGGCGACCTCGCCGGCCTCCGCCCGCAGGCCCCCGAGGGCGCCCTGGAGGGTGGGGAGACGGTCTGGAAGTCGCCTGCCAAGCAGGACGGCTGGACCTACTACCTCCACGCTCTGACCGCCCCTGGCGGGCAGGAGCCCACCGCCGCGGAACTAGCCGAGCGGTTCGGGGTGGACCCCGGAAACGCGCGGAACTGGCTGCGGGACTTCCGCGCCGCGCGCGCCGCGCAACTTGCCGCGCAGCCGCGCAGCCTGACCACCGCCTGACGCCATGAGCAGCATCCCTGTCTACCGATGGCGCCTGGCACCGGACGGCTTAGCCACACGCCGCCAACTCCGCGCGCAAGGACTCCGGCCTGGCGGTCAGGACGTAGTGGCCCAGGTCGAACGCCTGCGGCGGCGGCGCGGCCCCTTGGTCGCCTACCTCTACTCGATCGAGCACGCCAAGCCCGTCCGGCCGATGACGCCCGCGAAATGGGCGGCCCTGGCCAAGGCAAACGCCGCTCGCCGCAGTTGCCCCGAGTGCCTGCGGGATGCCGGATACGTCATCCCGGCCTCGCTCGGCGTGTGCGGCCCCTGCGCCTACTCCGAAGAACAGCGCGCCGCATAAGCCCTGTTGGCAGGCCCGGCCAATCGCCTCCTACAGCCCCGGCCGGGCCCTACTCCACTAGAGGAGTGCTCTCAGCATGACGGAACTCAGCACCGAGCCGGTAGCCGTCGAGGCTGCCCCGACCACTCCGCCCCCGCCGCCCGACCGCATGCCCGCCGCGGTCAAGGACGTGAAGGAGGTGGAGCACACGCCCGGCGGCTGGCCGGTCGTTCCCCTCGCTCTGACCGGGGCGAACAGCACCGTTAGTGCGGTCGCCGCCGCATCCCTGGCCGGCGGCCCGATCGCCGCCATGGTCGCCGCAACCGGCGCCGTGGTCCTGGGCACGTTCACCGCAACCCGCTCCCGCAAGCCCAACCCGCACCGCGAGGCACGACGGGCCGCCGCGCGCGCCGCCGGCCACAACGCCGCCCGTAACGCGGCCCTACGCCGCGGTGGCACGGGAGCAGGCAGCAGCCGTAGCGCAGGTGGCCGTTCGGGCAGCTCTCGCGCCGGTCGCAGCGGTGGCCGATCCGGCAGCGTGCCGGGCCAGCACCGCCGCGGCACCGGCCCGGCCGCACGCCACAGCAGCACCGCCACCAGCGGGAAGACCAGTAGGAAGGCTGGTCAGGGCTTCTCCAAACACGCGGCCGGCAGCGCGGGGAAGAGTGCTGGCCGGATCGGTCAGATAAGGGGTTTGCGAGCGTCGCAGCAGGGCGCGGCCGGGTCGCGTGCCGATCGGCGGGCACACACCACGGCGGCCCGCCGCGCGGTCGCCGACGCCCGCCGCAACGCCAAAGCCGCAGCTGGCAACAGCCGGTTGGGAAAGCGCAGGAACGGCGCAGGCAGCCGGGCCGCTCCACAACCTGTGGACCCGGCCGGTGTAGGCGGGCCGAAGGTCGCCGCCCGCCAGGGCGTCCTTTCTGTCCTTCGTTCTGAGCAGTTCCGGGCCGACGAGGCACGCCACGGCACGGAAGACCCGACGCCGGACCAGCCCGGCATCCGCATCTACGCCCCACCGGTCTACCGCCACCACTGGGACGGAGCCCGCTGGTCCAAACGCCACGGGGACACCCCCACCGCCGCCTACGCCTGCACCTGCACCTGCACCTGCACCTGCGGACAGACCGGCACCGCCACCGACCCCCGAGCCGTCGCCGCCCTGGTCACCGAGTACGACGCCCACAAATCCGCCTGCACCGGAACCCCCGCAACGCTCCCCGAAAGGAGGAACGCCGCATGACCCCCACCATCGACGGGGCCGCGCTGCTCAACGAGGTGGAAGCCTTCCACCGCCGCTTCAACGTCTTCCCCACCGAAGCCGCCTACGTGGCGGTCGCACTGTGGGACGCACATGCGCACCTGCTCGACTGCTTCGACTCCACGCCCCGTCTGGCCTTCCTGTCCCCGGAGCCGGGATCAGGCAAGTCCCGCGCGCTGGAGATCGTGGAAACCCTCACCCCTCGCGCTGAGGCCACCGTGAACGCTTCCCCCAACGCCCTGTTCCGGCTGGTGGAGGCAGCGGAGGGACGACCGACGCTTCTCTTCGACGAGATCGACACCGTGTTCGGCCCCAAGGCGGGGGACAACGAACCCGTCCGCGGTTTCCTCAACTCCGGTTACCGGCGCATCGGAACCATGCTGCGCTGTGTGGGCGACGGGGCGAACCAGAGCGTGCAGCGGTTCTCCTCGTTCTGCGCTGTCGCCATGGCCGGGCTCGGCTCGCTGCCGGACACGATCCTGACCCGTTCCGTCATCATCCGCATGCGCAAGCGCGCCCCGAACGAGCGCGTGGAGCCCTACCGGCAGAGGCTCAATGAACGCGAAGGCCACGTTCTGCGAGACCGCCTCGCCGAGTGGGCCGACAGCGTCCGCGAGCAGGTCACCGGGGCCTGGCCCGACCTCCCCGAAGGCGTCACCGACCGACCTGCGGACGTGTGGGAGCCCCTGCTCGCCGTCGCGGACGCCGCCGGGGGCGAGTGGCCGGCACGAGCGCGCACGGCCTGCCTGGAGCTGGTCAACGCCGCCCACGACAACGACGAAGCCTCGCTCGGGGTGCGGCTGCTGACCGACCTGCGCGACAAGGTGTTCTGCGGCGCGGACCGCATGCCCACCGCCGTCATCCTGGAAATGCTGCTCGCCCTGGACGACGCCCCGTGGGGCGACGTGGACGACAAGCCGCTGAACTCGCGGATGCTGTCCAAGCTGCTCGGGCAGTACGTCACCCCCGCCAACAAGCCCATCAAGCCGCGCGGCATCCGCACCCCGTCTGGCACCCCCAAGGGCTACTACGCGGAAGACCTCTCCGACGCCTGGCTCCGCTACTGCCCCCGCCCCCTCAGAAATCCGCAACATCCGCAACACCGCAGGTCAGCGGGGGTGAATCTGTGGCGGATAGCCCCTTCGCGATCCGCCACAGCCCCGCGGAAACCGCCACACCGCTCTTCCGCGTGGCCGGCTGACCCCGTCCGCCCGATAGGTGCCGCCACACCGTGCGTGTGGCG
The DNA here is from genome assembly GCF_044548235.1 of Streptomyces sp. NPDC052043. NCBI lineage: Bacteria > Bacillati > Actinomycetota > Actinomycetes > Kitasatosporales > Streptomycetaceae > Streptomyces > Streptomyces sp. NPDC052043. The sequence goes on from NZ_JBIUBT010000010.1 coordinate 168,788, forward strand.
GCACCTATCCGCAACAGAACCGCTATCCGCCACAAAAGCAAGCCGCTGACCTGCAATGTTGCGGCGTGGCGGATGTTGCGGATTCCCCAGAAGAGAGACCGAGACAAGGAGTCGCACCTTGGCCCGCCCCCAGATGCTCAAGCTCCCCGAAGTCCTCGAAGAGATCGGCATGAGCCGAGCCGCCTTCTACCGCATGCGCGCACGCGGCAAGGCCCCCAAGCTCATCAAGCTCCCCAACGGGCAGATCCGGTGCCGTCGCAGCGACCTCGACGCCTGGTGGGATCACTGCGAGCTGAGCGCTGCCTGACCTGTCAGCACCTGCGGGCCCGCCGGGAATCCGGCGGGCCCCTGTTCATGGAGGAACATGTCCCTCACCTACGACGCACGCCTTTACGCCATCGAAGTACGCCGCGAGCGGCCCAAGCCGTATCGAGTGCGCTGGTTGGTCGGGAAGCGGAAGCACTCCAAGAGCTACCAACTCAAGGCTCAAGCCGACGGACGCCGATCCGAACTGATGGCGGCCGTCCGCCGCGGTGAGCAGTTCGACGAGGACACAGGCCTTCCAGTCTCCGAGCTGCGCGCGGCGCAAGGCGCCGTCACCTGGTACGAGCACAGCCAGTCCTACGTCGAGCGCAAATGGGCAGTGGCGCCGGCCAAGTCACGCAAGAACTACGCGGATGCCTTGGCATCCATCACGCCGGTTCTGGTGAAGTCGACCGCCGGCCGTCCAGACGCGCGAGTCTTGCGCACGGCGCTTTACGGCTGGGCGTACAACAAGAACCGCTGGAGTGAGGAACAGCCTGCCGAGATTGCTGCGGCCCTGCGCTGGCTCGCCAAGAACTCACTGCCTGTCTCCGCCCTGGAAGACCCGGCCACCGTCCGCCTAGCCCTGGATGCCCTCGCTCTCAAGCTGGACGGCACTCCTGCGGCTCCCCGCACCGCTCGACGCAAGCGAGCCTGTCTGAGTGACGTGCTCGGCATGGCAGTGGAAGCCCAGTACTTCACCGCTCCGGTCAATCCGCTCACGACCGTGAAATGGACCGCCCCGAAGTCGGTGGAGGAAGTCGACCCTCAGAGCGTCGCCAATCCGCGCCAGGTCCGTGCGCTGCTCAAGGGTGTGCGGGAGCAGGGGACGCGTGGTGAGCACCTGGAAGCGTTCTTCGGCTGCCTTTACTACGCCGCGATGCGGCCAGCCGAGGCAGCAGCACTCGCTCTGCCCCAGTGCCACTTGCCCGAGACCGGCTGGGGAACGCTGACACTGCGCCAAGGGATCGTGCGCGCTGGCACGGGTTGGACCGACGACGGCCGGGCCCATGAGGACCGCCATCTGAAAGCGCGCGCGAAGAGGGACTCCCGCCCCGTTCCGATCCCCCCACACTTCGTTCAAATCCTGCGCCAGCATATCCAGCGGTACGGGACCGCCCCGGACGGCCGGCTCTTCCGGACCAACCGCAACGGGGTGCTCCAGGAGACCGGTTACGGCGAGGTGTGGGCGAGATCGCGGCAAGAAGTACTCGGCCCGGCTGAGGCAGCCTCGCTCCTGGCCCGCCGCCCATATGATCTTCGCCACGCGGGGGTATCCCTCTGGCTCAGCTCGGGGGTGGACCCAATGGAGTGCGCGCGGAGAGCCGGTCACAGCATCGCGGTGCTCTTCCGGGTGTACGCCAAGGTGCTGGCACAGACCCAGCACCGAGCAAACGAGCGGATCGAGGCTGCGCTGAAAGAGTGGGGCTAGCCGTGGGCTAGCCGGGCCCGTCCCCTGGGGGACACGCGCTGATCAGGGTTGGGATTTCCGCGTGACGAGGTGAGACAAGTCGCCACTTTTCGGGCCCGATCGAACAACGGCGTCGGATAACGAAGAGACCCCCTCCGCTCTGCGTTTCCGCAGTTCGGAGGGGGTCTTTCCCAGAGTGGCGGCGCCAGGATTCGAACCTGGGAAGGCTGAGCCGGCAGATTTACAGTCTGCTCCCTTTGGCCGCTCGGGCACACCGCCTTGGGATGCCGCCGGTCGTACCGCTTTTCGGCGGTGCTCTCCGGCAACGACGTAAACAATACCCGATGGCGAGGGGTGCTCCGCCACCCTGTTGATCGGCGGTCGGCACGCCCCAGGATGGCTAGGCTGGAGCGGATGCGACCCGCGGCCCGCAGGCCGGGATCGGCGGCCTCCCCCACGCCCGCCGGCACGCATCCGATACACACCCCGATACAAGGAGCCACAGGACATGGCCGACTCCAGTTTCGACATCGTCTCGAAGGTCGAGCGGCAGGAGGTCGACAACGCCCTCAACCAGACCGCCAAGGAGATCTCGCAGCGCTACGACTTCAAGGGCGTGGGTGCCTCGATCTCGTGGTCCGGTGAAAAGATCCTCATGGAGGCGAACTCCGAGGACCGGGTGAAGGCAGTCCTCGACGTCTTCCAGTCCAAGCTGATCAAGCGCGGCATCTCGCTGAAGGCCCTGGACGCGGGCGAGCCGCAGCTGTCCGGCAAGGAGTACAAGCTCTTCGCGTCGATCCAGGAGGGCATCTCCCAGGACAACGCGAAGAAGGTCGCCAAGCTCATCCGCGACGAGGGGCCCAAGGGCGTGAAGGCCCAGGTCCAGGGCGAGGAGCTGCGCGTCAGCTCCAAGAGCCGCGACGACCTCCAGACCGTGATCGCGCTGCTGAAGGGCCAGGACTTCGACTTCGCGCTCCAGTTCGTGAACTACCGGTAGGACAGAGAGAACAGAGAGAAGGGTGGGCACCTGCGCGGTGCCCACCCTCTTCCCACTCGGCCGCGTTTCCCCTCAGTCGCGTGAGTTGCGGGAGAAGATGCGGTAGGCGATCAGCAGCACGAGCGAGCCGCCGATCGCGGCGACCCAGGTGGCGCCGTCGAAGAGTTGTCGGCTGATCGGGTGGTGCAGCCAGCGGGCGGAGATCCAGCCGCCGAGGAACGCACCGGCGACTCCGATGAGGGTCGTGACGATGAAGCCGCCCGGGTCGCGCCCCGGCAGTAGGAGCTTCGCTATGGCGCCGGCCAGGAGCCCCAGGATGATCCAGCTGATGATGCCCATGCTCTGAACCTGCCCTTCCACGCCGTGCCTGCACTGTCCCGGTGCTTCCCGTTGGGTTCGGACAGGCTGTGCTGGTGCGCCCGCAGGCAGCGCGTCGTTCTGTCGTGCTGGTCACGTGTTGTGATCGTGCCTACCACACGCGTGTTCCTCCCGCGCCAGGAGCGCGTCGTGGAGGAGGACGCCCCGGCCGTATCCCGCGGTTGCACCGTTCAGCCGCCATCACGCCGGTCAGTAGGGTTCGGACCATGACTCGGCCCGCTGCCCCGTCCCCGCCCGAGCTGCGGCGCACCCTCGGAGTCGGGGACGCCGTGGTCATCGGGCTCGGCTCGATGATCGGGGCCGGGATCTTCGCCGCCCTGGGGCCGGCGGCCCGCGCGGCGGGCTCCGGGCTGCTCCTCGGGCTCGCGGTCGCCGCCGTGGTGGCCTACTGCAACGCCGCCTCCTCGGCACGGCTGGCCGCCCGGTACCCGGCCTCCGGCGGCACGTACGTGTACGGGCGTGAACGACTCGGCATGTTCTGGGGCCATCTGGCGGGCTGGGCGTTCATCGTCGGCAAGACGGCCTCCTGTGCGGCGATGGCCCTCACCGTGGGCGCGTACGTCTGGCCCGGGCAGGCGCACGCGGTGACGGTCGCGGCCGTGGTGGGGCTGACCGCGGTGAACTACGGCGGCGTGCAGAAGTCCGCCTGGCTGACGCGTGTGATCGTGGCGGTCGTGCTGGCGGTCCTCGCCGCCGTGGTCGTGGTGTGCCTGGGGTCCGGTGCCGCTGCCGCCGACCGGGCGGCCGTCGGCGGCTCCGTCGGCGCCGGGGGCGTCCTTCAGGCGGCCGGGCTGCTGTTCTTCGCCTTCGCCGGGTACGCGCGGATCGCGACCCTCGGCGAGGAGGTGCGGGATCCCGCGCGCACCATTCCGCGCGCGATCCCGCTCGCCCTGGGCATCACCCTGGCCGTCTACGTGTGCGTGGCGGTGGCCGCGCTCAGTGTGCTGGGGCCGGACGGGCTGGGCCGCGCGGGGGCACCGCTGGCCGACGCGGTGCGGGCGGCCGGGGTGCCGGGGCTGGTCCCGGTGGTACGGACCGGTGCCGCCGTGGCCGCGCTGGGATCGCTGCTCGCCCTGGTCCTGGGCGTCTCCCGGACCACGCTGGCGATGGCCCGGGACCGGCATCTGCCCGGTGTGCTGGCCGCCGTGCACCCCCGTTTCCGGGTGCCGCACCGGGCGGAGCTGGCCGTGGGCGCGGTGGTCGCGGTGCTGGCCGCGACGGTCGACGTCCGGGGCGCGATCGGCTTCTCCTCCTTCGGCGTCCTGGCGTACTACGCGGTCGCCAACGCCTCCGCCTGGACCCTCGATCCCGCTCCCGCCCGGCGCGCGGTGCCGGCGCTGGGCCTCCTCGGGTGCCTGACGCTGGCGTTCGCCCTGCCGTGGTTCTCGGTGGCCGTGGGGAGCGGGGTGCTGGCGGCGGGCATGGCCTCGTACGGCGTACGGCGGTGGTGGGCGGCGCGATAGCCCTCGGGTCGCCCGTCGCGCCCTGTCCGTCAGCGCGTCGCGAACGGCTGGTTCGTGGGAACGATCTCCCGGCCCAGCGGGAACAGGGCGACCGGAATCATCTTGAGGTTGGCGATGGCGAACGGAATGCCGATGATCGTGACGGCCAGCGCGATGGCGACGGCGATGTGCTCGAGCGCCAGCCACCAGCCCGCGAGGATCAGCCACAGGACGTTGCCGATGAGGGAGGGGGCACCCGCGCCGCGGCGCTCGACCGTGGTGTATCCGAAGGGCCACAGGGCGTAGACGGCGATGCGGAACGCCGCGATGCCGAACGGGATGCCGATGATCGTGATGCACAGCAGCACGCCCGCGAGGAAGTAGCCGAGGAACAGCCAGAAGCCGCTCAGGACCAGCCAAATGACGTTGAGGATTGTCTTCACCGGTGACGACCTGCCATCTGCTCGAGTCGGGCGATGCGCTCCGCCATCGGGGGATGCGTGGAGAACATCTTCGACAGTCCCTGGCCGGGGCGGAACGGGTTCGCGATCATCATGTGGCTCGCGGTCTCGATGCGCGGCTCCGGGGGCAGCGGGAGTTGCTGGGTCCCCATCTCCAGTTTGCGCAAGGCACTGGCGAGGGCAAGTGGGTCGCCGGTGAGCCGGGCGCCGGACGCGTCCGCCTCGTACTCCCTGGAGCGGCTGATGGCCAGTTGGATGAGGGAGGCGGCGAGCGGGCCGAGGATCATGATCAGGAGCATGCCGATCAGGCCGGGGCCCTCGTCGTCGTCGGAGCGGCCGACCGGGATCAGCCAGGCGAAGTTGACCAGGAACATGATCACGGACGCCAGGGCGCCGGCGACGGAGGAGATGAGGATGTCGCGGTTGTAGACGTGGCTGAGCTCGTGGCCGATGACGCCGCGCAGCTCGCGCTCGTCGAGGATGCGCAGGATGCCCTCCGTGCAGCACACGGCGGCGTTGCGCGGGTTGCGGCCGGTGGCGAAGGCGTTGGGTGCCTCGGTCGGTGAGATGTACAGGCGGGGCATGGGCTGGCGGGCCTGGGTGGAGAGGTCGCGGACCATGCGGTACAGGGCCGGGGCCTCGAACTCGCTGACCGGGCGGGCCCGCATGGCACGCAGCGCCAGCTTGTCGCTGTTCCAGTAGGCGTACGCGTTGGTGCCGAGGGCGATGAGGACCGCGACGACCAGGCCCGTTCGGCCGAAGAAACTGCCGATGAGGATGATGAGTGCGGACAGTCCCCCCAGGAGGACTGCGGTCCTGAGCCCGTTGTGCCGGCGGTGCACGGTACGCCCTCCAAGTGGTGCGGCAGGGGAACCCTTCGCTTCACTGCGCTTCGACTCCACCGGTGCCGTGTGGCGTCACGTCCAGTGGACCCTTCCGAACTGGTCAACGCCAGGCGGGGGCCACGGGTTCCCTGGTCCGTGCGACGGCGCGCGGGCCGTCCGGGTGAGTGGGGCGCCGGTCGGCACGCGCGCGTGAGGCCGCGCCGCGCCACGCGCGCGTGGCGGGGCGCGGGTGCTCAGAACAGGCCGGTGCCGGCGAAGCGGAGCACCAGTTGGGGTGCTCCGGAGAGGGCCGCGCCGAGGACGGCGGTCAGGGCGAGGGCGGCGGTGAGCGGGGCCGGGACGCGGTGCCGGACGGGTTCGCCCTCGGGCGCGCGGAACAGCAGGGCCGCCCACTGGAGGTAGTAGAACAGCGCGATGACGACGTTGACGGCCATGACGACGGCGAGCCAGCCGAGTCCGGCGTCGACGGCCGCGGAGAACACGGTGACCTTGGCGAACAGCCCGATGACGCCCGGGGGGAGGCCGGCCAGGCAGAGCAGGAAGAAGGCCAGCACCAGGGCGGTCAGCGGGTTCGTGGCGTACAGGCCGCGGTAGTCGCTGACGCGGTTGCGTTCCTTGGTACGGCCCACGAGCGCGGCCACGGCGAAGGCGCCGATGTTCACGGCGGCGTACATGAGCGCGTAGGCGACCGTGGATCCGATCGACTTCTGCGGGTCCCTGGAGTAGCCCGCGGCGGCGATCGGCACCAGGAGGTAGCCGGCCTGGCCGACGGAGGACCAGGCGAGCAGCCGTACCGCGCTGTACGCGCGCGTGGCCTGCTGGCGCAGGGCGCCGACGTTGCCGACGGTCATGGTGAGGGCGGCGAGCGCGGCCAGCGCGGGACCCCAGGCGCCGGAGTACGACGGGAGGGCGACGACGGTGACGAGGATCAGCCCGGTGAAGCCGACGGCCTTGCCGACGACCGACAGATAGGCGGCGACCGGCAGGGGGGCGCCCACGTAGGTGTCGGGCACCCAGAAGTGGAAGGGGACGGCCGCGGTCTTGAAGGCGAAGCCGACGAGGGTGAGGACGACGCCGGTCTGGGCGAGCGTCTGGAACTGGCCGTCGACGTGCTGAACGCGTTCGGCGATCCGGGTGAGGTACAGGGTGCCGGTGGTGGCGTAGACGAAGCTGACGCCGAGCAGGCTGACGGCGGTGGCGGTGACCGAGGACAGGAAGAACTTGAGGGCCGCGTCGGAGGACCTGCGGTCGCCGTGCCTAAGGCCGACGAGGGCGAAGGCGGGCAGGGAGGCGACCTCCAGGGCGACGACGAGGGTCGCCAGGTCGCGTGCGGCGGGCAGGAGCGCGGCGCCGGCGGCGGAGGCCAGCAGCAGGAACCAGAACTCCCCTTCGGGCAGTGTCCTGCGCCCGTCCTTCAGTGCGGTGACCGACAGCAGCGCGGTCAGGAGGGCGCCACCGAGGACGAGGAACTGGATGACGAGGGTGAACCGGTCGGCGGTGTAGCTGCAGACGTCGGGGTGGCCGGTCTGGCAGAACGTGGCGCGGTCGCCGTCGAGGAGCGGCAGGAGCAGCAGCGCGGCGGCGGCGAGTCCGGCGACGGAGAGCCACCCGAGGAGGGGCTTGCGCGCCTGAGGCACGAAGAGGTCGGCGACGAGGACCACGAGGGCGATCACCGCGGTGAGGGTGGGCGGCGCGACGGCGAGCCAGTCGACGGACTGGACCATCGACTCGGCCGCCGTCTGGGCCAGGGCGCTCATCGGGTGCCTCCTGCGAGGAGCTGCTGCACGGCCGGGTCGGTGAGCCCGAGCAGGGCCTTCGGCCAGAGTCCGGCGAGGACGGTGAGGGCGACGAGCGGGGTCCAGGCCGCGAACTCGTAGCCCCGGACGTCGGCGAGCCGCGGCGCCTGCCGCGGTACGGCGCCCATGCAGACGCGGCGGACCACGACGAGCATGTACGCGGCGGTCAGCAGGGTGCCGAAGGCGCCGATCGCCATGAAGGTGAGGAAGGCGGGCCGGCTGAGGCCGGCGGCCGGCTGGAACGAGCCGAACAGGGCGAGCATCTCGCCCCAGAACCCGGCGAGGCCCGGCAGGCCGAGGGAGGCGACGGCGCCGAAGGCGATGAGTGCGCCGAGACGCGGGGCCTTTCCGTACAGCGCGGCGCCGGACTTCTCGGCCAGGGCGTCGAGGTCGGTGGTGCCGGTGCGGTCCTTGAGCGCGCCGACGAGGAAGAACAGCAGGCCGGTGATGAGGCCGTGGGCGATGTTGGCGAAGAGAGCGCCGTTGACGCCGGTGGGGGTCATGGTGGCGATGCCGAGCAGGACGAAGCCCATGTGGCCGACCGAGGAGTAGGCGATGAGCCGCTTGAGGTCGCCCTTCGCACCCTGCCTGACGAGGGCGAGGCAGGCCAGGGATCCGTAGATGATCCCGACGACGGCGAGGGCGGCCAGATAGGGCGCGAACGTGTGGAAGCCGTCGGGTGCGATCGGCAGCAGGATGCGGACGAAGCCGTACGTCCCCATCTTCAGCAGGACGCCGGCGAGGAGCACCGAGCCGACGGTCGGGGCGGCGGTGTGCGCGTCCGGCAGCCAGCTGTGCAGCGGCCACATCGGTGTCTTGACCGCGAGTCCGAGACCGATCGCCAGAACGGCGATGACCTGCACGGACGCGGTCAGTGACCGGCCGTTGTCAGTGGCGAGTGCCACCATGTCGAACGTGCCCGCCCTGAGCCCGACGAGGAGCAGGCCGAGCAGCATGACGACCGAGCCGAGCAGCGTGTAGAGGATGAACCGCCAGGCGGCGGCCCGACGGCCCTCGCCGCCCCAGCGGGCGATGAGGAAGTACATCGGGATGAGGACCGTCTCGAACGCGAGGAAGAACAGCAGCAGATCGAGGACGGCGAAGGTCGCGAGGGTGCCGGACTCGAGGAGGAGCAGCAGCGCGACGAAGGCCTTCGGGGTGGGACCCGCGGGCGGCTTGAAGTAGGAGTACAGCGCGCAGAGGAAGGTCAGCAGCGCGGTCAGCACGACGAGGGGGAGGGAAATGCCGTCGACGCCGAGGTGGATGCGCACATGGAGTGCGGGGATCCAGCTGATGTCGGTCGTGGCCTGCATCCTCGACGGGTGGGCGTGGTCGAAGCCGAGCGCGAGGACGATCGCCGCGGCGAGGATCACGCCGGTGACGGTCACGCCGTGCCGGAGGACGGCCTGCTCGGGTGACTTCCCCTTCAGCCCGGGCGGCGCGGGCAGGAGGGCGGCGAGCGCCCCGAGGAGCGGGCCGGCGACGAGGAACGCCAGAAGGAACTGCATCACGGACTCGTTGATATCGATCACGCCTGCTCACGCTCCCGTGGCGACAAGGACGGCAGCGACCGCCAGGACGACGGTGCCGGCGAGCAGCGCGCTCACATAGGTCTGCACATTGCCGGTCTGGGCGCGCCGTACGACGGCCCCGAGCAGTCGGGGTGCGGCGCCGGCGCCGCGTACGTAGGTCTCGACGACCTCCCGGTCGAGGAACCGGACGAGGCTCGCTCCGGCCAGCACCGGCCGGACGAACAGGGCCGCGTACACGGCGTCGAGGTGGAAGCCGACGGCCGCGTGCCGGTGCAGCGGTCCGAGCAGCAGCCGTCCGGGGTCGGCGAGTCCGGCGCCCTCGGGGTGGGCGGCGAGCGCGGTGGCGTGCTGCCAGGCGCCGTAGGTGACGATGCCGCCGACCAGGGCCACCCCCGTGCCGAGCACGGAGGTGATGAGCGTGGGGGTCAGGTCCCGGCCGTCGAACCATCCGGGCAGGACGCGGAAGGCGAGGCCGCCGAAGGCGAGGGAGGGGAGGGCGAGCACCCAGAGCACCGCGTTCATGACGAGGGGCTGCCGGCCGTGGTCGGGGGCCTCGGCGCCCCGGCCGCGGAAGGCCAGCAGCCACAGGCGCATGGCGTAGGCGCCGGTGAGCAGGGCCGTGAGGAGGCCGGCCACGAGGACGGTCCAGCCCGCCGCCACGGGGGCATGGCTGGTGTTCCCGGTGGCGACGTGCTCCGCGGCGCCGAGGACGGACTCCTTGGAGAAGAAGCCGCTGAACGGGGGGATCGCGGCGAGCGCGAGGAGCGCCACGGTCATCGTCCAGTAGGCGTCCGGGACGCGGGCCCGCAGGTTGCTCATGCGGGACATGGCGGCCAGCGAGTTGGTGCCGGCGGCGTGGATGATCACGCCGGCCGCGAGGAACAGCAGCGCCTTGAAGGCGCCGTGCGACAGGAGGTGGAAGACGGCCGCGCCGCGGTCGCCGACGGCGAGCGCGCCGGTCATGTAGCCGAGCTGGCCGGTCGTCGAGTAGGCGAGGACGCGTTTGATGTCGTCCTGGGCGAGGGCGGCGAGCGCCGAGCCGGCCATCGTCACGGCGGCCATGACGGCGAGGACGACCATCGCGGCCGAGGAGGCCTGGAAGACGGGGAGGAGCCGGGCGACGAAGTAGACACCGGCGGCGACCATCGTCGCGGCGTGGATCAGCGCGGAGACGGGCGTCGGGCCCGCCATGGCGTCGGGGAGCCAGGTGTGCAGCGGGAACTGCGCGGACTTGCCCGCCACGCCGGCGAGGAGCAGCAGCCCGATCAGGGTCGGGTGGTGCAGTCCGCCGCTCGCGACGGTGCCGAGGACCTGGGTGATCCGGAAGGACCCGGCGTCGGCGCCGAGCGCGAACAGGCCGATCAGGAAGGGCACGTCGCCGAGCTTGGTGACCAGGAAGGCCTTGAGGGAGGCGGCGCGGGCCTGAGGGGTCTCCCAGTAGTGGCCGACCAGGAAGTAGGAGCAGATGCCCATGACCTCCCAGCCGACCAGCAGGACGATCAGGTCGCCCGAGTAGACGACGAGCAGCATCGCGGAGGTGAACAGGGAGACGAGCGCGGCGTACGAGGGGTAGCGCGGGTCCTCGCGCAGGTAGCCCATGGAGTAGATCTGCACGCAGGTGGCGACCACGCCGACCAGGACGGCGACGAGCGCGGCGAAGCCGTCGATGTGCAGGGCGAGCTCGATGGGCACCGAGCCGGTGGGGGTGAGCTCGGTGGCGGCGTCTACGGCCCGGCCGCCGCCCTGGTCCGCGGCGACCAGCACGGCCAGGACCAGGGAGGCCAGGGGCGGCAGTACGGCGAGCGGGCGGACGAAGCCGGGCGCGGTGCGGCCGAGCAGCAGACCGGCCACGGCGCCGAGGAACGGAAGGAGGGGAACGAGGACGGCGAGGGTGGTCGTGGTCACGCGGTGGCCTCAGCCTTCTCAGCGGCCTGAGCGGTCGCGGCGGCGCTGTGGGGGCCGTCGTCGGAGTCGTCGGGGCCCTCGGCGGAGTCGCGGAGCCGGTCGATGTCCGAGGTGCCGCGGTTGCGGTGGACGGCGAGGACGATCGCCAGGCCGATGCCGATCTCGGCGGCGGCGATGGCGATGGTGAACAGGGTCAGGGCCTGACCGGAGTGCAGGGTCTCGATCGCGGCCCTGCTGAGCCAGACGTCGAAGGCGACCAGGTTGAGGTTGACGGCGTTGAGCATGAGCTCGACGGACATCAGGACCAGGATCGCGTTGCGGCGGGCGAGGACGCCGTACAGGCCGGTGCAGAACAGGAGGGCGGAGAGCACGGCGGGATAGGCGAGGTGCATCAGCGGACACCTTCCTTCGCGCCCGGGCCGCCGTGGGCCCCCGGGGCCCGGGGCGCGGCGGCCTGGGGGGCGGCGGCTGCCTTCGCCTTGCGGGACAGGACGATCGCGCCGACCAGCGCGGCCAGGAGCAGGACGGAGAGGGCCTCGAAGGGCAGGACCCAGTTCTGGAACAGGCTCTCGCCGGTGGCCCTGGTCGATCCGGCGGCGGCGCCGTCCAGGTCGACCCAGGTGGTGCGGAAGGCGTCGACGACCACCCAGACCAGGGCGGCCGCGGCGGCGACGGCCACGGTCAGGGCGGCCCAGCGGTTGCCGGAGTCGGCGTCCGGGGAGCGGCCGATGGGGGCCTTGGTGAGCATCAGTCCGAACAGGAGGAGGACGACGACGGAACCCACGTAGATGAGGACCTGCACCCAGGCGATGAACTCGGCGGTGAGCAGCAGGTACTCCACGGCGATGCCGCCGAGGGCCACCACCAGCCACAGGGCGGCGTGCACGAGCTGCCGGGTGGTGACGGTGACGAGGGCGGCGCCGAAGGTGACCAGGCCGACGAGAAGGAAGGCGATCTCGACGCCGGTCGGGGAGAGGAAGCCGTGGCTTGCGGCGGCGATGCTCACGCGTCCTCCCCCTCCCGCGGTTCGGCCTGCGCGGCCGCCAGCTTCTCGGCGGTCTTGCGGGCGGCGGCGATCTCCTTGGGTTCCTCCGCGCCGGGATCGAGGGCGGGCGGCGCGGGCACGGTCCACATCCACTCGCGCAGCTTGTCGCGCTCGTGGGTCAGCTCGCGGATGTCGGTCTCGGCGTACTCGAACTCCGGGGACCAGAACAGAGCGTCGAAAGGACAGACCTCGATGCAGATACCGCAGTACATGCACAGGGAGAAGTCGATGGCGAAGCGGTCGAGGACGTTGCGGCTGCGGTCGCGGCCGCCGGGAACCGCCGCGGGGACCGTCTCCTTGTGGGAGTCGATGTAGATGCACCAGTCCGGGCACTCGCGGGCGCACAGCATGCAGACGGTGCAGTTCTCCTCGAACAGGCCGATGACGCCGCGGGTGCGGGGCGGCAGGTCGGGCTGGACGTTGGGGTACTGCTCGGTGACGGTCTTCTTCGTCATCGTGCGGAGGGTGACGGCCAGGCCCTTGGCCAGGCCGCTGCCGGGGATGGGGGCCATGGCTACTGGATCACCACCTTGACGATGCCGGTGAGGGCGATCTGGGCGAGGGAGAGGGGGACGAGCAGGGTCCAGGAGAGTTTCTGGAGCTGGTCCTCGCGCAGGCGGGGGTAGGTGACCCGCAGCCAGATGACGACGAAGGCGAGGATCGCGGCCTTCAGCAGGGTCCACAGCCAGCCGAGGCCGTCGGCGCCCCAGGGGCCGTGCCAGCCGCCCAGGAAGAGGACGGTGGTCAGTCCGCACAGGACGACGATCCCGGCGTACTCGGCGAGGAGGAACAGGGCGAAGCGCAGCCCGGTGTACTCGGTGTACGCGCCGAAGATGATCTCCGAGTCGGCGACGGGCATGTCGAACGGCGGGCGTTGCAGTTCGGCGAGGCCGGCGACGAAGAAGACGATCGCGCCGACGATCTGCCAGGGCAGCCACCACCAGTGGAAGGCGTGGACGATGCCGGGCAGGGAGACCGTTCCGGCCGCCATCGCCACGGAGGCGGCGGTGAGCAGCATCGGCAGCTCGTAGGCGAGGAGCTGGGCGGCGGTGCGCAGGCCGCCGAGGAGGGAGAACTTGTTGGCGGAGGCCCAGCCGGCCATGAGCGAGCCGAGCACGCCGACGGCCATCACCGCGAGCACGAAGAAGATGCCCGCGTCGAGGACCTGGCCGACGGCTCCCTCACCGGGGCCGATCGGGATGGCGAGCAGCACGAGGAGGTAGGGCAGCAGGGCCACGGCGGGGGCGAGCTGGAAGACCCGGCGGTCGGCACCGGCCGGGACCACATCCTCCTTCTGTGCGAACTTCACGCCGTCCGCGATGAGTTGGGCCCAGCCGTGGAAGCCGCCGGCGTACATGGGGCCGAGGCGGCCCTGCATGTGCGCCATCACCTTGTGCTCGGTCTGCCCCACGATCAGGGGGAAGGTCAGGAACACCACGAAGACGACGACCAGTCGCAGGGCGACATCGACGACACCGTTCACCGCGGGCCTCCTTCCGGTTCGTCGGACGTGGCGGGGGGTTCGGTGGCGTCGGGTTCGTCGTCCTCGGACCTCGGCGCGGACTCGTCGAACGCCGGACGGGCGTGGTGCCAGGGGGCGTCCGAACTGCGCGGCGCCGCCGACGGCTTCGGGCTCGCCGCGTCCCGCCGGCCGGCGTCTTCAGGCGCGCCCTCGGCGGGCGGCCCGGCTTCCGGAGCCGCCTGCGGCGTGGTCGCGGCGCGCTCGGCTGCCGTCACGTCGGCCTGCCCGGGCGCACCCTCGTCGCGGCGAGCCGCCTGACTTGCCGAGCCCTCGCTCGCGCTGCGTGTCCGCCGGGGCCGGGCGGCGGGAGCCGCGGGCTGCTCGGGGCCGGGAGCCGCAGGAGTCGTGGCCGCCCGGTCGGCGGAGCCCTCAGCGGGCGCCGTCGCACCCTCGTCGCGGCCGGCCACCTGACTCGCCGAGCCCCCGCTCGCGCTGCGTGTCCGGCGGGGCCGGGCGGCGGGAGCCGTGGGCTGCTCGGGGCCGGGAGCCGTGGGGGATGTGGCCGCCCGGCCGGCGGAGCCCTCCGCCGCCGTGCGCGTTCGGCGGGCCGGGCGGTCGCTCGCAGGCCGGGCCGCGCCCCGCGCCGGGCGGGACGGGGCGGGCGGGAGCTGGCCCTTCTGGGGGCCCCACTCGTTGGGGTCGGGCACGCCCGGCGGCAGTATCTGGCGGCGCTTGGGCCCGCCGTGGGCGGCACCCGCCGCGGGCTCCCCGGGTTCCTTGGCACCGGGCCACGCCTTGGCGACGCGGGCCGCGAGGACAAAGTCCTTGCGCAGGGGGTGGCCCTCAAAGGTCTCGGGCAGGAGGAGGTGGTCCAGGGCGGGGTGGTCCCGGAAGGAGACGCCGAACATCTCGTGCGTCTCCCGCTCGTGCCAGGCCGCGCCGGCGTAGACGTCCACCGCGGTCGGCAGGACCGGCGCCTCGTGCGGGACCGTCGTACGCACCAGTAGGCGCCGGACCGGGGCGAGGGCGACGACGTGGGCCGAGACGCGGAATCCCGTGCCCGGCTCGTCGACGGCGCTCAGCCAGTCGAAGTACGTGCAGCCCAGCTCGTCGCGGGCGGTCAGCAGCGCGGAGATCCAGGTGTCCGGCGGCACGTCCACCGTCAGGACCGCGTAGGCCTCCTCCGCCGTCGCCCCGGTCCCGAACAGTTCCTCGACGGGCGCGGGCAGCCAGCCGGCCCCACTCATCGCGGGTCCCCCTCGCCGGTGGCCGCGCCGGCCGGCGGCCGCACGAGGCCGCTCTGCAGCGCCGCCGTCGAAGGACGGGCCGTCCCGGTCGCGTACCGCTCCCCCAGCGACTCGTGCGCGATCTTCTCCTGGAGCTTCAGGATGCCCTGGAGCAGCGCCTCGGGGCGGGGCGGGCAGCCGGGGACGTAGACGTCCACCGGGATGATCTGGTCGACGCCCTTGGTGACGGAGTACGAGTCCCAGTACGGGCCGCCGCAGTTGGAGCAGGCGCCGAAGGAGATGACGTACTTGGGCTCGGGCATCTGCTCGTACAGCCGCCTGATCGCCGGGGCCATCTTGTCCGTGACCGTGCCGGACACCACCATCAGGTCGGCCTGGCGGGGCCCGGGCGCGAACGGGATGACGCCGAGGCGGATGAAGTCGTGCCGGGCCATCGACGCGGCGATGAACTCGATCGCGCAGCAGGCGAGGCCGAAGTTGAAGACCCAGAGCGAGTAGCGCCGGCCCCAGTTCAGGACGACCTTCATCGGCTCCGGGGCGAGCCGGGCGAGCGTGCCCAGCCGCTTCGGCTCCGGCAGCGGTACCGGTTCGGGGGTGATGGGGGTCACGTCCATGTCAGGACGCCCTTCTTGTATGCGTACAGCAGGCCCACGGTGAGGAAGCCGAGGAAGATGAACATCTCCACGAGCGTCGTCGCGCCGTAGCCGGGGGCGGCGAAGACCGTCGCCCAGGGGAACAGGAAGATCGAGTCGACGGCGAAGATCACGTACAGGAACGCGTAGACGTAGTAGCGGACCTGGGTGTGTGCCCAGCCCTCGCCGACGGGGTCGACACCGCACTCGTACGTCAGCAGTTTCTCCGGGGTGGGGACCACCGGGCGCAGCAGGCGTCCCGCGCCGAAGGCGACGGCGACGAACAGCACGCCGACGACGGCGAGCACGCCGACGACCGAGTAGGACTGGAAGTAGTCCGCCGCGACGACGGCGGTCGACCCCCGCAACGTCTCCCGCACCGTCCGTTCCTCACTCCCTGGCCCTGGCGGACCTGTTTTCCCGGCCCCGTACGGCCCCGTACTGTTCGGCTGTTCGACGATCTGTACGCACGGGAGTCTAGGCCCTGATAAAGGACGGGTAAGCAGCCCGTCACACCGTGGGACGCGAAGGTGGGGTTTTCCCCAGTGTCCGAGGGCGGCCCACCTCATGGCGCCGACGGCCGCCGCACGGCACGCTGGCCCCTATGACCGCTCGCATCCCCGCCGCCGATCCGGCGGCAGCCGGCGCCGAGGACCGGCTGCCCCCAGCCCGTTTCGCCTACGACCTGCCCACCTGGAGGGAGATCACGCATCTCCTGGTGAATCTGCCGGTGTCGCTGCTCGGCTTCGTCTATGTGGTGACGGTGCTCCTGACCGGCAGCGCGCTGACGCTCAACGTGATCGGCTTCCCGCTGCTGGCGCTGGGGCTTGCGGGCTCGCGTCTGCTGGGCCGGCTGGAGCGGGCTCGGGCGCGGGCGCTGCTCGGGGTGCGGATCGACGAACCGAGCCCGCTGTCCCTGCACGGTTCGAAGGGGCTGGTCGGCCGGATGTGGATGGCGTTGAAGGACCCGGTGGGCTGGCGCTCGGCGCTGTACCACTTCATACGGCTGCCCTGGGGTGTGTTCACCTTCGCGCTCACGCTGACCTCGCTCTTCGTGCTCTGGCCGGTGCTGCCCTTCCTCGCGCGGGGCCTGGCGAACGTGGACCGGGCGATGGTGCGCGGCCTGCTGTCGCCGTCCGACGAGCTGGAGCGGAGGATCGCCGAGCTGGAGTCGGACCGGGGGATCGTGGTCGACACGGCCGCCGCGGATCTGCGGCGCATCGAGCGGGACCTGCACGACGGGGCGCAGGCCCGGCTGGTCAATCTGGCCATGGGTCTGGGCCTGGCCAAGGAGAAGCTGCTGGAGGGCCAGTCGGACGAGCATGTGGCCGCGATGGTCGAGGAGGCGCACGGCGAGGTGAAGCTCGCGCTCCAGGAACTGCGCGACCTGGCCCGCGGTATCCATCCCGCCGTGCTGACCGACCGCGGCCTGGACGCGGCCCTGTCGTCGGTGGCCTCGCGGTGCACGGTGCCGGTGCGGGTGACGGTCGACCTGGAGTCGCGTCCGGCCGCGGCCATCGAGGGCATCGCCTACTTCACGGTCTCCGAGCTGCTCCAGAACGTGAGCAAGCACAGCGGGGCGCGGTCCGCCTCCGTGGAGGTGTGGCGGACCGACGACCGACTGCTGATCCAGGTGTGGGACGACGGCCGCGGCGGCGCCCGGCTGGACGGCGGGACGGGCATGCGCGGTCTGGCCGAGCGGCTGGACGCGGTCGACGGCCTGTTCGTCGTCGAGTCGCCGCCGGGCGGTCCGACGACCGTCACGGCGGAGCTGCCGTGGCGGGACCGTACGGACGGCGCCGGTCCCGCCGGGTCCGGCGTGGCCGCCTCCGGCAGGGGCGCCACCGGCACGAGGTAGGGAAAACCCCCCGCCCAGGACGCCGACGTGCTCCATGGTCCCACCGCCCGCGGCCGAGCACGCTGGATGTACGGCGGGACAGCCGCAGGAAGCACGGACGAGGAGACGGGACGACGCCGATGGCCACCCAGTACCGATCGCAGGACGCACCGGGGTACGGGCCCTACAGCGCGGGCGGATTCCACGACGGTGGCACCCGCCGGGAACGGCACCTGCTGCCGGCCGGGCTGCGGGCGCCGTTCGAGGCCCGCAGTTGGCGCGAGTTCGGGTACGTGCTGCTCAACCTGCCGATCGGCATCATGCTGTTCACGTACGCGGTGACCATGGTGTCGCTGAGCGCGGGCCTGCTGGTGACGTTCCTCGGTGTCCCGGTGCTGGCGGCGGCGCTGGCCGGCTGCCGCCTGTTCGGCGTGCTGGAGCGGGCGCGGGCACGCCGTCTGCTCGGCCTGGAGGTGGCCGAGCCGCAGCCGCTGCGGGCGAAGCGGCGGGGCCTGATGGCCTGGACGGGGGCCCTGCTGAAGAGCGGCACCTCCTGGCGGGCCCTGCTCTACGCGGTCCTGCACTTCCCGTGGGCGGTCTTCTCCTTCTCGGTCTCGCTGGTCTTCTGGACGCTGGGCTGGAGCCTGCTGACGTATCCGCTGTGGTTCTGGGTGTTCCCGATGTGGGCCGGTCAGGGCGGGATCCAGCTCTACGGCGACGGCCAGCACGGCATCTACCTCGACAACCCGTTCGAGATCACGGTGACCGCGCTGGTGGGGCTGCTGTTCACGCTGGCCACGCCGTGGATCGTGCGGGCTCTGACGATGGTGGACCGGGTGCTGGTGTACGGGCTGCTGGGGCCGTCGCGGCTGTCGGCGCGGGTGGTGGAGCTGGAGTCGGACCGGGGGGTCGTGGTCGACACGGCCGCCGCGGATCTGCGGCGCATCGAGCGGGACCTGCACGACGGGGCGCAGGCCCGGCTGGTCGCGCTGGCGATGGATCTGGGGCTGGCGAAGGAGAAGCTGGCGGAGGATCCGCGGGCGGCGGCGCGGATGGTGGACGAGGCGCACGGCGAGGTGAAGACCGCGTTGCAGGAGTTGCGGGACCTGGCGCGGGGGATCCACCCGGCGGTGCTGACGGACCGCGGCCTGGACGCGGCCCTGTCCGCGGTCGCCTCGCGCTGCACGGTGCCGGTGCGGGTGGAGGTCGATCTGGCCGAACGGCCGGCGGCGGCCATCGAGGGGATCGCCTACTTCACGGTCTCCGAGCTGCTCCAGAACATCAGCAAGCACAGCGGGGCACGGTCCGCCTCGGTGGACGTCTGGCGGGCGGAGGACCGGCTGATGCTCCAGGTCGAGGACGACGGGGTCGGGAACGCGGACGTGTCGAAGGGGTCGGGCCTCGCCGGGCTGGCCGAGCGACTGGACGCGGTGGACGGGATCCTGCTCGTGGACTCGCCGGCCGGGGGCCCCACCCGGGTGACGGCGGAGCTTCCCTGGCGGCGCTGAGCGCGCCCGGCGTCTTCTGACGGCGGCCTGCCGCCGCGGCCACACCGGTCGCGGCGGCAGGCCGAAACGTGTGGTCACCCCTCCCACTTGCCCTGGCCTGGGCGCGGCACGATCCGAATACTGGAATGCTGGACCGTGTCGCACGGAGGGCCGTGGGGCGAGGCTGTGGGGGGCCGAGAAACGTGGAGGACAGGGTGCGAGTGGTCATCGCCGAGGATTCAGTGCTGCTCAGGGAGGGCCTGACCCGGCTGCTGACCGACCGCGGACACGAGGTCGTGGCGGGTGTCGGGGACGCCCAGGCGCTGATCAAGACCATCGCGGAGCTGCACGACCAGCAGGCGCTGCCGGACGTCGTCGTGGCGGACGTGCGCATGCCGCCGACGCACACCGACGAAGGGGTCCGGGCCGCGGTGCAGCTGCGCAAGGCGCACCCGGCGCTGGGCGTGCTCGTGCTCTCGCAGTACGTGGAGGAGCGGTACGCCACCGAGCTGCTGGCCGGTTCCAGCCGCGGGGTGGGCTATCTGCTCAAGGACCGCGTGGCCGAGGTGCGCGAGTTCGTGGACGCGGTGGTGCGGGTGGCCGAGGGCGGTACGGCCCTGGACCCGGAGGTCGTCGCCCAGCTGCTCGGCCGCAGCCGCAAGCAGGACGTGCTGGCCGGGCTCACCCCGCGGGAGCGGGAGGTGCTGGGGCTGATGGCCGAGGGGCGGACGAACTCGGCGATCGCCCGGCAGCTGGTGGTGAGCGACGGCGCGGTCGAGAAGCACGTCAGCAACATCTTCCTCAAGCTCGGACTGTCCCAAAGTGACGGGGATCACCGGCGTGTTCTGGCCGTGCTCACCTATCTGAACTCGTGATCGTCGACACTGTTTCGGACCGTGCGAACCGTCTCATCTGTCCGTCCGGCATGCGAACGATGCAGGGAAGGCGACCCTCACGGTCGTAGGGTTGAAGCCGGGGAAAGGTCTTCGGGAAGGCCGCTCCCACACAGCCGCCTCGAAGGAGGTCCAGTTCAGTGACCAGCCAGGTCAGCAGTCCAGCGGAGCAGGCCGACGGAACTGTCGTAGGAGAGCAACGCAGGGCGGCCGGGACGAAGGACGTCCGCCGCTTGGACCGGGTGATCATCCGGTTCGCGGGTGACTCGGGTGACGGTATGCAGCTCACCGGTGACCGCTTCACCTCGGAGACGGCGTCGTTCGGGAACGACCTGTCCACGCTGCCGAACTTCCCGGCCGAGATCCGGGCCCCCGCAGGCACCCTGCCGGGCGTGTCGTCCTTCCAGCTGCATTTCGCGGACCACGACATCCTCACTCCCGGGGACGCGCCGAACGTGCTGGTGGCGATGAACCCGGCGGCGCTGAAGGCGAACGTCGGCGACCTGCCGCGCGGTGCGGAGATCATCGTCAACACCGACGAGTTCACCAAGCGCGCGATGCAGAAGGTCGGCTACGCCGCCTCCCCGCTGGAGGACGGCTCGCTGGACGGCTACCACCTGCATCCGGTGCCGCTGACCACGCTGACGGTCGAGGCCCTCAAGGAGTTCGACCTGTCCCGCAAGGAGGCCGAGCGCAGCAAGAACATGTTCGCGCTGGGCCTGCTGTCGTGGATGTACCACCGGCCGACGGAGGGCACGGAGAAGTTCCTGCGGACGAAGTTCGCCCGGAAGCCGGACATCGCGGCGGCGAACGTGGCGGCGTTCCGCGCGGGCTGGAACTTCGGTGAGACGACGGAGGACTTCGCGGTCTCCTACGAGGTGGCCCCGGCCGCCAAGGCCTTCCCCGTCGGCACGTACCGCAACATCTCGGGGAACCTGGCCCTGGCCTACGGTCTGGTGGCGGCGTCCCGTCAGGCGGACCTGCCGCTGTTCCTGGGCTCGTACCCGATCACCCCGGCCTCGGACATCCTGCACGAGCTGTCCAAGCACAAGAACTTCGGTGTGCGGACCTTCCAGGCCGAGGACGAGATCGCCGGCATCGGCGCCGCACTCGGGGCCGCCTTCGGCGGGTCCCTCGCCGTCACCACCACCTCCGGCCCCGGCGTGGCCCTGAAGTCGGAGACGATCGGTCTCGCGGTGTCGCTGGAGCTGCCGCTGGTGGTGGTGGACATCCAGCGCGGCGGCCCGTCCACCGGCCTGCCGACCAAGACCGAGCAGGCCGACCTGTTGCAGGCCATGTACGGCCGCAACGGCGAGGCACCGGTCCCGGTCGTCGCCCCCCGCACCCCGGCGGACTGCTTCGACGCCGCCCTGGAGGCGGCCCGGATCGCGCTGACCTACCGCACCCCGGTGTTCCTGCTCTCCGACGGCTACCTCGCCAACGGCTCCGAACCCTGGCGCATCCCGGACCTGGACGAACTGCCGGAGCTGAGCGTGCAGTTCGCGCAGGGCCCCAACCACACGCTGGACGACGGCACCGAGGTGTTCTGGCCGTACAAGCGCGACGCCGAGACCCTGGCCCGCCCGTGGGCGATCCCGGGCACGCCGGGCCTGGAGCACCGGGTCGGCGGCATCGAGAAGCAGGACGGCACCGGCAACATCTCCTACGACCCCGCCAACCACGACTTCATGGTCCGCACCCGGCAGGCCAAGGTCGACGGCATCGAGGTCCCCGACATCGAGGTCGACGACCCGGACGGGGCGCGCACCCTCGTCCTGGGCTGGGGCTCGACCTACGGGCCGATCACGGCGGCGGTGCGCCGGCTGCGCGCGGCCGGGGAGTCCATCGCGCAGGCCCACCTGCGCCACCTCAACCCCTTCCCGAAGAACCTCGGCGCGGTCCTGCAGCGTTACGACAAGGTGGTGATCCCCGAGATGAACCTCGGCCAGCTCGCGACCCTCGTGCGGGCGAAGTACCTGGTGGACGCGCACTCGTACAACCAGGTCAACGGCATGCCGTTCAAGGCGGAACAGCTCGCCACGGCTCTCAAGGAGGCCATCGATGGCTGAGACGTCCACGGAAGGCACGGGCACGGCCGAGGCGCTCTCCCTGGTGCCGAAGGCCCAGGCCCGGCAGTCCATGAAGGACTTCAAGTCCGACCAGGAAGTGCGCTGGTGCCCCGGCTGCGGCGACTACGCGATCCTGGCGGCCGTCCAGGGCTTCATGCCCGAGCTGGGGCTGGCCAGGGAGAACGTCGTCTTCGTCTCCGGCATCGGCTGCTCCTCCCGCTTCCCGTACTACATGAACACCTACGGGATGCACTCCATCCACGGCCGCGCCCCCGCCATCGCCACCGGCCTGGCCACCTCGCGGCGCGACCTGAGCGTGTGGGTCGTCACCGGTGACGGCGACGCGCTGTCCATCGGCGGCAACCACCTCATCCACGCCCTGCGCCGCAACGTCAACCTCAAGATCCTGCTGTTCAACAACCGGATCTACGGTCTGACCAAGGGCCAGTACAGCCCCACCTCCGAGATCGGCAAGATCACCAAGTCGACGCCGATGGGCTCCCTCGACGCCCCCTTCAACCCGGTCTCCCTCGCGATCGGCGCCGAGGCGTCCTTCGTCGCGCGCACCATCGACTCCGACCGCAAACACCTCACCGAGGTGCTGCGCCAGGCCGCCGCCCACCCCGGCACGGCGCTGATCGAGATCTACCAGAACTGCAACATCTTCAACGACGGCGCCTTCGAGGCCCTCAAGGACCGGCAGCAGGCCCAGGAGGCCGTGATCCGCCTGGAGCACGGGCAGCCGATCCGTTTCGGCGCGGACCGCGAACGCGGTGTCGTCCGGGACGCGCGCACCGGTGACCTGTCCGTCGTGGACGTCACCCCGGACAACGAGTCCGAGATCCTCGTCCACGACGCCCACGCGGCCTCCCCCACCACGGCGTTCGCGCTGTCCCGGCTGGCC
This sequence comes from Streptomyces sp. NPDC052043, assembly GCF_044548235.1. NCBI lineage: Bacteria > Bacillati > Actinomycetota > Actinomycetes > Kitasatosporales > Streptomycetaceae > Streptomyces > Streptomyces sp. NPDC052043. Next base: position 191,434 of record NZ_JBIUBT010000010.1, read on the forward strand.
GACCCCGACACCCTCCACCACACCCCGATCGGCGTCCTCCGGTCCGTCGACCGCCCGGTCTACGACACCGCGATGGCCGATCAGCTGGACGAGGCGATCGAGCAGCGGGGCAAGGGCGACCTGGCCGCACTGCTGGCCGGCGGGGACACCTGGACGGTCGTCGGCTGAGCGGCCCACTCCGTCTCACGAGGCCCGGGTCCGTGCGGCCCGGGCCTCGTCGTCGCGCCCGGGGCTGAGCGGCACCGGGGAAGTACCGGGGAGGACACCGGGGAAACCGTCACCCGCCCGTCATGACCGTTTGGCCATACGGACATGACAGGCGAGGGCGCGTGGCGCTACCTTCTTTGATGCCCGTCGCACGGCACGCGGCCGGCACGAAGGAGGAACAAGTGAGCGAGAAGCCGAGGGGTGAACGGCGCACAGGACTGCTGAACGGCATCGCCGCCTACGGGATGTGGGGCCTCGTCCCCATGTTCTGGCCGCTGCTCAAACCCTCCGGGGCGATCGAGATCCTCGCCCACCGCATGGTGTGGTCCCTCGCCTTCGTGGCCGTCGCCCTGCTCGTCGTACGCCGCTGGGCCTGGGCCGGTGAACTGCTGCGCCAGCCGCGCCGGCTGGCCCTCGTCGTGATCGCCGCCGCCGTGATCACCGTCAACTGGGGCGTCTACATCTGGTCCGTCAACAGCGGGCACGTGGTGGAGGCCTCCCTCGGCTACTTCATCAACCCGCTGGTCACCATCGCGATGGGCGTGCTGCTCCTCAAGGAGCGGCTGCGGCCCGTGCAGTGGGCGGCGGTCGGCACCGGCGCCGCCGCCGTCGTCGTGCTCACCGTCGGGTACGGCCGCCCGCCGTGGATCTCCCTCTGCCTCGCCTTCTCCTTCGCCACCTACGGCCTGGTGAAGAAGAAGGTCAACCTCGGCGGCGTCGAGTCGCTGGCCGCCGAGACCGCGGTACAGTTCCTGCCCGCCCTGGGCTACCTGCTGTGGCTGGGCACGCACGGCACCTCGACGTTCGCCGCCGAGGGCGCCGGGCACGCCGCCCTGCTCGCCTCCACCGGCATCGTCACCGCGCTGCCGCTGGTCTGCTTCGGCGCGGCCGCGATACGGGTGCCGCTGTCCACCCTGGGCCTGCTGCAGTACATGGCCCCGGTCTTCCAGTTCCTGCTCGGCGTCGCCTACTTCCACGAGTCCATGCCGGCCGAGCGCTGGGCCGGCTTCGCCCTGGTCTGGCTGGCCCTGACCATGCTGACCTGGGACGGGCTGCGCACCGCCCGGCGGGCGGCACAGCTCAGGGCCCGGCTCGCCGCCGCCCCCAGGACCGCGGCGACGGCGCAGGCCGACCCGGTGGACGCATAGCCGCTGCCGCGGACGTGCCGCGGGCGGCGCGTCGGACCCCGGCCCGCTAGGGCCTGCCGGGATGGCCCGCGTCGGGCGTGCGCGGGGTGCGGGCGCGGTGGGCTCGCACCTTCTCCCGGTTGCCGCAGTGCTCCATCGCGCACCAGCGCCGCCGGCCCGGACGTGAGGTGTCGACGAACAGCAGGTAGCAGTCGTGGGCACCGCATTCGCGGACGCGGTCGGCGTACGGACCGGTGAACAGGTCGACCGCGTCCCGGGCCACCGTCGACAGCAGCCGCGTGCCGGTGGCGCCTGGCGCCCAGATCCGGGTGCCGGCCGGGGTGAGCCGGGAGACGAGGGACGGTTCGGCCGCCGTCTCGTTGACCGTGGCCACGTGGCCCGGCTGGAGCGGACGGCCGTGCGCGCGGTCGGCGGTGAGCAGGAAGAGGGCGTCGCGGAAGCCGCGGGCGCGCTCCACCTCGTCCTCGCCGACCGTCAGTTCCAGCCCCGGGGCGAGCCTGCTGCGACCGGCCCAGGCGACCAGGTCGGCGGGGCCGTGCAGCATCTCGTAGCGGGCGAAGGCGCCCGGGCCGCCCGTCGTCAGCAACTCCAGGCACAGCGCCCCCGGATCGAAGCGGTAGGGCTTTCCGTCGTGCGAGACGAGCGTCAGACCGGTGGTGGATTTCCGCGTTTCCCTGGCACGCGCACTCATGTAACCACTATAACTGGTTACATGACTCGGACACCCACGGGCTCCGCGCCCGCCCCGCTGCACTGGAAGCTCGTCGTCGACGCCGCCGACCCGCACGCGCAGGCCGACTTCTGGGCCGCCGCGCTGCACTACGAGGTGGAGGACAACAGCGCGTTGGTCGAGCGGCTGGTGGAGCTGGGGGCGCTGCCGGGCGAGGCCACGGTCGAGTTCCACGGCCGCCCGGCCTTCCGGGACCTGATCGGCGTACGGCACCCGGACGACCCGTACGACAAGGAGCGCGGCACCGGTCTGGGGAGGCGGCTGCTGTTCCAGCGGGTGCCGGAGGCCAGGTCCGGCAAGAACCGGCTCCACCTCGACCTGCACCCCGGTGAGGGCCGGCGCGCGGACGAGGTGCAGCGGCTGAAGGACCTCGGGGCACGGGTGCTGCGGCACGTACGGGAGCCCGCCGGGGAGTGGACGGTGCTGGAGGACCCGGAGGGCAACGTGTTCTGCGTGGCGTAGGGCGCCGGTCAGCCTGTGGGCGGCGGTGTCGCGGTGCGGGCCCGCCGGGCCAGGCGGTCCATGCGGGCGCGGGCGGACTCCAGTTGTTCGATGTCGTCGGCGGCCGGGCCGTCCTCGGCGGCGAGTTCGGCCCACAGGTCGATCAGCTCGCGGCCGAGCCGCAGGCCCTGCTCGGGGTCGCGGACCGCGCGCCAGGCGGCCGAGGCGCTCTGCACGTCGCCGTAGGCCGCATCCGTGTCCCGGGCACGGTGGCGGATGCGGGCGAGGGCGAGGGAGATGCCGAAGGAACGGAGCGGATCGCCCGCCAGGTAGGCGATGTAGGCGGTGAGTTCGCGCACCCGCAGCACCTCGGGATGCTCCGGGCCGAGCGTGCCGGACGCGTCCGCGACCGTGCGTTCGGCCAGGGTCGCCGCTTCCTCGATCCGGCCCTCCTTCACGGCCTCGTTGACGCGCGCCAGGGGTTCGGCGAACAGGACGACGCCCGCTTCCCCGGCCGCGGTCCTGGGATCCTCCCCGAGCACCGCCTCCGCCACCGCGTCGAACCCCCGGGCGGGGGTGGGCTTGGGGTCGGGTTCGAGCGGGTCGGGTGCAGCGCGGTCAGGTGCGGCCCGGTCAGGTACAGCCCGGTCGGGCACAGCTCGGTCAGGTGCGGCCCGGTCGGGCGCGAGCGGATCAGGTGCAGCCCCGTCGGGTACGGCCCGGTCGGGGTCCGTGCCCGGGTGTGGGTGCGCCGGGTGCGCGTGCTGGGGTGGGTGGGAGGTCGCGGCTGCCCCGGGGACGGCGGGCGCACAGGCCTGGCAGCCGGACGCCGGGTCCTGATCGGCGGGCGCGAGGTCCCGGTCGGCAGACACGGGGATCCGATCAGCAGGCCCCGAGGCCCGGTCGGCAGACACGAGAGCCCGGTCGGCAGACACGGGGATCCGATCAGCAGGCCCCGGGGCCCGGTCGGCAGACACGAGGGCCCGGTCGGCAGACACGGGGATCTGATCGGCGGGCGTGAGGTCCTGGTCGGCGGGCGTGGGCCGTTCCGGTTGCGGGTTCGGGTCGGCCGGGCTTGCGTCCATCGCCGGGGGCGGGCCGAACACCCCTGTGGGGGCGACGGCCGTGCCGAAGGGCGTGTCGCTCGGCAGTTCCGGCGACGCCGGCGAGGCGAACGCCGGTGCCGCCCCGGTGGACGGCGCCTGCGGCTCGGGAACCGCCCGCAACGGGAAGGTGGGCGCGTTCCCGGCATGCGGGGTCCTGTCAGCCGCCCGGGGCTCGCGAGGCGGTTCCGCGAGCTGCTTCAGGACGTGCGTCACCCTGTCGTCCTCCGGCCGCGCGGCCGGGCCCGGTCCGGGTACGCCGGCCGGCGGGTCCGGCGGTGCCGTGCGCAGGGGCTCCGCCGCGAACGCGCTGGAGCCGTCGGTGCGGACCTGGAGGGGGACGACGTAGCCGATGCGCTCGTCGGTGACCGTGGCGAGGACGGGGTGGCCGCAGGTGAGGGCGATGCGGTGGAGGTGGTCCAGGACGGCCTGCTGGACCTCCTCACCGGGAGCCGGGTGGACCGGTACGCCGCCGACCGAGGCCCCGGCGCCGTCCGCCGGCACATGGACGGCGACCGGCGTCGCCACGGGTGCCGCCGGCTGCGCGGCGCGCTCGTGTTCCCGCTTCTTCCCGCGGCTCAGTCGAGACATCGGCTCCCTCACTCGGACGAGTGTGCCATCCGGTCGTTCGCGTCCATTCGAGTCTCTCCGCCCGCCTGCCCTGCCCGCGTCACCACGACGTCACAGACTCGCACCAGGAACCGTGCTCCTGTGACGCGGGTAACGTTTCGCGGGCGAGGATCGCCGGGATGGCGCGGAAGGGGGACGGAAATGCGAACAAACGCACGACAGGGACCGGAGATCTGGGTCCGCGGACCGGTGCCCGACACCCGCGCCGAGCCCGACGGGTGGGAGGACAGGCTTGAGCGGCCCGCAGGCCGGTCCGTCACGCCCCGCCGGTTCTCCTGGCTGGCCACCCACGGCGGCGCGGGCACGACCACGCTCGCGGTCGTCTACGGGGGTCATGACTGCGGACGCGCCTGGCCGGAGCCCGGCGCCCCCACGTCGGTCCTGCTGGTCGCCAGGACCCACGCGGCCGGGCTGGACGCCGTTACCCGGGCCCTGGAGGTGTTCCGCAGGGGCGAGGCGCCCGCCGGGCTCGACCTGGACGCCGTGGTGCTCGTCGCGGACGCGCCGGGACGGCTGCCGCGGCGGCTCGCCCAGCGGGTGAAGCCGATCGAGGCCGTGATCGACGTCTACCGCGTCCCGTGGACGGAGGCCTGGCGGGTGGGCGACCTGAGCGGGGCGCCGCCGCGGGAGAGCGAACCACTGGCCCGTCTCACCGGGGTGGGGAGGACCCGCGCGGGCGACCCCTGACCCCCTGGCGCGGGCAGCCCCTAGGCCGTGATGTCCTTCGCCGTGAACCGCGCCCACGCCGCCGAGCCGAACACCGCCGCGTACAGGGCCTGCAACTCCAGGTTCTTCAGCAGGCCGTCCCAGTAGACCGGCTCGCGCATGAGGTCGGCGAAGGACAGCCAGTAGTGGGGGAAGAGGTACGGCTGGATCGCGTGCAGCTGGGGGATCTGGTCCACGATCTGAACGGTGATCAGCAGGCCCACGGTCGTGGCCATCGCCGCGATCCCGCTGTTGGTCAGCGTCGAGACGAACAGGCCGAGTGCGGCGAGGCCGATCAGGGAAGCGGCGACGACGAGGGCGATCAGCACCGCCCGGCCCAGTCCGTCGGCGAAGCTGATCCGCGTGCCGGAGATGGTCGTCAGATCGCCCAGGGGGAACAGCAACGCGCCCACGAGGAGCGCCGAGACGGCGACCACGAGGGTGGCGACCAGGCAGAAGGCCATCGTCGTGGCGTACTTGGCGAGCAGCAGGCGGGTGCGGCCGGCGGGGGCGACCAGCAGATAGCGCAGGGTGCCCGCGTTCGCCTCCCCGGCGACGGCGTCACCCGCGATCACGCCCACGGCCATCGGCAGGAAGAACGGCAGGGTGGCGGCCAGTGCGGTGAAGACCAGGAACAGTCCGTTGTTGGTGACCTGCGCGATGAACGCCGGTCCCTCGCCGCCCCCGCCGCCGACCGACGAACCGTCCCGCGTCTCGATCCTGACGGCCACCCCGACCAGGACCGGCACACCGGCCAGCACGCCCAGCAGCGCGAGAGTGCGCCAGCGCCGGAAGGTGGTCACCAGCTCGCTGCGCAGCAGTCCGAAGGTCCACAGCGGACCGGGGGCGCGGACGGCCCCGTCCGCGGTCCGCCCCGGCGAGACCTCAGCCCGCGACATCGAAACCCTCCCCCGTGAGTGCCACGAACGCGTCCTCCAGCGAGGCCCGTTCGACCCCGAAGCCGCGGACGCGCACGCCCGCCGTCACCAGCGCGGCGTTCACGTCGGCGAGGTCGCGCTCCGGGGGGTCGCCGGTCACCCGGCCCTCGCCCACGACGACGTCGCCGGCGCCCTGCTCCTTCAGCACGCGGGCCGCCTCCCCCGTGTCGGGCGTGGTCACCACCAGCCGGCCGCGCGCTCCCGCGGCCAGCTCCGCCACGGCGCCCTGGGTGATCAGCCGCCCCTGCGCCATGACCGCCGCATGGCTGCACACCTGCTCGATCTCGTCCAGCAGATGGGAGGAGAGGAACACGGTCGTCCCGTCGGACGCCAACTCCCGGACCAGGGAGCGGATCTCCCGCATGCCCTGCGGGTCGAGACCGTTGGTCGGCTCGTCCAGGACGAGCAGTCTGCGCGGCTGGAGCAGCGCGGCGGCCAGGCCCAGACGCTGTTTCATGCCCAGGGAGTAGGCCTTGGCCTTCTTGCCCGCCGCGGCCGTCAGGCCCACCCGGTCCAGGGCGGCCGCGACCCGGCGGCGCCGGGTGCGGGGGTCGGCGGTCGGGTCGGCGGCGTCGTAGCGCAGCAGATTGTCCCGGCCGGAGAGGAAGCCGTACAGGGCCGGGCCCTCGATGAGCGCGCCGACGTGTGGGAGCACGGTGCGCGAGGACCGGGGCATGGGGCGCCCCAGTACCCGCGCCGTGCCGGACGTGGGCTCGATGAGTCCCATCAGCATGCGGATGGTGGTGGTCTTGCCCGAGCCGTTCGGGCCGAGGAAGCCGAAGACGCTGCCCGCCGGGACGGTCAGGTCGAGGCCGTCGACGGCGAGCTGTCCGCCGCGGTAGCGCTTGGTGAGCCCCCGCGTCTGGATGACGCCGTCGTCCTCTTCGTCCATCGGCTCCCCCGATCCCTCGTGCCCGTCGGTCCTTACTTCCCGGCGTTCGCCGCCTTCACCAGCGTGTCCTTGGTGACGGCACCGACGTACACCTTGCCGTTGTCCGTGATCAGGGCGTTGACCAGGCGGGTGGAGAAGACCGTGCCCTTGCCGAACGTGCCGCTGACCTGGTCGCCGAGCGAGTCGAGGAACCCGCTCAGGTCGCCCTTGCCGGCGGACGACGGGACGCCGCCCTTGGTGCCGGTGTCGAACACGGCGATGGAGTTCCAGCCCTTGCCGAGGACCTTCGGACCGTTCTCGGCCAGGCCCTTCTCCTGCGTACCGGGCTCGTGGAACGGGCGGCCCGGGCCGGTCTTCCGCCCGCTGTCCTTTCCGGCGTCCTTCCTGGCGGCCTTGTCCGCGTCCTTCCCCTCGGTGATCTTCGCGCCCTTGGGCGGGGTGAAGTCGAAGGTCGAGGCGGCCGGCTTGGCGAAGCTGATCCGGGTGAAGCCCGCGTCCAGCACGGCGGCGCCGCCGCTCGCCGGGGTGAGCGTGAACTTCAGCGGCAGCCCGGTCTTGGCGTCCACCGCGATGCTGATCACGCCGACCGTGGTGCCGGAGGCGTGCTTCGGCTCGATGACCAGCCTGTAGGCGTCGCGTCCGGCGACCTGCGCGGTGCCGTCGACCTTCACCGAGGTGGTGTCGTCGACCGACTTCAGGGCCTCGTCGGCGAAGTTCTTGGGCGTGGCGGGGGCCTCGCCCCGGTGCTTGCCGGCGCTGTCGCCCGCGGTGCTGTGGAAGACCTCGTTCGACTTGCTGTCGTAGCCCCAGACGTCCTTGCCGTTGTGGATGAGGCTGTACTCGGCGGCGCTCTCGATCAGCGAGACCTTCTGCCGGTCCTCGCCGTCGGACGCGACGCGCAGGGTGTGCGTGCCGGAGGCCAGCTCGGGCAGCTTTGACGCCGGGTCAGCCGACGAACCGTCACCACCCCTGGCCGCGCCGGAGGCCAGGCCGCTCTCCAGGCCGCCGAGGTTCGGCAGGCCGAGGTCCGTGCTGACCTTGACGGTGCCGGACAGGTGCTGGACGTCCGACTGGGCGATTTTCTCTATGAGTTGCTGTGCGCTGATCTTCGGCAGGTCGGGGTCGCCGGACGCGGCGAGTGCCGGGACGAGCCCGATGGTCGCCGCCGCCACCCCCACCACCGTGACCGGGACGACGTAGCGCGCGGCCTTGCGGCGCCCCGCGCGCAGGTCGTCGGCTTCGGATCCGTTCGGTGCCATGTGTGCCCTACCTCCGTCTTCGGCGGCGGCTGTCCTTCTGCACGGGGATGTCACCCTCAGCCGCCATTCTCACCCAGATCGGTGAGGAGTGGTGTGTGGTCCGTGGTGTCCATCTGACCAAATCGGCCGGGTGAAAGCGTCAGACCGCGGAGCCAACTCCGTGTACGCCTGCGGTATGACACGCGAAGGGCGACGCCTCCCCCACCCCGTAGGGGTCAGGGTGGAGAGCGCCGCTCGAAGGGGCCGCCCGGCGGGGGCCGCCCGGCGGGGGTGTCCGGCGGGGGTGTCCGGCGGGGGTGTCCGGTGAGGTCGCGGAGCCGGACAGGCGTCAGCCGGCCCGGTGCACCACCGCGTCGCAGAGCTGGAGCAGCGCGGCCTTCGCGTCGCACTCCCGCAGCGGCGCCAGCGCGGCCCGCGCCTCCTCGGCGTAGCGCACGGTGTCCCGGCGGGCCTGCTCCAGTGCCGGGTGCACCCGCAGCGCCGCCAGCGCCTGAGCGTGCCGCGCGTCGTCGGTCAGGTCGGAGTCCAGCAGCTCGCACAGGGCGGTGTCCTCGGGCAGCCCCAGCCGGGCCGCGCGCTCGCGCAGCCGCAGCACCGGCAGCGTGGCGATGCCCTCGCGCAGATCGGTGCCGGGCGTCTTGCCCGACTCACGCGAGTCGGAGGCGATGTCCAGGACGTCGTCCGCCAGCTGGAAGGCGACGCCCAGCCGCTCGCCGTACTGCGTCAGCACGTCCACGACCGTCTCGTCGGCGCCGGACATCATCGCGCCGAACCGGCACGACACCGCCACCAGCGATCCGGTCTTGCCGCCCAGCACGTCCAGGTAGTGGTCGACCGGGTCCCGGCCGTCCTGCGGCCCGGCGGTCTCCAGGATCTGCCCGGTGACCAGCCGCTCGAACGCCACGGCCTGCACCCGCACGGCCTCCGGGCCGAGATCGGCGAGGATCTGCGAGGCCCGGGCGAACAGGAAGTCGCCGGTCAGGACCGCGACGGAGTTGCCCCAGCGGGTGTTGGCGCTGGCCACCCCGCGGCGCACGGCGGCCTCGTCCATCACGTCGTCGTGATAGAGGGTCGCCAGGTGGGTCAGCTCCACCACCACGGCCGACGGCACGATCCCCGGCGCGTACCGGTCCCCGAACTGGGACGCGAGCATCACGAGCAGCGGCCGGAACCGCTTCCCACCAGCCCTGACGAGGTGCTGGGCGGCCCCCGTGATGAACGGGACCTCACTCTTGGTGGCTTCGAGCAGCCCTTCCTCGACAGCCGCCAATCCGGCCTGGACATCGGCTTCGAGAGCCTGGTCCCGCACGGTCAGCCCGAATGGCCCGACGACGGTCACGAGGGGTCTCCTGTCTGCTGGTGTCTGCTGGGATTACACGGTTTGTCGATAGGTCGCTGCCCTCACTCAAGTCAGCGTATCCGGTCACGTTTCGATCACCGATATCGCCCACCTATACGGGTCAGGCCACATCACCCGACGTGACCACCGTCACGCACCCGCCCCACGGCTCCCTCCGCGCTCACCCATGCGGTCCGATTTGCCCCTATTAGGGTTTCAATTCTCTTTAGTGGTAATTGCCCGTCAGGCGCCCACCCCGTGAGTTGGGTCACGCCGCCCTCCGTTCACGCCACCCCTCGCACTCCTTCACATTCCCTTTACGCACAGCCGAGTTGAACCCTGGCAGCCACAAAGGATCAAGCACCACATACACGCCGGACCAAGGTCAAATAGGGCGATGTGTGATTCCGGCACTTGTTCGGGACATCTGGTCTCGCATACGTTCCCGGCCATCGGGCGGAACGCCGAATCCTGCCGCCGCCCGTAACCCCAACGACCGAACGAACCATGGCAGGAGCGGGGGACCCAGGTAAGTCGCCGGGCCGGGCTCGTACGTCCTACGTCGTACGCCGCGCCGGAACGGCTCGGGGTGAAGCCGCGCCCTTCGGGGCGCGGCCGGGCACCTCCCCGCCCGAACCCGACAGCTCACCTCGCAGGCGACGGAGAGGAACACCCCCATGCCTGCAAACGGCCAGCGCCGCTCCACCCGTACCGCCCGCCTCGTTCGCGCCCTCGCCGTCACCGGCACCGGCGCAGCAGTCCTCGCCGTGCCGCTGCTCGGCGCGACGACCGCGTCCGCCGCGACCCCGGTCTCGTCCAACGCGACCACCCTCAAGACGGCCTCGAACCTCGGCTACCCGAACAACCTCGACGGCTGGATCCGGGCCTCCCTCCAGGTCATGGCCGAGAAGGGCATCCCGGGCTCCTACAACGGCATCTACCGCAACATCATCCGCGAGTCCTCCGGCAACCCGCGGGCCATCAACCTCTGGGACTCCAACGCGGCCAAGGGCATCCCGTCCAAGGGCCTGCTCCAGGTCATCGACCCGACCTTCAGGGCCTACCACGTGAACGGCACGTCGTGGGACATCTACGACCCGGTCGCCAACATCACGGCCGCCTGCAACTACGCGGCCAAGCGGTACGGCACGATGGACAACGTCTACAGCGCCTACTGACAGGTCCGCTGCCGGCCCACACACCGGCTAGCCAAGCAATCGTTCGAGGACGACGGCGATGCCGTCGTCCTCGTTCGACGTCGTGACCTCGTCGGCCACCGCCTTGAGCTCGGGGTGGGCGTTGGCCATGGCGACCCCCCGGGCGGCCCACCGGAACATCGGGATGTCGTTGGGCATGTCGCCGAAGGCGAGGGCGCTCTCGCGGCCCAGTCCCAGGTGTTCGGCGGCCAGCGCCAGTCCGGTCGCCTTGGTGATGCCGCAGGGTTGGAGTTCGACGGTCCCGGGTCCCGACATGGTGACGGTGGCGAGGGAGCCCACCGCACCGCGGGCCGCCGCCGCCAGCTCGTCGTCGGACAGCACCGGGTGGCGCAGCAGCACCTTGCTGATGGGCGCGCGCCACAGGTCGTCGCGCCGTTCGACCCGTACGGCGGGCAGCGCCGGGTGCGGCATGAGATACCCCGGCTCGATGAGCGTGAGCCCCTCGGCCCCGTCCTGGTCGACCGCGGCGTACACCTCCCCCACCTCCGCCTCGATCTTGCCGAGCGCGGTCTCGGCCTGTTCCCGGTCCAGGGTGACCGACCACAGCAGGCGGTCGCTGCCGGCGTCGTAGAGCTGTGCGCCCTGACCGCACACCGCGAGTCCCGTGGTGCCGAGGACGCCGAGCAGTTCCCGCACCCTCGGCGCCGGCCGTCCGGTCACCACGAGGTGCCGGGCACCGGCGGCCGCCGCCCTCGCGAGCGCGGTGAGGGACCGCTCGGAGACGGTGTCGTCGCCGCGCAGCAGCGTTCCGTCCAGGTCGGTGGCGATGAGGTCGAATGCGAGGGCGGCCATGATCAGAGAATACGGATGCCCCGGCCCGCCGACTCGACCGGAGCCGGACCACCGCGGTGGTCACCGTTTTCCCGGCTCCGTCCCCTCCAACTCCCTTACTGATGAGGGCGCTTGAGCGTGACCGGCGAGGTGGCGCTCGGCCGTGCGTCGCCGCGGGCCGGCCGGCCGGCCGTCGTGCCGCCGCGGCGGTTGGTCCGCCACAGCTGATAGAGGTGCCGGGCGCCCGGCCGCACGAAGCGCGCGAGCATCGTGACGAACGGCAACGGGTCGTCCCCCGCGAACCAGGCCAGCTCCGTGCCGCTCGCCCTCGCCGGCGCGTGCGGCGTCGTGTAGCCGCTGCGACGGTAGGCGAGGAGGGCGGGCAGGTCGATGTTCTCCACGACGTACCGGTGGCCGGCGCGCTGCCCGCCCTCCGGAACGGGGCGGCCGGTCAGGTCGAGGTGCATGGCCCGTACGACGTCCACGCCCGCCCCGCTCTCGAAGAGCCGGAACTGCGCGCCCATCCGCGGATTGAAGTCGAGGAGCTTGTACTGCCCGTCGCGCCGGTCGAAACGCAGGTCGAGGTCGACGATGCCGGTGAAGCCGATCTGCTTGATGAACCGTGCGGCGAGGTCGGCGAGTTCCGGGTTGTCGACGACGTACGCGTTCGCCGTCATACCCGCGTGCGGCGGCCAGGAGCGGACCTTGACACCGGTGAACATCGCCAGCGGGCTGGAGTTCCGGTCGAAGTAGGCGTGCACGATCCAGTCCTCGGCCTCCTCCCGCGGCAGGTACTCCTGGAGGATCACGCCGGGCCGCTCGCCCCAGTCGCGGGCCAGGGCCAGCAGGCCTTCGCGGGTGTTGATCCTCGTGGTGCCGTTCACCGCGGGGCTGCTGCGCCGCACGAACGCCTCGCGGTTCTTGGCCACCACCGGGAAGCGGGTCTTCTCGGCGAACGCCACGATGTCGTCGTACGACTGCGGGAAGGCGGCCGCGGGGCTCGGGATGCCGTGTTCCACGCACAGTTCGTGCAGGCCCTGCTTGCTGGCCAGACGGCGCGGCAGGCAGGGGGCGACGGGCGGGAAGAGGAAGGGGCCCCGGAGCGCGTCCTGGTGCTCGGCGATCAGGACCGCGGCCTCCTCGTCGGTGGGCACCAGGACGGTGGGCCGGCCGATGCGGCGGCCGATCCGCAGCAGGCCCTCCACCAGACGGTCCGCGCCCTCGGTGCCCCTGGTCGGCCAGACGAACGCGCGTTTGAGATAACGGGAGGAGGCCGCCGGCGTGTAGGCGTCCTCGGTGATCGCGTACATGGGCACGCCCAGGCGGCCGAGGCTGCGGATCGCGCCCACCCCGCCGTGGTGCAGCGGGTAGTCGCCGAACTTCACGATCAGGCCGGGGACCTCACGGTCGGCCCGGAAAGGCACACTGACGGCATTCCTGGCCACGGGTCCCCCCACGTGTCCCCCCTATGGAGCGGACCCACCCCGTCCGCGTCCTCAGAGGACGCTAAGCCGGAATTACCCCCTCCCACAAGACCAATTCGGGCATTGCAAACTCTTTAGGCCCTGCCCAAGACATGGGACGCCCCCGTAACGTGTGGCCCGATCACATGGAATTCGGGAAAGGAAGGCAGCACCCATGCCCCCCTTCGAGGTCCCCGAGGGCGACCCCTTCGGTCCGCACAACCTTCCCTACGGCGTCTTCTCCCGCGCCGGGTCGACGGAGAGGACCGTGGGCGTCCGGCTCGGCGACCACGTGCTCGACGCGGGGGCGGCGGCGCGGGCGCTCGGTACTCCCCACGCCGGCCTGCTCGCGCAGCCGAACCTGAACCCGCTGCTGGCCGCGGGCCGCGCCGCGTGGTCCGACGTGCGGCGCGCGCTGACCTCGTGGCTGACGGAGCCGGCCCACCGGGAGACCGTCGCCCCCTTCCTGCACCCGCTGTCCTCGGTGACCCTGCACCTCCCCTTCGAGGTCGCGGACTACGTGGACTTCTACGCCTCGGAGAACCACGCCCGGAACGTGGGCCGGATCTTCCGCCCGGACGCCGAGGACTCGCTGACTCCCAACTGGAAGCACCTGCCGATCGGCTACCACGGCCGCTCCGGCACGGTGGTGGTCTCCGGCACGGACGTGGTGCGCCCGTCGGGCCAGCGGAAGGCCCCCACGGACCCCGCGCCGGTGTTCGGCCCCTCGGTCCGGCTGGACATCGAGGCGGAGGTCGGCTTCGTGGTGGGCGTGCCCTCGCGGCTCGGACAGCCGGTCGCGCTCGGTGACTTCCGCGAGCACGTCTTCGGGCTGTGCCTCCTGAACGACTGGTCGGCGCGCGACATCCAGGCCTGGGAGTACGTCCCGCTCGGGCCGTTCCTCGGCAAGTCCTTCGCCACGTCGGTGTCGGCGTGGATCACTCCGCTGGACGCGCTGGAGGAGGCGCGGGTGGCCCCGCCGCGGCGCACGCACCCGCTGCTGCCCTACCTCGACGACTCCGCGGACGAGCCCGGCGGTTACGACCTGCGGATCTCCGTCGCGATCAACGGCCATGTGGTGTCCGAGCCGCCCTTCTCCACCATGTACTGGACGGCCGCGCAGCAGCTCGCCCACATGACGGTCAACGGCGCCTCCCTGCGCACGGGCGACCTGTACGGCTCGGGCACGGTGAGCGGATCGTCCGAGCGTGAGCGCGGCTCGCTGCTCGAGCTGACCTGGAACGGCCAAGAGCCCCTGGAACTCCCGGACGGCAAGCGGGCGTTCCTGGAGGACGGCGACGTGGTGACGCTCTCGGCCTGGGCGCCGGGCGCGGACGGCGCCCGGGTGGGGCTCGGGGAGGTGACGGGGCGGGTCGTGTCGGGCTGAGTCAAGGTCCTGCGGCCCTTGCCTCGCAGGGAAATTGATGGTCGCGGACCCTGACTCCCGGTGTCCGCGGCCGTCATACTGGCGGCAGGCCGTGCGCGCTCCACGCGCCGGCCGGCCGCACAGCACGCATCACCGCACGACCCCGACACCCGCCCACCTCCGACGAGGATCCGGAGTCCGAGGCATGACCGCCTGCCTGCTCCTGCTGAGCGCCGTCGCGCTGACGCTCGCCGTGCCGGTTCCCCGCACACTGGCCCGGGCGTGGTGGCCCGAACGGGAGCCCGTCGTCGCGCTGTGGGTGTGGCAGTGCCTGGTCGCCACCGTCCTGTTGTGCTGCCTCGCGGGGCTCGTGCTGGGCACCGCGGCCGTCTTCGGCACGGTCCACGACCGGGTCTTCGCCCCCGCGCCGCCGGCCGTGACGGCCGCCTACGACCTGTCGGTGGCACCCGTCTGGGCCGCCGGCCTCACCCTGCTGCTGGCCGGCGGCGCCGCCTGGACCACCGCGATGCTCGCCCGCGAGTTCGTCGAGGCCCGCCGCCGGCGCGGCCTGACCCGCGCGCATCTGCGCGAACGCGCCCCCGATCTGCCGGCGGGCCTTCCGGCGGCCCGCGGACCGCTGCTGGTGCTGGAGGACGAGTACCCCGACGCCTGGTGGATGCCCGGTCATCCGCCCCAGCTCGTCGTCACCACCGGCGCGCTGCACCGGCTCACCGGTCACCAGCTCGACGCCGTCCTCGCGCACGAACGCGGCCACGCCCGCGCGCGCCACGACTGGCTGCTGCACCTGTCGACCGCGCTGGCGACCGGCTTCCCGCACGTCCCGCTGTTCGCGCAGTTCTGCGAGCAGACCCACCGCCTGGTCGAGCTGGCCGCCGACGACACGGCCTCCCGCCGCCACGGCCACCTCACCACGGCCCTCGCCCTGATCGAGCTCAACCAGCACCGCGGGGTACTGTCCTGCGCCTCCAGCAACCGCCTGCTGAGCGAGCGGGTGGACCGTCTGCTGAAGCCCCCGCCGCGGCTGGCCCGCAGGCGCCGTGCGCTGGCCACCGCGGTGGCGGCCCTGGTGCCGCTGCTCCCGCTCCTGATCACGTTCGCCCCGGGCCTGACGGCGCTGGGCTGAACGGCGGGCCCGTCCGCACCGGCGCCGTGACCGGTGCGGCCCCGCTACATCCAGTCCTCCGGTTCCGGCTCGGGCAGGTCCTCCACGGGTTCCGGTTCGTCCGCTCCGGGCATCCCCGTCCCGGCCGCGGAGCCGTCGGACGGCCCGGCCAGCGACTCCAGCACCGCGAGCACGCCTTCCCCGTACGTCGCCAGTTTCTTCTCGCCGACGCCGCCGACCGTGCCGAGCTGTGTCACCGACGTCGGCCAGATCGTGACGATCTCCCGGAGCGTGGCGTCGTGGAAGATGACGTACGCCGGGACGCCCTGCTCGCGGGCCTGTTCGGCGCGCCAGGCGCGCAGAGCCTCGAAGGCGGGGAGCAGATCCTCGGGCAGCTCGGCCGCCGCCGCCTTCGGCTTGCGGTCGTCCCGGGTGCCCGAAGCCCGCGCGGCGGCGGCCGGCTTCTTCGGCTCCTTGCGCAGCGGCACCTCCCGCTCGCCGCGCAGCACCGCCCCGCTGCCGTCGGTCAGCACCAGCGTGCCGTACTCGCCCTCGACCGCGAGCAGTCCCTGCGCCAGCAACTGCCGTACCGCACCCCGCCATTCGCCCTCGGCGAGCTCGTCGCCGATGCCGAACACGGACAGCTGGTCGTGGTCGAACTGGATCACCTTGCCGGTGCGCTTGCCGAGCAGGATGTCGATGATCTGGCCCGCGCCGAACTTCTGCCCCCGCTCCCGCTTCAGCCGCACCACCGTCGACAGCACCTTCTGGGCCGCGACCGTGCCGTCCCACGTCTCGGGCGGGGTCAGGCAGGTGTCGCAGTTGCCGCAGCCGGCCGGGCCCGGTTCCTGGCCGAAGTAGGCGAGGAGCTGGCCGCGGCGGCACCGGGCCGTCTCGCACAGGGCGAGCATCGCGTCCAGGTGGGACTGGGCCCGGCGGCGAAAGGCCTCGTCTCCCTCACCGGACTGGATCAGCTTGCGCTGCTGTACGACGTCGTTCAGGCCGTAGGCCATCCAGGCCGTCGACGGCAGGCCGTCCCGGCCCGCGCGGCCCGTCTCCTGGTAGTAGCCCTCCACCGACTTGGGCAGGTCGAGGTGGGCGACGAACCGGACGTCGGGCTTGTCGATGCCCATGCCGAAGGCGATGGTGGCGACCACGACCAGGCCGTCCTCGCGCAGGAAGCGGGACTGGTGCGCCGCGCGGGTGCCCGCGTCCAGGCCGGCGTGGTACGGCACGGCCTCGACGCCGTTGCGGGTGAGGAACTCGGCCGTCTTCTCCACCGAGTTGCGCGACAGGCAGTACACGATGCCCGCGTCGCCCGGGTGCTCCTGGCGCAGGAAGGTCAGCAGCTGCTTCTTGGCGTCGGCCTTGGGCACGATCCGGTACTGGATGTTCGGCCGGTCGAAGCTGGCCACGAAATGCCGGGCCCGCGGCATGCCCAGCCGCTGGGTGATCTCCTGGTGTGTGGCGTGGGTGGCCGTCGCGGTGAGCGCGATCCGCGGCACGTCCGGCCAGCGCTCGCCCAGCAGGGACAGCGCCAGGTAGTCGGGGCGGAAGTCGTGGCCCCACTGGGACACGCAGTGCGCCTCGTCGATGGCGAAGACGGAGATCTTGCCGCGGGAGAGCAGGTCGAGCGTGGCGTCCAGGCGCAGCCGCTCCGGTGCCAGGTAGAGCAGGTCGAGCTCGCCGGCCAGGAACTCCGCCTCGACCACCCGGCGCTCGTCGAAGTCCTGCGTGGAGTTCACGAACCCGGCGCGCACGCCCAGCGCCCGCAGCGCGTCCACCTGGTCCTGCATCAGCGCGATGAGCGGCGACACCACGATGCCGGTACCCGGTCTGACCAGGGACGGAAGCTGGTAGCACAGCGACTTGCCGCCACCGGTGGGCATGAGCACGACGGCGTCGCCGCCCGCCACCACATGCTCGACGACCGCTTCCTGCTCACCCCGGAATTCCTCGTACCCGAAGACCCGGCGCAACGTCGCGAGCGCCTCGCTCTCCGTCACTGCCATGCCGGTGACACCACCCGTCGCGCCCATCGCTTCGTCCCCCACACCTCGCTCCACAACCACTGCCTCCACGATAGGGGTCCGCACGGACAGCCCCACAGTTGTCCACAGGCCGGCCCCAGCCCCCGGTCAACGGCACGACCATCGTTCACACGTACGCGGGAACCCCGCCCGTCGCCGGCCGACGATGTGAACACACTGGCGAGACTGCCTCCCGTGGAAGCCCGACGAACGCGGTCCATCCGCCCTCAGGGGGGACCGGCCAGATGACCTGGACCGCATCCCGAACCTGCCGGCACATACCCAGCTGATCGACGCGAGTCTGGTCTTTCCGTGCCCGCACTCGGTCTTTCACGAGCGCGCGATGAGCTTCTTCGGCCGGCAGCTCGGCAGCGCCGCGCCACCCGAGCTCGAGGTGCTCTGCAGGTTCACCGTCGACATCGACCGGCAGAACAGACCCGAACCGGACGTGGTCGTTCCCCGAAGGGACGCCCTGGGCAGCCACGACCAGACCCGAGTCCCCGCGGCCGCTGTCGTACTGACCGTCGAGGTCGTCGGACCGGACTCCGTCTCCCGGGACCGCGAGACCAAGCCGCTCAAGTACGCGCGGGCGAAGATCCCCCACTACTGGCGGGTCGAGAACGAGCACGGCCGCGCCGCCGTGCATGCCTTCGAGCTGGAACCCACGACCGGCACCTACACCGGCGTCGGCATCTTCAGGGAGCGGATGAAGGTGGACGCCCCGTTCTCCGTGGACCTGGACCTCACCGGGATCAGGACGCGCCACGGCAAGGGCAGGTAGGTCCGGACACGGCGGAACGCGGTGGCCCGGTCCCGCCAGGGGGCCGGGCCACCGCGTTCCGGAGGTGGTTCAGCGCACGAACACTCCCGCCTGGTTCGCCAGGTCCAGGAAGTACTGCGGGGCCACGCCGAGGACCACCGTGACCGCCACGCCCACGCCGATCGCGGTCATCGTGAGCGGGGACGGCACCGCCACCGTCGGGCCCTCCGGGTGCGGCTCGCTGAAGAACATCAGCACGATGACGCGGATGTAGAAGAAGGCCGCGATCGCCGACGAGATCACACCGATGACGACCAGCGGCACCGCGCCGCCCTCGGCCGCCGCCTTGAACACCGCGAACTTCCCGGCGAAGCCGGAGGTCAGCGGAATGCCCGCGAAGGCCAGCAGGAACACCGCGAACACGGCCGCCACCAGCGGGGAACGCCGGCCGAGCCCCGCCCACTTGGACAGGTGCGTCGCCTCGCCGCCCGCGTCGCGCACCAGCGTGACCACGGCGAACGCGCCGATGGTCACGAAGGAGTACGCGGCCAGGTAGAACAGGACGGACGAGACGCCGTCCTTCGAGGTCGCGATGACACCGGCGAGGATGAAGCCCGCGTGGGCGATCGACGAGTACGCGAGCAGCCGCTTGATGTCGGTCTGGGTGATCGCGACGATCGCGCCGCCCAGCATGGTGACGATCGCGACGCCCCACATGACCGGCCGCCAGTCCCAGCGCATCCCCGGCAGGACGACGTACAGCAGCCGCAGCAGCGCGCCGAAGGCCGCCACCTTGGTCGCCGCCGCCATGAACCCGGTGACCGGGGTCGGGGCGCCCTGGTAGACGTCCGGCGTCCACATGTGGAACGGAACCGCGCCCACCTTGAACAGCAGGCCCATCACGATCATCGCGGCGCCGATGAGCAGCAGCGCGTCGTTGCCCATGGTGTTGGCGAGCGCCGGGTCCATGCTCGGCACCTTGCCGTCGACGACCTGCGCGATCGTGGCGTACGACACCGAGCCCGCGTACCCGTACAGCAGCGCGATGCCGAACAGGGTGAACGCGGAGGCGAAGGCGCCCAGCAGGAAGTACTTGACCGCGGACTCCTGCGACATGAGCCGCTTGCGGCGGGCCAGCGCGCACAGGAGGTACAGCGGCAGGGAGAAGACCTCCAGGGCCACGAACAGGGTCAGCAGGTCGTTGGCCGAGGGGAACACCAGCATGCCGGCGACCGCGAACAGCAGGAGGGGGAAGACCTCGGTGGTGGTGAAACCGGCCTTGACCGCGGCCTTCTCGCTCTCGCTGCCCGGTACGGCCGCCGCCTGCGCGGCGAAGGAGTCGACGCGGTTGCCGTGCGCCGCCGGATCCAGTCGCCGTTCGGCGAAGGTGAACAGGGCGACCAGGCTCGCCAGCAGGATCGTGCCCTGGAGGAAGAGCGAGGGTCCGTCGACGGAGATGGCCCCCATGGCCGCGATGTGCGCCTTCGTGGTGCCGTACCCGTCCGCCGCGAGCGCGACGACCGCGGCGAACGCGGCGGCGAGCGCGACGACGGACACGAACACCTGCGCGTAGTAGCGCGACCGGCGCGGGACGAACGCCTCGATGAGCATTCCGACGATCGCCGCGCCCACGACGATCAGGGTGGGCGACAACTGCCCGTATTCGATCTTCGGCGCCCCGATCTTCGAGATCGGGTCGGCCGCGGTTGTCCACAGGCTGTGGACGGCTGCTCCGCTCACTTGGCCGCCTCCACTGCGGGCTTCGGGTCGGTCTTGTGTACGTCGGACATGGTCTGCTTGACCGCCGGGTTGACGATGTCTGTGACAGGCTTCGGATAGACGCCCAGGAAGATCAGCAGCACCACCAGCGGGGCCACGACCACCAGTTCCCGCACCCGCAGGTCCGGCATCGCCGAGACCTCCGGCTTGACGGGGCCGGTCATCGTCCGCTGGTACAGGACGAGCGTGTACAGGGCGGCGAGCACGATGCCGAAGGTGGCGACGATGCCGATCGCCGGGTGGCGCGTGAACGTGCCGACCAGGACCAGGAACTCACTGACGAAGGGCGCGAGCCCCGGCAGGGACAGGGTGGCGAGGCCGCCGATCAGGAACGTGCCGGCGAGCACCGGAGCGACCTTCTGCACACCGCCGTAGTCGGAGATGAGCCGCGAGCCGCGCCGGGAGATCAGGAAGCCGGCGATCAGCATGAGCACGGCCGTCGACAGTCCGTGGTTGACCATGTAGAGCGTCGCCCCGGACTGGCCCTGGCTGGTCATCGCGAAGATGCCCATGATGATGAAGCCGAAGTGCGAGATCGACGCGTACGCGATCAGGCGCTTGATGTCCCGCTGGCCCACCGCGAGCAGCGCCCCGTAGATGATGCTGATCACGGCGAGGACGAGGATGGTCGGCGTCGCCCACTTGCTCGCCTCCGGGAACAGCTGGAGGCAGAAGCGGAGCATCGCGAAGGTGCCCACCTTGTCGACGACCGCGGTGATGAGGACGGCGACCGGCGCGGTCGACTCCTGCATCGCGTTGGGCAGCCAGGTGTGCAGCGGCCACAGCGGCGCCTTCACCGCGAAGGCGAAGAAGAAACCGAGGAACAGCCAGCGTTCGACGTCGGTCGCCATGTGCAGCGAGCCGCTCGCACGGGCCTGCGCGATCTCGGTGAGCGAGAAGCTCCCGGTGACCACGTACAGCCCGATCACCGCGGCCAGCATGATCAGACCGCCGGTCAGGTTGTAGAGGAGGAACTTCACCGCCGCGTACGACCGTTGGGTCGACGCCGTCTCCTCGCCCCGCGCCCCGGTGGCGGCAGACCGGTACGAGCCGTGGGCACGGTCCCCGAAGCCGCCGATGAGGAAGTACATCGGGATCAGCATGGCTTCGAAGAAGATGTAGAAGAGGAAGACGTCGGTGGCCTCGAACGAGATGATCACCATCGCCTCGACGGCAAGCATCAGAGCGAAGTAGCCCTGAGTGGGCCGCCACCGCTTACTGCCTGTCTCCTGCGGGTCGGCGTCGTGCCAGCCGGCCAGGATCACGAACGGGATGAGCAGGGCGGTCAGCCCGATCAGCGCCACCCCGATGCCGTCCACGCCCAGTTCGTACCGGACGCCGAAGGACGCGATCCAGGCGTGGGACTCGGTGAGCTGGTAACGGGCGCCGCCCGGGTCGAAGCGGATCAGGACGGTGACGGCCAGCGCGAGCGTGGCCAGCGAGGCGACCAGCGCGAGCCACTTCGCGGCGGTGCGCCGGGCGGCCGGCACGGCCGCCGTGGCGACGGCCCCGAGGGCCGGGAGCACCGCCGTCGCTGTCAGCAGAGGAAAGGACATCGGTATCAGACCGCCCTCATCAGCAGGGTCGCGGCGACCAGGAGTGCCGCACCGCCGAACATCGAGACCGCGTAGGAGCGCGCGAAGCCGTTCTGGAGCCGGCGCATCCGCCCGGACAGGCCGCCGACCGAGGCCGCCGTGCCGTTGACGACTCCGTCGACCAGGGTGTGGTCGACGTACACCAGGGACCGCGTGAGGTGCTCACCGCCGCGGACCAGGACGACGTGGTTGAAGTCGTCCTGGAGCAGGTCCCGCCGGGCTGCCCGGGTGAGCAGCGACCCGCGCGGGGCGACGGCCGGGACCGGCTTGCGGCCGTACTGGGCCCAGGCGAGGGCCACGCCGACGACCAGGCACACCATCGTCGCGCCGGTGACCGTCCACGCGCTCAGCGGCGAGTTGCCCTCGCTGTGCCCGGTGACCGGCTCCAGCCAGTGCAGGAAGCGGTCGCCGATGCTGAAGAACGCGCCGCCCAGTACCGAGCCGACCGCCAGCACGATCATCGGGATCGTCATGGCCCTGGGCGACTCGTGCGGGTGCGGCTCGTTGCCGTTCTCGTCGGGCTGCCAGCGCTTCTCGCCGAAGAACGTCATCAGCATCACGCGCGTCATGTAGAACGCCGTGATGGCCGCGCCCAGCAGGGCCGCGCCGCCGAGGATCCAGCCCTCGGCGCCGCCCTTGGCGAAGGCCGCCTCGATGATCTTGTCCTTGGAGAAGAAGCCGGACAGGCCCGGGAACCCGATGATGGCGAGGTAGCCGAGGCCGAAGGTGACGAAGGTGATGGGCATGTACGAGCGCAGCCCGCCGTACCTGCGCATGTCCACCTCGTCGTTCATGCCGTGCATGACCGAACCGGCGCCGAGGAACAGCCCGGCCTTGAAGAAGCCGTGCGTCACCAGGTGCATGATCGCGAAGACGTAGCCGATGGGGCCGAGGCCCGCGGCCAGCACCATGTAGCCGATCTGCGACATGGTCGAGCCGGCCAGCGCCTTCTTGATGTCGTCCTTCGCGCAACCGACGATCGCACCGAAGAGGAGCGTGACCGCGCCGACGACGGTGACCACGAGTTGGGCATTCGGCGCCGCGTTGAAGATCGCCGCGGAGCGGACGATGAGGTAGACGCCCGCCGTCACCATGGTCGCGGCGTGGATGAGGGCCGAGACCGGGGTCGGGCCCTCCATCGCGTCGCCGAGCCAGGACTGCAGCGGCACCTGGGCGGACTTGCCGCAGGCGGCGAGCAGCAGCATCAGCGCGATGGCGGTGAGCTTGCCCTCGGAGGCGTCGCCGACGTGGCTGAACACCGGTCCGAAGGCGAAGCTGCCGAACGTCACGAACATCAGCATGATCGCGATGGACAGGCCCATGTCGCCGACCCGGTTGACCAGGAAGGCCTTCTTCGCCGCGGTCGCCGCGCTGGGCTTGTGCTGCCAGAAGCCGATCAGCAGGTAGGAGGCGAGACCGACGCCCTCCCAGCCGACGTACAGCAGCAGGTAGTTGTCGGCGAGGACGAGCAGCAGCATCGCCGCGAGGAACAGGTTGAGGTAGCCGAAGAAGCGGCGGCGCCGCTCGTCGTGCTCCATGTAGGCGACCGAGTACAGGTGGATCAGCGAGCCGACGCCGGTGATCAGCAGGACGAACGTCATCGACAGCTGGTCCAGCCGGAACGTGACGTCCGCCTGGAATCCGGCCACCGGGATCCAGCTGAACAGGTGCTGGGTCAGGGTCCGGTGGTCGGCGCTTCTGCCGAGCAGATCGGCGAAGAGGACCAGGCCGATCACGAAGGAGGCGGCCGCGAGCAGGGTGCCGAGCCAGTGGCCGACGGCGTCGAGTCGCCGGCCGCCGACCAGGAGGACGGCCGCTCCGAGCAGGGGCGCCGCGATCAGCAGCGCAATCAGGTTCTCCACGATTCTTCCGACCCCTTACAGCTTCATCAGGCTGGCGTCGTCGACCGAGGCCGAGTGGCGGGAACGGAACACCGACACGATGATCGCGAGCCCGACCACGACCTCCGCCGCGGCGACGACCATCGTGAAGAACGCGATGATCTGGCCGTCGAGGTTGCCGTGCATCCGGGAGAAGGTGACGAGCGTGAGGTTGCAGGCGTTCAGCATCAGCTCGATGCACATGAAGACCACGATGGCGTTGCGCCGGATCAGTACGCCGGTGGCGCCGATCGTGAACAACAGGGCGGCGAGATAGAGGTAGTTCACGGGGTTCACTTCGACGCCTCCTCGGACTGCTTGAAGGCCGTCGGCTCGATCGCGGTGCGCTCCAGGCGTTCCGCGGCGCGCTGCTCCAGGGCCTTGAGGTCGTTGAGGGCCTCGGCCGAGACGTCACGGATCTGCCCGCGCTCGCGCAGCGTCTTGCTGACGGTGAGCTCGGACGGGGTGCCGTCGGGCAGCAGTCCGGCGATGTCCACGGCGTTGTGCCGGGCGTAGACGCCGGGCGCCGGCAGCGGCGGTACGTGCGTACCCTCACGCACGCGCTGCTCGGACAGCTCGCGCTGGGTCCTGGCCCGCTCGGTGCGCTCCCGATGGGTGAGCACCATGGCGCCGACGGTGGCCGTGATCAGCAGGGCGCCGGTGAGTTCGAAGGCGAAGACGTACCGGGTGAACAGGAGGGAGGCCAGACCCTCCACGTTGCCGCCCGCGTTGGCCCTGCCGATGCCGTTGAACTCCTTCAGGGAGGCGTTGGCGATGCCGGCGACGAGCAGGATGCCGAAGCCGAGCCCACACAACAGGGCCAGCCAGCGCTGGCCCTTGATGGTCTCCTTCAGGGAGTCCGCCGCGGTCACGCCGACGAGCATCACCACGAACAGGAACAGCATCATGATCGCGCCGGTGTAGACGACGATCTGCACGATGCCCAGGAAGTAGGCGCCGTTGGTGAGGTAGAACACCGCCAGGACGATCATGGTGGCGGCCAGGCACAGCGCGCTGTGCACGGCCCGCTTCATGAAGACGGTGCACAGGGCACCGATCACCGCGACGGTGCCGAGCACCCAGAACTGGAAGGCCTCTCCGGTGGAGGTGGAGTAGGCGGCGAGCTGCGCGCTCATGTGTCAGCCCCCTGTTCCTCGGGCTTCTCACCCTTGGAGACGGCGACCTGGCGCACCGTGCCCGGCGCGGCCTCCGTCACCAGGCCCCGGTAGTAGTCCTGCTCGTCCGTCCCCGGGTAGAGGGCGTGCGGTGTGTCGACCATGCCCTCTTCGAGACCGGCGAGCAGCTGCTCCTTGGTGTAGATGAGGTTGGCGCGGCTGGAGTCGGCGAGTTCGAACTCGTTGGTCATCGTCAGCGCGCGCGTGGGGCACGCCTCGATGCACAGGCCGCACAGGATGCAGCGGGCGTAGTTGATCTGGTACACGCGCCCGTACCGCTCGCCCGGCGAGTAGCGCTCCTCGTCGGTGTTGTCGGCGCCTTCCACGTAGATGGCGTCGGCGGGGCACGCCCAGGCGCACAGCTCGCAGCCGACGCACTTCTCCAGGCCGTCCGGATGGCGGTTGAGCTGGTGCCGTCCGTGGAAGCGCGGAGCCGTGGTCTTCTGCTGCTCCGGGTACTGCTCCGTCAGCCGCTTCTTGAACATGGCCTTGAAGGTCACGCCGAAGCCGGCCACGGGGTTCAGGAAACCGGGTTTGGTCTCCTTGGGCTCCTCAGCCATCGGACGCCTCCTTTCCATCCCGAGGTCCGTCACTGGCAGTGTCCGACCCGCCACTGACAATCAACTCCCCTTCGCGGCGCGAGCGGCGCCGCGGCACCGGCGGCAGTTCCTGCCCCGGCAGCGGCGGTACGGGGAATCCGCCGGCCATCGCGTCGAAGGCGGCCGGCCCGGCCTCGGGCTTCTCCGCGTCCTTCGCCCGCTCGCGGAACATGTCGGCGACGAAGGACAGGATCAGCACCGTCAGCACCGCACCGGCGACGTAGAGGGCAATGTCGGTGAAGCCGTAGTTCTGGTTCCGCAGCACCCGGACGGTCGCGACGAGCATCAGCCAGACCACGGAGGCCGGGATGAGGACCTTCCAGCCGAGCTTCATCAGCTGGTCGTAGCGGACCCGCGGGAGCGTGCCACGCAGCCAGATGAAGAAGAACAGCAGCAACTGGACCTTGATCACGAACCAGAGCAGCGGCCACCAACCGTGGTTGGCGCCCTCCCAGAAGGTGCTGATCGGCCAAGGGGCCCGCCAGCCGCCCAGGAAGAGCGTGGTCGACACCGCGGAGACCGTCACCATGTTCACGTACTCGGCGAGCATGAACATCGCGAACTTGATCGACGAGTACTCGGTGTTGAAGCCGCCGACCAGGTCGCCCTCGGACTCCGGCATGTCGAACGGCGCGCGGTTGGTCTCCCCGACCATCGTGACGATGTAGAGGATGAACGAGACCGGCAGCAGCAGGATGTACCAGCGGTCGTGCTGCTGCTCGACGATCGTCGACGTGGACATCGAGCCCGAGTACAGGAAGACCGAGGCGAACGCGGCACCCATGGCGATCTCGTAGGAGATCATCTGCGCGCAGGACCGCAGGCCGCCCAGGAGCGGGTAGGTCGATCCGGAGCTCCAGCCCGCCAGCACGATGCCGTAGATGCCGACGGAGGCGACCGCGAGGATGTACAGCATCGCGATCGGCAGGTCGGTCAGCTGCATCGCGGTGCGGTGGCCGAAGATCGAGACCTCGTTGTTCGCCGGTCCGAAGGGGATCACGGCGATCGCCATGAACGCCGGGATGGCCGCGACGATCGGCGCGAGGACGTAGACCACCTTGTCCGCGCGCTTGACGACGACGTCCTCCTTGAGCATCAGCTTCACGCCGTCGGCGAGCGACTGGAGCATGCCCCAGGGCCCGTTCCGGTTGGGGCCGATGCGCAGCTGCATCCAGGCGACGACCTTGCGCTCCCAGACGATGGAGAACAGCACGGTCACCATCAGGAAGGCGAAGCAGAACACCGCCTTGACGACGACCAGCCACCAGGGATCGGTGCCGAACATCGACAGGTTCTCAGCGGCGAGGTACGGGCTCATGCCTCCACCTCCTTGGGGGCCTCGGTCGAGGACGTCGCCGGGCCGATGCGGACGAGGGAGCCGGGCAGCGCCCCGGTGTCGGAGGCGACGCCCCCGCCGACGGAGTTCAGCGGGAGCCACACCACCCGGTCGGGCATCTCGGTGATCTCCAGCGGGAGTTCGACCGTTCCGGCCGGACCGGTCACGGCGAGCACGGCGGAGTCCGCGACGCCCGCCTCGGCGGCCGTGGCGGCCGACACGCGCGCGCGTGCGGCGTGCCGGGTTCCGGCGAGCGCCTCGTCGCCCTCCTGGAGGGCACCCTGGTCGAGCAGCAGCCGGTGCCCCGCGAGCACGGCCTCCCCGGCGGCCGGCCGCGGTGCCGGGCCCGCGCTGCCTTCCGGGTCGGTGGCGCGCGGCCCGGTCCAGGCACCCAGCCGGTCCAGCTCGGCGCGCACGGTCCGCACGTCCGGCAGACCCAGGTGGACGTCCATGGCGTCGGCCAGCATCTGGAGCACGCGCGCGTCGGTGGGCGCCAGGGTGCGGGTCATCTGGTCGGGCTTGAGCGCGGCCTCGAAGGAGCGGACCCTGCCCTCCCAGTTGAGGAAGGAACCGGCCTTCTCGGCGACGGCGGCGACGGGCAGGACCACGTCCGCATGTGCGGTGACCTCGCTGGGCCGCAGCTCCAGCGACACCACGAAGCCCGCCTCGGACAGGGCCGCACGCGCGCGTGCCGGATCGGGCAGGTCGGCGACCTCCACACCGGCGACGAGCAGGGCCTGGAGCTGGCCCGCCGCCACGGCCTCGATGATCTGTCCGGTGTCGCGGCCGTAGCGGTGCGGGAGCTCGGCGACGCCCCAGAGCGCGGCGACCTCCTCCCGCGCGCGCGGGTCGGTGGCCGGGCGCCCGCCCGGCAGCAGCGACGGCAGCGCGCCGGCCTCGACGGCGCCGCGCTCACCGGCCCGGCGCGGCATCCACACCAGCTGTGCGCCGGTCGCGGCGGCGGCCCGTACGGCGGCGGTCGGGCCGCCGGCGACCGAGGCGAGCCGCTCGCCGACGACGATGACCGCGCCCTCGGCCCGCAGGGCCTCGGCGGCCCGGGTGCCGTCGTCCTCCAGTCCGACGCCGCCGGCCAGCGCGTCCAGCCACTCGTTCTCAGTGCCTGGCGCGGCCGGCAGCAGGGTGCCGCCCGTCTTCTCCAGGCCCCGGGTGGCGTGCGCGGCCAGAGAGAACACCTTCTGCCCGTGCCCCCGCCAGGCCTTGCGCAGCCGGAGGAAGACGCCGGGCGCCTCCTCCTCGGACTCGAGCCCGACGAGCAGCACGGCGGGCGCCTTCTCCAGCGCGGTGTACGTGACACCGCCGCCGTCGAGGTCCCGGCCCCGGCCGGCGATCCGGGAGGCTAGGAAGTCGGCCTCCTCGCCGCTGTGCACGCGCGCGCGGAAGTCGATGTCGTTGGTGTCGAGCGCAACGCGCGCGAACTTGCTGTACGCGTAGGCGTCCTCGACGGTGAGCCGGCCGCCGGTGAGGACACCGGTCCGCCCGCGCGAGGCGAGCAGGCCCTGGGCGGCGATCTCCAGCGCCTCCGGCCAGGACGCCGGCACCAGCTCGCCCTCGGGGTTGCGCACCAGCGGTGTGGTCAGCCGGTCCTTCAGCTGCGCGTACCGGAACGCGAAGCGCCCCTTGTCGCAGATCCACTCCTCGTTGACCTCGGGGTCGTTGGCGGCGAGCCGCCGCATGACCTTGCCGCGCCGGTGGTCGGTGCGGGTGGCGCAGCCGCCCGAGCAGTGCTCGCACACCGACGGCGAGGAGACCAGGTCGAAGGGGCGGGAGCGGAAGCGGTACGCCGCCGAGGTGAGCGCCCCGACGGGGCAGATCTGGATGGTGTTGCCGGAGAAGTACGACTCGAAGGGGTCGCCCTCGCCGGTGCCGACCTGCTGGAGCGCGCCCCGCTCGATCAGCTCGATCATCGGGTCGCCGGCGATCTGGTTCGAGAACCGGGTGCAGCGGGCGCACAGCACGCACCGCTCCCGGTCGAGCAGCACCTGCGTGGAGATCGCCACGGGCTTCTCGTAGGTCCGCTTCTTCCCTTCGAAGCGGGACTCGGCGTTGCCGTGCGACATGGCCTGGTTCTGCAGCGGGCACTCGCCGCCCTTGTCGCAGACCGGGCAGTCCAGCGGGTGGTTGATGAGCAGCAGCTCCATCACACCGTGCTGGGCCTTCTCGGCGACCGGAGAGGTGAGCTGGGTCCTGACGACCATCCCGTCCGTGCAGGTGATCGTGCAGGAGGCCATCGGCTTGCGCTGGCCCTCGACCTCCACGATGCACTGGCGGCAGGCGCCGGCCGGGTCGAGCAGGGGGTGGTCGCAGAACCGGGGGATCTCGATGCCGAGCTGTTCGGCGGCCCGGATGACCAGGGTGCCCTTGGGCACGCTGATCTCGGCTCCGTCGATCGTCAGCGTCACGAGATCGTCCGGCGGGACCGCCGCCTCTCCCCCGCCCGCGGGAGCGTTGGTGGTCACGGTCATGGGTTCACCTCCGTGCGATCGGCCCAGGCCGTGGACTTGGCCGGGTCGAAGGGGCAGCCCCGGCCCGTGATGTGCTGCTCGTACTCCTCGCGGAAGAACTTCAGGGAGGAGAAGATCGGGGAGGCGGCACCGTCACCGAGGGCGCAGAAGGACTTGCCGTTGATGTTGTCGGCGATGTCGTTCAGCTTGTCGAGGTCGGACATCGCGCCCTTGCCGGCCTCGATGTCCCGCATCAACTGCACCAGCCAGTACGTTCCTTCACGGCACGGCGTGCACTTGCCGCAGGACTCGTGGGCGTAGAACTCGGTCCACCGGGTCACCGCCCGCACCACGCACGTCGTCTCGTCGAAGCACTGGAGGGCCTTGGTGCCGAGCATCGAGCCCGCGGCGCCCACGCCCTCGTAGTCGAGCGGCACGTCGAGGTGCTCGTCGGTGAACATCGGCGTGGAGGAGCCGCCCGGCGTCCAGAACTTCAGCCGGTGCCCGGGCCGCATGCCGCCGCTCATGTCGAGCAGCTGACGCAGTGTGATGCCGAGTGGGGCCTCGTACTGGCCGGGGTTCGCGACATGGCCGCTGAGCGAGTAGAGCGTGAAGCCGGGGGACTTCTCGCTGCCCATCGACCTGAACCAGTCCTTGCCGTGGTGCAGGATCGCGGGAACCGACGCGATGGACTCGACGTTGTTCACCACAGTGGGGCACGCGTAGAGGCCGGCGACGGCCGGGAAGGGAGGACGCAGCCGCGGTTGGCCACGGCGGCCCTCGAGCGAGTCCAGCAGCGCGGTCTCCTCACCGCAGATGTACGCGCCGGCGCCGGCGTGCACGGTGAGGTCGAGGTCGAGGCCGCTGCCCAGGACGTTCTTGCCGAGGTAGCCGGCCTCGTAGGCCTCGCGCACGGCCGCGTGCAACCGCCGCAGTACGGGGACGACTTCGCCCCGCAGGTAGATGAAGGCATGCGACGACCTGATGGCGTAGCACGCGATGACGATGCCCTCGATGAGGCTGTGCGGGTTCGCGAAGAGGAGCGGGATGTCCTTGCAGGTCCCGGGCTCCGATTCGTCGGCGTTGACAACGAGATAGTGCGGCTTGCCATCGCCCTGGGGAATGAACTGCCACTTCATTCCCGTGGGGAACCCGGCGCCGCCGCGGCCGCGCAGACCGGATTCCTTGACGTACGCGATCACGTCGTCCGGCGACATGGCGAGCGCATTGCGGAGTCCCTCGTACCCCTCGTGCCTCCGGTAGACGTCCAGCGTCCAGGACCTGTCCTCGTCCCAGAAGGCCGACAGCACGGGTACGAGCAGCTTCTCGGGGCTGCTCTCGTCGATTTCCGGTGCCAAGGTCATCCCTCCCCCTCCTCTCCGACTGCGTCCTGCGGTGCGGCGTCCTGCGGTCCGCCGTCGCGGGGGTGGACCACGCGCGCGGGTGCGGCCTCTCCCCTGGCCAGGCGCAGGCCCACCAGCGAGGCGGGTCCGGCGCTGCCGCCGGACTCCGTCGCCCCTTCGCGCTCGTCGGGGAAGCCGGCCAGGATCCGGGCGGTCTCCTTGAACGTGCACAGGGGCGCGCCGCGCGTGGGCGTCACCGCCCGATCCGCGCGCAGGTCGTCGACCAGGCGCTTGACGGTCGCCGGGGTCTGGTTGTCGAAGAACTCCCAGTTGACCATCACGACCGGCGCGTAGTCGCAGGCCGCGTTGCACTCGATGTGCTCCAGGGTGACCTTGCCGTCGTCGGTGGTCTCGCCGTTGCCGACGCCGAGGTGCTCCTGGAGGGCCTCGAAGATGGCGTCGCCGCCCATCACGGCGCACAGGGTGTTGGTGCAGACCCCCACCTGGTAGTCGCCGGACGGCTTGCGCCGGTACATGGTGTAGAAGGTGGCGACGGCGGTGACCTCGGCCGTGGTCAGGCCGAGCACCTCCGCGCAGAACCGCATCCCGGTGCGCGTGACGTAGCCCTCCTCCGACTGCACCAGGTGCAGCAGCGGCAGCAGGGCGGACCGGGAGTCGGGGTAGCGGGCGACGATCTCGCGCGCGTCCCGCTCGAGCCGCGTGCGGACGTCGTCCGGGTAGTCGGGCGCGGGCAGTTCGGGCATGCCCAGGCTGACGCCCCGCTCCGAAGGACTGGTGGTCACCGGTCGACGCCTCCCATCACGGGGTCGATGGACGCGACGGCGACGATGACGTCGGCGACCTGGCCGCCCTCGCACATCGCCGCCATCGCCTGAAGGTTGGTGAAGGACGGGTCCCGGAAGTGGACCCGGTAGGGGCGGGTGCCTCCGTCGGAGACGACGTGCACCCCGAGTTCGCCCTTGGGCGACTCGACCGCCACGTACGCCTGTCCCGGCGGGACGCGGAAGCCCTCGGTGACCAGCTTGAAGTGGTGGATCAGGGCCTCCATGGAGGTGCCCATGATCTTCTTGATGTGGTCGAGGGAGTTACCCAGTCCGTCCGGTCCCAGGGCGAGCTGGGCGGGCCAGGCGATCTTCTTGTCGGCGACCATGACCGGGCCCGGCTCCAGCCGGTCCAGGCACTGCTCGATGATCCTGAGCGACTGGCGCATCTCCTCCAGGCGGATCAGGAAGCGGCCGTAGGAGTCGCAGGTGTCGGCGGTCGGGATGTCGAAGTCGTAGGTCTCGTAGCCGCAGTAGGGCTGGGTCTTGCGCAGGTCGTGCGGCAGGCCGGTGGAGCGCAGGATCGGGCCGGTGGCGCCGAGGGCCATGCAGCCGGCCAGGTCGAGGTAGCCGACGTCCTGCATCCGGGCCTTGAAGATGGGGTTCCCGGTGGCGAGCGCGTCGTACTCCGGGAGGTTCTTCGTCATCTTCTTCACGAACTCGCGGATCTGGTCCACCGCGCCGGGCGGCAGGTCCTGCGCGAGTCCGCCGGGCCGGATGTACGCGTGGTTCATCCTGAGGCCCGTGATGAGCTCGTAGAGGTCGAGAATCATTTCACGATCACGGAATCCGTAGATCATGATCGTGGTGGCGCCCAGCTCCATGCCGCCGGTGGCGATGCACACCAGGTGGGAGGAGAGCCGGTTCAGCTCCATCAGGAGCACCCGGATGATCTTGGCGCGCTCGGTGATCTGGTCCTCGATGCCGAGGAGTTTCTCGACGGCGAGGCAGTAGGCGGTCTCGTTGAAGAAGGACGTCAGGTAATCCATGCGCGTGACGAAGGTGGTGCCCTGCGTCCACGTGCGGAACTCGAGGTTCTTCTCGATGCCGGTGTGCAGATAGCCGATGCCGCAGCGGGCCTCGGTGACCGTCTCGCCGTCGATCTCCAGGATCAGCCGGAGCACGCCGTGGGTGGACGGGTGCTGGGGACCCATGTTGACGACGATGCGCTCGTCGTCGGCGCGGGCCGCGGACCGGGCGACCTCGTCCCAGTCGCCACCGGTGACCGTGTAGACCGTGCCCTCGGTGGTCTCGCGCGTCGAGGCGGACGAGGGGGTGTGCGTGCTCATGAGTACGACCTCCGCTGGTCCGGAGCCGGGATCTGGGCGCCCTTGTACTCGACGGGGATGCCGCCGAGGGGATAGTCCTTGCGCTGCGGATGGCCCTGCCAGTCGTCCGGCATCATGATCCGCGTCAGAGCCGGGTGGCCGTCGAAGACGATCCCGAAGAAGTCGTACGTCTCGCGCTCGTGCCAGTCGTTGGTCGGATAGACGGGGACCAGCGACGGGATGTGCGGGTCGGCGTCGGGGGCGCTGACCTCCAGGCGGACCAGCCGGTTGTGGGTGATCGAGCGCAGGTGGTACACGGCGTGCAGCTCGCGGCCCTTGTCCTGCGGGTAGTGGACACCGCTGACGCCGGTGCACAACTCGAAGCGCAGGGCGGGGTCGTCGCGCAGGGTGCGGGCGACGCGCACCAGGTGCTCGCGCTCGATGTGGAAGGTCAGTTCGTCGCGGTCGACGACCGTCTTCTCGATCGCGTTCTCCGGGAGGAGGCCCTGCTCCTCCAGTGCGCCCTCGAGTTCGTCGGCGATCTCGTCGAAGGCTCCGCCGGGGCCGCCGTAGGGGCGGCTCGCCGGGCCCGGGAGCCGGACCGAGCGGACCAGACCGCCGTAGCCGGAGGTGTCGCCGCCGTTGTTGGCGCCGAACATGCCGCGCTGGACGCGGATCTCCTCGCCGCCCTGGCCGCGCTGGCCGGGGAGGTTGTCGGCGGACAGGTCCTTCTCGGGGTTCACCCCGTTCGCGGACCCGTTCACGTCCTTGCCGTGTCCGTCGCTCATCGCAGCAGCCCCTTCATCTCGATCGTGGGCAGGGCCTTGAGCGCGGCCTCCTCCGCCTCGCGGGCGGCCTCCTCGGCGTTCACGCCGAGCTTGGTGGACTGGATCTTCTGGTGCAGCTTGAGGATCGCGTCCATCAGCATCTCGGGCCGGGGCGGACAGCCCGGCAGGTAGATGTCGACCGGCACGATGTGGTCGACGCCCTGGACGATCGCGTAGTTGTTGAACATGCCGCCCGAGGAGGCGCAGACGCCCATCGAGATCACCCACTTGGGGTTGGGCATCTGGTCGTAGACCTGCCGCAGGACCGGCGCCATCTTCTGGCTGACCCGGCCGGCCACGATCATCAGGTCCGCCTGGCGGGGCGAACCGCGGAAGACCTCCATGCCGAAGCGCGCCAGGTCGTAGCGGCCGGCGCCGGTGGTCATCATCTCGATCGCGCAGCAGGCGAGGCCGAAGGTGGCCGGAAAGACGGACGCCTTGCGCACCCAGCCCGCGGCCTGCTCGACGGTCGTCAGCAGGAAGCCGCTCGGCAGCTTTTCTTCGAGTCCCATGTCGTTAAAGGCCCCTCAGTCCCATTCCAGGCCGCCGCGCCGCCATACGTACGCGTACGCGACGAAGACGGTGAGCACGAAGAGCAGCATCTCCACGAGCCCGAATACACCCAGGGCGTCGAAGGTGACGGCCCACGGGTACAGGAAGACGATCTCGATGTCGAAGACGATGAAGAGCATCGCCGTCAGGTAGTACTTGATGGGGAAGCGCCCGCCGCCGGCCGGCGTGGGGGTCGGCTCGATACCGCACTCGTACGCCTCGAGTTTGGCGCGGTTGTACCGCTTCGGTCCGATCAGCGTGGCCATGACCACGGAGAAGATCGCAAAGCCTGCCCCGAGGGCTCCCAGTACGAGGATGGGCGCATACGCGTTCACCGCTCCTCGCTCCTCTCAGTCGGCACTGACTGCTGGCGGTCGCTGGGCCCACAGCCGCCTCACCGGCCCCCCGATCCCCGGCCCGTTCGACCAAGATCGAGAACATGTGAAGCAGGTCACAAGCCCAACTGCCTCGCATCCTATGCCCGACGCTCTGTGATCTGCGACACGGGGTATTGCATGGACTTTGTGATCTCCACCACCTGACGAACGATCATCAAGTCGGATGAGCGGTGATCTTCGCACGCGAAGCACCTGTGTGATCACTACTGGTCACATTTTACCTCGTATTTGCAGGTCGGAGGGGGTGTGCACTATCAGATGCACGGAGTCCGGCGCAAAGTGGCGAACGGTGTCAAGACCTTGATATGGGCCCTCTTTTCACACATCAGAGGGACGGCGGCGCGAGATGTGGACACGTTCACCCGCTCACAAGCCGAGCGGTGCGACACGGGAGGTCGCTCGGGCGCACTTTCACCAATGGGGCGCAAGTGACAAATGGGACCCGTGAGTCAGACCGCGCGTCAGCCGCGCGGACGCACCGCGGGGCGGTGACCGTTCCGTGACCTCCATCACGTCCATGAGAGAACTCTGAGAGTCGGGCTTGGCCAACGATCCACACGGATGGTAGGTCCAGAGCATTTCGGGCGTAACAGCGAAAGACCATGATCAAAGGCATGATCACGTCCGCCCGCAATGTCCGTTACGGCGTCAATAAGGAACCTCGGCACCGGGATTTACCCGCCCCGTTGAGCAAATGTGGCGCACCACACGTTTCTTGAAGATATGAAGGAGCCCCTGGTACCGGTTGTTCCCATGTCCCACACCGCTCACATACGCAGCCACCGGAAGCCCCGCCGTAGCGCGTCGAGAGTCGCGATGCGGGCCGGAGTGGCCGGCGGCGTCCTCGGCACGCTGGCAGTGGCCGGCTCGTCGGCCTCGGCGAACGCCGCCGAGCCGGTGACCCAGACCCTCGAACTCCCCACGCTGACCGCCGACCTGGCCGCCCAGGTGGCCCAGTCGGCGGACGCCACGGAGCAGGCCGCCGCCAACTACCGGCTCGGTGCCGAACGCGACGCGGCCGCCGCAAAGGCCGCGAAGCAGGCCAAGGCGGACCTTGCCGACGCCAAGAAGAAGGCGGAGGCCCGCAAGAAGGCCGCCGAGGCCGCCCGGAAGAGGGCCGCCGAGCGCGCGGCCGCCGAGCGCGCCTCGCGCACGACCGAGCGGCCCGCGCTCAGCGCCTCGGTGAGCGTGGGCAGCACCTCCACGAGCGTGTCCACGGCGACCGGTTCGGCCGCGGCGGTCATCTCGTTCGTCAAGGCCCAGGTCGGCAAGGCCTACGTCTCCGGCGCCACCGGCCCGTCCGCCTACGACTGCTCCGGCCTGGTGCAGACCGCCTTCAAGCAGGTCGGCATCAGCCTCCCGCGCGTCTCCCAGGACCAGTCGACCGCCGGCACCCAGGTGTCGCTGTCCAACCTCCAGCCGGGCGACATCCTCTACTGGGGCGGCGCGGGCAGCGCGTACCACGTGGGTGTCTACGTCGGTGACGGTATGTTCGTCGGTGCGCAGAACCCGTCCACGGGCGTCGTCGAGCGTCCGCTGTCCTACGACCCGCCGTCCGGCGCGGTCCGGGTGCTCTGAGGGCGCCCGCGCACTGCCGTGACGACTGAAGGGCCGCAGCCGCTCGGGGGCAGCGGCCCTTCAGTCCGTCACCGATTCGCCCGTTTCACCGGCTTCACCCGCTGACGCGAACGTTCACCCCCTATGACACGAACGTTCGTTCCCTGAGACGCGAACGGGGCCGGCTCGCCCACGAGCCGGCCCCGTTGTCGTCCCCGCGGGCGCTACGCCTTCGGGGCCACCTTGCTCAGACCGTTGATGATGCGGTCCATCGCGTCGCCGCCCGTCGGGTCGGTGAGGTTGGCCAGGAGCTTGAGGGTGAACTTCATCAGCAGCGGGTGGGTCAGCCCGCGCTGGGCGGCGATCTGCATGACCTTCGGGTTGCCGATGAGCTTCACGAAGGCGCGGCCCAGCGTGTAGTAGCCGCCGTAGGTGTCCTTCAGGACCCGCGGGTAGCGCCGCAGGGCGAGCTCGCGCTGCGCCGGGGTGGCCCGGGAGTGGGCCTGGACGATGACGTCGGCGGCGAGCTGGCCGGACTCCATCGCATAGGCGATGCCCTCGCCGTTGAACGGGTTGACCAGACCGCCCGCGTCGCCGACGAGCAGCAGGCCCCGCGTGTAGTGGGGCTGGCGGTTGAAGGCCATGGGCAGGGCGGCGCCGCGGATCGGTCCTGTCATGTTGTCCGGGGTGTAGCCCCAGTCCTCGGGCATCGACGCGCACCAGGCCTTGAGGACCTCGCGCCAGTCCAGCTCCTTGAAGGACTCGGAGGTGTTGAGCACGCCCAGGCCGACGTTGGAGGTGCCGTCGCCCATGCCGAAGATCCAGCCGTAGCCGGGCAGCAGCCGGTCCTGGGGGCCGCGCCGGTCCCACAGCTCCAGCCAGGACTCCAGGTAGTCGTCGTCGTGGCGCGGGCTGGTGAAGTACGTGCGCGCCGCGACGCCCATCGGGCGGTCCTCGCGGCGGTGCAGTCCCATCGCCAGGGACAGCCGGGTGGAGTTGCCGTCGGCGGCGACCACGAGCGGCGCGTGGAAGGTGACCTCGCGCTTTTCCTCACCCAGCTTGGCCCTGACCCCGGTGATGCGGCCGGTGCGGTCGTCGACGAGGGGCGCGGACACGTTGCAGCGCTCGAACAGCCGGGCGCCCGCCTTCTGCGCCTGCCGGGCGAGCTGCTCGTCGAAGTCGTCGCGCTTGCGCACGAGCCCGTAGTCGGGGAAGGAGGCGAGGTCGGGCCAGTCCAGCTGGAGGCGGACACCTCCGCCGATGATCCTCAGACCCTTGTTGCGCAGCCAGCCGGCCTCCTCGGAGATGTCGATGCCCATCGCGACGAGCTGCTTGACGGCGCGTGGGGTGAGACCGTCGCCACAGACCTTCTCCCTCGGGAACTCGGTCTTCTCCAGCAGGAGTACGTCGAGTCCGGCCCGGGCGAGGTGGTAGGCGGTGGTGGACCCGGCCGGCCCCGCGCCCACGACGATCACATCGGCGGTGTTCTCGGAGAGGGGCTCAGTCACGGACACGGCGGGATCTCCCCAAGGTTCGGAATCTGTGTGCCGACCGGCACTGGACATGGGCAGTCTATGCAGCAGAATTGATCACCCGGCTGAAGGGCTGCCCCGTGAACCGAGCTCTCCCCGTCGTACGACTGCGTGTCCCCACCGATGAGGACGCCGTCACCTGGCACCGGATCTTCGCCGACCCGGACGTGATGGAGTTCCAGGGCGGCCGTCCCGCCGAGCTGTCCGCCTACGAGGAGCTGACCGCCCGTCAGCGGCGGCACGACGCCGAACGCGGCTTCTGCCTGTGGACGATGCTCGACGAGTCCGGCCGGGTCATCGGCTTCACGGGTGCCCAGCCGTGGGAGCGGGACTGGGGCCCCACGGGCGAGATCGAGATCGGCTGGCGGCTCGGCCGCGAGCACTGGGGTCGCGGCTACGTCACGGCGGCCGCCCGGATGACCCTGGAACGGCTGCGCACGGCCGGCCTGACGAACGTGGTGGCCATGGTCGACGCCCGCAACCAGCGGTCCATCGCGGTCACCGAGCGCCTCGGCATGCGCCTGGCGGAGACCTTCGTGACGCCGATGTCGAAGCGGCAGGGCCACTGTTACCGGCTGGAGCTGTGACCACAACTGATTACCATGGGTAGTCAATTGTCACAGAAAGGCACCCCGCGCTTCCGGGTGGCACCCCTGGCCGGTTACCCTGCCGGTACCGCTGGGGGTGACGTCTGTGTACAGGACACCCGAGACACCCGAAGTGCGCGTGCCGCGCCTGGTCGGACTGATGGCCGTGGACGCGCGCGAGACCGCCCGGGCCCAGGGCCTGTTCCTCAACGCACCGGACCGCCCGGACTTCCTTCGCACGGTCGTCGACCACGTCGTCCGCCAGTACCCGCAGCCCGGCGCCGAGGTGCCGCGGGACTCCATCGTGTACGTGTGGTTCGACTTCGGCGCGGGCGAGGGCGGCGGAGGCGTCCGCGAGCCGCGCCTGACGCGACCGCCCACCGGCGGCCTCCAGCGCGAACTCGACGAACCGGGCGATCCGTACGCGGTCAGTCCCGTGTGACGGTCCGCGCGGCCGTCAGGCCTTGAACCCCCGGTGCAGGGACACGATCCCGCCGCTGAGGTTGCGCCAGGCCACCTTCGACCAGCCGGCCGTGCGCAGCAGCCCGGCCAGCGCGGGCTGGTCGGGCCAGGCCCGGATGGACTCGGCGAGGTAGACGTACGCGTCCGGGTTGGAGGACACCGCGCGCGCCACGGGCGGCAGGGCGCGCATCAGGTACTCGGTGTAGACGGTGCGGAACGGCGCCCAGGTGGGGTGGGAGAACTCGCAGATGACCACCCGGCCGCCGGGCCGGGTCACCCGGTACATCTCGCGCAGGGCCGTCTCGGTGTCCTGCACGTTGCGCAGCCCGAAGGAGATGGTGACGGCGTCGAAGGTGTCGTCCTTGAACGGCAGCCGCGTCGCGTCGCCCGCCGTGAACGGCAGCCACGTGTGCCGCCGCTTGCCGACCCGGAGCATCCCGAGCGAGAAGTCGCAGGGGACCACGTAGGCGCCGGCGCGGGTGAAGGGCAGCGAGGAGGTGGCCGTGCCGGCGGCGAGATCGAGGATCTTCTGCGCGGGCCGGGCATCGACCGCCCTGGCGACCTCCTTCCGCCACCGCCGGTCCTGCCCCAGGGACAGCACGTCGTTGGTCAGGTCGTACCGTTCCGCCACGTCGTCGAACATCGAGGCGACGTCGTACGGCTGCTTCTCCAGGGATGCACGGGTCACCGGCCCATTGTGGCAGGCGGGGGTGACGCCCGGCCGAAGTGCCCCGGCGGCGCGCCTTGCGATGGCAGGCTCGAAGACGCGGTTCCCGGACCCGGGGCCTCCTCTGCTCGGTCCGGGACCCCGCTGTGTTTGGATTCCCGGACGGACGTCACGAGGGCTGGTGCATGCGCAATGAGGAGTTTCCTGACGCCGGCGGCCGGGCTCGCCTGCCTGTTCGCCCTGGCCGCCACGGGCTGCTCCACGGCGTCCGGCGGCGCCTCGGACGGGGCGCCCGGATCCGGCACCTCGTACGCCCCGTACGTGAGCGCCACCACCGCCGCGGGCACCGACTCCGCGGGCTCGCCCGGCACGTACAACCTCGCCTTCGTCATCTCCGGCGGCGGTGAGTGCACACCGCGGTGGGACGGCGTGTCCGGGGCGGGCGACGCCGACGTGAGGTCCCGGATCGCGAAACTGAAGAAGTCGGGCGCCACGGTGCGCGTCTCCTTCGGCGGCGCCTCCGGCAAGGAGCTGGCGACGACCTGTGACAGCCCCTCCGCGCTGGCCGACGCGTACGGCAGGGCACTGGACGCGGCGGGCTCGACCCGGGCCGACTTCGACATCGAGGGCCGCACGTTGACCGACGCCGCCTCCGTCGACCTGCGCTCGCGGGCGATCGCGCGGCTTCAGAAGCAGCGTCCCGGCCTGGAGGTGTCCTTCACGCTGCCCGTCATGCCCTCCGGGCTGGACTCCCACGGCCTGGCCCTGCTGGAGTCCGCGAACGAGCACGACGTCCAGGTCGCGACCGTCAACCTCATGACCATGAACTACGCCGAGTCCTACACCGGCGACATGGGCGACTACGCCCTCGCCGCCGCGAAGGCCGCCCACACCCAGCTGAAGAAGGTCTTCGGCCTTTCGGACGCCGCCGCCTGGGAGGGCATGGCGCTCACCTCGATGATCGGCGCCAACGACATCGCCGGCGAGACCTTCACGCTCGAGGACGCGGCCCAGGTGCGCTCCTTCGCCGAGCAGAAGAGGATCGCCTGGGTGTCGATGTGGTCCACCTTCCGCGACCGGCAGTGCGTCAAGGGCGCCCCGTCCCGGGACGACGCGGCGACCGACTGCAGCGGAGTGCGGCAGAAACCGGGGGCGTTCGGTCGGGCGTTCGGCGGCTGAGGCCGGAGTTCGACGGCTGAGGCCGGAGTTCGGCGCCTGAGGGGGCGTTTGGGCGCTGAGGCGGGAGTCCGGCGGCGGAGACGGGTGCTCGGGCACCGAGGCGGGAATCCGACGGCTGAGACGGGTGCTCGGGCACCGAGGCCGGAATCCGACGGCTGAGACGAGTGCTCGGGCACCGAGGCGGGAGTCCGACGGCTGAGCCCGGCGACGGCCTCAGCGCCTGCGGTGCACCAGGCGCCCCGCGCACACCGTGGCGAGGCAGGCGCCGTCGTCGTCGAAGACGGCGAGGTCGGCACGGCCGCCCTCCACCAGCGCCGCCGGCCGGGGTCCGGCGAGGACGGCGACGTCGTTGCGGGCTGCGGCCTCCCGCACCCCGGACGCGTCCGCGTACCCGGCGAGCACGGCCGTCGCGCCGAGCTTGAGGACCGCGTGGACACGCTCGCGCGGACTCGGCGCGTCGGGCAGCGGTCCTTCGTGGACGCGCGCGGGCCCGAGCACGCCCGGCCAGCGCCGCACGCGCGCGTGCGGAAACCGCCGCTCCAGTTCGGTGAGCGTCCCCACGGCCGCGACCCGGGCGCCCTCGACGGCGACCGCACCGCCCTCGACGGGTTCCGCGTCCCAGCCGGCGCGGACCTCGTCGGCCGCGTGAATCGTCAGCACCGGTACCTCGTACCTCAGTTGGAGGTGAGCAGCTTCAGCTCGGGGTGGGCCGTCCCGCCCGCGATCGCCGTCGACGAGATGTGGGACATCACGCGGTCGTCGACCGGGTCGTTCGCCGGGTCGTCGTGGACGACGAGGTGCTCGTACGTCGTCGCCCGCTGCGCCGGAACCCGCCCCGCCTTCCGGATCAGCTCGATGATCTCCATCCGGTTGGACCGGTGCTTGGCGCCGGCCGACGACACGACGTTCTCCTCGAGCATGATCGAGCCCAGGTCGTCGGCGCCGTAGTGCAGGGTCAGTTGGCCGACCTCCTTGCCCGTGGTCAGCCAGGAGCCCTGGATGTGCATCACGTTGTCGAGGAAGAGGCGCGCGATGGCGATCATCCGCAGGTACTCGAAGAGGGTGGCCTGCGTACGGCCCTTCAGGTGGTTGTTCTCCGGCTGGTAGGTGTACGGGATGAACGCCCGGAAGCCGCCGGTGCGGTCCTGCACGTCACGGATCATCCGCAGGTGCTCGATCCGCTCGGCGTTGGTCTCACCGGTGCCCATGAGCATCGTCGAGGTGGACTCCACGCCCAGCCGGTGCGCGGTCTCCATGATCTCCAGCCAGCGCTCCCCGGACTCCTTCAGCGGGGCGATGGCCTTGCGCGGCCGCTCCGGCAGCAGTTCGGCGCCGGCGCCGGCGAAGGAGTCCAGGCCGGCCGCGTGGATGCGCGTGATGGCCTCCTCCACCGACACACCCGAGATCCGCGCCATGTGCTCCACCTCGGAGGCGCCCAGCGAGTGGATCACCAGCTGCGGGAAGGCCTCCTTGATGGCGCTGAAGTGCTTCTCGTAGTACTCGACGCCGTAGTCCGGGTGGTGGCCGCCCTGGAACATGATCTGCGTGCCGCCGAGTTCGACGGTCTCGGCGCAGCGCCGCAGGATGTCGTCGAGGTCGCGGGTCCACCCCTTGGCAGTGTCCTTGGGAGCGGCGTAGAAGGCGCAGAACCTGCACGCCGTGACGCACACGTTCGTGTAGTTGATGTTGCGCTCGATGATGTACGTCGCGATGTGCTCGGTGCCCGCGTACTTCCGGCGGCGCACGGCGTCGGCGGCGGCGCCCAGCGCGTGCAGCGGTGCGTCGCGGTAGAGGTCGAGGGCTTCCTCGGGGCTGATCCGTCCGCCCGCGGCGGCACGGTCGAGGACGGACTGAAGGTCGGCCTTCTCGGTCACCGGGCGTCCCTTTCGCAAGGTTCGTAAGGGGTTGTGGACGGACCGAACCAGCCTACGCCAGGCCTTTCACGGCGGGGCCCTCAGGTTGTGTACGCGCCGATCAGGACGCCGGTGAAGGCACCCGCGAGCAGGAACGGCCCGAACGCGATCGCCGTCTTGCGGCCGGCCCGCTGTACGACGACGAGCGCGCCGCCGTACAGCGCGCCGAACAGGAACCCGGCGAAGGTGCCCAGCATGACGGTGGGCCAGCCGTACCAGCCGAGGACGGCGCCCGCCCCGAGCGCCAGTTTCACGTCGCCGAACCCCATCCCGGCGGGGTTGACGAGGAACAGCACGAAGTAGCAGCCGCCGAGCGCGAGCGCGCCGTACAGCGCGGTCGGCCAGTGACCGGCGTGTCCGGGGACCAGGGCGGCCAGGCCGAGGAACGCGAGGGCGGCGCCCGCGAGAGGAAGGGTCAGCACGTCGGGCAGCCGCCGCACCCGCGCGTCGACCACCGCGAGCAGGACGCCGACCGGCGCGAGCACCAGCCAGACGACGAGTTCGGGCCGGGCACCGGTGGCGGCGGCGAGCGCGGCACAGACCAGGGCGGTACCGACGGCCGTCGACAGGGTGCGGGGGCCGTAGGGGGCGCTGTCGCGGGTTGGGGTGAGGGTGAGGGCCGGTGTGGCGGTGGGGGTGGGGCCCGGGGTGGCGGTGGGGGTGACAGCCGAGCCGTCGGCTGAGGCGGCGGCCGGGGCGTCGGCAGGAGCGGCAGCCGGACCGTCGGCAGGAGCGGCAGCAGGGCCGTCAAGACAGGCGACAGCTGAGCCATCGGCCGGGGCGGCGGGCGGATGGTCGGCAGCGGCCGCGGCGCACTGCCCGCACCGCCCGCGCCCCACCCAGCCCCGTATGGGATGCCCGTCCGGGCAGTGCTCCCGCCAGGCCTCCCCCGACGGCACGGAGAACCGGTACGCGGTCCGTGACAGCGACGCGCCCGCCACCGCGCCCCACAGCGCGGCGGCGGCGACCAGCGGCAGCCCGACCGGCGGCACGGCGCTCAGCCCGCCGCGGCGACGGCGCTGCGCCAGGCCGGCAGCAGTTCGTCGAGCAGGGCCTCGGTGCGCGGCGGCAGGCCACGCGCGCCGCCGCGGCCGACGAGGTCGGCGGCGAGCGCCTCGAGGCGGTCGGTGTCGCCGGTGGCGTGCGTGGCGCGCAGCAGCTCGTTCCACAGGCGCTCGTCGGCCGGGGCGGTGCGCAGCGCGGCGTCCAGCGCCTCGATCGCCTTCTGGGCGCGGTCCTTCTCCAGGTGGAAGGAGGACAGGGCGAGCCCGATGTCCGCGACGATGAGGGGCAGTTGGGCCTCGACGATCTCGTGGGTGAGCCACCGGTAGCGGCCCTCTGGGCGGTCGGCGAGCAGCGGTCCGCGCACCACCACCAGCGCGTCGGTGAGCAGCCGTCCGCGGACGGCCCGGCTCTGAGCGCCCTGGCCCTGCGTGGCCTCGTGGTACAGCGAGCGCAGCACGTCCAGGTCGGAGACGACGGCCTTGGCGAGGGTGAGCCTGCCGGCGTCGTCCGTACCCAGCCGGGGGGTGCCGTCGGGGTCGGTGCCGAGCCAGGAGCGCAGCCGCTCGACGAGCGCGTCCCGCACGTCGTCGGTGACCCCGCGCGGCCACAACGCGGAGGAGAGCACCCGCGGATGCACGCCCTCCCGATGCAGGAGCAGCAGCGCCAGCGCCTCGTGCAGCAACGCGCTGCGCTCGTCGTCCGGGGTGTCGAGGCCGATGATCTCGTACGGGCCCACGAGCCGCGCGTACACCGCGGGCCGCCCCTGCTCGCTGATGTCGACGAGGAACGGCGGGGTGGGCACCGGCCCGTCGGGCCCGCTCTCCGGGTCGGCCTCGACGAACAGCTCGACCACCGCCCGCTGTTCGGCCGACGGCAGCATCTGGGCGTCGAGTTCGAGTCCGAGCAGCGGGGCGAGCAGCCTGCCCTCGGCGGTGATCTCCATCTCCCAGGCGGCGCCGGGCAGTTCACCGGAGTCGGTGCCGACGAGGTAGCCGATGCCCAACCGGCTGGCGTCGGCGGCGAGTTCGGCGAGCCTGCGGGCGTCCTCGGCCGAGGGCTCGGCGGCCAGCAGCACCAGGTGCGGGGCCCAACGGGTGTGCTGGGCGGGCCCGGTGCGGCCGGTGAGGACGGAGTCGTGTCCGGCGGCGCCCAGTGCGCCGCGCCGCTGCCGCGTCTCGGCCTCCATGGTCTCCAGGAGCGCCTCGACGTCGTCGAGGTGGCGCAGCCGGCTGGGGGCGAGCGGGGTGAGGTCCTCGCCGAAGCCGACGAGAGTCACGGTCATGCGGTCCGACCAGCCGTTGGTGGCGAGTTCGGCGGCGACGGAGGCGAACACGGCGGCCCGGTCGGCGGCGCGGCCGCTCAGCGAGACGATGCCGGGCACGGCCTCCAGGTTGAGCAGCAGGCGGGAGTCGTCCATGGTGCCGAGGCTGA
Organism: Streptomyces sp. NPDC052043; assembly: GCF_044548235.1. NCBI lineage: Bacteria > Bacillati > Actinomycetota > Actinomycetes > Kitasatosporales > Streptomycetaceae > Streptomyces > Streptomyces sp. NPDC052043. Next base: position 235,945 of record NZ_JBIUBT010000010.1, read on the forward strand.
CGAGCCCTGGGTAGGGGGCGGCGGTGTCGGCGTCCTCGTACTGCTCGGCGTCGGCGCGCGCCAGCATCCAGAACGTCTCGTCCTGCCCGGTCTGCCAGGGCGCCGGGGGCTTGCCGGCCGGCTGCGCGAGCTGGAGGTGCAGGTCGCCTCCGGTGAGCCAGGCGGCGTAGACGACGGGCAGCGGCCGGGACTCGGCGGCGAGGGCGGCGGCGAGTCCGCGCAGGGACCGGTCGAGCCGGCGTACGCCCTCGGGGTCGGCGCCCACCAGCAGCGCGTCCTGCACGTCCAGCGCGTCCCCGGTCGGCGTCGGCGGCTCCATGCCGCGCCGCCCGCCGACGGCACCGAGCGCCGACTGCCACAGCGCCTGCCGGCGCCGGTGGCCGAGTGCGCCGAGGAGGCCGGCGGCGAGGAGCGGGGCGGCGAGGAGGGCTTCGGGCAGCCCGAAGGAACGCCCGGCGGAGGCGGGGGTGGCGGCGGTGTCGCCACCGTGCTGCTGCCCCTGCCCGGCGTCGGGGGCGGGCCGCTGGGCGGGAACGGAGGCGTGGGAGCCACCGCCCTGCTCCTGCCCGCCACCCTGGGCGTGATCGCCCCCGCCCTGGGCGTGATCGCCGGTCTTGGCGTAGTCGTGGATCTGCTGCCGCACCTGCTCGGAGACGCCCGGCGCGCCGTCGGGCATCTCGACGAGCTCGCCGCCGTGCGCGTCCGCGGGCATCTCCATGATCCAGCCGGGCCGGATGAGGCTGGCCTCGGACAGCCGGGAGCCGTCGGGCTGGACCCGGTCCTTGTTGAGCTCGTAGATCTCCTTGTACCGGCGCCCGTCGCCGAGGTGCCGCTGGGCGATCTCCCAGAGGGAGTCGTGGTGGCGTCCCTCGGGCGGCTGGATCCGGTAGTACTTCGTGTCGCCCTGCTTGGCCTCCGCCTTCGCGGCGGCGCTCGCGGCCTGCTCGGCGACGGCCGCCGCGGTGTTCGCGGCCTGCTCCCGCTGCTGCCCGAACAGCCCGCCCGGCGTCTGCTGCGCGGCGGCGACGGTCCCCTTCTGGTTCCCCTCCAGGCTGTGCCCGAGCTGCGACAGACCCGGGGTGAGGCTGGCGGCCGTGGCACCGACGAGCAGCAGCGCGGCGACGAGCTGCCGCGCGAGCAGCTGGCTGGGTCCGGACCCGGGCACCCGCCCCGGCACCCCGACCCCGGAGAGCGCGGCTTTCATCTCCACGAGCACACAGGCGGTGAACTGCGCCCAGGCGAGCCAGACGACGACCGTCAGGATGTTCAGGAAGGTCTGGACGGTGATCTCCTGCTGGAGCCAGTCCAGGCTCGGCACGCCGTGCGGCAGCGGCCATCCGAACTGCACGGCCAGCGCCAGCGGTACGCCGACGAGCAGGACGAGCAGGGCCAGGAAGGCGAGGAACGCCTTCACGAAGTCCCCGACCGTGCGCCGCCGCACCCGCACCGGCTGCGGCGTCCGGTTCCTCGGGGCCGTCGAGCTTCCCGTCGGGCTTCCCGTCGAGCTTGAACTACGGCGTCGCGGCATGGCGGGTGTCCTGATGGTGTGTGAAGTGGGCGCGATATAGGGGGCGTACTGAGCCTACAGAGATCCTGGGGACGGGGGCGACACAGCTTCCGCCCGTCAACGTCGGACGCCCCCACGCCGTTCACAACAGCCACGCCACATCTCTCGGCTTCCCCCACAATCCCCCTCCGACCGCCCCGATCCTCCCCTGTCACCCCTGATAGCTTCGTTGTCCGCTGCACACGTCGTCGTCTTCCGGGGGAGAACCACCGTGGCCCGCCGCGCCCTACCCGCAACCGCCACCGCGCTCACCACCATCGCGACCGTCCTGCTCACCGCGTGCGGCGGGGGCGGGGACCCCAAGTCGGACGACATCAAGGGGGCGGACACCGCGACGGCTACGCCTACGGTGTCGGCATCTTCAGGTGCTGACGCGCAGCGCCCCGAGGTCACCATCCCGAGCAGCTTCCGGCTGACCTTCGAGAACTGGACGAGCGGCAGCCCCGACGAGCAGGCCGTCCTGAACGACGGCAAGGAGCAACTGCGAGCCGGTTACGCGGCGATCATCGCGAACGACCCGGACAGCAAGGCCCTCGCCTTCTACGACACCAGGGCGGGCCTCACCCAGGACCGTGAGTGGATCAAGTCGTACACGGGCAAGAACGTCACCGTCATCGGCGCGCTCCCCGTGTTCGACCCCAAGGTCTCACTCTTCGCGGAGAACACGAAGGCTCAACTCGCCTACTGCACGGATGAGACCAACGCCCGTACGAAGAACCGGGAAACGGGCAAGGTCGTGGGCAATCCCGCGGGCATAGACCCCAAGGTCGCGTACACCGTCACGATGCAGAAGAACGCACAGGGTGTGTGGCAGACCGTGTCCACCACATCGAAGAGGGGCGGCTGCTCCTGATGTCGCGGCCCATCGGCATCGTGGCTGCGGCTCTCGCATCGGCCGTGGCGGTCGCCCTCTCCTCCACCTCGGCCCAGGCCTTCGGCGAAGGTGACACCAAGAACGACGGCAAGAGCAGCTCCAAAGGTGACGTCGGCCGCGACGGAAGCCTGAAGGCTTCCGTCTCCCACATCCGGATCACTTATGTGAGCGGCAGAAACGGCGGGGGCAAGCAGGGCAACCTCGGTACGGTCGACCCAAACTGGAAACCCCCCGCCTGCTGGTACGAACCGGCCTTCACCCCGGCCGGGCTCAAGAAGTTCGTGGACTCGGACGGCGGGGGCGACGTCGGCATCCACGAGTCGTGGTTCGGCAAGGAACTGTGGACGGACCACTATCGCGACGGCAAGCGCGCGGACAACTTCGACCTCCACTCACCGACCAACAGCAGCGCCGAGGGCTACAAGGACTACAACCTCGGTAAGGACGGCTACTTCTGGCGTGGTGTCGCACCCGATCCCGCCGACTCGGCCTCCTGGGACTGCGGCCGCATCATGTTCTGGGCCGACGCGGGCAAACTCCCGAACGACCCGAACATCCCCACCCCCAAGACCCTCGCCGAGTACGCCTACGACAAGGTCAAGGTCCCCGAGACAGAGATCGAGCTCAAACCGCAGGCGAAGTCCACGGTGAACCTCCCGACCTGGGCCTGGCTGGACAAGGGCACCTTCAAGGAGGTCAAGGTCAGGGCCGACCTCCCGAACACGGGCCTGTGGGCGGAGACGACGGCCAAGCCGGTCGCCCTCCACCTGACCCCCGGCACGGAGGACGCCGAGACCTACCCGTCCTCCGGCAACTGCACGATCAACGACGACGGCTCGATCGGTACCCCGTACGCGAAGGGCAACGCGGACAGGACCCCGCCGTGCGGCATCAGATACCTCCGCGCCACGAACGGCCAGCCGTACCGCCTCAAGGCGTCCCTCACCTGGAAGATCACCTGGACGGGCTCCGACGGAAGCGGCGGCAACCTCCCCGACGGCACCTTCGAGACGACCCAGGACATGAACGTCCAGGAAATCCAGTCGATCAACCGCTGAGACACACCGGGGCCCGGGAGAGAAATCCCCAGCAATGATCCTTCGGAGGTACTTCAAGGAGCTAATGGAGGACGGCTCTCGGAACGTGCAGTTGCACACCTTGATCAACCCATGGCCCACCAAGTACCAGTTGGCTGCCTACGCCTACGTTGCCGAACAGTACGGCTACCGCTACACGGGGCCGGCCCCCTACTACTCCTCATCCGGGAGAAGCTTCCCCGTCTTCGGCTTCCGTCGTCTGCCCGATGCCGAGGAACGTGCTGCACGTACGCAGGTGCAGTACCCAAGCCCTCTTCCGAACGGACCGTTCCCGGGAATGCTGCCAGGGGGCGACGGCCTCACACCTCGCCCCGAGGTCCGGCAGGAAGTGGACCTTTTGCACGCCCGGATCCAAGTGGATCTCCTCGGCGGAATCGGCAAGAAGCGGCTCTGGCGACTGGCTCTCGCCGTTCCCCTCGGGCTCTTCCTGGCCTTGCTCATCAGAGGGGTTACTCCTACCTCGACGCTGCTCGCCGGCTGCCTTTCGGCGGCGTACCTCCTCTACTTGTGCGTGGTGCGCATTGCCACACGTCGTAGGCTGGCCAAGTATCAGAGGATGCTTCAGGTCGCTGGAATCAACCGGCCTCCCGCCAACAGCTGATCTCGACGGGGTTGCAGCCCGCGGACGCCGTAGAAGACGACGTGATCCACAAACGGCCAGCCGTATCCAGTCGGTCAAGCGCCGAACCACCCAGGTCGGACGCCACCCTCAGGCTGACCCGTCGCCAGTGTCCACGAACAGCTCCTCTGCGTTGGTGGCGTGGACGGCCCGCTGGGCCCAGACCTCGAGTTGGTCCAGGTCGGAGCAGGTCGTCACTCGATCGCGTGTGGAGTCCGATACGGGGATGCCACGCCAGCCGAGGATCCGGAGGACCATCGACGCACGCTCCTTCTCCACACCCTCCTCGCGGGCCTGTTCCCGTACCTTCTCGGCGACCTCGTGCCGGAAGAAGTAGTTGACCGGCATCATCAGCTCCTTCCAGATCTGCTTGGCCTGGACATCGACCAGGCACGACTCGACAAACTGCGCGAGCATTCCAGCGCTGTCGGTATCGGTGGTCGCCAGGGCTTCCGCCAGCGGTTTCAGTATGGCAGCGGCACCCGGCCCCTTACCATGCGTCATCGCCGAAAACGCCGCGAGAAAGACATCTCGCTGGGCCTCCGCCTCGTCGGCGATAAGCGGCACGTTCTCCGGGCTCAGCACCAGGGGCCGTACAGTGAGCGAGTGCCAGCCGGGCAGGCCCAGGCGGATCGGCCGCGTCGCCCAGCGTGCCGTGGATCTGCTCTGTGTCAGAACGATCAGCACCGGCTCCCAGCGGTACTTCGCGTACAAGTAGCTGAGGTAGTAGGCCCAGCTTCCGCGTTTGTCCTCGTCCCGCTTGCCCTGGGACTCGACGACCAGAAGGTACGTCCCTTCGTCCGTCTCCGCCCGCAGCAGCGTGTCCACGCGGCGCTCGACCGGCTCGATCTCCGTCAGGTCCGCGTTGAGTACCGCGAAGTCGCGCGGTTCGGGAATCGGGATGTGCAGTACACGCTGAAGCGTGCGGGTGAAACCCGCCGGATCCTTCTGGCCTGATGCAGACCTTCGTGCGACGAGCTGACCATCCGCCCTCCTTTCCATCCGATGTGATCAACGAGTTACGCCGCCAGCAGGTCACACCACACGTACTTGCCCCGGTTGCCCTCCCTGGACAGTGGCTGCCAGCCCCAAAGGTCGGCGCAGGCCCGGACCAGGGCGAGCCCGCGTCCCTCCTCCAGGTCGACGACCTGCTCCAGTGGCATCGGAGGCTCGGGCGGCGCGGGGTCGGTGTCCCACGCCCCGATCCGCAGTACGCCCACCGACCAGCGCACCCGCAGGGCGGCCGGCCCTTTGGTGTGCCGTACGGCGTTGGAGACCAGTTCCGTGGCCAGCAACTCGGCCGTGTCGATGAGGCGGATGAGGCCGTGCATCGTGAGGATCAGACGGAGGGTCCTACGGGAGATGGTCACGGCGCGGGCGTCGTTCGGGATGTACAGGGTGTACTCCCACGGTTCGTTTTCGGGCATGGGGCACTCCAGTGACGTGAGGCAGGGTAGGGATGGCGCCGCGGTGGCGGGCGGTGGCCTTGCCGCAACCGTCGTGGCAGGACGGAGCGGTGCGCTTCCGGGGCCCCGGACTGCCGCAGCGTGTGCGTCGCGTCACCGACGGTAGGGCATTAATTTCTGCCCCTGCAACCGATTGGCATAGTCTGACACCCGAACGCGGCTCGTACTGAGGGGCGTTGGAGACGGGAGGGAACATGGCACCAAGGAGCCATCCCACCGCGCGCCAGCGACGTCTGGGCACCGAACTACGCAGGTTGCGGGAATCCGCCGGCTTGAAGGCCCGCGATGTGGCAGCGTTCCTGAATTCGACCTCGGCTCAGGTGAGCCAGGTGGAGGCAGGCATCGCGGGCGTCAGCGAGGAGCGCATTCGTCGCCTGGCGTCCCATTACGCCTGCGCGGACGAGGTGTTGATCGACGCGCTGGTGGCGATGGGAGGCGAGCGCACGCGCGGCTGGTGGGACGAGTACCGCGCGGTACTTCCTCCCGTGTTCCTGGATGTCGCCGAGGCGGAGCATCACGCGGCGTTCCTGCGCGAAGTGGTCATCAGCCACGTCCCCGGACTCCTCCAAACCCGGGACTACGCACGTGCCGTCTTCGGTTACATGGTCCCGGAACTGCCCGAGAGCGAACTGGAACCTCGGGTCGAACACCGCATGAGGCGCCGGGCCGTGCTCAACCGCAAGCTCCCAACGCCGTACGAGACGACCGTGCACGAGGCGGCGCTCCGCATCCTGGTGTCCGATCGCGGGGTCGCCCGTTCTCAGCTCCTGCACATCCTGCAGGAGATCGAATGTGGACATACGACCGTGCGGGTCATCCCGTTCGCCAGAGAGGGCTTCGCCGGAGCCGGAATCGAGATGGTGTACGTGGGCGGCCCGCTCCCCCGCCTGGACACGGTTCTGCGCGATGCCCCGCACGGCACAGCCTTCATCGACGCCGAATCCCAGCTGACACGCTTCCGAGCCCTCCTCAATAGAGTGGAGAAGGCAGCTCTGGAGCCCGTGGCTTCCCGGGACTTCATCCACCACCTGACGAAGGAACTGTGAGGTGCCCGTATGGAGCAGGTCATCCGTTGGCAGAAGTCGTCGTTCTCCGGCGGGGGAGACGGCAACACCTGCGTGGAGATAGCGAACCTGCACACCCAGATAGCCGTCCGCGACTCAAAGGCCCCCGCCCGAGCCACCCTCTCCTTCCCGGCGGCAGCCTTCGCCACCTTCCTCGACTCGCTCAAAGCGGCGGCAGAAGAGGGGGTTTGAGCCTGCGGCGGCATCTGAAGAGGCTCCTGCGCGAAACGGAGCGGGACTCCAGAGATGCCGTTCCAGTCGACATCGACTTGTCGTACACGACAGAGGTCCCGTGGCCGTCACTCCGGAAGTTCGCGCAGTTCGCGTACCTTGCCGAGCAGTACGGCTACCGCTACGACGGGTTGGATCCGGACCTGCGAGAGTCCGGCACGCCCTTCTTCGTCTTCCGGCGCCTGCCGGACGAGCCTGAGCGGGCCGCGCGGATGAGGGAACGGTTTCCCGATGCCACCGAAGGCGGTCGGCTGCCCGGGATGCGTTCCTGGCCTGTGCCGGTGCTGACGCTGCCGGAGGCTCGGCGCGAGGTGAGGCTGCTGCACGCCAGGATCGCCGTCGACTACTACGGTGCGATCCGGCGGCAGCCGTTGCGGCCGGTGCTCATCGGCATTCCGCTCGTCGTTCTTCTCGCTCTGCTGGTGAACGGTGAGCTGTACGCCGCAGGACTGCGGGTCGGGGCCGGTACGGTCGCAGCTCTGCTGCTTGTGCTGGGGGCCTCCCGGATCTTCATGCGTCGGCGCATCGCGGCGTACCGGCGGTTGCTGTCAGAGTGAGAGCGTCTTCGCGATCTTGTCGGCCTGCTGCTCGGCCGGCTCGTCCAGGACCGCTTCCGTCCAGGAGACCAGCATCGTGAGCGCCGTCTCCATACCGTCCGGGCGGACGCCGTAGAACACCGTGTGGATCACCGGGCGTGGGCCGAAGAAGCCCTTCTTCTCGCCGATCAGGTTCTGCCGGATGCGGACGGCGTCGCCGAGCGGAAGCCGTACCTCGCGCACGTCCGGTTCGCCGAAGTCGTGACCGGACATGTGCTCGACCAGCAGGTCAAGGGTGATCTCAGGGAACGTCTCGTCGGGGTGGATGCCGTCGAGTTCCATGATGGCCGCCACCGTCTCGTGGCCGCTCAGGTACCAGCCGAAGGCGGCCAGCGGATCACGGGTGTGGCAGTCGGCGGCCGTGCGCTTCAGGTCCCGTGCCAGGCGGCGGGCGTCGCCCGTCTGGCCGTCCTGCGCGTACCGCACGGCGAGTTCCTCGGACTGGCTCTTGGCCCAGTAGTCCAGGTCCACGCTCCCGGCGACGGGGAAGGGCACCCAGTCCTCCGAGCACTCCAGGCCGAGGTTGGAAAGGTCGTCGGTCATGTTCTCGGTCAATCCGTCCAGGTGAAAGAGTCGGCGATCGCGTCGAAGAGTCCGGCCATCGCGTCCGCGATCGGCTCAAGTGGTGTGGAGAAGGTCAGCAGGAGGAACGCGGTGGTGGCGGGGACGGGGAGGTGGTACTCCACCGAGAGCGAGTTGTGCGGGGGCTCGGTGCCTTCCTCGTCCCGGTCCTGCGGTGTCAGCCTGCGGACTCGGACGGCGGGGCCCGAACTCAGCTCCTCGATGCTCACCGATCCCTCGCCTTCGTCGGCGAACCGCTGTGCCAGGGCTTCGAGCGGCAGCGGCTCGGGGTGCCGCGGTGGCGCCAGGGTGACCAGCAGCGAGGCGGGAATGGTGACGGGGCCGACCTCCTGGAGGCTGAGGTACAGCTCGATACCACCGCTGCGGTACGCCTTGGCGGTGCGGCGCCGCATGTCCCTGCGGAGTTCCTCCTTGAGGTGCGGCGCGTTGTCGATGCCGTCGAACTGGCGCTCCACGAGCGCGTCGATCGCCCTGTCCCGCTGCTCGGGCTCCAGGAGGATCCGGAACCACCCGTCGGGAAGCAGCAGCCGGTAGTCGCCCGGGGGAGCGGTCTCCTCGGTCTGGTTCATGCGGGTTGCTCCGTGGGGGTCTGAGTCGGTGCCGGTCGTTCCAGCCAGAGCCGGCTGCGTAGCTGGTGTGCGGCGTAGGGCACGGCCTGCAGGACGAGGCCGACCGCCCCTGCGAGGATCGCCGCCATTGCCGTCCGGGGGTGTATGTCCTCGATCCATAGGCCCTGGACGATGGAGAACCACGATCCGAACGCCATGATGGCGGTGGACGACAGTCCAGCAATGGTGCTGGGGAAGCGAGCCAACCCGCGTGCCGTACGGGCGGATTCAGGTCGCAGTTCGGGACCGAGTACGGATTGCTTGAGCAAGACGGCCTTCTCACTCAACCTGCGCTCGGAGGAGGTCAGTCCGGTGGCCCGGCGCAGCCTGGACCATCCGTCCGCGCCCATCTCGCCGCCGAACCAGACTCTCCACGGAAGCACGGCTCGCACTTGGTCGTGCGGGCCACACAGTTCTACGCCGAGGGGCTGACCTGCCCGGTCGCGCACGAGCACCAAAGAGGTCAGAGCGTGCGGACCGGTGAGCGGAAGCCAGTATTCCCGCCCGCCGAGGTCGCGCAGAACGAGATCGCGGTCCTGCACACGCAACTCCGTGTCCCGGCAGAACCTGACGGACGCTGCCGTCCCTTCCGCGGGCGCGGGTCGGATCCGCTCCCGTACGACGGGGACACACCGCCGCAGACGCAGCCGGGTCCACGCCCGCAGGGCCAGCCGCGCCACCGGGCCGACGAGGGCGGTGGCGGCCAGCAGCAGGATGGCCAAGGGTTCGGTCGTGTCCAACAACAGGACCACTGTGAAAAGAGCGAACCAGGCTGCTCCAGCCACGAGGCGAAGTCCCCAGTACCACAGGGGGAACGCAGTCCCAGGAGCGAGAGACTTTGCCCCACGTCGACGCGAACTTGGTGTCACCAGCGAGTTGTTCCTGTCCTTCACCACGTGAAGGGGAAGGCCCGCGGCCTTGAACAGTTCGGCCACACCCGTACGCTCGAGGACTTGTTGGCCATGAACGGTCCCCTTGGGGAGAACAGGCGACTCGGGCAGCCAGCTCTCGATGTCGAAGGAGCCGACCAGCGCACCATCTCGGCCCTGCAGCTGGACCTCTCCCCACGAGCCTTCGATCGTGGGCCCCATGCGTTCCATGTCGGCACCGGGGATGTCGAGAAAGACCGCACGCGTGATACCGCCGTCTCCGATCGGAAACCTCTGCCTGCGCGTGCGGGTCTGCAGTACAAGGTCACCGCCGTCCAGATAAAGCCGTGAGCGGTAGCACATTTCGAGGCCGGGCCCGCGTGAAGCCGCAGGCCTGAGTGCCGGTTCGCGGATCACGGGATGACCTTGTGGTAGAGATTCGTCACCGATCCGTAGGCGCCTTCGGCTCCCGCCGCAATTCCCGCGGCGGTCGCCCCAGTCCAGACGGTAGCCTGCCCCGAGAAGTTGCTCACCCCACGGACAACATCGGACATCTCCAGAGCCGCAGGTGACATGCTCTTGAGATCACTCGCGGCCTTGGCCAGATCGGGGTCCAGTGTGTTCAACGAACGCGGTGCAGCCATTTCACGGGCTCCTTCCCGCCAGGCCTGCTTGGAGAATGGGTTTCCGATCGACTTCATGCCGTCAACGGTATCCCGGTAGATGGCACTCGGCCTGAACCCCTCCTTAAGGTTGTTCCACGAAGGCAGCTTCCCCTTCGGCATGCTCGCCAGGGCGTTGGCCCCAGCCTTTCCGCGGAGCGCGCCCGGAATATTGCGGTTGACGAAGTTCCACGCCCTGTTCGTCTTCATGCCCGAGGCGATGGCCTGTTTGAACAGGTTGCTGCGGGCCACGACCTTGGTCCCGGTCGCCGCTCCCTTGGCGCCCGCCATCGCAGCCCGTCCGATACCGAACGTCGCAAGGCCCACGAAGTCGAGGAACACCGACATCCCGCTTCCCTCACCGCCCAGCCAGAGCACCAGGTCCGTGGCGAACGCAACGATGCTGAAGAACAGCGCCACCGCGTTCGCGACCGCGGCGATGGCCTGGCCGATGACGGGGATCCACCCGAGGGCGAGGGACAGCACACCTGCCCACAAGGCGATTCTTCCGGCGATTTTGGACAGTTTAGTGAGCCAGCCGGCATTCTCGTGGACCCAGTTCTTGAACTTGTCCTTGAAGCCGTCCTTCAGTCCGTCGCCTTCGATGACGTCGTGGATCGCCTCGGCGGCAGCCTTCGCAGCGCTGTCGCGGATCGCCTTCGCCGTCTGAAGGGCCTCCTTCGCCGCCTTCAGGCTGGAAGAGGCCTGCTCCTTGTGCCGGTTGTACTTCTTGGTGTCCGGATCATCCTTCGGAGTGTCGTCGGGCTGTCCGTCGAGGGAGCGCTGCGCCGAAGTGAGGTCGCCGTGGGCCTGCTCCGCGTCACCCAGCGCCTTGTCGGCCATCTGCTGGGCGCGATGCAGTTCGGAGGCGTACTCGTTGCTGCACACGTTCTCGCGCACCTGTGTGCCGAGGGCGGTGGCTGCCTCGTCGTACCGCTTGAAGGCCTTGCGCAGCTTGTCGCCCGCGCCTTTCGCCGATTCCTCGAACTCCTTGGCCGCCTTGCCCTGCCAGTTCTTGACGGAGCGCAGCGCCTTGATCTCGCGGGCCTCCTTCTCGATGGCCTCGGCGGTCTTGCGCAGCTGCCGGCCGAGCCTCGCGACCTCGTACGGGTCACCGGGGATCGGATCGGACGTCTCGTCCAGCACCGACCAGCGGTGAACGGCGGGCCGACTTGTCACTTCTTCGCGCCCTTCTTCCCGTCCTTGTCCGCGTTCCGGAGCGCTTCGGCGAGTTCGTGGTCGATCTTCTCGTACGACTCCGCCGCGGCCTTGGTGATGCCGTGCAGCGACTCCAGCTCCTCGGTGAGCTTTCGCCGGTGGATCTTCCAGTTGCTGTCGAACTTCGAGAAGGCGTCGAGGATCCGCTGTGAGCCGATCTCCGAGATGCCGAACCCTTTTGCCGGGTTGCCCCGTTCGGCGAAGGTGTCACGGATGCGCTTCAGTGCTCTGGAGCACTCCTTGATCCGGTCGATGTCCGCCTGCTGATCGCTCATGGATGCCGTCACCCCACCTCGTTCTTGGCCACCGCCCGGCCGTGGACCACCACGCTGCCGCCGTAGAACATGCCGGTGAAGACGGGTGAGTACGTCAGCTGGATCTCGACCTGGACCTGGTCGGCGTCGGCTGCCACGCAGTGGCTCGCGGCGATGTCGGTGCCCGTCATGCTCATCTCCCGGGCGAAGGCCTTCACGCGGGCGTCGCAGTTGCCGTAGTTGATCGGGGCGGGGCCGCCCTCGTCGTTGTAGAGGGCCTCGCGGTCGATGTCCTGGGCGGCGTAGCGGGCCGCCTGTTCCGCTATGTCCGCGGCGCGTTCGCGCTTGGAGATGGACAGGCCGCCGTCGATGACGAAGGCGGACAGGGCGAGGAAGACCAGGGCGAAGATGATGACCGCGCCGGCGCCCGAGCCACGGTCGGACATCCGGGAGCGACGGGCCTGCCACCAGGTCTGTCGGGCATGCCTCACGCCGACCTCCGGAACGGATCCAGCGGCGAGCTGAAGCTCGCGGACAGCCTCGTCGGGATGTTCAGGCCCAGCGACGCCAGGCCACGCACCTGGCAGCTGACCTCGACCGTGAACAGGGTGTCGGGGGCGAAGCCCGCGCTCGTCTGCACCACGGAGACCGGCCCCGAGCAGACGTCCGTCAGGTCCGCCTCCGCCGCCTTGCGCGCCTCGGACATGGCCGTCGCGTGGTCCTTCTGGATCGAGCCCGCGCGGGCCGCGTCCCGGGCCGCGCCGTCGACCGCGCCGCGGCCCTGGACGAGTTGGCCGAAGGCCACCAGGACCAGGATGAAGAGGATCATCACCGGGGCGAGGATCACGACCTCCACGGTGGACAGGCCGCTGTCGTCACGGGTGGACGGGAGAGACCTCCTGGAAGAGCGGTTCATCTAGTTCCCGCCCTCCCGCACGAACCTCTCCACCGGGCCGGACGACTGCGCGTGAACCGTGAGGTTCAGGCCCGGGAACACCGTCGGGATCCGCGCCGAGATCTCCACGCCCACGGTGTTCTGCTCCGGCTGGAGCATCTTCACGTCCGGTGACAGGACCAGCTGCGGGCCCAGTTGGCGGATGTAGGTGTCGACGGCGTTCCGCGCCTCGCCCCGCCAGGCGCCGGGCTGCTCGTCGGCCGTGGCGCGGGCCTTGCGGGCGCCGGCCTGGGCCGCCGCCTGGGCGACGTGGTCGGCGAAGAAGTACAGCGCGAACTGCACCGTCGCGAAGATCATGAAGAACAGTACGGGGGTGAGCAGCACGAACTCGATCGCGGTCATCCCGGAGTCGCCCCGGCCGGAGGCCGACTCCCGTACGGCCTCCGCCCGGCGGCGTGTCCACGTCCGCATGCGCTGCACCACGTCCCCGATCCCCGTTCGCCGTCAGTTCGCGGTCAGCAGGTACCGCTCTGATTGGCACCCTTGATGCAGTCGCCGACCTTGTTGGCGCCCTGGCTCAGTGCGGAGTTGATGATGGCGGCCACCACGCCCACGATCGCCACGACGACCGCGGAGATGATGACCCACTCGACCGCGGAGGCGCCACGGTCCAGTTCGCCGGAGCGGGCGCGCTGCACACGTCCGCCCAGGAAGGTGACCATGAAGTCCACGGCCGGGATCCCGGTGTGGAAGTCTCGTCCGTTCATGACAGTGGTTTCCTCTCGAATGCAGGGCAGTTGGCAGGGTTGTCAGGGTCGGCGGCTCATACCTGGAACACCCGCATGGCCGCCGGGTAGATCAGGAACACCAGGAAGCCCGCGCACAACAGCAGCTGGGCCACGAGCATCGACTGGGACTTCTCGCCCGCGCTGCCCTCGATCTCGGACATCTCGCGGTGGCGCATGGTCTCGGCGCGCGAGGCGAGCGACTCGCGCACCTTCGCGCCGTCGTCCGCGACCAGGGCCAGGGAGGCCGAAAGGTCCTTCAGCTCCTCCACGCCCAGTTCCTCGCCGAGCTGGCCGAGCGCCTGCCACTGGCTGATGCCGGTGATCCGGGCGTCGGCGAGCGCGTTGCGGATCCGCTGGTTCGCCCAGCCGTCGGACACCTCGGCCGCCGCCATCAGCGCCTCCGGCAGACCCCGGCCGCCGGCCAGGCTCATGGACACCAGGTCCAGATACGCGCCGATCACCCGGCGCAGGTCGCGGCGCTTGTCGGCCGCGTCCCGCCGGATCTCCAGATCGGGCAGGAAGAAGAACAGCGCCGCGCACAGCAGGGCCAGCCAGACCGGGATGACCGGGCTGCGGCCGAAGCCCAGCGTGTAGACCACGGCGAACAGCAGCGGGCCGAAGAACAGCCCCGCCACCGACAGCAGCACCTTCGTCGCCAGGAACCTCTCCCAGCTGCGCTCCAGCACGGCGAGATCGGCGCGCAGTGAGCGCTGCTCCCAGCCCTGCTGCACATAGAACTCGGCGACGCGCGCGCCGACCTGGGCGCGGAGCGTGCCGAAGCGGCCCGCCTCCTCCCGGGCCTGGTGCCGCGTCTCGTACGCCGCGCCCCGCGCCCGCATCGCGTCGATCCGCGCGACCTGCGCGACCGCGCTCCGCCGTGACGGCATCAGCGCGCGTACGAGGGCGTAGACACCGAGGCCGAGGACCGCTCCGACCACGACCGGCACCGTCAGGTTCACCGACGTACCCCTTCCTCCTGCTGGGCGGGCGTGCGCGGCCGTACGAACTGCACCGCCGTCTCGTCCCGCACCAGGAACCGTTCCGGCGTCTCGATCGTGGACAGCTTGCGCAGCCACCAGAAACCGAGTGCGAACAGACCGCAGACGAGCGCGAGGACCAACTGGCCGACCGGAGTGCCGTACGGCGACACGAAGTCGCGGTTGAAGATGGACAGTCCGAGCACGAAGGCGACGGAGACGGCGACGACGATCTGCACCGAGCGCCGGGTCGAGGCCCGCTGGGCCATCACGCGCTGGCGCATGTCGACCTCCTCGCGCGCCGACTTGGCCAGGGCGCCGAGGACCTGGCGCAGACCGGGCCCGCGCAGCCGGGCGTTGAGGATGAGGGCGGCGACGATGATGTCGGCGGAGGCGTCGTCGATCTCGTCGGCGAGCAGTTGCAGCGCCTCGGGCAGCGGAGTGCGGGCGCGCAACCGGTCGACCAGGGCGTCCAGATGGGGGCGCAGGACCGGGGCGGCGGCGCGCGCCGAGGCCGGGATGGCCTGCTCCAGGCCGACCGCGCCGGCGATCGTGTCGCGCAGCGACTCCGTCCAGGAGGCCAGGGCCTCCACCCGGCGCATCGCGGCCCGCTCCTCCGCCGCACCGCCGAAGAGGCGGTCCCAGAAGAAGACGAGGACACCGGCCGCGACGCCGGCGACCGCCCACCGGGTGAGCACGAGAACGGCCAGGCCGACGAGGGCGGCGAGGGAGCCGCGCCGCCCGGCGAAGCGGATCAGTTCGCTCGCCCGCTCGGCCGCCCTCTGCTTCTCGTGCTGGGGCTTGGCGGGCAGTCCGCGTACGGCGAGGACCAGCAGGGCGAGGCCGCCACCGACGGCCACGCCGGAACCGATCGAGTACAGGACGGTGGTGGAGAACAGGCCGCCCATGGAGCCGAGCGAGCCGAGTGCCACTGGGTGTCCGGTCACGCCGCTCACCCCCAGGATCCGTGGGGCTGGTAGCCGTACGCCATGAGGTCCTCCAGGCAGGCTATGGGCGCGTGCGGGACGACCCGGCCGTCGGGCGTCTCGGCGAACACCTCGCTGGACAGCACACGGCCGTCGACGCCGTTGACCTCGCGGACCGAGGTCACACTGCGCTGAAGCCGGCCGCCGCTCTGGAAGTTGTTGCGCCGCTGGATGAAGACGACGAAGTTCACCGCGCCCGCGATCAGCATCTGGCTGGCCTCGATGGGCAGCCGCTCCGTCGCCTGCAGCGCGTAGGTGGAGATGCGGTTGAAGACCTCGCTGGAGCTGTTGGCGTGGATCGTGGACAGCGAGCCGTCGTTACCCTGCGACATCGCGTTCAGCATGGTCACGATCTCGTCGCCGAGCACCTCGCCGACGATGACGCGGGAGGGGTTCATACGGAGGGACCGGCGCACCAGCTCGGCCATGGAAATGGTGCCCTGTCCCTCGGAGTTGGGCAGCCGTTCCTCGAATGCCACCGCGTTGGGGTGCAGTTCGGGGAAGGTGTCGAGGCCGAGCTCCAGCGCCCGCTCGACCGTGATGAGCCGCTCGTGCGGCGGGATCTCGTTGGCGAGGGCGCGCAGCAGCGTCGTCTTTCCGGCGTTCGTCGCGCCCGCGATCATGATGTTCTTGCGGGCGCGGACCGCGCAGGCGAGGAAGTGCCCGAGCTCCGGCGCGAGCGTGCCGTTGCCGACCAGGTCGGAGATGAACACCTTGCCCATCCGGGCCCGGCGGATGGACAGCGCGGGCCGGCGGGTCACGTCCATGACGGCCGACAGACGCGAACCGTCCGGCAGCCGCAGGTCGAGCTGCGGGTTGGCGGAGTCGAAGGGGCGGGACGACAGACCCGAGTAGGCGCCGAGCACCTGGATGAGCTCGATCAGCTCCTCGTCGGTCTCGGCGACCGGCTCGCCCTTGACCTCGCGCCCGTCGGCGTACCCGACGAACACCTGGTCGCAGCCGTTGATGTCGATGTTCTCGACCTGCGGGTCGTCGAGGAGGGGCTGGAGCCGGCCGACGCCGAACAGCGCCGCGTGCACGGCGGCCGCGTACTGCTCCTCGGTCTCGGCGTCCAGCGGCGTACGGCCCGCGTTGATCTCGGCGCGGGCGTACTCCTCCAGGATCTGCGCTATGACCGCGCGGGCGTACTGCCGCTCGTCCTCGCCGGACATCGGCGTGACGCCGTTGACCTGGTCGAGGCGGCGCTGCTCGGCGATGCGGTCACCGGCGTCCTGCCGGAACCGCTTGACCAGCTGGTGGTCGACAGCGGTCACCGCCCGGCCCCCGGCTGACCGTTCATCTGGCCCTGATGGGACTGCTCAGGGGCGGCTTGCCCGCCCTGGTACGCCCGCGGGGCCTGTGACGTCTGCTGCCCCTGCGGCGCCTGCTGCGCCTGGTGGGCCTGATGCGCCTGTGCGGACACGGCCCAGGCGGCGCCGTACTGCTGGTACAGGTCGGCGGTGACCTTGCGGGCCGAGCGGATCAGCAAGGACTTGTCGAGGCGGCCGCGCCTGCGCCCGGCCAACTGCTCGGAGCCCGCCGGGTCGTCGGCGATGGTGCCGACGACGCGCGCACCGGTCTGGGCGTGCACCAGCATGTCGTTGACCTGGCCGGAGACCTTGCCCGCGGTGTTCGGGTCGGCGACCAGGACCACGCCGATCACGGGGGTCGCCAGGCTCGCGGCGCCGCGCGGGCCGCCGTGCAGCTTCGCGGACAGCGCGGCGGCGCGGTCGCGGACGCGGGCGATGGACTCCGGCTCGGTGCGGGAGACCAGCAGGACGAGGGAGGCGTGCGGGAACAGTTCCACGGCGGGGGTGTCCCCGCTGATCCGGCCGCAGTCGGCGATGACGTCGGCGGGCGCGTTCGGGGAGTCGGCGAGGGAGGCGAAGGCGTGACCCAGGGTGGGCCACAGCCCGGCGAGGCCGGCCGCCTGCTCGGCGACGCCGAGTCCGACGAGGACCTCCAGGCCGCCGCTCAACGGCTGTACATGGTCCCACAGTTGGTCGGGCACGAGGCCGCGGCGCGCGGTCGCGGCGATGGACAGCATGCCGACGTTCGGGTTGAGCGGCCCGCCGTGTGCGGCGGCGCTGCGGTAGACGAGGTCGCCGCCGGCCGGGTCCGTCTCGGCGAGCAGCACGCGCCGCGGCCAGACGGCGCCCAGCGCGACGGCGGCGGTGGTGACGCCGGGCGAACCCTTGTCGGCGGCCAGTGCGATGAGGGCCATGGGTGCGCCGCCGTCCTCAGTTGCCGGGAACGACGACGACGGCGACGGAGCCCGCGGAGGCGGCCTGGGTCACTGCGGCGGCGTCGGACTGGTCGACGAGGAGGGTGAGCGACAGGTTGCCGGTGCTCACGGCGGCGTCGCTGTTGTCGCTCTTGGAGCTGACCCGCGCCTTGTCGACGAGGAGGTTGCCACCGGCGGACGAGCCCGCGGAGTCGCTGCTCCCGCCGGAACCGGAGCTGGAGGCGGCGGAGTTGTCGCCGACGCGGTAGACGGCGACGATGTCGCCGCTCTTGATGTCCGCCGGGTACTGCCCCTCCTTGAGGGCGACTCCGACGGAGGCCTTGCCGGCCGGAAGACTGCTCTTCGCGGCGAACATCTGGCCCATCACGACCGTGTCCTTGTAGATCGTGGACTTGGCCTTGAGGGTCTTCAGGGTGCCCAGCTGCGACCACCGGACGTAGTTGACGGAGTCGTCGGCGGCCACCATCACCGAGGTGACGTCGTTGGAGGTGACGGACTCTCCGGCCTGGATGTCGCGCGTCACCCTGACGACCTCGATCCGGTCCCCGGCCTGCAGCACGAGCATCGTGGCGCCCAGCGCACCCACCAGGATGAGCAGCACCGCCAGGGCCGCCAGGGCCGGTTTGCGCTCGCGAGGCGCCGTGGGAAGCCGGTCACCGACCGACGGCTGAGCCGGAGCCGCGGAACGTCCCGCACCCGCCCCCGTACGCTCCTGGATCTTCACGCAACCGCTCCCCGTACGCCCAAGATGTCGTCTGCCACGTTCTGCCAAGCTCTTTGCATGGGCTGCAAACCCGGACACTCCACCAGCGATCCGGGCGATGTCGCGAGTATCCGGCGCGGGGGCGAGTGTCAAGCCATCGCACGGTATCAGCCGCACATAAGCCCCTCAAGGTGAGTCAGGCCCCGTGGGAAACAGTCGACTTGCTGTTACCTGTCTGCAACGCACCGTCGATTCGGCTCGGTTGGCCACGGGCTTACCGGGCCCACCCGAGTGCGCGGCAGCAAATCCCCCACGGACCCGGCATACCGCACCACGAAACCCGACGGTCCCGCGACCATCAGGCACCCACGACCCCTGCACGAATTACTCACGAAGCCGCAGACCGGGCGGGCCGGCGCCGTGGCCCGCGAGGGCTTCACACGGAACTCACGCCGACCGTTCGCGCGAGATCGTCCGCCAGCTCGCACAGGGCGTCGGTGTACGCGAGGGCGCGCCAGGACGTCAGCAGGACGAGGCCCCATCCGGGGTCCGGGCAGATGCCGTAGGCGCACGTCTCCAGGATGGTGCCCGTGCCGTCCCGGTCGACGTCCTGGACGTAGGCGTGCCGGACACGGACGGCGGGGCCGGCCGGAAGCGTCCGCGGCTCGGCCTCGGGCGGGCGGAAGGAGCTGTCCGTCGGGGCGGCCAGGTAGCCGTGCAGCAGGTCGACGGTCACCGTGGGAAAGGTGTCGTCGGCGATCAGCGCGGACAGCTCGATGCGAGCCATCTCGCCGAGGTGCGGGTCAGGGACGTAGGAGAGCGCGGTGACCGGGGACCGGCCGCGCGAGTCGGCAGCGGCCTGGCGCAGTTCCTCGGCGAGCGCCTCGATCAACCCGCTGTTCCCACCGGGCCCGACGCGCTCACGCGCCGCGTCCAGGGCCCAGGCGCTCAGGTCCTCACCGCCGCGTATCGGCAGGGCGATGGCGTCCTGCGGTGCCCGCAGGTGCACCGTGGACGCGGCGAAGTCGGGCATCTCAAGCCATCCATTGCAGAGTGCGGGCGATGGAGTCGAAGAGCGTGACCAGTGCGTCCGCCAGCGGTTCCATCGGGGTGGAGAAGGACAGGAGCAGCCGCTGTCCGCTGTGCGGTACGGCGAGGTACAGGTCCAGGTGGGTCACGGACAGCTTGTTGCCGTCGGGATCGTCGGGGGCCGGTCGCCGGACGTAGCGGTGGCGTACGGCGGGTCCGGCGGGCAGGTCGGCCGCCGTCACGTCGGCGTCGCCGCTCGTCAGGGACAGGGCGATGTCGGACAGGTCCCCTGCCTCCACCCCCGGCGGCGGCTGGAGGACCGTGACGACCAGGCCGGCAGAGACCGGCACCTGCCCGATGACCTGGTTGACGAGGTACATCTCCACCCCGCCGTTCGCGTGCGCGGCCTCCGCCTGCGCCACCATCCGCTCGGCCAGCGCCGCCTTCAACTGCGGGGTGGCCTTGGTACGGCGCAGCCCGCGGTTGACCAGGTTGTCGATGCGGTGGGTCCAGCGGTCGGGGTCGAGGAGGATGCGCTCCCAGCCCTCCGGTACGGCGATGCGGTAGTCGGAGGGGGGTGCGACCGACGCCGACGCGCCACCGACCCCTTTCCCACCCATGCCTGGCTCCGCACTCATGACGCCACTCCGTCCTTCTGCCGGGACCGCCGGATCCGCCCCAGTGCCACAGCGCTCGCCGGAGCCAGCACCAGCACGGCTGCCGCCCCCAGGGCCACGGCGGTCTCGACGGTGTCGCCGATGTCGGACTTCGAACCGATGAAGGGGCCGTAACGCCCGGACGGATCGATCACCGCCGTCGTCCTGTCCCCTGCCCGGTCGGCGCAGTCCTCCCGATTGCGGAGCACCTTGTGCACGGAACCGTCGGGCAACCGGACGCGGCAGTACGTCTGACGTGCTCCATGCGCCCACTGGTGACTCGGAGCCGTGATGGTGACGGTCTGCTCCACTCCCCGCAGTTGCAGGTACCAGTCCTGGCTGGTGTGGGCGGCGACGAGGATCAGGACGTAGTACGCCGCCACCGTCAGCCACCTCAGAGCCAGTCCCCCACGGGATTCCCGGGTACCGAGCGCCGCGAGGACGACCCCGATCCCGCAGAGAACACCCGCCAACAAGGAGACCGCGCCGCCCAGCAGGCCGGCCAGCTCGGTGACCAGGAACCCGGCGACCGCCGCCAGGAGCAGCCGCAACCACGGCCACACGGCGATCCGCTGGGCCGGCCCCTCGTCCTCGCCGGGGCGTCGCGGATCGTCCTTGGCGCTGAACTCGGACAGGATGCCGCGCACCTTCCGCATCCCGCCCTCACCGGCGGCTGTGCGCCGCAGTTCCGGCAGCCCCATGCCGATCTCTTCCAGCGTCCGCTGCGCGTCCTCCGGCAGCTCGGCGAACAGGTCTTCGACCGTTCGCTCGTCGTCACTCGCCACGTGGTCCTTGCTCTCCTGGCTGGAATGGTCCGGCGTCCAGACCGGGTCATCCACCCGCGGGTACGTTCCAGCTCCAGTTGTAGAACGGCGTTCCGTTCGATCCGAGTAGGGGTATCTCCTTGATCCCGCTGAACAGGTCCGGCCCGGTGACCCACGGCTCCCCGGAGTCGGCGTGCGCCAGGTTGAGCCAGCCGGCGGCGAGCGGCAGGGTCTGACTGCCCATGTAGAGGGCCTGGCCGGAACGCGCCATGCTCTTGAACGTCGAGCCCGCGAGCTGGGACAGCTTCGGCGCGCCGTCGGCAACGAGGCTCTCCGCTCCGGGGAGTTTGCCCGCTGCGATCCGGATGTCGTCCGCGTACGCCTTGAAGTTCACCGACTCCTTGACGACCGACCGCATCCGCGGGAGGAGCTTTTCCGGCCCCTCGGCCAGCGCCTTCCCTATCTGGCCCGGCTTGATCCCGTTGAGCGCCTCGGCGAGTCCGCGGGCCGCCGACGGGTTCAGCCCGATCTCCCGGGCCAGCTGGACGTCCTTGACCGCGGAGGCTCCGCGTGCGGCGACGGACGCCTCCTTCGCCGCGGTGCCGAGCACCCGCCCGGCGCCGAACGACAGGACACCGATCGCGTCGAGCGCGACGTCCAGCCAGGTGCCCTTGCCGTCGAGGGCCGAGATGGTGTCGCAGACGAGCGCGATCACCGAAGCCACCAGCGCCAGCGCACCCAGTACCTCACCGAGTACAGGCACCCAGCTGAGAGCCAGGGCCAGCACCCCGAGGACGGCGGCGGCCACACCCGCCCAGTGCCCGATCTCGGCGACCCAGTCCTTCCAGTTGTCCCACCAGTGGTGCTTGGGGTCCTTCAGCCCGTCGTGGTCAATGGCGTCATGGATGGCGGTCCTGGCATACCCGGCCTGGGTGTTCCGGTAGGACAGCGCATGCCGGATCTCTTCCTTCGCGGCCTCCAGGTCGCCGTCGGCGGCCTTTTTCTGCCGCGTGAGCTTCTGATGGACGAGATGGTCGTCCTGGCAGGGGTCCTGCCGGCCGGAGTGCTGCGGGGAGAGCTGACGCTGATAGCTGCTGCTGTCGGCATCGGCGGTCCTGGCCTTCGCCAACGCCGTACGGACCAGGCTCTGCGCATACGCGAGGGCGGTGGCCCAGTCGACGTGACGCTGCTCGTCGGCCGGCTCGGAGCCCACCTTGGAGCCGAGGGCCTTGGCGGCGGCCGCGTACCGCTTGTGCGTCTTGCCGAGCAGCCCGACCGTGTCACCGGTCTTCTTCCGGAACTCCCGCCCGGCGTCGGAATCCCACCCGTTGCCGTCGACGAGGTTGTGCAGCTTCGTGGCCTGCTCCTCGATCAGAGCGGCCGTATCGGCGATGCGCTTGCCGAGCCGGGCCACTTCGTAAGGGTCGCCCGGAGTGAACTGCTTGTCGTCGTAGCGCGCGGTTTGCCAGTCGACGCCGGAGAATTCGTCGCTCACGCGCTCTTACCGCTGCCCTTGCCACCGTTCTTCGGCTGGGACTTCAACAGGGCCTGGGCGAGGTGCTGATCGAGCCCGTCGTACGCCTTCGCCGCCGCCCCGGCCGTCTTCCCGAGGAACTCCAGCCCTTCACACAACTGCTTGCGCTTCTTCTTCCAGTCGTCCGCGAAATTGCCGAGTGCGGAGGCGACATCTCCCGAGCCGATCTCGGATTCATAGGAGTGGACAAGGTCCCGAGCATGCTCGAAGTGCGACGTCAACTTGCCCACCGCCCGGCTGATCTCCTTCAACTCGGAGGTGGGCACGGCTATGTGATCCGCCACTACATCCCCCATTCACAAACTGCCCACGTGATCGCCACATTCCCATCATTCGGCCCACCTGCGCCGGGACGATCCCGCCCACTTTCATGGACGGCTATCACTGCAGCAACCAACGGAACGCAAAGTCGCGGTTCGGATCACGTGGTACGACCGGTGGTGGTTCGCCCTCGCCGAACGCCGAAAACACCCTTCACCTATCGTGGCGTCCCATGTGGCCAGGAGAGCAGCCGCCAGGGGGCGGGCAGAACCCTCAACAGCCGTCGTCCGGAGGGCAGTCGAACCCGTATCAGCAGCCCGGGTACCAGAGGACCGGTTACCAACAGCCGGGTTCCCAACAGCCCGGTTACCAGCAGCCGAGCCCTTCCCATCAGCAGCCCCCACCGTGGAACGCGCCGACCCTGCCGTCCGAGACGGCGGCACCGCGTCCTCCGGGCGGTGGCGGCCGCAACCGCACCCAGCTCATCGCCGTCCTGGCGGCAGGCGCGATCGTGATCGCCGCGGGCGTGACGGGCTACCTCCTGCTCGGCGGCGGCAAGGACGACGGGGTCGCCCCCGACCCGTCTCCTCAGCAGAGTTCGGCCGACCCGCGGGGCGTGGACACGGACGGCGACGCCGCCACCATCGAGGGCTGGAAGGTCGTGGTCAACCCGGCCGCGGGGATCAAGTTCGACGTTCCACCGGAGTGGGCCCTCCAGTCCACCGACTGGGTCACCTACGTCTCCGACGACAACGACCCGGACGACGAGCCCCTGGTCGCGATGCGCGCCCCCGCCTTCCTCAAGGAGCGGTGGTGCTCCTCGGACGACGACAAGAACGGCACCCTGGAGCACACGCCGCTGGCGGCGGCCGGCTCCCGGGGCAACAACGGTGCCAAGAGCACCGAGGAGATAGCCGGCGCCGACCCGAAGGCCTGGATATACGGGCAGTACACCCAGCCCGACAAGACCAAGGTGACGTCAGGCACCGTCGAACCGTTCACCACGAACTCCGGTCTCAAGGGCAGCCTCGGCACCGCCTGGTCCGCGGGCGTGCAGAAGTCGAAGAAGTGCACCACGGACGGCAAGGCGTGGACCTTCGCCTTCAAGAACGTCCAGGGAGACCTGACCTCCTGGTCGTTCTTCGGCGCGAAGGGCGTGCCGGACGAGGTACCCGACGCGACGGTTCGCAAGATCGCCGCCACGGTACGGACCTACGAGGCTCCGTCCGGCTGATAACCGCAGTCGGCTCGCTCCCTCGCGAACCGGGAGAGTTCCGGCCTCGCAGCAGATCCGTGACATCCGTGACCCTTTGCCCTGCCGAACAGGCAAACCGCCGCGCACATATGAAGCTCCACCTGGCCAACCCTTCGGCCGCATCGCTACTGTCAGTACGCTCGACTGAACTCATTCGTCACGGGGGTCCGCTGTGAAGCGCCGCACTTTGCCAGTTGCTACCGCGCTTGCCGCAACCGCATGCCTGCTGTTGACCGGCTGTGGAGGGGGTGATGGAGCCAAGGGTCAGGACAAGATCGCGGGAGCAGACTCAGCGGACGCCACCGCCTCTTCCTCGCCGAGTCCGTCGTCAGGCGGCGTGGACCGCCCCGACATGAAGCTTCCCGGCGATGTCAAGGAAACCTTCGAGGGCTGGAAGACGGGAGATGCCGCCAAGGACGCGGTGCTGGCCGATGCCGGTAGGGCTCAGACGGCGGTTACGTACGCCGTCACTCAAGGCGACCCCAACTCGCCAGCGCTGGCCTTCTACCAGGCGGGAACCGCGCTCCCCGGCAGCCAGGACTGGGTGAAGTCGATCGTAGACGCCGACCTCACCTACTCGGGGTCGGTTCGCTATTACGCCGTGAAGATCAGCCTGTTCGACAAGACGTCCGCCGGCGTTTCCTACTGTGCCGACGAAACCAAAGCGTTCAACAAGAACCGCAAGACCCAGAAGGTCGACAGAGTCCCGCCCACCAATGACTCCTACGTGCTGTACAGCACCCGTCTGGAGTTGAACAGCCACGGCGTGTGGCAGACCACGAAGCTCGAATCACAACGGGGGAACAAGGCGTGCACAGCCTGAGAGACAGGCGCGGATGGCTCGCCCTGGGCGCGACTGCCTGTGCGCTCGCGCTCGTGCCGGGCACGGCGTTCGGGTGGGGCACTCCCGGCAAGTCGAACGGCCAGAAGGCCACCACCAGCGGCTCCCGGGACGGCACCAGCATCGTCTCCAGGGTGACCTACAGCGGTTCCACCGCCGGAGCCAAGAGCAGCGGCATCGGCAACGTGGCCCCGGTGGGCGACTGGTCTCCCCCGGCCTGCTGGTACGAGCCCAGATCTGCCGAGGAGTTCGCGAAGTACGTAGAGGGCGTGTACAGCGACACCATCAACACGCCGGGGCAGCACAGCTACGCCAAGACCGCGGTCGGCATGTTCCGGGACGACTACAAGGACGGCACCTACAAGAACTACAACCTCGACAAGAAGGACAAGGGCAACTGGTGGGTGGCCGTCGTCGACGAGAACCGCTGGATGGAACCTGAGGCCCAGGCCTGCAACAAGCAGCCCTTCTGGGTGGTGAACGGAGACACACCACCAGTCGACAACGCGGTAACCCCGCAGATCCTCGCCGAACTCGCCTACAACCGCATTCAGTTACCGACCACGGAGGTCTCACTCGCCCCCGAGGCCACCACCAAGGTGAACCTGCCCACTTGGGCCTGGTTGGACAGCGCCAAGTTCAAGGACGTCTCGGTGACTGCCTCCCTGGCCGTCGGCGCACTGAACATACAGGCGACCACCACCGCGAGGCCCGTCTCCCTCAAGCTCGAACCGGGCACCTCCGACGCCGAGACCTACCCCCCTTCGGGCGAGTGCACGCTCAACGGCGACCACTCGATCGGTGAGCCCTACGCCAAGGGCAAGGCCAACCAGACCCCACCGTGCGGCATCAAGTACCTGCGGTCCTCGGGCGGCACAACCTACAGGCTGAAGGCAACCATCACCTGGCGAATCAACTGGACCGGCACGGGCGGAGCCGGGGGAGACCTCCCCGACGGCACCTTCGGCAACGAACAGGCCGTCACTGTCCAGGAGATCCAGGCCATCAATCGCTGATTCACCAGCGGGAGGAAACAGATCCCCCGCGCGCGAGCCCTTGGCAAGCGAGTCCTGCTCTCTCGTTCTATGTGGTCCTTCCGAGCTGCCTAGGCTGCTTCACGCAACCTGATGCTGTTCCTCAGTGAAGCGAAGGCTTCGCAGCAGGTCGGCCATGATCGGGGCGTAGCACTTCTGCCAGTGAGTCACCTGAGGTGTGGAGAAGGCCATCAGACACATGCGTCGTTGGCCTCCGCCTGCCGTTGGGACGGGGATCATCGTGTGGAACTGGGCCGTGAGCACCTCAGTCTCCTCACCGGTCGGGGAGAACGCAGGAGGAAGCAGGTAGCTGTGTCCCCCAGTGAGGACGGCAACCTGCCCGCACGGGCTATCGATCAGGGAACCGCTCCAGCCGCTTCCTCGGGTTGCCAGGACGCCTCGCAGAGTGCCCCGCGCCGCTACGGCAGCATCATCGCCGTAGCAGTAGTCCACGACTGCGACGGCAAGTGAGCCCAAGGAGACCTCACCCTCAAAGGAATGCAGGCAGTTGGCTGCATACACCGCACCAGAGTTTTTGAGAAACCGCGAAACCCTCTGTAGCCTCCGAGCCAATTCGGACAACGCCTCGGGATCGGTCGCTGCGGCGACAGACCCGTATGCTGCTCGGGCGTTCACCTCCGCCCAGGCCGCGTCAAAGTCCATGTCCAGTGACACTTCCTGAAACTCGGCCGGAACCGAAAAATCGACCCGCATCATCCCGCACCCCCTTCGTCGGAGCGGCGGTCCCGGCTTCCAGGAAGGGGCGGCGGCGGTGGGGGTCCCACCTGACCGGCCCGTTGTTGATCGTGGAGGTCCACCAGTCGCCGATTCCTCTCGTACCAGCGTTTCATCCACCTTGGAGTGAGGACAGCGGTCAGCCCCAATGGGAAGCCGAAGAGCGCCATGGCGAGGGCAGCACCTGGGCTCTCACGCAGCGTCCAAGCGAGGGCGAAGCACCCAACACTGAGCAGAGCAAGGACAACCGCGAACCCCACCACCCCGTTGGCCTCATATGCCGCGACCCCGCGTCGCTTCGCCGCTATATCGACGGCCGAGATCTGCCGCGTCGTCCCGGCTTGCGGAGCCATAGCAGTCCATTGCTGCAAAAGGGGACCTCCAGCGAGCAGTCGCTCTTTGGCCTGCTGTGCTCGTTGGCGAGCCACCGGGTTGTCATTCCTGACAAAGAGCAGGCGAATCGTGCTCTTACTCGACATCTCAGTCGCCTGAAGCGCTGCATGGCGTTGAAGGTACACGTCCGGGAAGGCTCTTTGCCTCGCCCCGAGAGTTGGCGAGACCAGTCACGCCGCTGGCCTCATTAAATGTGATCGTCTCATCGGCGCAGAAATGGACGCTGGTGCTGTACTGATAATCGCAACCCTTATAGGCGCCGGCCAGCCTCCCTGCGGAAAACCAGCAAGGGTGCGGTCGGGCGCAGCTCGTGCGCCCCACCGCACCCCGGTGACCCGAAGGTCACTTACCCCGCTGGCTCCGTGCCAGTTCCTCGTCCAGGTTTTCGTAGGCTTCCTTGGCCTTCGTCAGGAACTCGGAGAGGCCGTGGAGGCCGTGGATGGTCTTCACGGCGCCCTTGGCGAACTCCTTCATGGAGTCCTCGTAGGCTCCGGAGGCCTTCTGAGTGGTGAAGCCGTTGTCCACCAGCTGCTTGACCCGCTTCTCGACGGACTTGATCTTGTCCTCGAGGTGGTCCATGTCCTTGAGAAGGTCACTCGCGGCCTTCTCCATCTCCGAGTAAGTAAGGTCTGCACCCTTGTTGCCGGCCTTGCCCATGACGGCTCCCTCCCGTTTTGCTGCCGCAGGGACTTCCCCCGTGGCTCTGTGGCGCGGATGCGTCGACCGCATCGGCCGGCAGCCCTCGCCCGGCCGTCCGCATGCGCAAAGATCTTACGGGTGGGGCCCGTGGCGATACAGGGATGTCAGTTGGAGGAACCGTGAACCGGTGCACATCCCGTTGCGCCGGGGAACCGCCGGACGGCTAAGGTCACTTCGACTGTGTTCTGCGCTCCGGGGGTGGCCCGAGCACTGCGAGGAGGACGAGTGTGCGCCTGAGTCTGACCGTCGTCGACCCGCTCGGCGGCACCAGTGCCGACGTCGTACTCGACGCCGATCCGGAGTCGTCGGTCGGCGACGTCACCCGAGAGCTGGCCGAGCACCTCGGGCTCGGCGGCGGAGCGCAGATCATCTCCCTCGCGGGGCACCAGCAGGGGGCCGGGCACGGACCCGGCGGGGCCCCGCAGGCCTACGTCGACGGCTATCCCCTCGATCCCGGCGCCACCGTCGTCGGGTCACCGCTGCGCGAGGGCGCCGTCGTCAGCCTGCACGATCCCGCGGGCTGCCAGCTCGGAGAGCCCACCGGCATCGTCGAGTTCCGGGTGGCCGGCGGGCCCGGGGCCGGGGCCGTGCACCGGCTCGGTGTGGGGCGGTACGACATCGGCAGCGGGACCACCGCGCACCTGCGCCTCGACGACCCCGAACTCGCCGGCCGCGCGGCCACCTTGTCCATCGCCATCGACGGCACCTGCGAAGTCACCCTCCGCGGCGAGCACAGCACCGACGCCAAAGACTCAAAAGAGTCGGAAGGGTCCAGGGAATCCAAGGGCTCCAAGGGCTCCAAGGACAGTAAAGGCGGCAAGGGCAGTAAGGGCGGTCAGGGCAGCAACAGCGTCTCGGCGGAGAAGCGTCGCGAGGAGAAGGACGGCGTCCGGCTCGACGGTGAGGACTTCGACGGGGGCGACTGGCCCCTCGGCGCGCAGCTCGCGGTCGGCAACAGCCTGCTGGAGATCACCCGTTACGGCCCGCCGAACGCGGCCCTGAAGTGGTCGGACGACGGAGCCGGCCTCGACTACAACCGGCCTCCCCGGCTGCGCCCGGCCGAGCGCCAGACGCACTTCGCGCTGCCCAGTCCGCCCGGCGAGTACGAGGCACGCCCGCTGCCGTGGCTGATGGCGTTGACGCCGCTGGTGGGTGCCATCGTCTCGGTCGTGATCTTCGGCCGCTGGTACTACATGATCATGGCCCTGCTGAGCCCGCTGATACTCGTCGCCAACCACTTCATGGACAAGAAGCAGGGGCGCAAGTCCCATGCGAAGCAGGTCAAGGAGTACAAGGAGCACAAGGAGCGGATCGAGGAGGAGGCCCGGGAGGCGCTGCGCACGGAGCGGCTCGACCGAAGGAACGCCATCCCCGACCCGGCCGCCGTCCTCACCTTCGCCACCGGCCCCCGTACCCGGCTGTGGGAGCGCCGCCGCACCGACGCCGACCACCTGCTGATCCGTGTCGGCACCGGGCGGGTGCGCTCCGAGGTCGTCCTCGACGACCCCGAGCAGGACGAGCACAAGCGCCAGGTCACCTGGCGCATCGAGGACTCGCCGGTCGCGCTGCCGCTGAAGGACCTCGGCGTCGTCGGCATCGCCGGGCCCGGTGACTCCGCGCAGGCGCTGGGCAGATGGACCGTCGCGCAGACCGCGGTGCTGCACAGCCCCCTGGACGTGCAGTTCTACGTCCTCACCGAGAACGACGCGCACTCCCGCTGGGACTGGGTGCGCTGGCTGCCGCACTCCCGCCCCTCGAGCGGTCAGGACGTCAACGTACTGGTAGGGACCGACTCCGAGACCGTCGGCGCCCGCGTGGGTGAGCTGACCCAGTTGCTGGACGCCCGGCAGAAGGTGCTGAAGGAGAAGGGCAGCCGGAGTGACGGGCCGGCCTTCTCCGACCCCGACATCGTCGTGGTCTGGGACGGATCCCGGCGGCTGCGCTCACTGCCCGGGGTGGTGCGGCTGCTGCGCGAGGGGCCGGCCGTCTCCCTGTTCGCGATCTGCCTCGACGAGGAGGAGCGGTTCCTGCCGGGCGAGTGCCAGGCGGTCGTGCTGGCCGAACCGCGCCGTACCGACGACGACACCGGCGTCCCGGCTTCCGCCCCCCAGACCGCCGTCGGCGGCTTCCCCTCCTTCCAGGCCTGGCACCAGACGGCGCAGCCGGGAGAGCAGGCCACCGAGACAGCCCCCGAACTGCGGCTGCGCGTGGAGCAGACCGCTGCCCGGCGGCGGCGGGACGTGCGGCCCGACTTCGTCTCGCCGGCCTGGTGCGCACGGGTGTCCCGCTCCCTTTCGTCGCTGCGCGACATCAGCGGCGAGACCGAGGACTCCGCACTGCCGTCCGCCAGCCGGCTGCTCGACGTGCTGCAACTCGAGCCGCCCACGCGGGACGGGATCACCGCGCGCTGGCGGGCGGGCGGGCAGTCGACGATGGCGGTCATCGGCGAGTCGTACGACGGCCCGTTCGGCATCGACCTGCGGCGCGACGGCCCGCACGGTCTGATCGCCGGTACCACCGGTTCCGGAAAGTCGGAGCTGCTCCAGACCATCGTGGCGGCGCTCGCGGTGGCGAACACGCCCGAGAACATGACGTTCGTGCTCGTCGACTACAAGGGCGGCTCGGCGTTCAAGGACTGTGTGAAGCTGCCGCACACCGTCGGCATGGTCACCGACCTCGACGCGCACCTCGTCGAGCGTGCCCTGGAGTCGCTGGGGGCCGAGCTGAAGCGGCGCGAGCACATCCTCGCCGCCGCCGACGCCAAGGACATCGAGGACTACCAGGACCTGGTGCGCCGGGATCCGTCGCATGCGTCCGTGCCCCGACTGCTCATCGTCATCGACGAGTTCGCGTCCATGGTGCGCGACCTGCCGGACTTCGTCACCGGCCTGGTCAACATCGCCCAGCGCGGCCGCTCCCTCGGCATCCACCTGCTGCTGGCCACGCAGCGGCCCAGCGGTGTGGTCTCCCCCGAGATCCGCGCCAACACCAACCTGCGCATCGCGCTGCGCGTGACCGACGCCGGCGAGTCCACGGACGTCATCGACGCTCCCGAGGCCGGGCACATCTCCAAGAGCACACCGGGCCGTGCGTACGTCCGTCTGGGGCACGCCTCCCTGATCCCCTTCCAGTCCGGCCGTGTCGGCGGACGCCGGCCCGGCGCGGCCGACCCGCAGGCGCTGGCCCCCTGGGCGTCCCCGCTGAGCTGGGAGGGCCTGGGCCGCGCGGCGCTGCAGAAGCCCAAGTCCGAGGCGCGTGAGGACGACGAGATCACCGACCTGAAGGTGCTGGTGGACGCCGTGCGGGAGGCCAACCAGGTGCTCGGCGTCCCCGCCCAGCACTCCCCCTGGCTGCCTGCCCTGGAGGAGACCCTGCTCCTGGACGACATTCCGGCGGTGCGGGCCCAGGGTGCGCTGCCCGCCGCCCCGTACGGCATGGAGGATCTGCCCGCCGACCAGGCCCGCCGCCCGGTGGCCGTGGACTTCGCCACCTTCGGGCACCTGCTCGTGGGCGGCGCGCCGCGCACCGGCCGCTCGCAGCTGCTGCGCACCATCGCCGGCTCGCTGGCCCGGACGCACTCCTGCGCCGACGTCCACCTGTACGGCATCGACTGCGGCAACGGCGCCCTGAACGCGCTGACCCGGCTGCCGCACTGCGGCGCGGTCGTGGGACGCAACCAGGTGGAGCGAGTCGTCCGGCTCTTCACGCGGCTGACCGGCGAACTCAACCGGCGTCAGGACCTACTGGCCGAGAAGGGCTTCGCCGACATCGGCGAGCAGCGGGCCGCGGTCGCCGAGGACGAGCGGCTGCCGCACATCGTGCTGCTGCTCGACCGCTGGGAGGGCTGGCTGCCCACCCTGGGCGAGCACGACCACGGGGACCTGACCGACCAGGTCTTCGCGATGATGCGCGAGGGCGCGAGCGTGGGCCTGCACGTGGTGCTCACCGGTGACCGGCAGGTGCTGGCGGGACGGATCTCCTCCCTGACGGAGGACAAGTACGGTCTGCGGCTCGCGGACCGCGGCGACTTCTCGATGCTCGACATCAACGCCCGCAAGGTGCCCGAGGAGATCCCCCCGGGCCGGGCCTTCCGCGCCGAGACCGCCGCGGAGACGCAGTTCGCGCTGCTGTGCGAGGACACCACCGGTCAGGGACAGGCGGCCGCGCTGATCTCCATCGGCGACGCGGCGGCGGCCCGGGACGCGGACGTGCCGCGCTCCCGGCGGCCGTTCCGGGTGGACGTCCTGCCCAGCCGGATCTCCTTCGCGGACGCCTGGGCGATGCGCGACCCGGCCACGACGTCCTCGCCGCTGTGGGCTCTGGTGGGTGTCGGCGGTGACGAGCTCACCGCGTTCGGGCCCGATCTGGCCGAGGGCGTGCCGGCGTTCGTGATCGGCGGTCCGGCCAAGTCGGGCCGCAGCACGGTGCTGATGAACTTCGCGCGGTCCTACCTCGCCCAGGGCGTCCGTCTGGTCGTCGCGGCCCCGCGCCAGTCGCCGTTGCGCGAACTGGAGGGTAAGGAAGGCGTGTTGAAGGTCTTCACCGGCCGCGACATCGACGAGGACGAGCTGGAGGAGGCCGTCGGGCCGGCCACGCCCGAGCAGCCGATCGTCATCCTGGTCGACGACGCGGAGGTGCTGGACGACTGCGACGCGGAGGACGTCTTCAAGCGCATCGTCGAGCGCGGCGGCGAGGAGGGCCTGGCCGTCGTCATCGCCGGTGACGAGGAGGAGATCTGCGACGGCTTCTCCGGCTGGCAGGTCGACGCGAAGAAGGCCCGCCGCGGCATCCTGCTCTCCCCGCAGGACAGTTCCGCGGGCGACCTGATCGGTATCCGCACGACCCGCAGCATGGTCGGCGACCCGATCGCCCCGGGCAAGGGGATGCTCCACCTGGGCAGCGGTGAGCACATGACCGTGACGACGCCGGTGTAACGGGCGGCATGAGCGCGGGATCGGCGAAACCGAAGCGCCGGAAGGCCACGGCAGC
This sequence comes from Streptomyces sp. NPDC052043, assembly GCF_044548235.1. Taxonomy (NCBI): domain Bacteria; kingdom Bacillati; phylum Actinomycetota; class Actinomycetes; order Kitasatosporales; family Streptomycetaceae; genus Streptomyces; species Streptomyces sp. NPDC052043. Next base: position 268,436 of record NZ_JBIUBT010000010.1, read on the forward strand.
GGCTCTGCACTACGAGCACCGGCGGGGACGGCCGGACGGAGCGGAGACGGACAGGAGTGACGGGTCGTGCGGAGCCGCGTGCCTGAGTGCGGTCGTGATGGCCGCGCTCCTGGTGCTTCCGGCCGTCGCGGCATACGCCTGGGGCGAGAAGGTGTGGGGTGGGCTCGCCCCCGCCTGGCCCGGCGGCGGTTACGGCTTCGCCGCCACGGTGGGCGCCATGGTGCCGCTCGCGCTGGCCGCGCTGATCGCCCCCTTGACCCGCATGGACTGGAGGAGGAGCAAGGCACGCACGCTCGGCTGGGCGGCCGCCGCGCTGCCAGGGCTGGTCTGGGGTGAGGCGATCGCCGTGGTGATCGCGGGCGTCATGCGGCCCAAGCACCGACGGGACTGGGACTCCGCCTGTTATGCCGAGGGCGGCACCTGCTGGATCCACGTGCGTTACCCGTTCATCTGGGCCGCCGGACTGGTCACGACGCTGACCATGTCGGCGATCCTGGTCGTCCTGATCGTCAAGTACGTGGTCAAGGACGACACAGCAGACGGCGAGAGCGACGACGCCCCTTCCCCCGCCGCTACTTGACCTTCGACAGCCGAGCCCGTGGGTTCCCCTCCGCCGAGCTGTCCGCCGCGTACGTGAGGTCGTCGCCGGCCGGGGTGAGGCGGACCGTGTGCGGGGCGGGGTCGCAGCCCGCGTGGTTGGTCTTCGCGCCCCGGGAGACGGTGACCAGCTGGGTGCTCGTCACCTGCTTCAGGGTGAGTACGTCGTCGCAGACGCCGCCGAGCTGGTCCGTCTGCCGGAGGGTGCCCAACTCCTCGCCCACGGCGGCCTGGTGGACGGTCAGCCGGAAGTCGCCGAGGGGCAGGGCGCCGTCGAGTGCGGTGCCCTGGCCCTCCCAGGTGCCGAGGTAGCGGGCGGGGACGGGGGAGGCGGTGGCGGTCGGCCCGGTGGAGTGGTGGTCGCCGCTCGCGGTGGCGGCCGGTGTCGACGCCCCGCCCGCGCCGTCGCCGCGGTCGGCCCGGAACGGGAACAGCCACAGCGAACCGACGGTCACCGCCGCCAGCGCGCCCGCGACCGCGAGGACCACGGTGCAGCTCAGGCGGCGGCCCCGGTCGCCCGCGCCGGGTGCCGCGCCGCCGGTCACGGTGAGGGAGAACCGGCCGGGACCGGAGGCCGGTGCGGTGGTCCCGTGCGGGGGTGCCTCCTCCGGGCCGGAGCGGGTGGGGGGCAGCGCGGCCTCCATGAGAGGTGGCGGGCCGAAGGCGCCGCCGGGTACGGCTTCCGCGGGTTTTTGGGGTGCACCGGTGGCGTCCGGGGCGGTGCCGGGTACCGAGGCCCTGCTGAACCCCAGCGGACCTGACGCCGGCTGAGGTGGCGCCTCCGCCTCCGTCGCCGTCGCCGTCGCCTCCAGGTTCAGCAGGGACACGGCGCTGCGGCTGACCTGTTCGACCAGGCGGGACGGGAGCCAGCCGGCCGCGACCAGGCGGGAGGCGCCCTCGGGGGCGAGGCGGCGGGCCACCTCGCCGGGGCCGGGCCGGACGCCGGGGTCCTTGGCCAGGCAGGCAGCGGCCAGGTCCCGCAGATCTCCTGCCAGGGTGCCCAGTTCGGGTTCCTCGTGGACGACCTGGTACAGGAGGGCCGCCGAGGAGTCGCCCCGGAACGGGGGCTCGCCCGTCGCGGCGTACACCAGCACCGCGCCCAGGGAGAAGACGTCGGCCGTGCCCGTGACGCCCTTGCCGAGGATCTGCTCGGGCGACATGTAGCCGGGCGAGCCGACCGAGACACCGGTCGAGGTCAGGGAGGCGGTGCCGTCGGTGGCACGGGCGATGCCGAAGTCGATCAGCAGCGGGCCGTCGAGCGTGAGCAGCACGTTGGACGGCTTCACGTCCCGGTGCACCAGGCCCAGTTCGTGCACCGCCGCCAGCGCCTCGGCCAGGCCTGCCCCCAGTACCCGTACGCAGTGTTCGGGCAGCGGGCCGGCGTCCGCGACCGCCGCGGCGAGGGAGGGGCCGGCCGCGTAGGCGGTGGCCACCCACGGCACCGGCGCCCCGGGGTCGGCGTCCAGGACCGGTGCGGTCCAGGCGCCGCCCACCCGGCGCGCGGCCTCGACCTCGCGGCGGAACCGGGCGCGGAACTCCCTGTCGAGCGCGAAGTGCGGGTGCACGATCTTCACCGCGACCGTGCGGCCGCCCGCGCTGCGGCCCAGATAGACACGGCCCATGCCGCCGGAGCCCAGCCGGCCGAGCAGCCGGTAGGGACCCACGGTGGCGGGCTCGTCGGCTTCCAGCGGCTGCATGGCGTGTCCCCTCCCCCGTACGCCTCACAGCAGGGTAGTGCGCTACCGCCGCAGCAGCTCCACCTTCACGTCCGCCGGGAAGCCGGTCGTCGGGCCGACGCGCCGGGCGAACTCGGCCACCGCGGCCACCTGCGGGTCGCCGAAGCTGAAGTCGAGGGTGGTGAAGTACTGCTCCAGGACCTCCTGGTCGAAGGCCTCCCAGCGGGCCGCCTGCTCGGCGGCCTTGCCGACCTCCTCCAGAGACAGGTCGCGGGAGGCCAGGAAGGCCTCGTGCACCTTGCGGGTGATGAGCGGCTCGCGCTCGGCGTAGTCGCGCCGCGCCGCCCAGATCGCGAAGACGAACGGCAGTCCCGTCCACTCCTTCCACAGCTGCCCGAGGTCGTGCACGTCGAGTCCGTAGCGCGGGCCGTCGTGGAGGTTCGCGCGCAGGGCGGCGTCGCCGATGAGCACCGCCGCCTCCGCCTCCTGCATCATCAGGCTCAGGTCGGGCGGGCAGGTGTAGTAGTCGGGGGTCACCCCGTAGCGCTCGGCCAAAAGCAGCTGGGCGAGGCGGACGGAGGTGCGGGAGGTCGACCCGAGGGCGACCCGGGCGCCGTCGAGCCGGTCCAGCGGGACCTGCGAGACGATCACGCACGACATCACCGGGCCGTCGCAGCCGACGGCGATGTCGGGGAAGGCGACCAGCTCGTCCGCGTGCTTGAGGAACTCGACGAGGGTGATCGGCCCGATGTCGAGTTCTCCCCGCACGAGCCGCTCGCTGAGCTTCTCCGGGGTGTCCTTCGTCAGCTCGAGGTCGAGGAGCGTGCCGGTTCTCGCGAGCCCCCAGTACAGGGGCAGGCAGTTGAGGAACTGGATGTGGCCGACGCGCGGCCGGTTGCGAGAATTGTCCACATCGGGAGGCTAGACCCTGCGGGCCGCGCTCCCCCCGCCGCCCCCACCGCCCCGGGGCCCCGATTGGCGCAGTCCCCGCCATCCTTCTGTGAGGCCCCGCCGATCCCCCTGCGTCAACCTCTCACCAGAACCTTCAAACATCCGAGTGAAGTGATCTTGACCTCTATTGCATTCGGCTGCCTACATGCTAGGCTCGCCAGCAAGTTGCAGTTTGGTTTCCCTTGCAGTACAGAGCCTGCGGAGCATGTGACCGCGGGCTCTGGTCGTTTTCAGACGTATGCAGTTGTGCGGCGATTTCGTTATCACACTTGCAGGTTCTGGAGCAGGGCGACCCTTTGAGCCCAAGGAGGGCTTATGGCTACCGGAACCGTGAAGTGGTTCAACGCCGAAAAGGGCTTTGGTTTCATCGCCCAGGAAGGCGGCGGCCCCGACGTCTTCGTCCACTACTCCGCAATCAACGCGACCGGTTTCCGCTCCCTCGAAGAGAACCAGCAGGTGAGCTTCGACGTCACTCAGGGTCCGAAGGGCCCGCAGGCGGAGAACGTCACCCCGGTCTGAGCGTTCTCGCGCAGTATCCGATCTGAGTGCAGTACCCAAGGAGCCCCGCGCCGTCCGGCGACGGGGCTCCTGCCTTTCCCGGCCAGGGTGGCCGAACCCCGACATACCGCCCGGTGAATTCCCGGCGAACTCTTTCCGGGGCATCGCCGGAATCGGACACTCCGGAAACGAATGCCGCGCCGCTCCCGGGAATGACCGGAGCGAGGCAAAGGCCGCGGCGGCCGTGCGGGGGCGCCGCGGCGGTCAGCCCCCTTGTGGACGCTATGCGTACAGCCCCTCGACCTCCCGCGCGAAGTCGCGCAGGATCGCCTCCCGGCGCAGCTTCATCGTCGGGGTCAGGTGCCCCGCCCGTTCCGTGAAGTCCACGGGCAGGACGGTGAAGCGGCGGATGGACTCGGGACGGGAGACGAGTTCGTTCGCCTCGTCCACGGCGCGTTGCAGGACCGCCGCCAAGTCCGGGTCGTCGACGAGGAGTTCCGCGGGGACGGGATGCCTTCCGTTCATCCGGCGCCAGTGGGTGACGCCTTCCATGTCCAGGGTGATCAGGGCGGAGACGTAGGGGCGGCGGTCGCCCAGCACCATGCACTGGGAGATCAGCGGGTGGGCGCGGAGCCAGTTCTCCAGGGGGGCCGGGGCGACGTTCTTGCCGCCCGCGGTGATCAGGACCTCCTTCTTGCGGCCCGTGATCGTCAGGTAGCCGTCGTCGTCCAGGCGGCCGATGTCGCCCGTCGGGAACCAGCCGTCGTGCGTCGCCGGCACCACCCCGCCCGCGTGCGGGTTCCAGTAGCCGCGGAGGATCTGGCCGCCGGCCAGCAGTACCTCGCCGTCCGCCGCGATGCGCACCCGTGTGCCGGGCAGCGGCCAGCCGACCGTGCCCAGGCGGGGTTTCTGCGGGGGCGTGACCGTGGCCGCGCCCGTCGACTCGGTCAGGCCGTAGCCCTCGTAGACCTCGACGCCGGCACCCTCGTAGAACGCGGCCAGGCGGCGGCCCAGCGGGGAGCCGCCGCAGATGAGGTACCGCAGGCGGCCACCGAGGGCGGCCCGGATGCGGCGGTAGAGGAGGGCGTCGTAGAAGGCACGGGCCGCCTTCAGGGCGCGGCTGGGACCGGGGCCGCTGCCGTGCCGGCGGGCCTCGACCGCCTCGCCGTAACGGCAGGCCACCTGGGCCGCGCGGTCGAAGGACACCACCCGGCCGCCGCGCTCGGCGGTGGCGCGCGCGTTGTTGTACACCTTCTCCAGCATGTACGGGATGGCCAGCAGGAACGTCGGCCGGAAGCCCGCCAGGTCCTCCAGCAGGTCCTCCGACTTCAGGCTCGGCGCGTGGCCCAGCCGGACGCCCGCGCGGACGCAGGCCACCGCGACCATGCGGCCGAAGACGTGGGAGAGGGGCAGGAAGAGCAGCGTCGAGGCCTCCTCCGACGTCCTCGCCTTGAAGGCCGGGTAGAGGACCTCGATGGCGTTGTCGACCTCCGCGAGGAAGTTGCCGTGGCTCAGCGCGCAGCCCTTGGGGCGGCCGGTCGTGCCCGAGGTGTAGACGAGGGTGGCGAGCGTGTCGGGCCCGAGGACGCCCCGGCGCACGTCGACCTCCTGGTCCGGGACGCCCGCGCCGCACTCCGCCAGGCGGTCGAGGTGGCCCCTCTCCATGACCCACACGTGGCGCAGGTCCAGCAGGCGCTCGCGCTCCGGGCCGAGGGCCGCGGCCTGCCGGACCGTCTCCGTCACCAGGACGACCGCGCCGGAGTCCTGGAGGATCGAGCGGGTCTGGAAGACGGAGGACGTCGGATAGACGGGGACCGTGACCAGACCGGCGGCCCAGGCGGCGAAGTCCAGGAGGGTCCACTCGTACCTGGTGCGCGCCATGACCGCGATCCGGTCGCCCGGCGCCAGGCCCTCCGCGATCAGGCCCTTGGCCATCGCCAGCACCTCGCCGGCGAACTGCGCGGCGGTCAGGTGCGTCCAGCCGCCGCCGGTGTCCCGGCGGCTGAGTACCCGGCGCTCGGGGTCCGCGCTCGCGTTCTCGAACGGCAGGTCGGCCAGCGAGCCGTGCGTCACCGGCGCCACCAGCGGCGGGACGTACGCCTCGCGCACCTCGCCGTCCAGTCGGCGGGTCTGCGGTGCCACGAACGCCGGGCCCGCGTCGGGGTCGTAGTCGAACCCCGACGCCGGCGACGCGCCCGGGCCGGGGGACGACGAGGACGAGTACGAGAGGGGCATGGCGGCTCCTGGGACCTGCGGCTGCGCGCCGCTCTGCTGCGGTGATACGCGCCGCGCTCACCGGTCGTTCACCGGGGTGCGCGCTCTGAGGTGTTACCGCCGGTTGCCAAAGGAATCGTACGGGGCCGGGATGGCGAGTGCGTGCGGGTTCGGGAAGGGTCCGGAGACGGTCCGGGGCCGGGGCCGTGTACTCCCCCGATCTCCCGGGGCCCCCGGCCCGACGTAGGATTACCTCCGGTAACCTGCGGTGGGGCAGGGAGGGTGACCCCTGGGGAGAGGGACATGGCCGACCACGTCGTGGGCTTCGCCCGCACCGCGTCCACGCGGGACCTCCGCCTGACGACTGCTCTGGTCCGCGGCGCCCTGCGCTCCCCCTTCAAACGGCCCCGCCCGGACGCCCCCTTCCCCCGCACCCGGCTCGTGCTGCCCTCCGTCCGCGTCGACCTCGCGCGGCTGGCCGCCTACGAGCGGGTGTGCGGCTTCGCGGCCGGCGACGACGCGCTGCCGATCACCTATCCGCACGTACTGGGCTTTCCGGCCGCCATGAGCCTGATGAGCGACGGGGGCTTCCCGCTGCCGCTGCTCGGGCTGGTGCACACCTCGGTCACCCTCACCCGGCACACCGCCCTGTCCGCCACGGACGCCTACGAACTGAGCGTGCACGTGGCCGGGTTGGCACCGCACCGGCGCGGCACGGAGGCCGCCGTCGTCACCGTCCTCAGGACGGCGGGCGGGGACGTCGTAGGGGAGTCGACGAGCACGTACCTGGCCCGCCACCGCACCGACGGGCCCGCGCCCGGGCCCGCGCGGCGGGAACACCGAGCCCTGCCCGCCGTCGCCGAGTGGTGCCTCGGACCGGACGTGGGGCGGCGCTACGCGGCCGTCTCCGGGGAGCGCAATCCGATCCACCTCCACCCGCTCACCGTCCGGCTGTTCGGCTTCCCGCGGGCGATCGCGCACGGCATGTGGACCGTCGCCCGCTGCCTCGCCGCCCAGGGCACCCCCGCCGCCGCCCTGGTCCGGGCCCGGTTCGGATCCCCGGTGCTGTTGCCGGGCACGGTCGTCCACGCGGCCGACACCCTCGGCCACTTCGAGCTGCGCGACACCTCCGGGATGGAGGTCCCCCCGCTCGAGCGAAGGCGAGAGTGGGGGAGGGTCCACCTGACGGGCCAGGTGCTTCCACCGCCCGCGTGAGCGCCGTCGGGGGCGTGGTGGCCCTCATGCACTCCGGCGCGGACCGCCCGGGTCAGCCCACCGGCCGGATCAGAACGTCAGTCAGGACGTCGACCCCTGGGCCTGCTCCTGGGACCGCAGCCGGTCGTCGGCGAGGTCCTCCTGGCCCGCGTTGGCCTCGAAACCCGCCTTCATGCGGTCCACCCGCTCGGCCACCTGCACCGACGCGCGATCCCGCTCCTTGCGCAGGACGACGAAACTGATCGGGGCCGAGAGCACCAGGGCGAGCGTGGCGATCCACAGGCCGTTGGAACCCCCGAGGCCGCGCGGGGCGAGGCCGGAGTAGACGAGGCCCCAGACGACCAAGAGGCAGCCCACGAAGATCCCGAGGCGCATCAGCGTGTAGCGGAGCATCTCAATCCACTCTTCCCGTTCCGAAGGTTCCCAAAGGGGCACCGTCCAGTGAAGCACGCCGAACGCGGGATCCCGCAGGCGGGTGCCAAGCACCGGTAAAGCCTCAGGTCAGCGGAAGAAGCATGATCACGTCGTCCCGGTCGTCGCCCGGCTCGACGCGGATGGCGCCGGGCACCCGTCCGACCTCCTTGTAGCCGCAGGAGGCGTAGAACCGCTCCAGGCCGAGCCCGCCGCGGCAGGCGAGCCGGATCGCCTCGATGCCCGGGAAGCCGCGGGCCGCGTCCGCGGCGGCCGCCAGTAGGTCCCGTCCGTAGCCCCGGCCCTGGTGGCGCGGGTGCACCATCACCGTGTAGAGCCAGAGCCAGTGCGTCATCAGCCGGTGGGTGTTGAAGGTCAGGAAGGCGGTGGCGGCCACCCGCCCCTCCTCGTCGTGGCCGACCAGCAGCCGGGCGCGATCCTCGGCCAGCACCAGGAACTGCTTGACCAGTTCCGGACGTATCTCCTCCCGCGTCACGGGCGGCAGGAAACCGACCGCTCCGCCGGCGTTCGTGACGTCGGTCCACAGGTCGAGGATGCCGTCGCGCAGGGCCGGGTCGACGGTGGGGTCAAGGGTGAAAGTAAGGGGCATTGGGCGATGGTATCTATTACATCAGGGCGCGCGCAGCCACTTTCAGGTCGGAGACCAGCCCCCGGTACGCGGCTTCCCGGTCGTCCGCGCGCAGCACGGACGAGGGGTGCACGGTCGGCACCAGCCGCTCCTGGCGCCCGTGGATCTCCTCCTCCAGCACCGTCCCGCGCACCTCGGTCACCCGGAACGAGGAGCCCAGCAGCGCCTTGCCGGCCGTCGCCCCCAGGACCACGATCAGCTCGGGCTCCACGAGCCTGAGTTCGGCCGCGAGCCAGGGTCCGCACGCCACCGTCTCGCGCAGGCTGGGCGCCTTGTGGATACGGCGCTTGCCGGGCGCGGACCGGGTGAACTTGAAGTGCTTGACCGCGTTGGTGACATACGTCCCGCCCGGGTCGATGCCCGCCTCGGCCAGCGCCCGGTCAAGGAGCTTCCCCGCGGGCCCGACGAAGGGCCGGCCCCGTCGGTCCTCCTGGTCCCCGGGCTGCTCGCCGACGAGCATGACCCTGGCGTCGGTGTCCCCGGCGCCGAACACGGTCCGGGTGGCGTCCCGGTGCAGCGGGCAGCCCCGGCAGCCCGCGGCCGCCTCGCGCAGGGCGGCCAGGTCCGCGTGCTCGGGGACGAAGGGCGCGGCGGTGTAGGCGTCCTCGGGTGCCTTGGTGGTGGCCATGCCGGGCGGGTACCCGCCCGGCCCGGGACGTCACGGGGGTGCGCCGAACGCGCCGGCTCAGACGCGCATCGGCTGCGGCGACTCGCGGCGCGCCGGGTCCGGGCCGTCGTACTCGCGGATGATCTCGTAGCGCGTGTTGCGCTCCACCGGGCGGAACCCGGCGTCGCGGATCAGGTCCAGCAGGTCCTCGCGGGTCAGCTTGTTCGGGGTGCCGTAGTTGTCCGCGTCATGCGTGATCTTGTACTCGACGACCGAGCCGTCCATGTCGTCCGCGCCGTGCTGGAGCGCGAGTTGGGCGGTCTGCACGCCGTGCATCACCCAGAACACCTTGACGTGCGGGACGTTGTCGAAGAGCAGCCGCGAGACGGCGAAGGTCTTCAGCGCCTCCGCGCCCGTCGCCATGGTGGTACGGGCCTGGAGGCGGTTGCGGACCTTGCCGTCCTGCATGTCGACGAAGTCGTGCTGGTAGCGCAGCGGGATGAAGACCTGGAACCCGCCGGTCTCGTCCTGGAGTTCACGCAGCCGCAGCACGTGGTCCACGCGGTGGCGGGGCTCCTCGATGTGCCCGTAGAGCATGGTGCACGGGGTCTTCAGGCCCTTCTCGTGCGCCAGCCGGTGGATGCGCGACCAGTCCTCCCAGTGGGTGCGGTGGTCGACGATGTGCTGCCGGACCTCCCAGTCGAAGATCTCCGCGCCGCCGCCGGTCAGGGACTCCAGGCCGGCGTCGATCAGCTCGTCGAGGATCTCGGAGGCGGACAGCCCGGAGATCGTCTCGAAGTGGTGGATCTCGGTGGCCGTGAACGCCTTCAGGGACACGTTCGGCAGCGCGGCCTTCAACTCGCGCAGGGAGCGCGGGTAGTAGCGCCACGGCAGGTTCGGGTGCAGGCCGTTGACGATGTGCAGCTCGGTGAGGTTCTCCGACTCCATCGCCTTGGCCAGCTTCACGGCCTCCTCGATGCGCATCGTGTACGCGTCCTTCTCGCCCGGCTTGCGCTGGAAGGAGCAGTACGCGCAGGACGCGGTGCACACGTTCGTCATGTTGAGGTGCCGGTTGACGTTGAAGTGCACCACGTCGCCGTTCTTGCGGGTGCGCACCTCGTGGGCGAGACCGCCGAGCCACGCCAGGTCGTCCGACTCGTACAGCGCGATGCCGTCCTCACGGGTCAGGCGCACACCCGCCCTGACCTTCTCCTCCAGCTCGCGCTTGAGCCCGACGTCCATGCCTCTACCTCTTTCCTGAAGACTGCGACCACCGTACTCCGCCACCCTCCGGGCGAAGGCGCCCCCGAAGGGCGCTCCGCGCCCGGACGATCACACCTGTTCGGGCAGCTCGCCCACCCGGTTCTCCCACTTCGTGGACAGCACGATGGTGGTGCGGGTCCGGGAGACGCCCTTGGTTCCGGACAGCCGACGGATGATGCTCTCCAGTCCGTCGACGTCCGGGGCGCGCACCTTGAGCATGAAGGAGTCGTCGCCGGCGATGAACCAGCAGTCCTCGATCTCGGAGAGGTCCTTCAGCCGCTGCGCCACGTCCTCGTGGTCGGCGGCGTCGGAGAGCGAGATGCCGATCAGGGCGGTGACGCCGAGACCGAGTGAGGCGGAGTCCACCGTGGCGCGGTAGCCGGTGATGACGCCGGCCGCCTCCAGCCGGTTGATGCGGTCGGTGACACTCGGTCCCGACAGGCCGACGAGGCGTCCCAACTCCGCATAGGAGGCCCGGCCGTTCTCCCTCAGGGCCTGGATGAGCTGCCTGTCCACCGCGTCCATGCGATCGAAGCCTTCCACTGAAGAGATCCGACGAGAGATCTGAAGAAAGTTCCTGAAGTGTCGAGTGGTACTGGTCCTGCTGGAGAACACCGCGCGGCACTCACGCGGGCCGGGAGCCGCCCAGTTCGCCCTCCCAGCGACGGTAGAGACGGTGGGGCACGCCCACCGCGTCCAGGGCCCGGCCGGCGACGAAGTCCACGAGGTGCTGGATGTGCGTCGCCCCGGCGTAGAAGGCGGGCGAGGCGGGCAGAACGGTGGCGCCCGCGTCGTCCAGCGCCACCAGGTGCCGCAGCGTCCGACCGTTCAGCGGGGTCTCCCGTACGGCCACGACCAGCGGCCTGCCCTCCTTGAGGGTCACGCTCGCCGCCCGTTGCAGCAGGTCCTTGGACAGCCCGAGGGCGACGCCCGCCACACAGGCCGTCGAGGCGGGCACGATCAGCATGCCCTTCGCCGGGTACGACCCCGAGGACGGCCCGGCCGCCAGGTCACCGGCGCTCCAGTGCCGCACCCCGGTGAGGTCCACGTCGAACGTGCCGGGCTTGCCGTCGGCGCCGAGGGACAGCCAGGCGCGCAGGTCGTCCCGCCAGTGGGCGTCCCGGAAGGAGATGCCGGTCTCGTCGAGCAGGGTGAGCCGCGAGGCCCGGCTGACCACCAGGTCGACGCTCTGTCCGGCGTCGAGCAGCGCACGCAGTACAGCGGCCGCATACGGCGTGCCGGACGCTCCGGACACCCCCACGATCCAAGGCGCGCGCTGCGTTTCTCCTGCGTTCACGCGGCTAGCCTACCGGCGGGGCGTGGCGGGCTCAGGTCCGGCTCGTACTCGCCGCGGTTCTCGGCCTCCGCCGCTGCCGGGACGGGGGCAGTGGCGGTTCGTCAGGTCGCCGGGGAACGTGTCCTCCGGCTGCCCGTATTCATCGAATCCGTTCTCCTCGGATCCGGTCCCCTGCCCTGCGATCGGGCCCGCCGCGCGGGACGCGGTCGGACGGGTTCGGGGGGTTGAGCTGCGCGGCCGGCAAGGCGGCGAGAGCGAGGGGGCGGACCACAGCCGTAGCCCTTCCTGTGCGGCGGATCCCGTCGTCCCGCGTGGCCGGGGAGTCCACGCCGCCGCACCCCGACGCTCTACACCGTCAGCCCCCGCACCAGCAGATCGAGCAGCGCGCACACGAAGAGCGCGATGCCGATGAACCCGTTGACGCTGAAGAACGCCCGGTTGAGGCGGGACAGGTCGTGCGGCCGGACGATCGTGTGCTCGTAGACGAAGGCGCCCGCGACGACGACCAGGCCCAGCCAGAAGAAGGCGCCGGCGCCGGTGGCGAGGGCGTACCAGACGAACAGCGCGGTGGTGACGAGGTGGCAGGCCCGTGCTCCACGGATGGCGGCGGGGACGCCGAAGCGGGCCGGGACCGACTTCACGCCGACCTCGCGGTCGGTCTCCACGTCCTGGCAGGCGTAGATGAGGTCGAAGCCGCCGATCCAGACGCCGACGGCCAGGCCCAGGATCACCGCGTCCCAGGACCAACTGCCGGAGATCGCCAGCCAGCCGCCGATCGGGCCCATCGCCTGGGCCAGGCCCAGGATGGCCTGCGGGAAGTTCGTGAACCGCTTGCCGTAGGGGTAGACCACCATCGGGACCACCGCGATGGGGGCGAGCGCCAGGCAGAGCGGATTGAGCAGGGCCGCTGCGGCCAGGAACACGACGAGCGCGACGAGCGCGCCCGTCCAGGCGTGCCGCACCGACATCGCGCCGGTCACCAGTTCGCGGTGCGCGGTGCGCGGGTTACGGGCGTCGATCTCCCGGTCGATGATCCGGTTGACCGCCATCGCGAACGTGCGCAGCCCCACCATCGCCACGGTGACGAGCAGCAGCCTGCCCCAGTGGATGGTCCTGTCCCACTCGTACATCGCGGTCAGGGAGGCGATGTAGGCGAAGGGCAGCGCGAAGATCGAGTGCTCGATCATGACCAGGCGCAGGAAGGCCTTGGTGCGTCCCGGTTGCGGGATCGCGGCGGACGCCGAGCTCACAGGCCGTACTCCTTCCAACGGCGGTCCACCAGGGCCGCCGTGTCGGGGTCCGAGAGGACCATCTCCGGCCACCCGCCGTCCCGCGTGTAGCCCTCCTCGGGCAGTTTCCTCGTCGCGTCGATGCCCGCCTTGCCGCCCCAGAACTGCTGGTAGGAGGCGTGGTCGAGGTGGTCGACGGGGCCCTCCACGACTGTGAGGTCGCGGGCGTAGTCCGTGTTGCCGAGGGCCCGCCAGGCGACCTCGTGCAGATCGTGCACGTCGCAGTCGGCGTCGACGACCACGATCAGCTTGGTCAGCGACATCATGTGTGCCCCCCAGATGGCGTGCATCACCTTCTGGGCGTGCTTGGGGTACTTCTTGTCGATCGAGACGATCGCGCAGTTGTGGAAGCCGCCCGCCTCGGGCAGGTGGTAGTCCACGATGTCCGGGACGATGATCTTCAGCAGGGGAAGGAAGAAGCGCTCGGTGGCGCGGCCGAGCGGTCCGTCCTCCGTCGGGGGGCGGCCCACGACGATCGACTGGAGCAGCGGCCGCCTGCGCATCGTCACGCAGTCGATGGTCAGCGCCGGGAAGGGCTCCTGCGGGGTGTAGAAGCCGGTGTGGTCGCCGAACGGCCCCTCGGGCAGCATCTCGCCGGGCTCCAGCCAGCCCTCCAGGACGACCTCGGCGTGCGCCGGGACCTGGAGCGGAACGGTCTTGCAGTCGACCATCTCGATCCGCCGGCCCGCGATGAACCCGGCGAACAGGTACTCGTCGATGTCGCCGGGGAGGGGAGCGGTCGAGGCGTAGGTGACGGCCGGGGGGCAGCCGAAGGCGATCGCCACGGGCAGCCGCTCGCCGCGCCGGGCGGCGACCTGGTAGTGGTTGCGGCTGTCCTTGTGGATCTGCCAGTGCATGCCGATGGTGCGCTTGTCGTGGCGCTGGAGGCGGTACAGCCCGAGGTTGCGGATGCCGCTCTCCGGGTCCTTGGTGTGGGTGAGTCCCAGGTTGAAGAAGGAGCCGCCGTCCTGGGGCCAGGTGAAGAGGGCCGGCAGGGCGTCGAGGTCGACGTCGTCGCCGTGCAGGACGACCTCCTGCACGGGTGCGCTGTCGGACTTCACCTTCTTCGGCGGTACGTGCGTCATCGCGCCGAGCTTGCCGAACGCCTCGCGCACGCCCACGAAGCCGTGCGGCAGCTCGGGCCGCAGCAGCCCGCCGATCCTGTCGGAGATCTCGCCGTACGACTTCAGGCCGAGGGCCTTCAGCAGCCGCCGGTCGGTCCCGAAGACGTTCATGGCCAGCGGCATGGCCGAGCCGCGCACGTTCTCGAAGAGCAGCGCGGGGCCGCCGGACTTCTGCACCCGGTCGACGATCTCACCGACCTCCAGATGCGGGTCGACCTCGGCCTTGATGCGCTTGAGGTCGCCCTCGCGCTCCAGCGCCCTGAGCAGGGAACGAAGATCGTCGTACGCCATGGGGTCCAGTATCCCCGAGCGGCTACCCTGGCCCCGTCACGGGGCCGGTGCAGGGCCCCTCCGCCGCTTTCCAGGGGGTTCTCGACATGCTCAGGGTGCTGCTCTACGTCGTGCCGCTGGCACTGACGATCTTCGCGTTCATCGACTGCCTGAACACGCCGGAGGACGAGGCCAAGCACCTTCCCAAGGTCGCCTGGGTCTTCATCATCCTGCTCTTCTGGATCGTCGGCCCGATCGTCTGGCTCGCCGCGGGCAAGGACCGCCGTCCGCCGGCGAACGGCCGCACGCCCTCGGAGTGGCACCAGAACCAGCGGCTCGATTACATCGCCCCGGACGACAACCCGGCGTTCCTGAAGTCCCTCGCCGAGGAGAACAAGAAGGACGAGGACCTGCTGAAGAACTGGGAGGCCGATCTGCGCCGCCGCGAGGAGGAACTGCGCCGCAAGGAGAACGGCGAGGAGCCGAAGAGCAGCTGAGCGGCCCCGGTCGGGGGGCGATACGGCTAGCGCAGCCGGGACGACGACAGGATCGACAGCAGGTGGGCCGGGACCATCACCCAGGTGATGGCGGCGAGGGCGATCAGCGCCCAGCGGGTGACGTCGGCTCCGCCGGTGACGGTGTCGCCGACGGCCGCGGCCAGCAGGAGCAGGGAGGCCTCGATGCCGTTGGTCACCCGGTGGATCTTGAACGCGGCGGCCAGCCGGCGCACCGTGGCCACGCCCTGCGAGCGGGGCCGGGTGGACTCGTCGTCGGCGACGGCCAGCCCGCGCCGGGCCCGGGCCACGTCGACCAGGTCGGTGGAGGCCTTCAGCAGGACCACGCCGAGGGCGGTCGCCAGGCCCAGCGACACCCAGCCGCCGAAGCCGGACCGCGCCGCGTGGAAGCCGGCGCCCACCATCAGAGCGGCGTCCGCGAGGTAGGCGCCGAGCCGGTCGACGTAGATGCCGACGGCGCTGTTCTGGCCCTTCCAACGGGCGACCTCGCCGTCCGCGCAGTCGAAGAGCAGGAAGAGCTGCATCAGCACGACGGCCAGGACGGGACCGGTCAGGCCCGGGATCAGCAGCGCCGCCCCGGAGGCCATCCCGCACCCGACCATGGTCCAGGTCAGCTGGTCGGGGGTGACGGGGGTGCGCACCAGCTGCCGGGTCAGGCGCAGCGAGATCCTCCGCATGTACAGGCGCCCCGCCCAGTGCTCGCCGTTGCGGCTCGCCAGTTTCGCCTGCGGCTGGCAGACCTCCCGCAGCTCCTCCAGGACCGGAGCAGCACCCATGACCGTTTCCTCCCACCCACCGAACCCGACTGCCGCGCACGCGGCGATGATCGGGTCAGGGTACAGAGTGCGGAGCGCGCGGTTTCCGGGGGCGTGCGCCGGGCCGTTGCCGTGGGGCGGGCGCGTCAGCACAGTGAGTGCATGGATCGGGAACAGGCACGTTCATGGCTCGCCACCGCCCTCGCCGAGGCCCGCGCCGGGCTGGCCGAAGGGGGCGTCCCCATCGGTGCCGCGCTCTACGGAGCCGACGGCACCCTGCTCGGCCGCGGCCGCAACCGCCGCGTCCAGGACGACGACCCGTCGACGCACGCGGAGACGGCGGCGTTCCGTGCCGCGGGACGGCAGCGCTCGTACCGCGGCACGACGATGGTGACCACGCTCTCGCCCTGCTGGTACTGCAGCGGGCTGGTCCGTCAGTTCGGCATCGCGCGGGTGGTGATCGGTGAGACGGCCACGTTCCGGGGCGGGCACGCGTGGCTCGCGGAGCACGGTGTGGAGATCGTGGTCCTGGACGACGCGGAGTGCGTCGCGTTGATGCGGGACTTCATCGAGCAGCATCCGGACCTGTGGAACGAGGACATTGGCGAGCCACCACTTCGATCAGACGTTCGAAGCGACTCCGCCAGCGTCGCTCCGTCTCCGCCTCGCCCCGGAACTCGTGGGTGAAGCGGAGCACGGAACCGTCCTCCCCGTCGCGCTCCAGATGGAAGCGGACGCGGCCGCCGCCCTCCACGGTGTACTCGGCGACCCGGTCCACGTCCCACGCGGTGATCCGCCCGCTGCCCAGGCCCCGCAGGCTCACCGCGCCGCCGAGCCTAGGTTCCAGCTCGTCGGCGCCGGTGAACCAGCGCGCCAGCCCCTCCGGTGTGGTCAGCTCCGGCCAGACCTGGTCCATGGGCCTCGGGAGCCGCACCAGGAAGGTGAGCAGGTGCGTGTTCCCGTGGATCCGGCTGGTGCCCTGTTCGATGGAACCGGTCATGACACCAGTGTCACCGAGGGGCCGGTCAGACGCCCGAGTACGAGTGCTTGCCGCTGACGAAGATGTTCACGCCGTAGTAGTTGAACAGCCAGCAGCCGAACGCGATCAGCGCGATGTAGGCCGCCTTGCGGCCCTTCCAGCCGGCCGTGGAGCGGGCGTGCAGGTAGCAGGCGTAGGCGACCCAGGTGATGAAGGCCCAGGTCTCCTTGGGGTCCCAGCCCCAGTAGCGGCCCCAGGCGGACTCGGCCCAGATGGCGCCCGCGATGATCGTGAACGTCCACAGCGGGAAGACGGCGGCGTTGACGCGGTAGGAGAACTTGTCCAGGGACGCCGAGGCGGGCAGCCGCTCCAGGACGGAGGTCGCGAAGCGGCCGGGCTTCCCGCCGGAGGCGAGCTTGTTCTCGTAGGAGTCCTTGAACAGGTACAGCAGGGTGCCGACGGCGCCGACGTAGAAGACCGCGCCGCAGAAGATCGCGGTGGAGACGTGGATGTACAGCCAGTACGAGTGCAGGGCGGGGACCAGCTGGTCGCTCGCCGTGTAGAGCACGGTGACCGCGAGGCCGAGGTCGAGCAGGACGGTGGTGGTCAGGAACAGGCCGAGCCAGCGCACGTTCTTCTTCAGCGCGAGCAGCAGCAGGTAGACGCCGACCGCGACCGTGGAGAAGGTGATGTTGAACTCGTACATGTTGCCCCACGGCGCCCGCTGCACGGAGGCCGCGCGGGCGACCACGCCGCCGAGCGCGAGGAGGAAGCCGAGGACGCTGAGGGACACCGCGATCCGGCCGTACAGGTCGCCCTTCTCGTCGCCGCCGTGCGCGCCGGGCCCGTCGGGCACGTCACGGGCGCCGGCGGCGGACCGTACGACCACCTGGGGGCGCTCCAGCACGGCGGTGCTCCCGGCGGACTTCACCGTCACCGCCGGGCCCTGCGCCTTGGCCGCGCCGCCCTCGGTGGTCAGCGCGGCGGCCGTGCGGGCCACCTTGCTGCGGCTGCCGAAGAGCCACTCGGTGATGTACGCGAAGAAGGCCAGGGTGTAGACGGCCATCGCGGAGTAGATCAGCGTGTTGCTGATGTTGGCCAGGTTCTCGTTGGTCGCCGTGGCGAGCTCTGTTGCGGCGGCGAGAGTCACTTCTCCTCAGCCCCTTCGGCGGGTACGGGGGTGCCGGCGTCCGGCTCCCGGTCGGGGTCGGCGTCGGCCTGTGCAGGCGCCTTGTCGTGGACGAGGGCGGCCAGGTCGCCGAGCTCCTCGGGGAGTTTCGCGGACTCGCTGCGGCCCAGGCCCGCCATCTCGACGACGGTCACGCCGTCGGCGCCCCGCACGGCGCGCACCCAGACGCGGCGGCGCTGGATGAACAGCGAGCCGGCCAGTCCGGCGATGGCGGCGAGCGCTCCGGTGAGCGCCCAGCCGGTGCCCGGCTGCTGCACGATCTGGAAGCCGGCCCACTCCTTGATGTCCTTGTCGAAGGTGATGGAGCCGGCGCCGTTGGGCAGCGTCATGGTCTCGCCGGGCAGCAGCCGGGCGGCCACGGGGTTGCCCTTGGCGTCCTTGAACTGCTTGAGGTTCGGGTTCTTGGTGTCGAGCTGGTAGACGTTCTGCGGCACGCCCGCGTCGACGCCCAGGTCGCCGTGGTACCCGGTCAGCGCGAGGACAGGGAAGTCCAGCGCGGGGAACTGGGAGAACATCGTGCCCTTGCCGGCACCGGCGAAGGTCGGCACGAAGAACGCGGAGAAGCCGAGCTGCTCGGACTTGCCCTGGGCGTTCTTGTAGCCGTCGAGCACCTTGATCGCGCCCTGCGAGGTGACGTTGGGGTCGACCGGCAGCAGCGGCACGGCCTGGTGGTAGACCACGTTGCCCTTGCCGTCCCGGACGGTGACGGTGGGGGCGTAGCCGTGGCTGACGAGGTAGACCCGGGCCTCGTCGACGGTCAGCGGGTGGTTGGGCGAGATGCTGGCGTTCCGCTCCTCGCCGTGGGCGCCCAGGCTGTAGGCGATGTCCGCCCGGTACACGCGCGGCGTGCCCTTCTGCGGGCCGGTGCGCTCGTAGGTACCGGTGAACTTCTTCAGGTTGAAGCTGAAGGGCACCAGGTCGTCGTCGTTGAAGAGGTTGCCGGACTTGAAGTCGTCGTACTGGGTGAGGGTGTTGGCGAAGCCGTCGCCCTCGACGATCAGCTTGTTGCCCTCGGTCTTGTACAACTGGCCCCAGGCGAAGGCGATCAGCATCACGATCAGCGCGATGTGGAAGACGAGGTTGCCGGCCTCGCGCAGATAGCCCTTCTCGGCGGCGACGGCGTCGCCTTCGGGGTGGGCGCGGAAGCGGCGCTGCTTGAGGATCCTCAGCGCGGCCTCGCGGACCTCCTCGGGGGCGGCGGCGGTGCGCCAGGTGGTGTACGCGGGCAGCCGGGTCATCCGCTTGGGGGCGCCCGGCGGGCGGCTGCGCAGTTGGCCGACGAACTGCCAGGTGCGCGGCACGATGCAGCCGATGAGGGAGACGAACAGCAGGATGTAGATCGCGGAGAACCACACCGAGCTGTAGACGTGGA
This sequence comes from Streptomyces sp. NPDC052043, assembly GCF_044548235.1. NCBI lineage: Bacteria > Bacillati > Actinomycetota > Actinomycetes > Kitasatosporales > Streptomycetaceae > Streptomyces > Streptomyces sp. NPDC052043. Next base: position 287,307 of record NZ_JBIUBT010000010.1, read on the forward strand.
ACAGGCCGAGCTTGTCGTAGATCGGCGCGAGCACGGTGTGCGCCTGCCGGAAGGCCTCGACCTTCAGCGCGTCGGTGCCGCTCTGCGGGATCAGCGAGCCGGGGACCGCGCCGAGGGAGAGCAGGAACAGCAGCATCAGCGCGACCCGCATGGAGGTGAGCTGCCGCCAGAACCAGCGGAGCCAGCCGAAGACCTCCCGCCAGGTCCAGGCGAGCCGGCCGGCCAGTCCGGGCGCCCGGTTGCCGCCGAAGGAGCCGGGGACGGATGTCTCGGCGGGGGCGGTGGACAGCTGGGAGCCGGCAGCGCCGAGGTCCTCGTCGCCGGGCGGCACCACCGCCGGGCTCCCGTCGTCCGTCGTACTGGTTGGCGTCTTGCTCATGGATCAGATCCCCACAGTGAAGCCGGTGGACCAGGTCTGCATCTCCTGCACCAGCCGGTCCCAGGCGCCGGTGAGCAGCAGCACGCCGGTCACGATCATCATCGTGCCGCCGGCGCGCATCACCCAGACATAGTGGCGCTTGACCCAGCCGAAGGCTCCCAGCGCCTTGCGGAAGGCGATCGCGGTCAGCACGAACGGAATGCCGAGGCCGGCGCAGTAGGCGACGGTCAGCAGGGCGCCGCGGCCGGCGCTGGCCTGGGTGGAGGAGAGCGCCACCACGGAGGCGAGGGTCGGGCCGATGCACGGGGTCCAGCCGACTCCGAACAGGGCCCCGAGGAGGGGTGCGCCCACCAGGCCCGTGGTGGGGCGCGTGTGGAAGCGGAACTCGCGCTGGGTCAGCCAGGGCATCAGGCCCATGAAGAAGACGCCCATGAGGATCATGAGCACGCCCAGCACCTTGGACAGGGTGCCCTTGTAGTCCTGGAGGGTCTGCCCGAAGAAGCCGAACAGTGCCCCGCCGGAGACGAAGACCACGGTGAAGCCGAGGACGAAGAGGCAGGCGCCGACGGCCATCCGGCCGCGCCGGGCCTCCGCCAGGTCCGTGCCGGTGACTCCGGTCACATAGGAGAGGTAGCCGGGCACGAGCGGCAGGACACAGGGGGAGAAGAAGGAGACGAGCCCCCCGAGTACGGCGACGGGCAGCGCGAGCAGCAGGGCTCCGCTGAACACCGTCTGGTTGGGATCAGTGGCTGCGGCCAGTAGCACGGCGGCTCACTTCTCCGCGACGACCGGGTCGAGCATCTTGCGCAGCTTGTCCTCGCTGAGCGCCTGGAGAGCGCGCGCGGCGATCTTCCCGTCCCGGTCGACGATGATCGTGGTGGGGATCATCTGCGGGTTCAGGGTGCCCTTCTGGAAGCGGAGCATGAGCTTGCCGGTCGGGTCGTACAGGCTCGGGTACGGCACGTCGAACTGCTTCTCGAACGCGAGGGCCGGCTGAGTGCTGGAGTCCCGCGTGTTGATGCCGACGAACTGCACGCCCTTGCCGGCGGTGTCCTTGGCCACCTTCACCAGGTTGGGCGCCTCGGCCCGGCACGGCGAGCACCAGGAGCCCCAGACGTTCAGGACGACGACCTGGCCCTTGTAGGCGCCCATGTCGAGCTGCTTGCCCTCGAGGCTCTTGCCGGACAGGTCGGGAGCGGGCTTGCGGTCGGCCTTCGGCACGGTCGCGATGCCGTCGGCGCCGGTGATGAAGTTGGTGTTGCCCGAGCCGCCGGAGGTGCCGCCGGAGCCGCAGGCGGACAGGGCGAGTGCCAGGGCGGCGCTCCCGGCGGCGAGCAGGGCGGCGCGGCCACGGACGCGGCTCGGACGCGTGCGGTGCGGACGGGGCGTGCGGTTCGCCCGGTTCGAGCACTGGGGGGCACGACTGACGGCACTCATGTGAAAAGTTTCGCATGCCCCTTCCGGGGATCTTGCGCACCCCCCTCACGGCAGGAAAAGCGCATTTCAGGCGGCCTTCGAAGGGGCCTTGGCAGGTGCCGTGCCGGTGCCTGCGGCGTCCTCGAGGAACTCCTTCCAGCCGCCCGCCGGCCGCTGCCCCACGTCGAGGGTGCGCAGCTTGGCGAGCACCTCGGGCCTCTGCACGTCCATCCAGTCGACGAACTGCCGGAAGGAGACCATGCGCACGTCGGCGCCCTTCTCCCGCTCCCGCGCGATGTGCTGGAAGGCCTCTTCGACGGCGTCCATGTAGATGCCGCCGTTCCACTGTTCGAAGTGGTTGCCTATGAAGTACGGCGCCCGGTTCGTCTCGTATGCCCGCTTGAAGCCCTGGATGTAGGCCTGCCCGGACTGCTTGCGCCAGCCCGGGTAGTTGTAGGCGGGGGCGTTGGTGGAGTTGACCGACTGGTTGGCGAGCATGTTGTAGTCCATCGAGAGGACCTCGAACCTGTGCCCGGGGAACGGTATCTGCTGCAACGGCAGGTCCCAGATGCCCAGCCGCTTGTCCGGCCAGACCTGGCGGCCGCCGGGCGAGGACGCGTCGTAGCGCCAGCCGAGCTCGCGGGCCGTGGGCAGCAGCCGGTTCTGGCCGAGCAGGCAGGGGGTGCGGCCGCCGACGAGTTCCTTGTCGTAGTCGAAGGGCAGCGCGGGCAGGTCGCTCCAGCCGGTGTTGGTCCGCCACTGCTTCACGAAGCCCTTGGCCTGGTCGATCTCGCTGCGCCACTGCCGGGGCGTCCAGCCCGCGACCGAGCCGCCGCCGGAGCAGAAGTGGCCGTTGAAGTGGGTGCCGATCTCGTGGCCCTCGAGCCAGGCGCGGCGGACGTTGGTGAGCGTGGCCCTGACGTGCTCGTCGGTCAGGTAGCCGATGTCGGAGGCGCCGCGCGGGTTGTTCGGCGGGTCGTACAGACGCTTCTTCGACTCCGGCAGCAGATAGAGCCCGGAGAGGAAGAAGGTCATGTGCGCCTCGTGCTCCTTGGCGAGGTCCAGGAAGCGCGGGAACAGCCCGTTGCCGACCTCGCCGGCCCCGTCCCAGGAGAAGACGACGAACTGCGGCGGGGTCTGGCCCGGCTCCAGCGGGACCGGCGCGGCCGGCTGGTGCGGCTGCCTGCCGGTGAACGAGGTCGAGCCGTCGCCTATGGGACGCACGGGGGGTGTCGTCCGCGCACTCGGCGTGGGCGTGCTCGCACGGGGGGAGGCGGCGCTGCCCCGGGCCGGGGACTCGACCGTGCCGCAGCCCGCGAGCCCGGCGGCCGCCGCGGCGCCCGCGCCGAGGCCGAGTAGTCCCCTTCGGGAGAAGGTGCGCATGGAGATCCCCGATTCGTCACTGCCGCTGATGGTCACTCACTCAGAGGCAGTGACGAACGCGGGGGTTCCGCGAACCAATATGAACTTCACAACAAGCGCACAGGCAAAGGCGGAGTGCTGCCTTACGCGCCGAACGCCTTGCCCTGCCCCTTCACCGGCTTGGCACCCGCGAGGAGATGGGCCGGCACCAGGTCACGGGCCGGCTCGGTGTAGCCGACGGAGACGATCCGGTCGCCCCGGAAGGTGAACGTCGTCAGCGAGGCGAGCGTGCACTGCCGCTTGCGCGGGTCGTGCCACAGCCGCCGCCGCTCGACGTAGGAGCGCACGATCCAGATCGGCAGCTGGTGGCTGACGAGCACCGCCTCGTGCCCGCGCGCCCTGTCCTTGGCCGTGTGCAGCGCGCCCATCATGCGCACCACCTGGTCGAGGTACGGCTCGCCCCAGGACGGCTTGAACGGGTTGACCACGTGCTTCCAGTTGGCGGGCCGGCGCAGCGCGCCGTCGCCCACGCCGAAGGTCTTGCCCTGGAAGACGTTGGCCGCCTCGATCAGCCGCTCGTCGGTGGCCAGGTCGAGTCCGTGCGCCTTCGCTATCGGCGTCGCCGTCTCCTGCGCCCGCTCCAGCGGGGAGGCGACGACGTAGGTGATGTCGCGCGGGGCGAGGTGCTCGGCGACCCGCTCGGCCATCTTCCGGCCCAGCTCGGACAGGTGGTAGCCGGGCAGCCGCCCGTACAGGATCCCGTCCGGGTTCTCGACCTCGCCGTGCCGCATCAGGTGGACGACGGTGATGTCGTCCTGGCCGTTCGTCTCGGGGGCGTCGCTCATGCCGTCGCCTCCGCCGCCGCACGGGCCGCCGCCGGAAGGGCGTCGGCGATCCGCTCGAGTGCCCGCTCGTCGTGCGCGGTGGAGACGAACCAGGACTCGAAGGACGACGGCGGCAGATAGACGCCGTTCTCCAGCATCGCGTGGAAGAACGCGGTGAAGCGGAACGACTCCTGCGCCTTGGCGTCCTCGTAGTCGCGCACCGGGCGGTCCGTGAAGAACACGGAGAACATGTTGGAGGCGTTCTGCAGGGTGTGCGCCACGCCCTCCTTGGTCAGCGCCTCGGAGACCAAGGCCTGGATCTGCCGCGAGACGGAGTCGACCGTGGTGTACGCGACGTCGTCGAGCAGGCGCAGCTGGGCGAGCCCGGCGGCGGTGGCAACAGGGTTCCCGGAGAGGGTTCCGGCCTGGTAGACGGGCCCGGCGGGGGCGAGGCGCGCCATGACGTCGGCGCGTCCGCCGAACGCGGCGGCCGGGAATCCGCCGCCCATCACCTTCCCGAAGGTCATCAGGTCGGGCTCGACGCCGTCGACGCCGTACCACCCGGCCCGGCTGGTGCGAAAGCCCGTCATGACCTCGTCGGAGATGTACAGGGCGCCGCCCGCGGCGCAGAGGTCCTTGAGCCCCTGGTTGAACCCGGGCAGCGGCGGCACCACGCCCATGTTGCCGGGCGAGGCCTCGGTGATCACGCAGGCGATCTCGCCCGGGTGCGCGGCGAAGGCGGCACGCACCGCGTCGAGGTCGTTGTACGGCAGCACGATCGTGTCGCCGGCCTGCGCGCCGGTGACGCCGGGGGTGTCGGGCAGGGCGAAGGTGGCGACCCCCGACCCGGCCGCGGCGAGGAGCGAGTCGACGTGTCCGTGGTAGCACCCGGCGAACTTGATCACCTTGGACCGCCGGGTGAACCCGCGGGCGAGCCGGATCGCGGACATGGTGGCCTCGGTCCCGCTGGAGACCAGCCGCACCCGCTCCAGCGGGCCGACCCGGTCCACCATCTCCTCGGCGAGCGCGACCTCGCCCTCACCGGGCGTCCCGAAGGACGTGCCGTGCACGACCGCCTCCTGCACGGCGGCGATCACCTCGGGGTGCGCGTGCCCGAGGATCATCGGACCCCAGGAGCACACGAGGTCGACGTACTCCCGTCCGTCGGCGTCCTTCAGGTACGGACCGCTGCCGGAGACCATGAACCGGGGCGTACCGCCCACGGCGCGGAAGGCGCGCACCGGCGAGTTCACGCCGCCGGGCGTGACGGCCGCCGCACGGTCGAACAGCGCCTGCGAGACAGGGGCTTCGTAGGAATAGGGCAGTTCGCTCATGACCTGCGACTTCTCCGATTTCTCGGGGGTTCTCCGAATACGGTGGGCAGTGACCTGTTCAGGGTAGGCCAGCGACGGGGGCGGACCGGGGGCGGTGCGGCCAGGACCGGCCGGATCCAGGTGCGGCGAACGGCGGATTCGCGGATTCGGAGCGACCCATCTGCGAAACTGGGCTCCGCGTACGTATGGACAAGCGAAGGGTCGTGTCGGGGACCGTCCGGATCCCGCGGGCAGATGGTTGGGCGCACGTTTCGGCGGGCGGCCGCGGGGGAGGTCACTGACACGATGATCGGGTTGCGCAGCGGGCGCCACGCGTCCTAGAAAAGCAGTCGGGTGGAGATATGCATCGCGGTGGCGGACTGGGCGAGGGGACTGACGGCCTGGGTCCTCGACGTGCCCGGCGGGGAAGGCACCGGCGCGACGCTGAGGAAGCGAGCGAAGCACGCCAGGCACGGGATGTACCGAGTGAGTCCGAGCGGAAGGACCGGCGAGGCGACCGCCGGGCCGAGCTGCTGGGAGCAGGGAGCAGGAATGGTGGTCGGGTGGGGGTGACGTACAAGTACTTCGGCGCGCCCGACGGTGCGACGGCGGCCCGCGTCCCGATCTCGATGCGGCCCGAGGAACTCGGCGGCGACGAGCTCGGCATGGGCGGCATGTTCACCAAGATCAAGCCGGAGACGATGGCCGCCATGGTGCTGACCGGCATCGAGGGCGTGCCCCTGCACAAGGTGCCACCGCTGGAACTGGTCGTCCTGCACCCCGACTACGCGGTCGTGAAACTCCCGACGACCGCGGTCGACCCCCTGCGCGACATCGGCGAGGAAGCGGTCGGCGCGGCCGCCTTCATCTGGTCGACGGTCCCGGACCGCGGCGGCCCACGCGACGCGTTCAACGTGTACCAGCTGCTCCACGAGTGGCAGGACTTCAGCCACCGCCTGCACGAGGCGGGCCACCAGCCGTACTGCCTGGTGTGGCCCTGACCTAGGGTTTCGCGGAGTTCGGGCGGGGCTTTCGGGTCCCGCCCCGTGCCGGGTGGGGCCGTCAGACGGCCGGGGCGCGCGAGCACGCCCCGCACACGTCACCGGCGGTCCTGCGCCGACGCCGTGTCGAGGCCGCGCCGACGTCGTACTAGTGCCGCGACAGGCAACGTTTGCCCCGTCGCGACGCCCGGCACGCCCTCTCGCCGCACCGGCCGAAAGCCCGAGTACATCCAGTACGAGGACTTCCGGCCGGCACACCGAGAGCACGCACCGGACGCCGCTCCTTGACGGGCAAACGTTGCCCGCCGCGGCACTAGGTCGCGGAGCCGCGCCGGTCGCCCCGGCGGTCGGAGCCGCGGCCACCGGCGCCGGAGGAACCGCGGCCGCCCGTGCCGGAGGAGCCGGGTGTGGCTCCGCCGGACGACGGGCGGCGGCCGGAGCCGCGGGCCGTCTTGCCGGAGGCGGAGCCGGAGCCGGTCGTGGCCCGGCGGCCGGAACCGCGGCCGCCCGTTCCGCCCGCGGCGTTCTGGGCCCCGTCGGCTCCCGCCCGGCGGGCGGCACCGCGACCGCCGGACGCGGAGGCGCCGTCGGCCGCACCGGCCGACGCGCGGCGGTTCCGGCCGCCCGTGCCGGTGGCGGCGCCCGTCGCCGGTCCCGCCCCGGCGCCGTTGCGGCGCCGTCGGCCGGAGCGCCTGCCGGGCTCGGTGCCGGCCTTGCGGTCCGGGCTGGACGCCGGCGGCGTCGCGGGCTGGGGCACCTCGATGGTGACGGCCACGCCGGAGGGCTCGCGGGCACCGGTGAGGGTGGCCAGTGCCACGTCGCTCGACTTGATGCTCGCCGTCCGGGGACGGATGCCCGCGTCCGACATGAGCCGGGTGACGTCCCGCTTCTGGTCGGGCAGGACCAGCGTGACCACGCTGCCGGAACCGCCGGCGCGAGCCGTGCGGCCGCCCCGGTGGAGGTAGTCCTTGTGGTCGGTGGGGGGATCGACGTTCACCACGAGGTCGAGGTTGTCGACGTGTATGCCCCGGGCCGCGACGTTCGTCGCCACCAACGCGGTGACCTGGCCGTTCTTGAACTGTTCCAGGGTGCGGTTGCGCTGCGGCTGCGAGCGGCCGCCGTGCAGTGCCGCCGCGCGGACACCGACGGCGAGGAGGCGCTTGGCAAGCCGGTCGGCGGACCTCTTGGTGTCGAGGAAGAGGATGACCCGGCCGTCACGGGCCGCGATGCGCGTGGTGACCGCCTTCTTGTCGGTCTCGTCCTGGACGTGGAGCACGTGGTGCTCCATGGTGGTCACCGCTCCCGCGGACGGGTCCACGGAGTGCACCACCGGGTCGGTCAGGAACCGCTGCACCAGCCGGTCGATGTTGCCGTCGAGGGTGGCCGAGAAGAGCATGCGCTGCCCGTCCGGCCGCACCTGCTGGATCAGCTTGGTGATCTGCGGCAGGAACCCCATGTCGGTCATCTGGTCGGCTTCGTCCAGCACCGTGATCCGTACGCCGTCGAGTACGCAGTCCCCGCGTTCCACGAGGTCGTTGAGCCGGCCGGGGGTCGCCACGAGCACCTCGGCGCCGCGCCGGAGCGCACCGGCCTGCTTCGTGATGGACAGCCCGCCGACGACGGTGGCCAGCCGGAGGTTCACGGCCGACGCATAGGGGGCCAGCGCGTCCGCGACCTGCTGGGCGAGTTCGCGGGTGGGCACCAGCACGAGGGCGAGGGGCGCCTTGGGCTGCGCGCGCTGTCCGGCCGTGCGGGCCAGGAGCGCCAGCCCGAACGCGAGGGTCTTGCCGGAACCGGTACGTCCGCGTCCCAGCAGGTCACGGCCGGCGAGGGAGTTGGGGAGCGTGGCGGCCTGGATGGGGAAGGGCGTGGTCACGCCCTGCTCGGCAAGGGTCTTCAGCAGCCCCACGGGCATGTCCAGACCGGCGAAGTCCTCGACGGCGGGAAGAGCGGGCGTCCTGCTCTCCGGCAGCCGGAACTCCCTCGGCGACGCGGAGGACGGGGATGATGAGGCACGCCGGTTGTTCGGCTTCTGGGGTCTGCGGGACATGCGGTGGTCGGCCTTCCTCGAAACAGCACAAACCGGGGTCAGCACCATGTCGGTGCCGACCCCGGTGAGCAGATACGCGCCCGGCGATCAGGCGGGGACGATGTTCTCCGCCTGCGGGCCCTTCTGGCCCTGCGTGACGTCGAAGGAGACCCGCTGGCCCTCCTGGAGCTCACGGAAGCCCTGGGTCGCGATGTTCGAGTAGTGAGCGAAGACGTCGGGGCCGCCGCCGTCCTGCTGGATGAAGCCGAAACCCTTTTCGGCGTTGAACCACTTCACGGTTCCCTGTGCCATGACTTTCTCCTTCTGTAGGCAGAGGCCCCATCCGGAGATGCCGGAAAACAAATAATGCGCCCAGAGGAGAAACATTCCCGTCAGGCGCACATAGGTTCATGGGTACCACAACTGCAACGTCCAAACGGTAACACAGTCCGGCGGGCCCGCGCCGGGTCGACGGTGGAACCGAAGGTGACGATGACGTGGCGGTCGGACACGGCCGGTGACTGAGCGAGTTTCCCTCCGGCAGCGGCCCTACGTACTGTAGGGGGTCGGCTCGCCACTCAACCACCGACGGGGGACCCATGCAGGAAGCACGTGGTACGGGGCGGCCCGGTGCTTCGCCCGGGGAGAACGGGCAGGGCGGGCTCGGGCCGACCGTCGTCCTGCTCGTCGTCAGTCTCACCATCGCCGCCGTCGGCGTCTATCTGCTGTGCGGCTTCGGGCTGCACAGCCTCAACCCGCGGCCGCGGCTGTTCCGGGCCGGTTTCGCCACGGCCGGGGTGATCGTCGCCGTGGTGGCGGCCGGCGCGGCGGTGGGGAACCTGGCGTGGCTGCTGACGGCGTCCCGCAGACACACGGCCGCGGGCGGCGCCCCACGCGGCGCGTCCGCCGAAGGCCGGCGCGCCGCGCGGGCCGCCGAGTAGACCCGGCCGCTCCCCACCGAGTGGACCCGGTTCCACCTCAGGTGCCGCGGTCCGGGTCCCGGGCCGGACCGCGGGGCCCGGTCGCCCCTCCGCCCGTGTCGTGGTGGCCCCGTTGGGCGCCCGCGGTGAACCCGATGACCGATCCGCCGCCCTCGCGGCGGAACGCGAACGGCGCGCCGCCGTGGGCCAGGGCCACCTCGCGGACGATGGACAGGCCGAGGCCGGATCCGGGCAGGGAACGGGCGTCGGCGGCGCGGTAGAAGCGGTCGAAGACGCGTATCAGGTCGCCGGCGGCGATACCTGGCCCGCGGTCGAGGACCTCGACGCGGACCATGCCCGGCCGTGCGGGTCCGGCGACGGCGATCTCGATGGGTGCCGTGCCCGCGCGGTCGAACTTGACGGCGTTCTCCACGAGGTTGGACAGGGCCCGCTGGAGCATGCCCGGCCGGCCCTGGATCGTGGTGTCTCCGCTGGAGCGGACCACGATGTCGCGTCCGCTGCGCCGGCGCGCCAGCCCCGCGACGTCCTCGGCGATGTCGGCGATGTCGACCCGCTGCACGGGCTCGGTGTCGGACTGCCCGGCCGCGAGGTCGACCAGTTCGTTGACCAGGTCGGTCAGTTCGCGGGCCTCCTGGGTCAGGTCGGCGACCAGTTCCTCGCGGGTGGCGGGCGGCAGTTCGTCGATGCGGCGCAGCAGGGAGATGTTCGTGCGCAGGGAGGTCAGCGGTGTCCGCAGTTCGTGGCCCGCGTCCTGGACCAGGCGGCGCTGGTCCTCCTCGGACTGGGCGAGCCGGCCCAGCATGCGGTCGAAGGAGCGGCCGAGGCGGCCCACCTCGTCGTAGCCGGTGACGGGCACCTCGACGCCGAGTCGCCGGGTGCGGGCGACGTCCTCGGCGGCGGAGGTGAGGACCACCAGCCGGCGTGTGATGCGGCGGGCCAGCCACCAGCCGCACAGGCCGGCGGCGACCACCACGGCGCCCATCAGGATCAGGGTGCGCTGCTGGAGCGCGCGCAGCAGGTCCTCGGTGTCGCTGAACTCCTGGGCGACCTGCACGGCGCCGTGGCCCTTGCCGAGGGCGACGGTCGCGACCCGGTACACCTCGCCCCCGACGACCACGTCCTTGTACTCGACGGCCTTGCCGGCCTTCGCGGCGGCGGCGACGGCCTTGTCCTGGGCGGTCACGGGCAACGGTGGTGTGCCGTGGTCGACGATCTCGCCGTGGGCGCCGAGCACCTGCACGTTGGTGCGGTTGGGCCGCACCAGCTCGTGCCCGGGGCGGGAGGAGGTGAAGTCCGCGGGCATCAGCTGGTAGCGCCGCACCTCGTCCTGTACGTCCTGGACGACCTGCGTGAACACCGACTGCTGGTCCACCCGCACCAGCCGGGCGGCGGAGTTGTACGACAGGATGCCGACGAGGACGGTGACAGCGGCGGTCACCGCGGCGAACGACACCGCGAACGTGGTCCGCAGCGACGACAGCCGGGGCCGCGGTCTGTCCAGCAGCCGCGCGAGGCGGCCCACTCAGTCCTCCCGGAGCACGTAGCCCACGCCTCGGACCGTGTGGATCAGCTGCGGCGCGTTCGGCTCGTCGAGCTTGCGGCGCAGGTAGCCGACGTAGACGGCGAGGTTCTTGGAGCCGGGGCCGAAGTCGTAGCCCCAGATCCGGTCGTAGATGGTGGAGTGGTCGAGCACGATCCCGGCGTTGCGGACGAGCAGTTCGAGCAGTTCGAACTCGGTGCGGGTCAGCTCCAGCTCGCGCGTGCCCCGCCACACCCGGCGGGCCTGGAGGTCCATGCGGATCCCGGCCGCCTCGATCTGCCGCTCGGGCACCTGCGGCTCCTTCGCGGATACGTCCCCCGCGCCGGCCGCGCCGGCCGCGCCGCCCGAGCCGACGCCGACCGGGCTGGTGCGGCGCAGCAGGGCGCGCAGCCGGGCGAAGACCTCCTCGACGTCGAACGGCTTGACGACGTAGTCGTCGGCTCCGGCGTCCAGGCCGGCGATCCGGTCGGCGGTCTCCACCAGGGCGGTGAGCATGAGGATCGGGGTGCGGTCGCCCTCGGCCCGCAGCACCCGGCAGACCTGGAGGCCGTCGATGCCCGGCATCATCACGTCGAGGAGGAGGACGTCCGGCGGGTTCTTGTGGGCCTGGGCGAGTGCCTCGACGCCGTCGGCGACCGCTGTCACGTCGTAGCCCTCCAGTGTCAGGGCACGCTCCAGGGCGTGACGGATGGCACGGTCGTCTTCGGCGAGGAGCACAGTCTGAGGCACCCGTCCAGTCTGCCAAGGCCGCGGGCCCGCAGCCGAGACGAATGGGCCTACGATCACCCTTTTTACCCGCCTCTCACCGACTCGGGGGCAACGCGGCGGGCCGTCTACCGTCCTCTCACCGGCGGCGGCATCGTTGGCCCGCCCGTGTCCTTCCCGAGCAGCACGAACGCGTCACTTCCTCAGCGCCGCCAGCTGCTCCGCGAACGGCACCACCGTGAACCCGCCGGCCTGCGCGGGCGCGGCCTGCTCCGGCACGGAGGCCTGATCCGGGGCGGAGGCCTGCTCCGGCACGGTGGGCCGCTCCGGCCGCCGGCTCGCCGACAGCCCCGTCATCAGCGCCGCCAGCTCCCGCGCGGCCCGCGCGATCCGCTCGGGCAGGCCCTCGGCGCCCCAGTCCTCGGAGGCGGCGTAGACGCCGGTGGGGATGACGACGGCCTTCAGGTACGCGAAGAGCGGGCGCAGCGCGTGGTCGAGGACCAGGGAGTGCCGGGCGGTGCCGCCGGTCGCGGCGATCAGCACCGGCTTGCCGGCCAGCGCGCTCTCGTCCCGTACCCCGAGCACGTCGAAGAAGGACTTGAACAGTCCGCTGTAGGAGGCGGAGAACACCGGCGTGACGACGATCAGCCCGTCCGCCTCCGCGACCGCGTCCAGCGCGTCGGCCAGGGCCGGGCCGGGGAAACCGCCGGTGAAGTTGTGCGCGATCTCCACGGCCAGGTCCCGCAGTTCGATCACGCGCACGTCCGCCGCGGCGTGCTCGGCGGTCGCGGCCGCCAGCCGGTCGGCCAGCAGCCGGGTGGAGGACGGGACGCTCAGCCCCGCCGAGACGACGACGAGCCTCATACGGTGCTCACCTCTTCCTCGTTCCCGGGCCGGCTCGCGGCCGGCAGGGATCCATGGGTCGGCGCGTCCGGCACGCCCGCCGGGCGACCCTTGGCGAACTCCTCGCGCAGTACCGGCACGACCTCCTCGCCGAGCAGGTCGATCTGCTCCAGCACGGTCTTCAGGGGCAGGCCCGCGTGGTCCATCAGGAACAGCTGGCGCTGGTAGTCGCCGGCGTACTCGCGGAAGGACAGCGTCTTCTCGATGACCTGCTGCGGGGAGCCGACGGTCAGCGGGGTCTGGGCGGTGAAGTCCTCCAGGGAGGGCCCGTGGCCGTAGACCGGCGCGTTGTCGAAGTAGGGACGGAACTCGCGGACCGCGTCCTGGGAGTTCCTGCGCATGAACACCTGGCCGCCGAGCCCGACGATCGCCTGCTCGGGCGTGCCGTGCCCGTAGTGGGCGTACCGCGCCCGGTACAGCTCGATCATCCGCTTGGTGTGGTCGGCCGGCCAGAAGATGTTGTTGTGGAAGAAGCCGTCGCCGTAGTACGCGGCCTGCTCGGCGATCTCCGGGGAGCGGATGGAGCCGTGCCAGACGAAGGGCGGTACGCCGTCCAGCGGGCGGGGCGTGGACGTGAAGCCCTGCAGAGGCGTGCGGAACTTCCCCTCCCAGTCGACGACGTCCTCGCGCCACAGCCGGTGCAGCAGGGCGTAGTTCTCGACGGCGAGGTTGATGCCCTGCCGGATGTCCTGCCCGAACCAGGGGTAGACCGGGCCGGTGTTGCCGCGGCCCATCATCAGGTCCACCCGCCCGTCGGCCAGGTGCTGGAGCATCGCGAAGTCCTCGGCGATCTTCACCGGGTCGTTGGTGGTGATCAGGGTGGTGGAGGTGGACAGGACCAGCCGCTCCGTGCGCGCGGCTATATAGCCGAGCATGGTGGTCGGGGACGACGGCACGAACGGCGGGTTGTGGTGCTCACCGGTCGCGAAGACGTCCAGGCCGACCTCCTCGGCCTTCAGCGCGATGGCGACCATGGCCTTGATCCGCTCGCGCTCGGTCGGCGTACGCCCCGTGGTGGGGTCCGGCGTGACGTCGCCCACGCTGAAGATCCCGAACTGCATGGCCACTCACCCTCCAAGTTGTTGACGGTTCAACTATACCTGCCCAACCGTCCCCGTTCCGGAAGTATTCCGCCCCTCCCCCGCACGACGACCGAGCAGAGGGGTCGTGCGAGGCTGCCCCCATGCTGATCCTCCGCTCCGCCGCCCTCTTCGTCGTCGCCGCGTTGTTCGAGATCGGCGGCGCCTGGCTGGTCTGGCAGGGCGTGCGCGAACACCGCGGCTGGATGTGGGCCGCCGGCGGCGTCCTCGCGCTCGGCGCGTACGGCTTCGTCGCCACTTTCCAGCCCGACGCCCACTTCGGCCGCGTCCTCGCCGCCTACGGCGGGATCTTCGTCGCCGGTTCGATCCTGTGGGGCATGGTCGCCGACGGCTACCGGCCCGACCGCTGGGACGTGACCGGCGTGCTGGTCTGCCTGGCCGGCATGGCCGTGATCATGTGGGCACCACGGAACGGCGGCTGACCTTCACCTACTCTGGGCAGAGCGACCGAACGCACCACACCTCCGCCCCGAGGAGCCGCCCATGGCCACCGCCGCCCCGTCCGCCGCCTCCCGCATCGCCGTCGTGACCGGTGCGAGCAGCGGCATCGGCGCCGCCACGGCCCGGCAGCTCGCGGCCGCCGGCTACCGGGTCGTCCTGACCGCCCGCCGCAAGGACCGCATCGAGGCGCTGGCCGAGGAGATCAACGCGGCCGGCCACTCCGCCGCCGCCTACCAGCTGGACGTCACCGACCGCGCGGCGGTGGACGAGTTCGCCACGGCCTTCAGCGCGATCGGTGTCCTGGTCAACAACGCGGGCGGGGCGCTGGGCGCCGACCCCGTCGCCACCGGCGACCCGGCCGACTGGCGCACCATGTACGAGACGAACGTCCTCGGCACCCTCAACCTCACCCAGGCCCTCCTGCCCCGGCTGGAGGCCAGTGGCGACGGCACGGTGGTCGTGGTCTCCTCCACCGCCGGCCACGGCACCTACGAGGGCGGCGGCGGCTACGTCGCCGCCAAGCACGGCGCCCACGTCCTCGCCGAGACCCTCCGCCTGGAGATCGTCGGCAGGCCGGTCAGGGTCATCGAGATCGCCCCCGGCATGGTCAGGACGGACGAGTTCGCCCTCACCCGCTTCGGCGGCGACCGGGAGAAGGCCGCCAAGGTCTACGCCGGCGTGGCCGAGCCCCTGACCGCCGACGACGTGGCCGACACCATCACCTGGGCGGTCACCCGCCCCAGCCACGTCAACATCGACCTCCTCGTCGTCCGCCCCCGGGCCCAGGCGTCGAACTCCAAGGTCCACCGGGAGCTGTGATGGTCGACGACCGCGACGACGACCGCGACCGGGAGGCGGAGCGCGCCCGGCTCGCCCTGGAGAAGAAGCGCGAACGGTACGTCTGGTACTACCTCGGCTACTTCCTCTTCGGCATCCACGTCGTCGCCTTCGTCATGATCTACGCGGTCCGCCACGCCAAGTAGCCGTACGGGCCGGGCGTACGACCACGACCGAGGGCCTCAGCCCTTCACGCAGACGACCTGCCTCAGCTTCGCCACGACCTCCACGAGGTCCCGCTGCTGGTCGATGACCTGCTCGATCGGCTTGTAGGCGCCCGGGATCTCGTCGACGACGCCGGAGTCCTTGCGGCACTCCACACCCCGCGTCTGCTCCTCCAGGTCCTTGGTCGAGAAGCGGCGCTTGGCGGCGTTGCGGCTCATGCGCCGACCGGCGCCGTGCGACGCGGAGTTGAAGGACTGCTCGTTTCCGAGGCCCCTGACGATGTACGAACCGGTGCCCATGGAGCCCGGGATGATGCCGTACTCCCCGGCCCTGGCGCTGATCGCTCCCTTGCGGGTGACGAGAAGGTCCACGCCCTCGTAGCGCTCACGGTTCACGTAGTTGTGGTGGCAGCTCACCTCGGGCTCGAAGGTCACCCTGGCCTTCTTGAACTCCCTGCGGACCACGTCCTTCAGGAGCGCCATCATGATCGCGCGGTTGTACCTCGCGTACTCCTGGGCCCAGTACAGGTCGTGCTCGTACGCCGCCATCTGCGGTGTGTCCGCCACGAAGACGGCGAGGTCGCGGTCGACCAGACCCTGGTTGTACGCGAGTTTCTGGGCCACGCCGATGTGGTGCTCGGCGAGTTCCTTGCCGATGTTGCGGGAGCCGGAGTGCAGCATGAGCCACACCGACTGGGACTCGTCGACGCAGACCTCCACGAAGTGGTTTCCGCTACCCAGCGTCCCCATCTGCTTCGTGGCGCGCTCCTGGCGGAAGCGCACCGCCTCGGCCACCCCGTCGAACCGCCCCCAGAACCCGTCCCACCCCGCGGTGGCCAGGCCGTGGAAACGTCCCGGGTCGACGGGATCGCCGTGCATCCCCCGCCCCACCGGGATCGCCTGCTCGATCTTCGAGCGGAGGCGGGACAGGTCGCCGGGGAGGTCGCCGGCGCGCAGCGAGGTCTTCACGGCCGACATTCCGCAGCCGATGTCCACGCCCACCGCCGCCGGGCAGACCGCGCCCCGCATCGCGATGACCGAGCCGACCGTCGCGCCCTTGCCGTAGTGCACGTCCGGCATGACGGCGAGGCCCTTGATCCACGGGAGGGTCGCGACATTGCGAAGCTGCTGCATCGCCACGCCCTCGACGGTCGCCGGGTCGGCCCACATGCGGATCGGGACCTTCGCGCCCGGTATCTCCACATACGACATATCGCCCTCATTCCCCCGAAAGGACACAGAAATCCAGAAACGCAATACCGGCGCCAAGGTCGACGAAACAGGACATCGGACCGGCGTCCACGGCAGTGCGTGCGATACACATTGTCTCCGGAGAGCGGCCCCGCCCGGCAAGCGAATAACCAGCGGGGCCATCGAAAGCGAGAGGAGCCTGACCGTGCTGCGGAAGGCGTACGTACCCGGTGCTGCCGCGCTCCTCGCGGCGCTGCTGCTGGGCGGCTGCACCGGCGGTTCGTCGAGTGGCGGCCGGGCGGACAACGCCAACCCCGGCGGCGCCGACGTGACGACGCCGGCGGCCCAGCCGGGCCGGTACCGGACGCTTCCGGAGGCCTGTCACGCGGTCGGCGACAGCACCCTCGACGCGCTGCTGCCCGGCATCAGGCAGATCACGGACGCGGACCAGCGGGAGAAGGCCTACGCGGGCCAGGCGACGCTCACGTACGACACCGACCGCAAGGTCGGATGCCGCTGGAAGGTGGAGTCCCCGGACGCCACCGACCACCTCTACGTCGACTTCGAGCGGGTCGTCTCCTACGACAACACCGTCAGCGACGACACCCAGGCCGAGTCGGTCTTCGCCACCAAACGGGCCGCCGCCGACCTTCCCGAGCCGACCGCCGGCGGGAACTCCGCCTCCACGACGGAGTCCAAGGCCGCCTCCGACTCCGGCAGCACCCCGTCGCCCTCGTCGCCCTCGTCGTCCTCGGCGTCTCCATCGCCTTCGTCGTCCTCGTCGTCCTCGCCCTCCCCCGGCTCCCCTTCCTCCTCCGAGGCCGCCTCCGGCGACGCCGCTCCGGCCGACCTCCAGCCCCGGATCCTGAGCGGTCTCGGCGACGAGGCGTTCCTCGACGACGTCCTCGGCAGCGCCGGTTCGACCGCCGGGCAGCGCACCGTGACTGTGGCATTTCGCACGTCCAACGTGGTCGTGACCATCGTCTACGAGGAGCAGCCGGCGACCGTCGGCGTGGTCCCGGACAGCGAGGAAATGCAGGACAAGGCAAGGAAACTGGCGGCTCGGCTGGACGATTCACTGGGTGGTTGACGGCCCCCGCGCGACACCCACCGCCTCCGCGCTCAGGACGGCGAAAGAGACCGCACATCTGTCTCACCGCGTACGGTGGCCCCTCGGACCCGATCCCGACCGCAGGAACCACGAGCGTGATGAGTGAAGGAACCATGCAGCGAGAAGAGCGAGCCCCGCGCGCGAAGCGTCCGAACCGCGTCCTTGTCTGCGCGATATCCGTCCCCGTGATGCTGCTGGCCGCGGCCTGCTCCTCCTCGGACTCCGGTTCCGGTTCCGGTGCCCAGCAGACTCCGGCGGGCGACGTGAAGGGCTCCGCGAGCGCGAGCCCGTCACCGACGGTACAGGCGGCGGCGTACGGGAAGCTGCCCCAGGCCTGCAAGGTGCTCTCCGACAAGACGCTCGGTGAACTGGTCCCGAAGGGCGTGAAATCGGGCAAGGAGAGCTCCTCCAGCGACCTCTCCGCGCGCGCCGGATGTTCCTGGACCAGCCTGGACAACAACGGCGTGAAGGGCTCTCAGTTCCGCTGGCTCAACGTGTCACTGCTGCGTTTCACCTCTGACGCCACCCGCGGCACGGGCGAGAAGCAGGCGCATGAGTTCTACCAGCGGCAGGTGCAGGACGCGCAGCACGTGGCGGACGCGCAGCACGTGACGTCGGAGCCGGTGTCCGGGACGGGCGACGAGGCCACGGTGGTGCGCTACGACCTGAAGAAGAAGGAAGGCGCCTTCAAGCAGCAGACGGTCGTGGCGCGGGCGGAGAACGTGGTCGTCACCCTCGACTACAACGGCGCCGGTCTGGCCGGCGACAAGACCCCGAACGCCGACGACCTGACGAAGGCCGCACAGAAGGCGGCCAAGGAGGCGGTGTCCGCGGTCGCGACGGCGAACGGCGCGTCCGGCGGTGCGGCGCCGAGCAGCTCCTCGTCCTCCTCGTCCACCGCGTCCCCCTCCGCCTCCTCGTCTCACTCGGCGTCCAAGTCCCCCGCGAAGTCGGCCTCGCCGTCGAAGTCGGCGTCCAACGGCTGACCCAGGGACGGCCCGTGGAAGCGGAGCAACCGGACCGGTACTCCACCCCTCGCACAGATGTGCCACTCTGTTGCGCGCAACAACACGCAAGGGGAGGGAGTTACCGGTGGCCACGCCACAGCTGACCCGGATGCACCGCGTTCTCATCGGCGTGGTCGTCGCGGGTGCCGTGATCATCGCCGGTATCGGCTTCGCGGGTTCGTACGCGGCCGTCCGTGAACTGGCCATCAAGAAGGGCTTCGGGAACTTCAGTTATGTCTTCCCGATCGGCATCGACGCGGGCATCTGCGTGCTGCTCGCCCTGGATCTGCTGCTGACCTGGATCCGGATCCCCTTCCCGCTGCTGCGCCAGACCGCGTGGCTGCTGACGCTGGCCACGATCGCCTTCAACGGCGCCGCCGCCTGGCCGGACCCGCTGGGCGTGGGCATGCACGCGGTGATCCCGGTGCTGTTCGTGGTCGCCGTGGAGGCGGCCCGGCACGCGATCGGCCGGATCGCGGACATCACGGCGGACAAGCACATGGAGGGCGTCCGCCTGACCCGCTGGCTGCTCTCCCCCGTGCCCACCTTCCTGCTGTGGCGGCGGATGAAGCTGTGGGAGCTGCGCTCCTACGACCAGGTCATCAAGCTGGAACAGGAACGTCTCGTCTACCAGGCCCGGTTGCGCTCCCGCTTCGGCCGGGCCTGGCGCCGCAAGGCCCCGGTGGAGTCCCTGATGCCGCTGCGTCTCGCCCGGTACGGCGTCCCCCTGGGGGAGACGGCCCCCGCGGGCCTGGCGGCGGCGGGCATAGAACTCCCGGCGCTCCTGCCGGCACCCGCTCCCGCTCCGGCGGCGCCTCAGAGCGAGCAGCTCCCCGAGTTGGCCCCCGCTCCCCACGCCGAACAGCCCGAACACGCTCCCGCGCAGGTACCGGCAGCCGATCCGGAGGCGAACCCCTGGTTGCATGCCAGGGACCCCCAGCAGATCGAGTACCAGGGCGACTACGACCCCACCTACGAGCCGCCCTTCGACCCTCAGTACGCCGAGGAGCAGTACGCGGCCTGGTACGAGCAGGAGCAGTACCAGAAGGACCAGTACCAGCAGGAGCAGCACCCACAGGAAGTGCTCCCCCAGAACCAGTTCCCCGAGGAGCAGCCCTTCCCCGAGGAATCCCCGTCGGAGACGACCGGCAGCTTCCCCATCCCCTCGGGCCCGGGTCGCACCCGTGAGCTCGGAGAGGGCGGCGGTGTCCCGGAACCGACCGAGGAAGACTTCTACCTGGTCTTCAAGAAGTCGATCGACGGCAGCTACCCCACCTCGGGCCAGCTGAAGGACGACGTGGAGGCGACGTACGGCATCTCACTCCCGCAGCGTGACGCGGACCGCATGGTCAATCGCTTCACGAACCGCCACACGGCGGAACTGCAGGACGACCACATCGCCTGAACCTCGCACCGCGGAACACGAACGAGGGGCCCTCGCATGAGGGCCCCTCGTTCGTGCCGTTCCGCTACTCCCCGAGCAGGGCCCGCACCCGCTCCTGCCCCACCGCGAGCAGCAGCGTGGGCAGGCGCGGCCCGGTGTCGCGGCCGACGAGCAGGTGGTAGAGCAGCGCGAAGAAGGTCCGCTGGGCGGTCTTGATCTCCGGCGGCAGCTCCTTGGGCGTGGCGTCGGCGGAGAAGCCGGCCTGCACCTTGGGCACGCCGTACACGAGGTGGGTGAGCCCGTCGAGCGACCAGTGGTCCTCGAGGCCGTCGAGCAGCAGCCGGACCTGCTGCTGTGAGGGCTCGTCGAGGGACTTGAGCAGCTCGGTGTCGGGCTCCTCGCGGACGATGGTGCGCTGGTCGGCGGGGACGTGGGTGTTGATCCACGCCTCGGCCCTGTCGTACCGCGGGCGGGCCTCCTCGAGCGAGCCCAGCGGGTTGGCCGGGTCGAGCTCGGACAGGATGCGCAGCGCCTGGTCCTGGTGGCCGGCGGTGATGTCGGCGACGGACGCGAGCGTCCGGTACGGCAGCGGGCGCGGCGTCTTCGGCAGCTCCGCGGCGGCGGTGCCCACGGCCCGCGTGTACGCGGCGACGTCACCGGGCAGCGCCGATGTGTCGGCGACCTTGGCGGCGAGCTTGTCCCACTCGTCGTACAGGCGCTGGATCTCCTGGTCGAAGGCGATCTTGAAGGACTGGTTCGGCCTGCGCCGGGCGTACAGCCACCGCAGGAGCTGCGGCTCCATGATCTTCAGCGCGTCGGCCGGGGTGGGCACGCCACCGCGCGAGGACGACATCTTCGCCATGCCGGAGATGCCCACGAACGCGTACATCGGGCCGATCGGCTGCTTGCCGCCGAAGATCCCGACGATCTGCCCGCCGACCTGGAACGAGGACCCCGGCGAGGAGTGGTCGACACCGCTCGGCTCGAAGATCACGCCCTCGTACGCCCACCGCATCGGCCAGTCGACCTTCCAGACCAGCTTGCCGCGGTTGAACTCGCTGAGCCGGACCGTCTCCGAGAAGCCGCACGCGGTGCAGGCGTAGGTCAGCTCGGTGGAGTCGTCGTCGTAGGCGCTGACGGTGGTGAGGTCCTTCTCGCAGTTGCCGCAGTACGGCTTGTACGGGAAGTAGCCGGCGGAGCCGGAGCTGCCGTCGTCCTCGGATGCGGCGCCCGAGCCCTCCTCGGCCTCCAGCTCGGCCTCGTCCACGGGCTTCTGCTGCTTCTTGGCCGACTTGGGCTTGGTGCGGTACTGGGCGAGGATCGCGTCGATGTCGCCGCGGTGCTTCATCGCGTGCAGGATCTGCTCGCGGTACACGCCGGAGGTGTACTGCTCGGTCTGGCTGATGCCGTCGAACTCCACACCCAGCTCGGCGAGCGAGGCGACCATGGCGGCCTTGAAGTGCTCGGCCCAGTTGGGGTGCTCCGAGCCCTTCGGGGCCGGGACGGAGGTCAGCGGCTTGCCGATGTGCTCGGCCCACGACTCGTCGACGCCGGCGACACCGGCCGGGACCTTGCGGTACCGGTCGTAGTCGTCCCAGGAGATCAGGTGCCGTACCCGGTACCCCCGGCGGCGGATCTCGTCGGCGACGAGGTGCGGGGTCATGACCTCGCGCAGGTTGCCCAGGTGGATGGGGCCGGACGGCGACAGCCCGGACGCGACGACGACCACCGGAGCGGTAGCGACTGATGTCACTGTGCCCGGGGTCCGACGCTCCGACTCCTCGATGACGTCGTCCGCGAAACGGGAGACCCAGTCGGCGGTCTCGGTGCTCTGAGCCACGATCGGCACGTCCTCTTTCCCTGAAGTTTCTCTGAAGGTTCTCCGTGGGCAGCCGCTACGGTCGCACGGCTGACCGCTCCATTGTCCCAGGCGGGCCGGTATCCATGAAAACCCCTTTTCAACGCATGGGACGGGCACGGGCGGTCCGGCGTTCGCCCGGCGACCGGAAAACTCGCTTTACCCCGCGTGGGATACTGACTCTGTCTATCCATCCCCACGAGGAGAACGGCACCCTTTCCTATGGCCTCGGTCACGTCCCTCACCGCTTCCGTCCACCAGCGCCTCGCGTCCGCCCTCTCGGCCACCCTGCCGGAGACCGCCGCCGCGGACCCGCTGCTGCGACGCAGCGACCGGGCGGACTTCCAGGCCAACGGCATCCTGGCGCTGGCGAAGAAGGCGAAGGCGAACCCGCGGGAGCTGGCGACCCAGGTCGTCGGGCACGTGGTCACCGGTGACGTGATCAAGGACATCGAGGTCTCAGGACCCGGCTTCCTCAACATCACGGTCACGGACAGCGCCATCACCGAGAACCTCGCGGCGCGGGCCGCCGACCCGGACGGCCGGCTCGGCGTGCCGTACGCGGAGCAGCCGGGCACGACGGTGATCGACTACGCCCAGCCGAACGTGGCGAAGGAGATGCACGTCGGCCACCTGCGGTCCGCGGTGATCGGCGACTCCGTGGTCCAGCTCCTGGAGTTCGCCGGCGAGAACGTGGTCCGCCGGCACCACATCGGCGACTGGGGCACCCAGTTCGGCATGCTCATCCAGTACCTGGACGAGCACCCGCACGAGCTGGACCACAAGGCGTCCCAGGTGAGCGGCGAGGAGGCGATGTCGAACCTCGACCGCCTCTACAAGGCCGCGCGCAAGCTGTTCGACTCCGACGAGGAGTTCAAGACGCGCGCCCGGCGCCGGGTGGTGGACCTCCAGGCCGGCGACCCGCACACGGTGGCCATGTGGCAGAAGTTCGTGGACGAGTCGAAGATCTACTTCTTCTCCGTCTTCGAGAAGCTGGACATGGAGGTCCGGGACCCGGACATCGTCGGCGAGTCCGGCTACAACGACATGCTCGCCGAGACCTGCCGGCTGCTGGAGGAGTCCGGCGTCGCGGTCCGCTCGGAGGGCGCCCTGTGCGTCTTCTTCGACGACGTCAAGGGCCCGGACGGCAACCCGGTCCCGCTGATCGTCCAGAAGTCCGACGGCGGCTACGGCTACGCGGCCACCGACCTGTCGGCGATCAGGGACCGGGTCTTCAACCTCAAGGCGAACACCCTGCTGTACGTGGTGGACGCCCGGCAGTCCCTGCACTTCAAGATGGTCTTCGAGACCGCGCGGCGGGCCGGCTGGCTGAACGACGACGTGACGGCGTACCAGTTGGCGTTCGGCACGGTGCTCGGCAAGGACGGCAAGCCCTTCAAGACCCGTGCGGGCGAGACGGTCCGCCTGGTCGACCTGCTCGACGAGGCGATCGAGCGTGCCTCGGCGGTCGTCCGGGAGAAGGCGCAGGACCTCTCGGAGGAGGAGATCGCCGAGCGGGGTGCCCAGGTGGGCATCGGCGCGGTGAAGTACGCGGACCTGTCGACCTCGGCGATCCGGGACTACAAGTTCGACCTGGACCAGATGGTCTCGCTGAACGGCGACACGAGCGTGTACCTGCAGTACGCGTACGCCCGTATCCGGTCCATCCTCCGCAAGGCCGGCGAGACCCGTCCGGTGGCCCACCCCGAGCTGGAACTGACCGAGGCGGAGCGGGCGCTCGGCCTGCACGCCGACGCCTTCGCGGAGACGGTGCGGGAGGCCGCCGCGGAGTACGCCCCGCACAAGCTGGCCGCGTACCTGTACCAGCTGGCCTCCCTGTACACGACGTTCTACGACAAGTGCCCGGTCCTGAAGGCCGAGACGCCGCAGCAGGTGGAGAACCGCCTGTTCCTGTGCGACGTCACGGCCCGCACCCTGCACCGGGGCATGGACCTGCTGGGCATCAGGACCCCCGAGCGCCTCTGAGGGCCCCGGCGCTTGCGAGGGCCCGCACGTCACGCCTTACGGCCGCACGCGTCACGCCGTGCGGCCGATGGCCCCGTAGACGCTGATGTCCTCGTCCGTGACGTCGTTGGGGTCGTGGTACTTGATCCGGTCGATGAAGTCCAGGGAGGCGAGGTACTCGGGGCTCGGCGCCTGGAGCACGGGGGCCGAGCCGTCGGGCCGCCAGCGGTGCACGGGAACCAGGCCCGGGTCGGCCGTCTTCAGCCCGTTGTCGCCGAAGAACCGCTCGATCTGGGCCCGCGACCGGAGTACGAAGGTCAGTCCGTTCTTCTTGAACGACTGCGCCACGTTGGCGCTCTCCTCCGGGTTGAGGTCGCTGGCCAGGTGGCTCAGCACCAGCCAGCTGCCCGGGGGCAGCGCGCCCAGCAGTTCCCGGACCACGTCGTAGGCCGCCTCGTCCTCGATGAAGTGCAGCACCGCTGCCAGGCACAGCGCGACGGGCCGGTCGAAGTCGAGCGTGCGGGCCGCCTCGCGCAGGATGCGCCCGGGGTCGCGCAGGTCGGCGTCGATGTAGTCGGTGCGTCCCTCGGGGACACTGGTGAGCAGGGCGCGCGCGTGCGCGAGCACGATCGGATCGTTGTCCACGTACACCACCCGCGTCTCGGGGGCGATGCTCTGGGCGATGTGGTGCACGTTCTGCGCGGTCGGCAGGCCCGCGCCGATGTCGAGGAACTGGCGGACGCCCTCCTCCCGCACGAGTGCGGTGACGGCGCGGCGCAGGAAGTCCCGGTTGTGCCGGGCGGTGAGGAAACCGCGCGGGTGGTTGGCCATGGCCGCGGCGGCCGCCTCCCGGTCGACCGGGTAGTGGTCCTTGCCGCCGAGCAGGACGTCGTAGACCCGGGCCGGGTGGGGCTTGGTGGAATCGATCCTCTTCCTCAGCTCGGCGGAGTCGTGGCTGAAGGCATCACCGGACATCGGACGTCTCCCTGAGAGGTCGGCTGATCGTCAACAACCTAACTCCCAGGGCGACTTGGCCGTTCCCGGTTTCCGGGTGCCCGCGTTCGGCCGCGGCCCCTCAGCGCAGCTTCTGCGCGACCTCGGTGGCCCAGTAGGTGAGGATGTTGCACGCCCCGGCCCGCTTGATGCCGGTCAGGGCCTCCAGGATGGCCCGGTCCCGGTCGATCCAGCCCTTCTCGGCGGCGGCCTCGATCATCGAGTACTCGCCGGAGATCTGGTAGGCGGCGACCGGCACGTCCGAGGCGTCGGCGACCCGGGCGAGGACGTCGAGGTAGGGACCGGCCGGCTTGACCATCACCATGTCGGCGCCCTCCTCCAGGTCCAGGGCCAGCTCCCGCAGCGACTCCCGCTGGTTCGCCGGGTCCTGCTGGTAGGTCTTGCGGTCGCCCTGCAGCGAGGAGCCGACCGCCTCCCGGAAGGGCCCGTAGAACGCGGACGAGTACTTGACGGTGTAGGCGAGGACGGCCACGTCCTCCCGCCCGATCTGGTCCAACGCGTCCCGGACGACGCCGATCTGCCCGTCCATCATCCCGCTGGGGCCCACGACATGAGCGCCGGCGTCGGCCTGGACCTGGGCCATCTCGGCGTACCGCTCCAGCGTGGCGTCGTTGTCGATCCGCCCCTCGGCGTCGAGGACACCGCAGTGGCCGTGGTCGGTGAACTCGTCCAGGCACAGGTCGGACATGACGAGCAGCTCGTCCCCGACCTCGGCGCGCACATCGCGCAGCGCGACCTGGAGGATCCCGTCCGGGTCCGTCCCCGCCGTCCCGAGGCCGTCCTTCTTCTCCTCCTCCGGCACCCCGAACAGCATGATTCCGGAGATCCCGGCCTCCACCGCCTCGGCGGCCGCCTTCTTCAGGCTCTCCCGCGTGTGCTGCACCACGCCGGGCATCGCCGAGACCGGCACGGGCTCGCTCACGCCCTCGCGGACGAACGCGGGCAGGATGAAGTCCGCCGGGTGCAGCCGGGTCTCGGCGACCATGCGCCGCATGGCGGGGATGGTACGCAGCCGGCGAGGACGCGTACCGGGAAAGGATCCGTACTTCGTCATGCCCTCTACGCTACGCCCGCCGCCCCGGTGCCTTTGCCGACGGGGAGTCGGCCGGGACCGCCGCCGCGGAGCCGGCGCCCCGCTGCTGCCCGCCGAGCGTCAGGACGACTCCAGGGCGCCGGCCGCCAGTCCGAGTTCGGCCTCGGCGAAGGTGCGGACCATGTCGGCGATCGGCGCCGCGCGACGGTCGGCGCTGGTGTTGATGTAGGCGCTGGTTCCGTCGATCACGACGAGGATGCGCACGGCTGCCGCCCAGGGATCGCCGCAGCGGAAGTCCCGGCTCTCCACCCCGGCGGTGATGAGCCGCTCTATGCGCCGGCACCAGAGCAGCTCCTGCTCCACGACGTGCTCATGAAGGACCGGGCGGTAGCGCGAGAGGTGCCGTGCGTTGAGCCAGAGCCTGCTGACGTTGTCGAAGTCGGCGCTCGAGATCAGGGTGAAGAAGCGCCGCAGTGCGCGCAGCGGGCTGCCGTCACCGGAGTCGGCCGGTCCGTCCAGAGGTCCGTCCGGCGGTCCGTCCGGGAGCAGGCTGTCGAGTTCGGCCATGGTGGCACTGGTGAAGGCCTCGGCCACGAGCTTGTCGGCCGCGGGGAAGTAGTGGCCGACGAGTCCCGACTGGACGCCGAGCTCGTCGGCGACCCGCCGCAGGGTGACGCACTCGAGACCTTCCGTGAGCCCGATCCGCGCGGCACTGGTGACGATCTCGCTCCGGCGCTCGGCCGGCGCCTTGCGGACTCGCTTTCCCGGACCCCTTGACGTCATGCCCGGAATGTTATTGAGTATGCGACCAATTAGGAAATTGGCCACGCGGCCAATAGCCGTGGACATGAGGAAGCCGCTGATCAAGGGGATCCCACCCCGCCACCAGACCCCGGCCCCCGTCCCGGCCGAGCCGGCACCTCCGGCACGCACCACCGTCAGGAGACGCACGTGAACGACACTCCCACCGACGCCGGTGACCTTGCCGAGTACGGCTATCAGCAGGAGCTGAGACGCACCCTGACCCCGTGGGCCGTGTTCGCGATCGGGTTCGCGACCATCTCCCCCGTGGTCGGCATCTACGCCGTCGTCCAGCTCGGGTTCGTCTTCGCGGGCCCCGCGTGGATCTGGGCGGTCGTCGCGGCCTTCCTCGGCCAGTTGCTGACCGCCGTCGTCTACGCCGAGCTGTCCTCCCAGTTCCCCATGACGGGCGGGGTCTACCAGTGGGTGCGCCGGCTGGGCGGACCGCGGCTCGGCTGGCTGGTGGGCTGGATCTACCTCGCCTCGGCCGTCGCGTCGCTGGCCACGGTGGCCTACCTGGGGGCGGGCTGGCTGCACATGCTCTTCGGTCACGGGACGCCGTCGGCGACGACCCTGGTGCTCCTCGGCGTGGTCTTCATCGCCGTGGCGCTCGGGATCAACCTCCTCGGCGTCAACCCGGTGAAGCACTTCCTCAACGCGGGCATCCTCGCCGAGGGCGTCGCCTCCATCGCGATCAGCGTGATCCTGCTGCTCTTCGTGCGCCACAACGGCTTCGGGACGCTGTTCGACACGCTGGGAGCCGAGGCGGCCTCCAAGGGGTCCGTCCTGGCCGGTTTCCTGACCTGTCTCGCGGTGGCCGGCTGGGCGTTCCTGGGCTTCGACGCGACCACGCAGGTCGCAGAGGAGACCGAGCAGCCCCGGCGCAGCGTGCCGCGTGCGCTGCTGCGCGCCTACCTGTTCGTCGCCTTCACGGTCCTGCTGACCGGGCTCGCGGTGACGCTCTCACTGCGCCGGCCCGGGGACGCCGTGTCCGGCAGGACGGCGGACCCGGTCCTCACCGCGGTGACCGACGGGCTGGGCGGATGGAGCGAGAAGCCGTTCGTCGTCGTCGTTCTGATCGCGTTCTTCGCGTGCGCCATCTCGATCCAGACGTACATCGGGCGAGCCGTCTACTCGTTCGCCCGTGACCGGCAGCTGCCCCTCTCCTCGACGCTCGCCACCATCGGCCCGCGGCAGATCCCGTACGTCTCGCTCATCGCGACGGCCGTGCTGGCCGGCCTCGGGCTGCTGCTCGGGCTGAACGGCAACGCCGCCGCGACCCTGATCGCGTTCGGCTCCGGCGGCTTCTACTTCATCTTCCTCACCGTCGCGGTCGTGGCGCTCGCCGCCCGGTTGAGCGGCCGGTGGAACCCCTCCGCCGGGGCGCTGCGGCTGGGCCGGACCGGCCTGGTGGTCAACGTGCTCGCCGTGGTGTGGCTGCTCTTCGAGGCGGTCAACATCGCCTGGCCCCGCGCCGAACTCGCCCCGGTCGGCGGCAGCTGGATCCAGGTCTGGGCCGTGATCCTGGTCTTCTCCGTGCTCTTCGCCGTCGGTCTCGTCTACGTCGCGGTCGCCAAGCCCCACACCAAGCTCCCCCAGAACCCGGCCCCCGAAAAGGTGAAGGTGTCCTGATGCCGTCGAAACTCTCCCCGACCCTCTCCCCGGCCATCGTCTTCGACCCGGTCTCGGGGCTGCGGTCGCAGGACGTCTCCCTCCGGTCCGCCGGACCGGGCGAGGTCGAGATCGACGTGCGCGCGGCCGGCGTGTGCCACTCGGACCTGCACATCGTGACCGGCGACTGGCCCACCGACCGCCCGCTCGTGCTCGGACACGAGGCGGCCGGGGTGGTCACCGCGGTGGGGCCGGGTGTCTCCTCCGTGCGGCCCGGCGACCACGTCGTGCTGTCCTGGTTCGCGCCGTGCCGGCGCTGCCGCAAGTGCGTGGCCGGGATGGCGTGGCTGTGTACCGGCACCCGGGCCGTCGCCAACACGCTGCCCGACGGGACCACCCCGTTCACGGACACCGAGGGCGAGGCGGTGTGGCCCTACCTGGGCCTCGGGGCGTTCACGGACCGGCTGGTCGTACCCGAGTCGGCGGCGGTGAAGGTCCCCGAGGAACTGCCGTTCAGCATCGGCGCCCTGCTCGGCTGCTCCATCACCACCGGCATCGGCGCGGTCATGAACACCGCCCGGGTCCGCCCCGGCGAGTCCGCGGTCGTCATCGGCACGGGCGGCGTGGGGCTCAGCGTGGTCATGGGCCTTCGCCTGGTGGGCGCGGACCCCGTGGTCGCCGTCGACCTCTCCCCCGAACGCCTCGCCGTGGCCGAGCGGTTCGGCGCCACCCACACACTCGACGGGGCCGGGACCGACGTCGCGGCCTGGTGCCAGGACGAACTCGGCGGCGTGGACTACGCCTTCGAGGCGATCGGAAGCCCGAAGGTCATCGAGACCCTCCCGGGCATGCTCACCTCCGGCGGCGCGGCGGTCCTGGTCGGGATGGCACCGACCGGCGCGACCGGGTCGTTCAACCTGTTCGACCTCGCCGACCAGGGCAAGCGGATCCTCGGCTGCAACTACGGCTCCAGCGTCGGGGAGATCGACATCCCCAAACTGGCCCGCCTCTACCTGGCCGGCCGGCTGCCGCTGGACGACCTGATCGGCAGGACCCGGCCCCTCGCGGAGACGGCGGAGGCGTTCGACGACCTCAGGTCGAACACCGGGGTCAGAACGATCCTGACCCCGTGAACCGCCCCGCGATCGGCAACCGCCCCGCACCCGACGCACCCGACCACTCTCCGGAGAGCTGATGTACGCCGTCACCGACCCCACCACCGGCGAAGTCGCCGCGACCTACCCGACCGCCACCGACGCCGAGATCGAGGCGGCCGTCGCCGCCGCCCACGCGGCCACGTCCTGGGGCCGTACCAGCTCCGTGGCCGAGCGCTCCGCGCTGCTGCGCAGGCTCGGCGACCTGCACACCGAGCACCAGGCCGAACTGGCCGCGAGCATCGTGCGCGAGATGGGCAAGCCGCTCGCGGAGGCCGAGGGCGAGATCGGCTTCTGCGCCGACATCTACCACTACTACGCCGACCACGCCGAGGGGTTCCTCGCCGACGAGCCGCTCGACGTCATCTCCGGACCCGGCAGCGCCGTCGTCCGGCGCGGCCCGGTGGGTGTCCTGCTCGGCATCATGCCGTGGAACTTCCCCGCCTACCAGGTGGCCCGGTTCGCCGCCCCGAACCTGGCGCTCGGCAACACCATCGTCCTCAAGCACGCCCCGCAGTGCCCGGCCACCGCCGCTCTGCTGGAGAAGCTGTTCGCCGAGGCCGGCTTCCCGGCCGGCGCGTACGTCAACGTGTACGCCACCAACGAGCAGATCGCCGAGGTGATCGCCGATCCGCGGGTCCAGGGCGTCTCGCTCACGGGCTCGGAGCGGGCCGGGGCGGCCGTCGCCGAGATCGCCGGACGGCACCTGAAGCGCGTCGTCCTCGAACTCGGCGGCTCCGACCCGTTCGTCGTGCTGTCCACCGACGACCTCGACGCGGTCGTGGAGGCCGCCGTGGCCGCCCGGCTCGACAACACCGGCCAGGCCTGCAACGCCGCCAAGCGGTTCGTCGTCGTCGAGGACCTCTACGACGCGTTCGTCGAGAAGTTCACCGCCCGGCTGCTCGCCGGCGAGACCGGTGCCCCGCTGTCGTCGGTCGCCGCCGCCGAGAACCTCGCCCGGCAGGTCGACGAGGCGGTCGCCCAGGGCGCCACGCTGCACAGCGAGGGCGAACGGCACGGGGCCTACTTCCCGGCCGGCGTCCTCACGGGGCTCACCACCGAACACACCGCCGCCCGCCAGGAACTGTTCGGACCGGTCGCGATGGTCTTCCCGGCGACCGACGAGAACGACGCCCTGCGCATCGCCAACGACACCCCCTACGGCCTCGGTTCCTACCTCTTCACCACCGACCCCGCGCAGGCCGCGCGCGTCGCCGACCGCATCGAGGCCGGCATGGTCTTCGTCAACGGCGTCGGCGCGGAGGGCGCGGAACTCCCCTTCGGCGGCATCAAGCGCTCCGGCTTCGGCCGCGAACTCGGCCGCGCCGGAATCGAGGAGTTCGTCAACAGGAAGCTCATCCGGACCGTGGCGTGACCACTCAGGGCAGGTGACCGGGTCCGGGCCTGCGACGGGGGCCCGGACCTCCGCATCGGCACGTGCGACCGGCCGATGACAGGACGCCGCTATGCCAGCCATGTCCCGTCGCGCATGATGACTCGGCCGCGCAGTTCCGGCTCGCCGCGCCAAGCGCGGACGGTCTTCGGCACCACGCGCACGTACATGAAGGAACCCTCCTCCGCGCGGGGGTCCCACCCGAACTTGGCGGCGAACGCCTCCGCCGCGTCTGCGGGCACATCCTGGTCCGGGAAGCACTCCGCCTCGCCATGGAGCAGCACCACGTCGAAGGTGTCCGGCAGCGCCAGGCGCACGCGCGGCTCCTCCCGGGCGTTCCGCGCGGTCGCGGAAGTGGCACCGGTGCACATCCACACCGCTCGCCCGTCCCACGAGAACCACAGCGGCACCTGGTGCGGCCCGTGATCAGGATGTGCCGTCGACACCCATACGTCCCGCTCGGCGACGAGCCGTTCCAGAGTGTCGCGCCTGCGCTCCGCCGCCTGGCGGCGGACCATCCCCGTGGTCTTCATGAGCGCCGACCTTAGCCAGCAGGCTCACGGCGCGCATGAGGCGAAAGACCTACTCCCGGCGACCGATGAGAGGGCCGGGGCGCCCACCGCGGGCAACAACGCGCGAGGGCGGAACGCGCCCGCACAGGGCACGCTCCGCCACCAGCTCACTCAGCGCTCACGCCGGACTCACGTCGACGAGCGGCGCCTGCGCGACCCCGGTCGCCGTTCGCTCGGCCGGGTCACCGGGTCGCCCGCGTCCAGGGCCGCGAGCCGGCGCCGCGCGCCGAAGTCGGCCAGGGCCTCGGCCAGCTTGTGGACCGAGGGCTCGGGGGCCATCACGTCGACCCGCAGGCCGTGCTCCTCGGCGGTCTTCGCCGTGGCCGGGCCGATGCAGGCGATCACCGTCACGTTGTGCGGCTTGCCCGCGATGCCGACCAGGTTCCGCACCGTCGAGGACGACGTGAACATCACCGCGTCGAAGCCACCGCCCTTGATGGCCTCGCGGGTCTCCGCCGGGGGCGGAGAGGCGCGGACCGTGCGGTAGGCCGTGACGTCGTCGACCTCCCAGCCCAGTTCGATCAGACCCGCCACGAGGGTCTCCGTGGCGATGTCCGCGCGGGGCAGGAAGACACGGTCGATCGGGTCGAAGACCGGGTCGTACGGCGGCCAGTCCTCCAGCAGGCCCGCGGCCGACTGCTCACCGCTCGGCACCAGGTCCGGCTTCACGCCGAAGGCGATCAGTGCCTTGGCCGTCTGGTCACCGACCGCGGCCACCTTTATGCCGGCGAAGGCCCGGGCGTCGAGACCGTACTCCTCGAACTTCTCCCGCACCGCCTTCACCGCGTTGACCGAGGTGAACGCGATCCACTCGTAGCGACCGGTCACCAGGCCCTTGACCGCGCGCTCCATCTGCTGGGGCGTGCGCGGCGGCTCGACGGCGATCGTCGGCACCTCGTGCGGTACGGCCCCGTAGGACCGCAGCTGGTCGGAGAGCGAGGCCGCCTGCTCCTTGGTGCGCGGCACGAGGACCTTCCACCCGAACAGCGGCTTGGACTCGAACCACGACAGCTGGTCGCGCTGAGCAGTCGCGCTGCGCTCGCCCACCACGGCTATCACCGGGCGCCCGCCGTCCGGGGACGGCAGGACCTTGGCCTGCTTCAGGGTCTGCGCGATCGTGCCGAGCGTCGCCGTCCACGTGCGCTGGCGGGTGGTCGTACCGGCGACCGTCACCGTCAACGGGGTGTCGGGCTTGCGGCCCGCCGAGACCAGCTCGCCGGCCGCCGCGGCGACCGAGTCGAGCGTGGTCGACACGACGACCGTGCCGTCCGAGGCGCCGACCTCGGTCCAGCAGCGGTCGGACGCCGTCCGCGCGTCGACGAACCGTACGTCGGTGCCCTGGGCGTCGCGCAGCGGCACCCCGGCGTACGCGGGCACGCCGACGGCGGCCGAGATGCCGGGGACGACCTCGAAGGGAACGCCCGCGGCGGCGCAGGCGAGCATCTCCTCCGCGGCGTACGTGTCGAGTCCCGGGTCCCCGGACACCGCACGGACGACCCGCCTGCCGCCCCGCGCGGCCTCCATGACAAGATGTGCGGCATCCCGCACCGCGGGGATCCCAGCGGTTGTTGACGTGCCGTCAACAACCGTGAGCTGGGGTGTGCCCGTGCCCGGATGCGAGTCCGCCGAAGGACCCGGGTCCGTGTGCACGACGGCGACGCCCTGCCTGGCGTGCGTGCGCACGACGTCGAGCACCTCGTGCTCGGCGACGAGGACATCCGCGTTGGCCAGCGCCTCCACGGCGCGCAGTGTGAGCAGTCCCGGATCTCCGGGTCCGGCGCCGAGGAAGGTGACGTGCCCGTGTTCGGGACAGGCGGGAAGGGTGGTGGGGCTCACTGTGCTCGCTCCCCCATCAGACCGGCCGCGCCCTGGGCGAGCATCTCGGTGGCGAGTTCGCGACCGAGTGCCATCGCCGCATCGTGCGTCTGGGGCACGGGACCGGTGGTGGACAGCTGCACCAGCGCGGAGCCGTCGGGCCTGCCGACGACGCCCCGCAGGCGCATTTCCTTGACAATCCGCCCGTCGGCCAGGATGTCGGCCAGCGCGCCCACCGGGGCGCTGCAGCCGGCCTCCAGGGCGGCGAGCAGTGACCGCTCGGCGGTCACGGCGGCCCGCGTGTGCGGGTCGTCGAGCTCGCCGAGCTCGGCGGCGAGGGCAGCGTTGTCCGCGGCGCACTCGACCGCCAGGGCCCCCTGGCCGGGGGCCGGCAGAATCGTGTCGACCGACAGGAAGTCGGTCGCCTCGTCGCTCCGGCCGACCCGGTTCAGCCCGGCGGCGGCGAGCACCACCGCATCGAGTTCGCCGTTCTTGACGAAGCCGATGCGGGTGTCGACGTTGCCCCGGATCGGGACCGTCTCGATGTCCAGGCCGTGGGCGCGGGCGTACGCGTTCAGCTGGGCCATGCGGCGCGGCGAGCCCGTACCGATGCGCGCCCCGCGGGGCAGGTCGGTGAACTTCAGCGCGTCCCGGGCGACGAGCACGTCACGCGGGTCCTCGCGCTCCGGTACGGCGGCGAGGACCAGGCCCTCGGGCTGCGCGGTGGGCAGGTCCTTGAGCGAATGAACCGCGAAGTCCACCTCGCCCCGCTGCAACGCCTCGCGCAGTGCGGCCACGAACACACCCGTGCCGCCGATCTGTGCGAGGTGCTCACGGGAGATGTCGCCGTAGGTGGTGACCGGGACGAGCTCGACAGGCCGTCCGGTCACCTGGCTCACGGCGTCCGCCACCAACCCGGACTGGGCCATGGCGAGCTTGCTGCGCCTGGTCCCGAGCCTCAGTGCCTTCTCAGTCATGCTGGCCCTCGGTTCTTGCTGTGCTTCTCGGAGTCGTCGTGCTTCTCGGAGTCGTCGGAATCGCGGTCCGCCCGGGAGACGGAGGCGACCGTCTCGGAGTCCAGGTCGAACAGGGTGCGCAGCGCGTCCGCGTACCCGGCGCCGCCGGGCTCGGCCGCGAGCTGTTTGACCCTGACCGTCGGCGCGTGCAGCAGCTTGTCCACCACCCGCCGGACGGTCTGGGTGATCTCCGCACGGTGCTTGTCGTCGAGACCGGGCAGCCGCCCCTCCAGGCGGGCGATCTCGCTGCTCACGACGTCGGCGGCCATGGTGCGCAGCGCGACGACGGTGGGTGTGATGTGCGCCGCCCGCAGGGCCGCCCCGAAGGCCGCCACCTCGTCGGAGACGATCCGGCGGACCTGGTCGACGTCGGCGGCCATCGGAGCGTCGGCGGAGGCCTCGGCGAGCGACTCGATGTCCACCAGGCGCACCCCGGCGAGCCGGTGCGCGGCCGCGTCGACGTCGCGCGGCATGGCGAGGTCCAGCACGAAGAGGGCCGGCTCGGGGCGCGGTGCGACGGCGACCGGCTCGGGCCTGCGGTGCTCGGGGACACGGCCGGCGCTGGCGACGGTCGCGGCGAGCGCGGTGATCAGCTCGGCGTCGGTCTCGGGGTCGGCCTCGGCACGGGCGGACTCGCGGCGGTCGACCGTTCCTCCCCCAAGCTCCCGGCTCCGCTCGAGCAGGGCGGCACCCCCGTCGACCCACGTGCCGTGCTGCTCCAGGGTGGCCGCGTCCATGCCCGCCACGGCGGACTCGCCCATCAGGGAGAAGCCGGGCTCGGCGGCGAGGTCCAGCGGGCAGTTCTCGTCGGCGCCGGCGCCGACGAGCGGCACGGGGGTCTCGCGTACGTCCGTGCGCACCGCCCCGCGCTCCGCACCGGCGGCCCGCGCCACGGTGGCGGGCGCCCCGGTACGGCCCTCGACCGCGGCGCCGACCGTCTCGGCGGTCAGGACGAGTCCGGTCGCGCCGGTGCAGGAGACGGCGACATCTGCACGTGTCAGCTCGAGCGGCACCGCGTCCATCGGTACCGCGCGGGCCAGCACGTCCGTGTCGTCGTCCTCGGTGAGGATCTGGACGAGGCGCTCGGCCCGGTCCTGCGTACGGTTGGCGATCACTATCTCGCCCACGCCCACCCGGGCGAGGGTGGCGGCGGCCAGCGACGACATCGAACCGGCGCCGATGACCAGGGCCTTCTTGCCACGCGCCCAGGCCTGCACGTCCGCGCCCGCGGACAGCTGCTCCAGGCCGAAGGTGACCAGGGACTGCCCGGCGCGGTCGATGCCGGTCTCGGAGTGGGCGCGCTTGCCGACCCGCAGGGCCTGCTGGAACAGGTCGTTCAGCAGACGCCCGGCGCTGTGCTGGTCCTGGGCGCAAGCCAGGGCGTTCTTGATCTGACCGAGGATCTGGCCCTCGCCGACGACCATCGAGTCCAGTCCGCAGGCCACCGAGAACAGGTGGTGGACGGCCCGGTCCTCGTAGTGCACGTAGAGGTACGGGGTGAGCTCCTCGAGACCGACCCCGCTGTGCTGGGCGAGCAGCTGGGACAGCTCGGCGACACCGGCGTGGAACTTGTCCACGTCGGCGTACAGCTCGATGCGGTTGCAGGTGGCGAGCACGGCGGCCTCGGTGGCCGGCTCGGCGGCGACCGTGTCCTGGAGCAGCTTGTCCTGGCCGTCCGCGCTCAGCGAGGCGCGCTCCAGGAGGCTGACCGGGGCGCTGCGGTGGCTCAGTCCGACGACGAGGAGGCTCATGCCGGCATCACGGCGGGGACATCCCCGTCCGGGCCCTGGTCGGCGGACTCGTCGCGGACCGCCGCGGCGGGCGGGAGCGCGCGCTCGGCGACGGCCTCCTCACCGGCCTTGCGCTGCTCGTGGAAGGCGAGGATCTGCAGCTCGATGGAGAGGTCGACCTTGCGCACGTCGACGCCGTCCGGGACGGACAGCACGGTCGGCGCGAAGTTCAGGATGGAGGTGACACCGGCGGCCACCAGCCGGTCGCAGACCTGCTGGGCGGCGCCCGCGGGGGTCGAGATCACGCCGATCGAGACGCCGTTGTCCCGGATGATCTTCTCCAGCTCGTCGGCGTGCTGGACCGGGATGCCGGCGACGGGCCGGCCGGCCATCGCCGGGTCGGCGTCGATGAGCGCGGCGACGCGGAAGCCGCGGGAGGCGAAGCCGCCGTAGTTGGCGAGGGCGGCGCCGAGGTTGCCGATACCGACGATCACAACCGGCCAGTCCTGGGTGAGGCCGAGTTCGCGGGAGATCTGGTACACGAGATACTCGACGTCGTAGCCGACCCCGCGGGTCCCGTAGGAGCCGAGGTAGGAGAAGTCCTTGCGCAGCTTCGCGGAATTGACCCCCGCCGCGGCCGCGAGCTCCTCGGAGGAGACCGTGGGCACCGAGCGCTCCGACAGTGCGGTCAGGGCTCGGAGGTACAGCGGAAGCCTGGCGACGGTGGCCTCGGGAATCCCTCGGCTACGGGTCGCCGGTCGGTGAGTTCGGCCAGTTGCCACGGTGCTCCTGCGGGTAGAGCGGGGCTGCGGGCGGTCATATGTCCCCAGACCGCCCCGTCGACAGCAGGCTATGTCTTTGTGAACGTGTGCACAAAGATGGTGTCCGATTTGCCCGGCCAACGTGACCGGGGTCACGCACCCCCGGCGTGGTTTTTTGGAACCGGCGCATCCACGCCGCCGCGCCTTACTTGTGGGGGGCAAAACCGCACACTCTCCTCTACGATCCCCACCCCCGAGACCAAGACGCCATCGATCCTAGGCGACTTCTGGCCAGTTTGTACTCCTCGGTCAGTCTCGATCAGCCCTTGAGCTCCTTGCGCAGCCGCTCCTCGTTCACCCGCCAGAAGGTGTGCTGTTCACCGTCGACGAGTACCACCGGGATCTGCTCCCAGTACCGGTCGTACAGCTCCGGATCCTCGGTGATGTCCTTCTGCTCCCAGGCGACGCCCAGATCGGCGCACACCTTCTCCACGACGGTCTGCGCGTCGTCGCACAGATGGCAGCCCGGCTTGCGGACGAGGGTGACGAGCCGCCCCTGGGGCCCGGGGGACTTGCGGCGGAAGATGGGACTCATGTCGGCCATTGTCGCTCCGGCGCGCGCCGCGGCGCCCTCGGCGGCACCCTCGCAACGGCGCCGTCGCGAAGAGTTCACGGCCCGCGAAACCTCTCGACGCCGGAACCACCCGGCCAACTGGCTATGCTCACGCCATGGCCGCTCTCGGATGGCTCACTTCCCGTAGGCGCTCCGCCACGGCGCGAAGCGTGTTGGCAGGCGAGGCCTCGGCGGAGGCAGCGCGCAAATCCTCCCAGGAAGCGGGTGTACCGCCGTCCCCGCAGGAGGCGTCGGAGTTCCCGGTGCACGGGGACGAGCAGGCCGCTGCCTTCTTCGACCTGGACAACACCGTCATGCAGGGCGCCGCGCTGTTCCACTTCGGCCGGGGTCTGTACAAGCGGAAGTTCTTCGACACGCGCGACCTCGCGAAGTTCGCCTGGCAGCAGGCGTGGTTCCGGCTGGCCGGGGTGGAGGACCCCGAGCACATGCAGGACGCCCGCGACTCGGCGCTGTCGATCGTCAAGGGCCACCGGGTCGCCGAGCTGAAGTCGATCGGCGAGGAGATCTACGACGAGTACATGGCCGAGCGGATCTGGCCGGGCACGCGCGCGCTCGCCCAGGCCCACCTGGACGCCGGCCAGAAGGTGTGGTTGGTCACCGCAGCGCCGGTGGAGATCGCCCAGGTCATCGCCCGCCGCCTGGGCCTGACCGGCGCGCTGGGCACGGTGGCGGAGTCCGTCGACGGCGTCTATACCGGCCGCCTGGTCGGCGAGCCGCTGCACGGCCCGGCGAAGGCGGAGGCGGTACGCGCCCTGGCCGCGGCGGAGGCCCTGGACCTGACCCGCTGCGCCGCCTACAGCGACTCCCACAACGACATCCCCATGCTGTCCCTGGTCGGCCACCCCTACGCCATCAACCCCGACGCCAAGCTGCGCCGCCACGCCAGGGAGATGGACTGGCGCCTGCGCGACTACCGCACCGGCCGCAAGGCGGCCAAGGTCGGCATCCCCGCGGCGGCCGGCGTCGGCGCCGTGGCCGGCGGCACCGCGGCGGCCATCGCCCTGCACCGCCGCCGCCGCTGACACCACTGCCGCCGGCACCGCTGCCGACACCGACGCACCGCACCGCCGCCGCTCACCACGCGCCGCCCAACCGGTCGCGCCGTACCCAGCCGCCCGTGCCGCCCGTGCCGCCTACTGGCGGTACGGGCCCTCGCCGGTCGCGGTCGGGCGGCGCACCCGGAAGCACGGGCAATTGACCGAACGTACGCCCTTGCCGTTCTGGCCATTCGACTTGGCGGTGCATCGCCAGGATGCACCCCAGAGACAGACCGAAGACGGAACAGATCGGTCAGCAAACGGTCACTCTCCGACGTCCGAACGCACGCCAATCAGTTACGGAAGCGACGGAATCGGTGATTTGAGCAACTCGGTGTAGCAGCCCCTGCACGAAGCGTTATTCTCCTCAGATGCATACCGGGACCCCATCGTCGCTACGACGGGTGAACGGTTCCGCACTGCACGTGATGGAAGCTCTGCCTCTGGGAGTCCCGTGTACCCACACGTCGGGGTTGACGCCTCGGGCCTGGCTACGCTCCGCGCAACGGTCCTCGACCTGCTGCGCGGTCTCGTCCCCACCGCGTACGCCGGCCCCGTATTCGCCACCGCCGCGCCGCTCGGACCGGCCTACGCGCTGGCCGACGGCATGGAGCAGGTGCCGACTCGCAGCGCCGTGGTCGAGGGACGACGATCGGGCGAAGGGCGAGCGGCCGGCAGACGAGGACGCCCGGCCGCGGCGGCCACGGTCCGCCGCCCGGCCGCGGACAGCGACAGCGCCCGGATGATGGAGCTCGTCGAGCGCGCGCAGGCCGGCGAGGCCGACGCCTTCGGACGGCTCTACGACCAGTACAGCGACACCGTGTACCGCTACATCTACTACCGCGTGGGCGGCAAGGCGACGGCCGAGGACCTCACCAGCGAGACCTTTCTGCGCGCCCTGCGCCGCATCGGGACCTTCACCTGGCAGGGCCGCGACTTCGGCGCCTGGCTGGTCACCATCGCGCGCAACCTCGTCGCCGACCACTTCAAGTCCAGCCGGTTCCGGCTCGAGGTCACCACCGGCGAGATGCTCGACGCCAACGAGGTCGAACGCTCCCCCGAGGACTCCGTCCTCGAATCCCTGTCCAACGCCGCCCTCCTGGACGCCGTACGACGGCTCAACCCCCAGCAGCAGGAGTGCGTCACGCTCCGCTTCCTCCAGGGCCTGTCCGTCGCCGAGACCGCACGCGTGATGGGCAAGAACGAGGGCGCCATCAAGACCCTCCAGTACCGGGCTGTGCGCACCCTGGCCCGGCTCCTCCCGGACGACGCACGCTGAGCCGCACACGCTGCGCGACGCCCAACTCACGCTCTGTCGAGGTGTGTTGACTTCTCGATCCGATGCGCCCGGGTCCGTAACCCAAGTGCCGAGCCGCTCGTTGTGCGGGATAGAGGCTCCCTGTGGTCACGCCCTGGCCAATCCTGATCACCGATCGGAAGAGGCGACTGTGGACGTGCACCCTCAGGACCCCCGGGGAGTCGACCGTCATGACGAGAGGAGGTGCCGCCAGTGATCGCGAAAGTATCGGCGCACCGGCGGGCGAACGCCTTCGCCCAGGCCCTGGAAGAGCTGTCCGACCGGGGCACGGCGGCCGAAGAGGCCGAAGGACCGGCACCGGCACCGGCGGCCGCGGAACAGATCGAGCAGGGCCGCATGCTGGCCCTCGCCACCGGTCTGGACGCGCTGCCGCGGCCGGAGCTGGAACCCGAGGTCAAGGTCGTCCAGCGGGCCCGCCTGGTGGCCGCGATGGAGGCCATGCTCCAGGAGAGCACCGCGGCGGGCGAGGCGAGTGACCTACCGGTGCCCAGGCAACGGGGGCGGGGCGCACACCGGGCGAGTCGCCTGGGGAAACTGCGGCCGCGTACACGGCTGAGCAAGTCGCTGGCCGCCGGCGGACTCAGCGTGGGTGTGGCCGCGGGAGCCTTCGGCGGCGTGGCCGCCGCCAGCTCCAACGCCCTCCCCGGCGACTCGCTGTACGGCCTCAAACGCGGCATCGAGGACTTCAAGCTCACCTACCTGACCGACGGCGCCGACGAGCAGGGCCAGGCCTACCTCGACCTGGCCTCGACCCGGTTGAGCGAGGCCCGCAGGCTGATGGAGCGCGGCCGCGGCGGCCAACTCGACCACGAGTCGCTGGGCGAGGTCCGCCGCACCCTGTCCGGGGTGCAGCACGACGCCACCGAGGGCCACCGCCTGCTGCACGAGGCGTACGAGCGCGACCCCGACTCCCTGCGTCCCATCCAGGCGCTCTCCACCTTCTCGCGGTCCCACCGCGAGGCCTGGGGCGCGCTCCGCGACCGGCTCCCGGTGCAGCTCGGCGACGTCAGTCAGCAGGTGTCGTCGGTGTTCGACGCCATAGACGACGAGGTCGCCCCGCTCCAGTCGATGCTTCCCCAGCCCCCCACCCCGGGCGGCGAGGGCAGGCAGCACGGCCTCCGGCCGACGCCGTCCGCCGGTTCGCCCGGCGCCGTGGACTCGGCCCAGCCCAGCACCGGCGGCGACCCCTCCTCCGACAGCCCTCGTCCCGGCAGCGCCACCCCCAGCGCGTCGGCCGGCTCCGGCAGCGAGGAGGACGGGCTGCTCGGCGGCTCCACCGGCGGTCTGCTCGACCCGCCGAAGCCCAGCGGCAGTGCCGCCTCCCCGTCCGCCACGAAGCCGCCCGTCAGCGGGCCCGACGTGACGCTCCCGCCGCTCCTCCCGGGCCTGCTGCCCGGCCTCGGCATCAACGCGGAGGACGCGAAGTAGGCGG
This sequence comes from Streptomyces sp. NPDC052043, assembly GCF_044548235.1. NCBI lineage: Bacteria > Bacillati > Actinomycetota > Actinomycetes > Kitasatosporales > Streptomycetaceae > Streptomyces > Streptomyces sp. NPDC052043. The sequence continues at coordinate 328,099 of NZ_JBIUBT010000010.1, forward strand.
GGCCCGGCAGAAGTAGGCGGCACCGAACAGCCCCACGACGGCGGGGCACCCCACCCAGGGGTGCCCCGCCGTCGTGGCACCGTCAGAAGAACACCGACCTGCGCTGCACCAGCAGCTTGTAGAGGGTGTGCTGGATCTGTTCGCGGACCTGGTCGGTCAGGTTGAACATCAGCATCGGATCCTCGGCCGCCTCCGGCGGATACCCGTCCGTTTCGATCGGCTCGCCGAACTGGATCGTCCACTTCGTCGGCAGCGGGATCGCCCCCAGCGGACCCAGCCACGGGAAGGTGGGCGTCAGCGGGAAGTACGGGATGCCCAGCAGCCGCGCGAGGGTCTTGGCGTTGCCGATCATCGGGTAGATCTCCTCGGCCCCGACGATCGAGCACGGGATGATCGGCACGCCCTGGCGCAGCGCGGTCGACACGAAGCCGCCGCGGCCGAACCGTTGCAGCTTGTAGCGCTCGCTGAACGGCTTGCCGATGCCCTTGAAGCCCTCCGGCATCACCCCGACCAGCTCGCCCTGCCCGAGCAGCCGCTCGGCGTCCTCGGTGCAGGCGAGGGTGTGGCCGAGCTTGCGGGCGAGCTCGTTGACCACCGGCAGCACGAACACCAGGTCGGCCGCGAGCAGACGCAGATGCCGGCCCGCGGGATGCCGGTCGTGGACGGCGACCTGCATCATCAGCGCGTCCAGCGGCAGCGTGCCGGAGTGGTTGGCGACGATCAGGGCGCCGCCCTCGGCGGGGATGTTCCCGATGCCCTTCACCTCGACCCGGAAGTACTTCTCGTACAGCGGCCGCAGCAGGGACATCAGGAGCTGGTCGGTGAGCTCGGCGTCGTAGCCGAAGTCGTCGACGTCGTAGTCCCCGGTGAGGCGGCGGCGCAGGAACGCCAGTCCGCTCGCGACACGCCGCTCCAGACCGCCGTCGTCCGGCGGCCGGAGCGCCGGCTGTTCCTCACTGGTCACCGGGACATCCTCCTGCGCGGCCCCCCTGGCGGGCAGGGGCTGGACCTCGCCGCCCGCCGCCGACTCCGCGCCCGCGCGGCGGCTCCCCGTGCTCCGGCGCCGCGACGGCCGCTGTACGGCGCCCCCACGGGACCGGTCGTCGTCGAACGGAATGACCTTGGCGTCCGCCATGGTGCTGCACTCCTCAGTCGGCGCTCTGCGTGGGGTGGCCACTGCCCACGTGGGACAGCGCGGCGATCCGGTCGACGGCCCCCGCGAGGGCCTCCGGCGGCAGCAGCCCGGGGCCGCGGACGCGGGCGAACTCGGCGAAGGTCTCCGCGGTCGTGTACTTGGGTGCGAAACCGAGTGTGTCGCGCATCTGGTCCGTCGCCACGACCCGGCCGTGGGTCAGCAGGCGGATCTGCTCGGGTGAGAAGTCCGTCATTCCCAGCGTACGCACCAGTGAGCCCGCCCACGTCACCGCGGGCAGCAGCAGCGGCACCGTGGGGCGTCCCAGCCGCCGGGAGCACTGCGAGAGCAGCAGCACGCCGTCGCCGGCGATGTTGAACGTGCCGCTGTTGAGCGTGGCCCGACGCGGCTCGTGCGAGGCGATCCGCAGCACCTCGATCACGTCGTCCTCGTGGACGAACTGCAACCGCGGGTCGTAGCCGAACACCGTCGGCAGCACCGGCAGCGAGAAGTACGAGGCGAGCGGGGTGTCCGCCGTCGGACCGAGGATGTTGGCGAACCTGAGCACACACACGGCGACGTCCGGCCGCCGCCTGGCGAAGCCCCGCACGTACCCCTCGACCTCGACCGCGTCCTTCGGGAAGCCGCCGCTGGGCAAGGACTTGGGCGGGGTGGTCTCGGTGAACACCGCCGGATCCCGGGGCGCGGAGCCGTAGACGTTGGTGCTGGACTTGACCACCAGCCGCTGGACGGACGGGGACTTCTGGCAGGCGCCCAGCAGCTGCATGGTGCCGATGACGTTGGTCTCCTTGACCAGGGCCCGGCTGCCGCTGCCCAGCGCGGTGCCGGTCACGTCCATGTGCACCACCGTGTCGGCGGACGTCTCGGCGAGCACCCGCGCGATCGTGGGCTGCCGGATGTCCGCCTGGACGAAGTCGGCGCCGCCCAGATGGTGCTCGGGCGGGACGGCGTCCACGGCGACCACCCGGTCGACCTGCGGATCACGCTGGATGCGGCGCACGAACCGGCCCGCGAGCTGACGGGCCACTCCGGTCACGAGCACGACCTGTCCCAAGATCAGCGCCTTCCTTCCCGCCTGGATTCCCGCCGGGTTCCCCGTGTGCGGCCAACCTATCGGGTGGAGGTTGCGCTGCGGCGACCGCTCGATGCGGGACGTGACGGCAGGTACGTGCGTGCGAAACAAATCGAGCCATCATCCGCGGCGGCCGGCCGGCCCGGAACGCACGCGACCCCCCACCGGATGCGGTGGGGGGCCACAAACACGCTTTCGCGTTGGCGCGTACCTCGCGCGACCGGCGTCTACTTCTTGTTGCGACGCTGGACGCGGGTGCGCTTGAGCAGCTTGCGGTGCTTCTTCTTGGCCATCCGCTTGCGCCGCTTCTTGATAACAGAGCCCACGACTACCCTCGCTCACTTCTCATCACTCGGTGTTTGGGCGCCATGGGCCCACACGACCTACGAGGGGCTAGCCTACCCGCCCGAGCGCCGAGGTCGTAATCGAGGTGATCGGAGGGATCCGGAAGTGTTCCGTACTGCCCTTCACGGACCCCTCCTGATCGTCGTCGATCGTCGTCAGGCGGTTTCCACCCCCACGTAGCTCTCGCGGAGGTACTCGTGAACCGCTTGCTCCGGGACGCGGAAGGACCGCCCCACCCGGATCGCGGGCAGATGACCGCTGTGCACCAGGCGGTACACGGTCATCTTCGACACTCGCATGACCGAGGCGACTTCCGCCACGGTAAGGAACTGAACCTCGTTCAGAGGCCTTTCGCCAGTTGCAGCCATGACACACCTGAACCTTCCGCACTCGACGGCCACCGGCTTCCCCTTCCGGTGACTCTTCGTCGCTGCGTGCTCACTCCCCAGACTAGGGGCGGGTGATGCGAGTGGGGAAGAGGTGTACGCAACGGCGGCCTACCGTGACAGACACGCCCGATTGAGTACGTAGCGGGCCAGTGGGCGGTAGTAGGCGGGCCGTACGCCGTCATCAAGTGGAACGACGACGGACACGCGCCCCTCCGCCTGCCCGACGAAGAGCGCGGGGTCGTTCGTGTCCGCCGGCCCCATGGCCTCGAACCCCAGCTGACCTGCACCGCAGACCCAGCCGTGATCCCCGATCACCAGTTCCGGCAGGAGGCCGCCGGCGTCGGCCGCCGCCGCGAGCGCCAGCCGAACCGGGAGCGGTGAATGCGTGTGCGCGCCGGGCTCACAACCGGAGCGTTCGATGCCGGGCGGCCGGACCAGGGCGACTCCCCGTACGTACTCGAGGCGGTACGTGCGTAGACCGAACCGGGTCGTTATGTCGACACAGCGACCCTGCGCGGGGGTGAGGACGGTACACCCCGCCGCCGACAGGGCGTCCGCCAGCGCGGCGTAGAAACCGAGCAGCCGGTGCGGGTGCCCGGTGCCGAGCAGCACGGGGGCACCCCGCCGCGCCGCCGCACCGAGCCGGTCCGCGAAGGCGTCCAGCGCGGCCAGCGTCAGCTCCGGGTCGATCACATCGGGTCCGGCCCGGTACCGCGGATCGGCCGAGACACCGCACCTCTGCGCCATCAGCTCAATCAAGTCCCGCTGCTGCCAAGCCCCTTCGGGATCGATCCCGATCAGCACCCGGGGGTCCCGGGCCGCGAACAGCCGATAGCTGCGCAGGCCGGCCTCCCGTGTCGTGGCGACCACCCCGGCGAGACGGGCCCTCACCAGATGGGCGCGCAGCGCCGCGATGCTCAACACCCGAGCGATGCTGACGCACGGCACCCGCGGCCGTCCGAAGAACCCGGGAACACCGCACAGTCGGCCTAACCTGACGGCCCGTTCACCGGCGGGACCGGGTGCTACGGCAGCAGGCCCCGCAGCGGGAACACCGCCCGCCGGGTCGCCAGGACCGCCTGGTCCAGCCGGTCCGCCGGGTCGTACCCCGCCTCCCAGTCGGCCCAGGACACCGGCCACCGCCCGTCGGTCATCCGCATCGGGCCCAACTGCCGTGTCCGCGCGTACACCGTCTGCCGCCAGCTCTCCGGGATCACCGTCTCCGGGTCCACCGGCCGCCCCGCCGCGATCCCCACCAGATGCGTCCACGACCGCGGGACGACGTCCACCACCGCGTACCCGCCCCCGCCCAGCGCGACCCACCGCCCCTCGGCATGCTCGTGGGCCAGCTCGTGGCACGCCATCTGCACCGCCCGCTGCGCGTCCAGCGACACCGTCAGATGCGCCAGCGGATCCTCGAAGTGCGTGTCGGCCCCGTGCTGGGTGACCAGCACCTGCGGCCGGAAGTCGGCGACCAGTTCCGGCACCACCGCGTGGAACGCCCGCAGCCACCCGGCGTCCCCGGTCCCCGCCGGCAGCGCCACGTTCACGGCCGTTCCCTCGGCGGACGGGGCCCCGGTCTCCTGCGGCCATCCCGTCTGCGGGAACAACGTCCGGGGGTGCTCGTGCACCGAGATCGTCAGGACCCGCGGGTCCTCCCAGAACGCGGCCTGCACGCCGTCACCGTGGTGCACGTCGGTGTCGACGTACACGACCCGCTCGGCACCCAGCTCCAGCAGCCGCGCGATCGCCAGCGCGGCGTCGTTGTAGACGCAGAAGCCCGACGCGGCGCCCGGCATCGCGTGGTGCAGCCCGCCCGCGAAGTTCACCGCGTGCGGCGCGTCCCCACGCCACACGGCCTCCGCCGCCGCCACCGACTGCCCCGCGATCAGCGCGGACACCTCGTGCATCCCGGCGAACGCCGGATCGTCCAGCGTCCCGAGCCCGTACGCCTCGTCCGCCGCGCCCGGGTCCGCCGAAGCCGCCTTCACCGCGGCGATGTAGTCCTCCCGGTGGACCAGCCGCAGCGTCGAGTCACCGGCCGGCCTGGCCGCCACCAGCTGTGTCTCCCGGTCGAGCCCGAGGGCGCCGACCAGCTTCCGGGTCAGGAAGAGACGGACCGGGTCCATCGGGTGGTCCCGGCCGAAGTCATAGCCCGTTACCGCCTCGTCCCACATCAGCTGTGCGCGGCCGCTCATGACCGCCACCGTATCGGTCCGATCGCGGCGCGAACGACCCGGCGCACACCGACGTCACCAGCACCAACACCATGGGCACCAGCATCGCCCCGCGGTAGCTCCACGTGTCGCCCAGCACGCCCACCAGCGGGGAGCCGACCAGGAAACCCACGTAGTTGAAGACGTTGAGCCGTGCGACGGCCCGGTCCGACGCTCCGGGGAACAGGCGCCCGGCCGCGGCGAAGGTCTGCGGCACCAGCACGCACAGGCCCAGCCCCAGCAGTGTGAAGCCGACCATGCCCACCCAGGGTCCTGGCGCCCCGGCGACCACGGCGAACCCCAGCGCCGCCACCAACGCGCCCAGCCGTACGACGGCCACGGCACCGAACCGGCGCACCCCGGTGTCCCCGATGCCCCGCCCCACCAGCGTGGTGACCATGTAGACGTTGTACGGCACCGTCGCCAACTGCTCGGAGCTGTCCAGCGTGTCCTGGAGGTACTTCGCGCTCCAGTTGGAGACGGTCGAGTCCCCGATGTAGGCGAACGTCATCACCAGGCAGAGCGGCAGCAGCAGCCGGAACACGAGCGTCCCGCCGTCCTTCCCGCCAACCTCCTCGCCGGCCTTGCCCGGTGCGGGAGCGGGGTCGGCGTCGACGTACCACCGGCTGCCCACGAGGACCGCCGGCAGCAGCACGGCCACCACCGGCAGGTACGACACCCACAGCGCAAGGTGCCAGTGCGCCCCGACCCAGGCCAGCGAGGCGCCCACGATCCCGCCGAGGCTGTAGACGGCGTGGAAGCCGAGCATGATGCTGCGCCCGTACGCCCGCTGGAGGCTCACCCCGAGCATGTTCATCGAGGCGTCCAGCACCCCCACGGCCAGCCCGAACGCGGCCAGCGCGGCGCCCAGTTCGGCGACCCGGCCGCCCGCCCCGACGCCGAGCAGGGACAGCAGGACGACGGGCTGGGACCAGCGCAGCAGCCGGCTGGGACGGACCCGTTTCACCAGGTGCTCGGTGGTCGTGCTGCCGATACCGGCGAGGATCGGCACGGCGGCCAGGAAGACCGGCAGCAGCGCGTCGGACACCCCGTACCGGCTCTGGATGGCCGGGATGCGCGTCACGAGGAGAGCGAAGGCGACGCCCTGCGCGAAGAAGCTGAACGCCAGCGAGGCCCTACCGCGCCGCAGCACATCAGTCATGGCGGCGAGCGTAGGGCCCTGGGCTACCTGTGGGTAGGTCCGGTGAAAGATGAATTCTGCTCAGCTTCGGGCGAGGGCGACGCCCTTCGAGGCCTCGTTCGTCTCGGCGATCAGCATGTGCGCCATCGGCCCGGCGGCCAGAGCGCCGCTCACGAAGAACCCGATCACCATCGAGACCGCCAGGATCACGGTGCCGAGCCACACCATGGTGTCCACCGGAAGCGTGTAGGCACCCACGACCCGCACCACGCACTCAGCGAGCAGCACCACGCCCCACACCAGCGAGAACACCTTCTCCGCCCGCCGGAACTCCGCGGATCCGGCCGCCAACCGCGCCCAGGCGGCCTCCCGTGCCGCGTCGCCCTTCACCAGCCAGGGCTTCATGCCCACGGTCATCATCGGCCTGCCCAGCGCCACGGACACCAGGATGCCGACGCCGATCGCGCTGCTGACGCCGCTGTCCTTGGCGACCATCAGCCGCGGGTCACCGGCGACGAGACTGAGCAGCAGTCCGACCACGTTGACGAACAGGATCAGCGCGGCGAACGCGTTGACCCTGCGCTCCCTGGCCACGGCCCACCCGATCCGCAGGGCCGGGACCACACTGCTCCATCCCAGGGCCGCCAGCGTGCTCATCCCGAACCCGTTCTTGAGCAGGTAGTACCCGCCGACCGGCACCGCCACATCCACGAGCAGAGGGGCGAGGCTCGCGCGCTTCGTGTTCGTCGTCACGCTCAAAGCTTCGCGGGCGAGGGGGGTCCGCCAGTAGAAACGATCGTCCAGAGCTCCGCATGACAATTGTCAGTGCGTCGGCGGTGGCCGGCGTCATGTCAGCAGGTCGGCCAACTCCTCCATGCGCGTGAAGAGTTGAGTGGCATCCGCGAGCTTTTCGGCCGGGGTCATCGCGGTGAACCCGAGGACGTCCATCCCCGCCGCCACGGCGGCACGGACACCCAGCGGGGAGTCCTCGACGACGACGCACCGCTCCGGGGCCACTCCCATCCGGTCGGCCGCGTGGAGGAACAGGTCCGGCGCCGGCTTGCCCCGGCCCACGTCCTGCGAACTGAAGATCCGCTCCTCGTCGAACCACCGGTCCAGGCCGGTCGTCCGGTGCCCCACACGGATCCGCTCATGACTTCCCGAGGACGCGACACAGTACGGAGTCCCGTCCACCGTCAGCTTCTCCAGTACGTCGGCCGCACCGGACACGGGCTTCAACTCCCGCTGGAACGCGGCGAAGACACGCGTGTGGAAGACATCGTCGAAGTCGTCCGGCAGCCGCTTCCCCGTCCGCTCCAGGACGAGGTCGTGGATCCGGTGCATCGCCGACCCCATGTAGTCACGGATGGAGTCCTCGTACGAGGTGGGGTGCCCCAGCTCGGTGAGGTAGGCGGCGAGGAGCCGGTTGGAGATGGGCTCACTGTCGACGAGAACGCCGTCGTTGTCGAAGATGACGAGGTCATAGCGCATGAGTACGAGCCTAGGCGAGTGCCGGCGGGCCCCGAACGCAGAAAGCCCCCGTGCCATTGGCACGGGGGCTTTCTCACAATTTGTTCGGCGGCGTCCTACTCTCCCACAGGGTCCCCCCTGCA
>NZ_JBIUBT010000011.1:0-333465 GCF_044548235.1 Streptomyces sp. NPDC052043
TGATCAGCTGGCGTAGACACCCTGATGATCAACGGTCTCGTGCCTGTGCTGCTGCCGCGTCAACTCCCGCTGGACACGGACGATCTACGCGATCCAGGAACTTGCAACCGCCCTGCCTCACCGACCGTCCGATGCTGTTTCAAACGGTTGATCGCGCGTTCAACAGTGTTGCGCTTCTTGTACCGCTCCTCGTCGAAGCCCGGTGGCCGTCCGCCGCGTGAGCCTCTGCGTAGGCGGGCGGCCTGGCTGTCAGATTTCTCCGGGATGGTGTGCCGGATGCTCCGTCGGCGCAGGTATTCGCGGCAAGGTCCGTTGCTGTAGGCCTTATCGGCCGCAACGCTGTCTAGTGGTCGGCGCCGGCCGTCGTTGATCGCCTCCGGACGGCCCACAGACGGCCCACAGACGGCCCAGGGCAGGGAATGCCACTTCCCCACCATGCCGAGCTATCCTGCCGCCGTGACCAGCGCAGCGGAGCACCCCATCCTCTTCCTCGACGTTGACGGTCCACTCATCCCGTTCGGGTCGTCCCCCAGTCGTCTGCAAGCCCCTGCTTCGGACTCCCAAACGTCCCTCGGCCAGGGGAACCCCCTGCTCGGACGGCTTGACCCCGGCCTTGGACCGCGCCTCATGGCCCTGGGATGTCGGCTCGTATGGGCCTCGACCTGGATGGAGGATGCGAACGAGGCCGTCGCCCCAGGCCTCGGGCTGCCGAGGCTGCCCGGCGTGGAGTGGCCGGACGCCTGCGCCGACGACAGCCCGCGGGGCCTGCACTGGAAGACCCGCCACCTCGTCGAGTGGGCCAACCGCCGGCCGTTCATCTGGGTCGACGACGAGATCAGCGCCATGGACCGCCTCTGGGTCGCTACTCAACACCCTGGACCGTCGCTCCTTCATCGCGTCGACCCGACCAAAGGCCTCGACGACGCCGACTTCTCCGCGCTCACCGGTTGGCTCCGCGCCGCTGCGCCGAGCCGAGCACCGCTTTAGGAGTTCGGTCGGAACGCTGTCCAGACGTGCTTGGTATTGGCCGGACTGGCCTCCGGTGTGCGGGCACGACCGCTGATGTGCGCGACCGTTGATGTCAGGATTGGATGTCAGCTATTAGTCTCATCCCGGAGTGTCGGCATGGAGAAGGACCAGATAGCCGACCTCCTCCGGGACGGCTCCGAGGTGACGGCCTTGGCCCGTGCCGCCTTGCTCGGTGGTGGCGTGGGCATCGTCTGGGGTGGGGCGACGGCCTCTGAGTCGCTCGTCAAGGTCTACCGGCGCCGTCTTGGGCTCACGCGGCGAACGGGCCAGGAGACACTCGGGCTCGAGCGAGCTGTGGAGCTGCTGAGCGGGTACGGTTCGCCGATCCGTATTGGGCAAGTCACCTCGCCAGGCGGCCATTGGGTCTACATGCTCTTCCTCTCGGAAGATGCGGAGTCGCTCATCGCCTGCACTGGTGTTAGGCAGCCTCGATAGCTGATGACTGGCCGACCTCTTCGTCCCGAAGGAACTGGGGTAGGCCTCCGACCTCGGGCCGTTGTGTTCCTCACCCGCTGCCATGGTCCGCAGGTGTGCGCGCTTGTTCGCCGCTGTACATCGGCGTTGTCACGCAGTTAAACACTCACTGACCGTGACCGTGTGCCCCCACTCCAGCTCGGATCGCTAGCGTGGTCTGGTGTCTGCATTCATACAGCAACTCCCCGCTCTGGTCGGAGTAGTCATCGGCTCCCTGGGGTCCTACCTGGCTGTCATGCTCGGCGATCGCTCACGGTTCCGCCGTGAGCAAACTGTTCGATGGGAAGACCGGCGGCTAACTGCCTACTCGGACTACGCCCGATCGCAGAAGACGATCGTCAGCCTCTTGTTCAGGGTCTCGGCTCACCTCGGCAACGACCCTCATCCGCACCCGCTGGCGCCAGAGGAAGCAGCTACACAGCTGGGCAGCGCCTCTGAAACCCGAGACCTGGCGTGGGAAGCCCTGCTGCTGTTAGGTAACACTGATGTCGCAGACGCAGCTCATGAATGGGCCAGAGTCGTCGCCGATATGGAACACTTCGTCCGAGATCAGATGGGTGACCCAGACGGCTGGTCGACCTTGCTCGAGAATCAGCGCGTCGCTCGCGAGAAGTACTACGCGACAGCCAGGCGGGATGTTGCGTTGCCGCCCGGCCATTCAGGACGCTTCCAGTTCAGCCACAACTGATCACCAGGGGCGGTGACCTGCGGTCGCCATCTCGATCAACGCCCTGACCTGCTGCTGAGCTGTCGGGAGTTGTTGACGTTGGTCACCAACGAGCGCCCTTCAACGGCCCGGACTCCCTGCCGGGCCGTCACCACCGACCCCGAGCACGCCGCCGCGGCCGAGATCCTGCGCGGCCAGGCGATCCGTCAGCGCACGTCACATGCCCGGGCCCGAGGCCTGGCCGGCCTTGCCCCCGACGACCTGGGCGTCGAGGTCGAACAGCGCTGGCTCGGCTCCTACGACCGCATCTTCACCCTCATCGAGGGTGGCGCCGCGAAGGAGGACACCTGATGCCCGCCACCACGACCGCCGCCAGCGGCCCGGCGACGACCCGCACCACCCGGCAGACCACAGCTGACCTGGCATTCCTCGCCCGCGCAATGAAGGCCCCTGCCCTGTTCGACGTCGTCGAGCGGCTCGCCGAACGCGCCCAGGCCGAGTCCTGGAGCCACCTCGAATACCTCGTCGCCTGCCTGCAGCGCGAGGTCTCGGCCCGCGACAGCCACGGCGGCGAGCAACGCATCCGGCAGGCCCACTTCCCCGCGATCAAGACCATCGAGGAACTCGATCTCGCCCATCTGCGGGGCATGACGCGCCAACAGCTCGCCCACCTGGGAACCCTGGACTTCATCGCGGCGAAGGAGAACGCGGTCTTTCTCGGGCCGCCGGGCACCGGCAAGACGCACATCGCGACTGGGCTGGCGATCCGGGCCTGCCAGGCCGGGCACCGGGTCGCATTCGCCACCGCGGCCCAGTGGGTCGACCGCCTGGCGGCGGCCCACCACACCGGCCGACTGCAGGACGAATTGGTCAGACTCGGCCGTTACCCGCTGATCGTGATCGACGAGGTGGGGTATATCCCCTTCGAGGCCGAGGCGGCGAACCTGTTCTTCCAGCTGATCTCGAACAGATACGAACGCGCGTCCGTGATCGTGACCAGCAACAAGCCCTTCGGACGCTGGGGAGAGACCTTCGGTGACGAGACCGTCGCCGCCGCGATGATCGACCGGCTCGTCCACCACGCCGAGGTCCACTCCCTCAAGGGCGAGTCCTACCGCATGCGCGGCCGCGAACTCGGCCGCACCACCACCAGCAACGACTGACACACCATCCAACGAGACTACGGATGGCCCACAACTGAGCCGCCGCAACTGGCCTCACATTCAGCCGTCGCCGACACCAACCGGCGGTCGGGCTTAGTTGATGGCCAAGGCGAGATCTGTCAGCGCCGGCCGCGCACCTCTGCGGTTCGGGGGCGTCGTCCCGAGGCGGGGCACCACGCACCACGCACTACGCACCACGCACCACGCGTAGTGCGTAGTGCGTAGTGCGTAGTGCAGAGACAACAAACGAGGCTTGCCGGTCCGCGAGGGAGCGCATGACCTTGTCGGCTGATGCCGCCACTTCAGCCGGCGGAGTCAAGGAAGGCGGCGTAATCATCACGGCGCCCGCAATCCCGGTACCGGCGAGTCTCCCCGAGTCTCCAGGCGTACGGGCCCCGTCGGGAGGGAACTCCCGGCGGGGCCCGTGTGCTCAACGCGCTTCCGCAGCCACCGGCTTGGGGATGAGGAAGGACGTTACGACGGCGACGGCCATGATGACCGCGCCCGTGATCATGGCGGTGGTGTAGTCGCCGGTCGACGCCGGGTCCGCGGGGGCCGCCGCGGTCTTGACCGCGTACAGCACCGCGAAGCTCAGACCGGCGCCGAGGTTGAACGCGCCCGCGTTCAGACCGGGCAGGAACCCGGGGTTGTCACGCGGGGACAGCACGATGCCGAGCCCGTTGAGCACGATGTTCCCGATCCCGGCGTAGGTGATGCCGACCAGGATGGATGCCGTCAGCAGCAGGGCCCGCGAATGACCGTGCAACGTGAGGATCATCAGGACGACGGTCGCCGCGGCCCCGATGAGGCCGATGCGCAGGATCCGCCCGTAGCCGAAGGTGGCGGCCAGCCGGCCCGCGATCGGGCCCATGGCCAGTCCGGCCAGCGCGTACGGCGTGAGGGTCCACCACGCCGACTGCTGTGCGGACATGCCCAGTCCGGCCTGCGCGTCCTCGGCGAACGCCGGGATCAGCCCGTTCATGACGGCGAACACACCGGTCATGGTGAGCACGGTGGTCAGCAACAGCGCCCAGGTGGAGCGCTGGCGCAGATGGTGCGTGGCGACCAGCGGATGCCCGCTGCGGTCCTCGGTGCGCCAGAACAGCGCGAAGGCGGCCACGGCGACGACGACGAGCAGGGCGATCAGCGGCCAGTTGGCCGCGGCGAGCTTTCCGGCCTCGTTCAGCGCGATGAGCAGCGAGCCGACCGAGACCACGAGGAGCACGACGCCGGGCCAGTCCATGCGCTGGGCGACCGGCGCCCTGGACTCGCGGCTCATCAGGGCGACCATGGCCGTGGCGACCGCCGCGACGACGGCCATCGCCCAGAAGACCGACTGGAACCCGTGGTGGTCGGAGAGGTAGCCGCCCGCGAGGGAGTCGATGCCGGCGACCCCGCCGTTGAACGCGGTGATCACGCCGAGCAGGGTGCCGTAGCGCTTGGGCTCGGGCACCTCCATCCGCAGCATGATCAGGCACAGCGGGACGACCGGACCGCACACGCCCTGGATGACGCGCCCGGCGAACAGGACCGGGACGTTGTGCGCGAACGCGGCGACGACACATCCGACGGCCATGAGGGCCAGCATGCCGGTGAGGACCTTGCGGCGGCCGATCACGTCGCCCAGCCGCGGCAGGAACAGCGAGAACAGGGCCGCGGAGGTGAAGAACGCGGTCTGGGTGAGCCCGATCTCCGCAGAGGTGGCATGAAGGGCCCCCTCCATGCTCTTCAGCGCCGGGCTGATCATGCTGGCGTTGAGCTGGAAGGCCACGCAGGCGGCGAGCAGCGCGGTCATCAGCACACCGATCCGGACCGGGGAGCCCTGCCCCGAGCCGGGTGGGCTGTCGGTGGTGGAAACGCTGGGAACGGTCATGCCTGGACGTCGCCGATCCGCTCGAGGGCGTCCACCACGAGGTTCCAGAACCGCTCGTGGTCGAGCTTCACCGCGACCTGGGTGTGGCAGTCGTCCGGGGCGGGCGCCCGGAAGTCCGCCACGGTCATCCCGAGGGTCAGGGTGCCGGTGAGCTCGATGTCCACGGGGGCCTTGCGCACCGTCATGACCTCCGGGTCGATGACGTAGGCGACCGCGCAGGGGTCGTGCACGGGCGGGAACTCGAAGCCCTGGGCCTGCTCGTACATCGCGCCGAAGAAGTCCAGCAGTTCCAGGACGAACTTGGCGGGGGCGGTGCCGACCGCGGCGATCTTCTCGGTGACGGCGGGCGTCGCGAGCGCCTGGTGCGTGAGGTCGAGACCGACCATGGTGACCGGCCAGCTCTCGTTGAAGACGATGTGCGCGGCCTCGGGGTCGATCTTGATGTTGAACTCGGCGACCGCGCTCCAGTTGCCCTCGTGGTAGCCGCCGCCCATCAGGACGACCTCGCGGACGCGGGAGGCGATGCGCGGCTCCTTGCGGACGGCCATGGCGATGTTGGTCAGACCGGCGGTCGGCACGATGGTGATCTCGCCCGGCTCGTGCGACATGACCGTGTCGATGATCAGGTCGACCGCGTGGCGGCGGTCCAGCTCCAGGGTCGGCTCGGGCAGCACGGGTCCGTCGAGTCCCGACTCGCCGTGGATGTCCGGCGCCGTCTCGATCTCGCGCACCAGGGGCCTGGGGCAGCCCGCGGCGAAGGGCACTCCGGTGATCCCGGCGATGCGGGCCACGGACAGGGCGTTGCGCGTCACCTTCTCCAGCGTCTGGTTCCCGACCACGGTCGTGACGGCGACGAGCTCGATCTCGGGATTTCCGTGCGCGAGAAGCATGGCGATGGCGTCGTCGTGCCCCGGGTCGCAGTCGAGGATGATCTTTCTGGCCAACGGAGAGCCCCTTTGCTCGCTTACCTTTGGTGAAACCGATCTCCGGGGACGCCCAGGGGCGGACGCGTCCGGAGGGCGCCGAGTGGCCCGGCGTCTCGGGAGACGTTAGGGAAAACGTTCTCCCGAACATTCGCCCATTCCTCGCCGATGTGTCAATGGCCGTTACATCTTTCTTCCGCCTTCCCGTGTTCGGCGGCGGCCTGCGCCAGGCGAGGCGGGTGATAACGTTCTCCGGCATCGGTGCTGGTCGGCGCTGGGGGATAGCTGTGCCGACCAGGAAGCCGACCGACAGAAGGGGGCGGAGTGCGGTGACCGAAGTGACATTGCGTGACGTGGCTCGCGCATCGGGCTGCTCCGTCGCCACGGTGTCCCGCGTGCTGGCCGGCACCCGCCCGGTGGGAGCGGAGACGGCGAGACGTGTGCGGGCCGCGGCCGAAAGCCTCGGCTACCGCCCCAACCAGGTCGCCCGCGCCCTGCGCAGCCGCTCCACCGGCACCATCGGCCTGGTGCTGCCGCAGATCACCAACCCCTTCTTCCCCTCCCTCGTACGCGAGGTCGAGCACGCCCTGCACGCCGGGGGCCGCGGCCTGCTGCTCGCCGACTGCGACGACGACCCGGCGACCGAAGCGGCCCGGATCACCGCCCTGCTGGACCGGCAGGTGGACGCGCTGCTGGTCATCCCCGTCGACGAGACCCACAGCCGCGAGGCCGTCGAACTCGCTGCGTCCCGAGTGCCGTTGGTCCTCCTCGACCGCTCCTGCGGCCCCGGGGTCGCCGATTCGGTGGCCGTCGACAACGCCGCCGGCATGGCCCTCGTCCTGGACCACCTGGCCCGCACCGGACGCCGCCGCTTCAGCTTCCTCGGCGCCGCCGGAACCGCCTCGACGGCCGTCGAACGGCGCATGGCCTACCAGGCGGGCGTCGCCGCCCTGGACCCGACGGCACCCGACCGCACCGAACTCGGCGACTTCTCCGTGCAGTGGGGGCGGGCCGCGGTCGAGCGGATCTGGCCGGCCCGCCCGGACGCCGTCGTCTGCGCCAACGACCTCATCGCGGTCGGAGCGGTGCAGCGCCTCGGACAACTCGGCGTCGACGTGCCCGGCGAGGTCGCCGTCACCGGCTTCGACGACATCCCCATGGCGAGCCTCGCCGAACCGAACCTGACCACGGTCCGCCAGCCGGCCGCCCAAGTCGCGGCCGAGGCACTCCGGCTCCTCGACCAGCGGCTCGCCGGCGGGGGAGCCGAGGCCTACCGGTCCGTGCGCCTCTCACCCGAACTCGTCGTCCGCGCCTCCAGCGCGCCCCACGCCGCCGCGCCCGCGACCGTCCCCGGCAGCAGAACCCCGGAGGAACACCAGTGATCGCAGTCGTCGGAAGCCTCAACCTCGATCTCGTCACACCCGTTCCGCGGCACCCGGTGCCGGGGGAGACCGTGCTCGGCGGGGACATCGTCGAGCACCCCGGCGGCAAGGGGGCCAACCAGGCGGTCGCCGCGGCCCGGCTCGGCGGACAGGTCGCCCTGATCGGCCGGGTCGGCGAGGACGACGCGGCCGACGTGGTGGCCGCCGCGGTGCGCGCCGAGGGCGTGGACACCGCGCACCTGGCCCGCACCCCCGAGGTGCCCACCGGGCGCGCGCTGATCGCCGTCAACCCGTCGGGCGAGAACTCCATCATCGTCAGCCCCGGCGCCAACTCCCGTCTGACCGCGGCCGATTGCCGGGCCGCAGCCGACGTGCTCAGCCGGGCCGAGGTCACCGTCCTCCAGCAGGAGGTCCCCGACGAGGCCAACCACGCGGCCGCCGAGCTGGCCGGCGGCATCGTCGTGCACAACCCCGCCCCCGCCGTCGAGGGCGCGGTCCCGCCCCGCCACGTCGACGTGCTGGTCCCCAACCGCACCGAACTGGCCGCCCTCACCGGCACCCCGGTCCCGGACACGATCGACGAGGTCGCCACCGCCGCCGGCAAACTGAGCGGAGCGGGCGCGGTCGTCGTCACCCTCGGCGGCGACGGCGTGCTGCTCCTGGAGGGCACCGCGCGGCTGCACATCCCGGCCTTCACGGTCCGGCCGGTGGACACGACCGCGGCCGGTGACTGCTTCTGCGGCGCGTTGGCGGTCGCGCTGGCCGAGGGCCGCACCCTGGAACAGGCCGCCCGCTGGGCCTGTGCCGCGGCGGCACTCAGCACCACCCGCCCCGGCGCCCAGCCGTCGCTGCCCCACCGCGACGAGGTGGAGGCATTCCTCCAGCGCTGACGGCCGTCGGTGACCGAGGACGGGGACAGGACCCTCGATGACCTGGGACGGGGATATTGCGTTGTGGGACCACGGACAGCCCCGTAGGGTCCCGGCATGTCCCTACGTGTACGTATGCGTCAAGCCCTCCCGGACGCGATGCGCGCCCGCGACAAGGCCGCGGTGAGCGCCCTGCGCGCGACACTCGCCGCGCTGGACAACGCGGAGGCGGTGCCCGTGGGCGAAGCCGGTACCCGCGGCCTGGCCCTGGAGCAGTCACCGGTCGGCGCCGGGGCCACCGAGGCCTTGCGGCGTGAGCTGAGCGAGAGCTGTGTGGCGGACATCGTGCGCGCTGAGGCCACCGAACGACTCGAAGCCGCAGCGCAGTTGACCACCCCCGCACACGCCGACCGAGCCGCCCGGCTCCGCGCGGAGGCCTCCGTGCTGCTCCGCTTCCTGGACGGCGACGGCACCGCGTAGCAGACGGCGGACCCGTCGGAGCACGGGCTCATCACGCGCTACGTCATCATCGTCCTCAGCGCTCGGTGGGTCTCGGCGTCGGCGGCCGCGACGAGCCCGCGGCCCGTCTGCCCGAGCGGAGCGCCGTCGATCCCGGTGACCACGCAGCCGGCGGCCCGGCACAGGGCGATCCCGGCGGCGAAGTGCACGCTTGCGGACAGGTTCCCGCCGTCGGTGACGTACGCGGCACGCCTGCCGGCCGCGACCCAGGCCAGCGCGAGCGTCGTGGACACGACCCTCGGCCGGAACCGCTCGGCGAACTCGGGGCGGGCCAGCAGATCCACGGCCCGGAACCCCGGCGCGCTCGGGAACGGCGGGTCCAGGTTGACGTCCACCAGCCGGGTCGCGGACGTGGGCGTCAGCGGCGCGTCGGCCCCGTCCCGCCGCACCCGGGCGGACTCACCGTCGGTGAAGAACACCTCGCCGCCGAACGGATCGGCCACCGCCGCCGCCCCGTCGCGCAGCGCGACGTTGACGGCGACCAGCATGCTGCCGACGGCGTAGTTCAGCGTGCCGCACAACGGATCCACCAACCACTGGCGCGCGGCGTCGCGAGCACCCTGCCGTCCGCTCTCCTCGCCGAGTACCGCGTCCTTGGGCCGAGCGGCCCGGAGGACGGCGAGGATCGCCTCCTCGGCCTCCACGTCGGCGGCCGTCGCGAAGTCGCCGGCACCCTTGTCGATGCGGGCGAGGGGGCGTCCGTACAGGGTGCGCACCACGTCCGCGCCAGCACATGCCGCCGCTGTGGCAACCCCGGCATCATCGAGTCCCGTGTACGAGTTGATCACGCCGTGCAGACTAGTTGAGTGCGAGTGCGGTCCCCTCCGATTCACCGCTGCCGGTCGCTCACCGCGGGCAGGAAGGCCGCAACCGCCTCCTGGAACGCCTCCGGCGCCGCCTCGTGGATCAGGTGTCCGACCGGGATGGTGCGCACGCTCCCGCCGGGGACGCGGCGGGCGAGCTCGGCGATGCCGTCCTGGGGGACATGGCTGTGCGGACCGCCGGCCAGCACGAGGGTTTCGGCGGTGATCCGGCCGAGTCGCTCCAGCCACCCGGGGTCCGGGTGGTCGATCTGCGCTCTGACGGCCAGCACCATCTGCCAGTCGAAGGTGAGTTCGCCGTCCGGCCGGGCCGGGAGGGTCGGCTCCCGGGGGCGGGGGACCGGGACGTCCTCCAGTACGAGCCGCTTGACCCGCTCCGGATGGTCCTCCGCGAGCAGGTAGGCCACGACCCCGCCCATGGAGTGCCCGATCAGATCCACCGGGCCGAGCCCCAATGCGTCGAGAAACCGGACCACGTCGGCCTTCATGAGCTCGAGCGAGTAGTCCCCCGGCCAGTCGCTCCGGCCGTGACCGCGAAGGTCGAGGGCGTACACCCGCCGGCTGCGGGCGAAGGCACGAGCCACGCCGTCCCAGGTGGCGGCGGTCTCACCCAGCGCGTGCAACAGGACAAGCGGTCGGCTGCCCGGTTCCCCCGACACCTGATAGGCCAGCCGGATCCCGCCCACGTCCACGACGTAGTGATCAACCATGCCCGAAGGGTAGACGACGGCGACCTCGTTCCCGAGTGCGGTTTGTGTCACCCCGGCGGCCCCGTATCTCGTCGGGGACATCGGGTAGGCCCCCTCTGTGGGCCAGGCGGTGTCGGCACTCGCCCCGCAGCGGAATACGTACGAACTCGGCGAAACTCGGCGAAACCGTCATCCGCCCGTCGGGCAGGTGATTCGGATTCCAGGGCCCTTTCGGAACAGGACGACTCTGGAACGGGAGATATGACCCAGACGGATCGCAGGGCATCGGCCGGTGCAGCCACGCGACCGCGGAACGAGGGGGCGGTCACCGAGGAAGTGCTGGTGCCGCAGGCGCCCCCTGAGGCACGGGTGATCGTCGCCGGGAAGGGCACCGGAAGAGACCGGCTCGCCGCGCTGGACGGGCTGCGGTTCCTGGCGGCGCTTTCGGTGGTGCTCTTCCACTTCGTCGGCCAGACCCCGGAGGCGATGCGGGGCATCTGGGGGCGCCCGTACCAGAGCGTCTTCCCGGAACTGCACGGCTACTTCGCCTTCGGGCGGCTCGGCGTCGACCTGTTCTTCCTGATCAGCGGCTTCGTCATCTGCATGAGCGCGTGGGGGCGCACACCACGGGACTTCTTCATCTCCCGCGTCACCCGTCTGTACCCGATGTACTGGATCGCCATCGCGGTGTCGGCATGCGTCGTCTACGTCGCCGACACCCCCTTCGGGAACCCCCACCCGCGCATCCTGCTCGCGAACTTCACGATGCTGCAGACCCCGCTCGGAGTGCCCAGCCTGGACCCGGTCTACTGGACCCTCTGGCCGGAGCTCTGCTTCTACCTCACGTTCGCGGTCGTGGTGTGGAAGGGCGTCAGCTACCAGCGCGTGGTGATCTTCTGCGGGGTGTGGACCCTCGCCGCCGTGCTCGCGCCCTCCGCCCACCTCCCGCTGCTCACGCTCGTGGTGAACCCGGCGTCGGCCCCGTACTTCATCGCGGGCATGGCCTTCCACCTCATGTACCGGTACCGGCCCACACCCCTGCTGTGGGGCATCGTCGTCATGTCGTGGCTGCTGGCGCTGCACTTCCTGCTGGCGCCCACCGGTGGCCGCAACAACTGGGAGACCTGGTCGCCGGGGCGCGGCTGGCTGGTCCTGGTGGCCACGGTCTTCTTCCTGGCGGTCGGCGCCATCGCGCTCGGCTGGACCCGGCGGCTCCGCTGGCGCGGGCTGACCGTCATGGGCACGATGACCTTCCCCCTGTACCTGTTACACGACACGCTCGGTCTGACCGTCGCGCACCACTTCGGCGACCGGGTCGATCCCCTGCTCCTGGTCGGGGTCACCGTCGCCGCCCTGGTCGTGCTGTCCTATCTCGTGCACCGGTTCGTGGAGCGCCCGATGGTGCTGACCATGCGGCGTTCGCTGAAAAGCGCCGCGTTCGGCCCGCCGACGCCCGCGCGGCGCCGTTGAGCGGCGCCGGGGCAGGACCCGGCGGCATCCGCCGTCCGCCTGGGGCGCCCGCGGTCGCGCCGTTCACTGCGCGCCGCGGCCCCGCGCGTCCGACGGTGTGACGGTGTGTGCCGACCGGTGCCCTACGGGCATCCGCCCGGATCCCGCGGTCGCGGCGGGTGCGGTGGGCGCGGCACCGTCGGTCTGCCGGAGCTCGGCGAGCAGTTCGTTCTGGCCGGCCAGGAGTTCGGTGAGGATGCGGCGGGCCGCGCGCAGCAGTTCGGCGACATCGCCGCCGGCGAGGGCGTAGCGGACCGTGGAGCCCTCCCGGATGGACACGACGATGCCGGAGCGGCGCAGCACGGCCAGTTGCTGCGAGAGGCTGGACGGCTCGATCTCGATGTCGGCGAGCAGGTCCCGTACGGGCACGGGACCGTGCTGGAGCAACTCCAGGACCCGGATGCGCACGGGGTGTCCGAGCATGCGGAAGAACTCCGCCTTGGCCTGGTAGAGGGGGACCTGCATGGGTGCCTGCTCCCTGGCATCGGGGTTGGTCCAGGACGAGGTGGCGCCCCGGAGGGCGCCACACGGAATGTGCCTCGCAGAGCGGATCCTTCTCGCCCCGGGCCACGTGCGACCACGACTTGGAATCATGCTGATGTGGTGACTTGAAGAAGTCTTCACATCATGGGCGCACGTCGGCCCGGGGGTGCGGAAGGGCCTAGATCTCGAGCTGCTCCTCGATGCGCTTGAGCTGGTGGCGGGCCATCGCCAGATTCGAACGGGCCTTGTCCAGCACCAGGTAGAGGAACAGTCCGTTGCCGTTGCGTCCGGTGACCAGGCGGATCAGGTGGTACTGGTCGCCGAGCGTGATCAGCACGTCCTGGATCTGACTGTTCAGGCCCAGCTGCTCCATGGTGCGCACCTTGGCACGGATGACGTCCGTGTTCCCCGCCGCGGCGACGGTCAGATCCAGATCCTTGCCTCCGCCCAGGGTGCCCAGGGCCATTCCGCTGGTGTAGTCGACGACCGCCGCGCCCAGCGCCCCCTCGACCGCGGTCATCATTTCCTTCAGCGACACTTCCACACTCGCCACGGTGCCTCCCCTTGATCGTCGGCTGCGTCAGGACGGCGCCGGCCGTCCGGTGATCGCACCGTAGGCGCGCGTCCCGGGCGTTCGAGTGGAGGTCTTCCACACTGGCGTCCATTGATCGAAGAGCGTCGTATGCGAACACTTCGACGACTGCAACTGACCTTTCGCTTCTCTGTGCGTATGCGTCCCCGAGGTCAGGGGATGCGCAGCGCCAGGACGGCGATGTCGTCGTGCTGATCGTCACTCAACCGGGTGAGCAGTTCGTCGCGGAAGACCGACAGGGGTTCACGGGCCAGCGCGGCCGCGTGCTGGCGCAGCCGGGTGAGGCCGCGGCCGATGTCCTCGCCGGGGCGTTCGATGAGGCCGTCGGTGTAGAAGAGCAGGGTGCCCCCGGAGGGCAGGGTGACCGCCGCGGTCTCCCGCGCGAGCTCGGGGTCGACTCCCAGGACGG
Organism: Streptomyces sp. NPDC052043; assembly: GCF_044548235.1. Classification (NCBI taxonomy): domain Bacteria; kingdom Bacillati; phylum Actinomycetota; class Actinomycetes; order Kitasatosporales; family Streptomycetaceae; genus Streptomyces; species Streptomyces sp. NPDC052043. Next base: position 13,403 of record NZ_JBIUBT010000011.1, read on the forward strand.
GGGCGTGTCCCTCCTCCAGCAGGAGCGTGCGGCCGTCGGGCTGGGCGAGCAGCGGCGGAAGGTGGCCGGCGTTGGTCATCAGCAGCCGCCAGGGTGCGTCGGCGGGGGTCTCGATCCGGGCGACGACGGCCGTGACGAGTTCGATGCTGGTCAGGCCCTGCATGACCCGGTCCAGGCGGTTCATCACCCCGGCCGGGTCGTCCCCGCTGTCGTAGGCGAGCGCGCGCAGCATGTTGCGCAGCTGCCCCATGCGGACCGCGGCCGCCAGGTCGTGGCCGACCACGTCCCCGATCGCGAGGACCACCGAGCCGTCGGGGAGCGGGAAGGCGTCGTACCAGTCGCCGCCGACCTCGGCCCGCTCGCGGGCGGCCACGTAGCAGGTGGCGAGTTGGAGGTGCCCGAGCCCGGTCAGATCGGGCAGGAGGGAGCGCTGGAGCTGCTCGGCGGTGTGCTGTTGCAGCGCGTACAGGCGCGCGTTGTCCAGGGCGAGGCCCGCGCGGTGCCCCAGGTCGGCGGCGAGCGCCTGCTCCTGTTCGTCGAAGGGGGCGGCCGGGCCCCGCCGGACGAAGGTGAGCGCCCCGAGGGCCTCTCGCCGTACGCTCATGGGCACGATCAACGCGGTCTCGGCGCCCAGCATGCGGTAGAGGGCCCACTGGGCCGAGCGCAGGGGGTCGTTCGGATCGGGCGGGTCGAAGTCGGTGACCACCAGGGGGCCCGTGCCGCGCAACACCTTCGCCAGTGCGGCGGCCGAGTCGTCGGGGCCGGGCAGGAACCCTCCGGGCAGTACCCGCAGCGCCCGCTCCGCGTCCCGGTCCGTGACGGTGAGGCGGCGCAGCCCGTTCCCCTCGACCAGGTCCACGACGCAGGCGTCGGCCAGATGCGGAACGACCACCCGGGCCAGGCGGCGCAGCGCCTCCTCCGCGTCGAGGCCCGAGGCCAGTGCGCGGCTCGCCTCGGAGAGCAGACGCAGACGGGCCGCGGCGACCTCCGGCGTGGATCCCGCCCTCGGTTCCGTCGACGCCAGGGGTTTCCGCTTCATCGTCTTCCTTCCCTCTGCGACTGTTGTAACACTCTGTCATTCTTCGTCAGGTTTCCCCGCCGTTCGGTGCGGTCAAGGCGCGTGAGTGGTGCGCCGCAGATGTGCGGTGCCGGGACCGAAACTTTCGAAACATTCGGTGCGGGTGCGAATCGGCTGGTACTTCCGTTGTGCAGGCCTCGGGTGGCGGACGGTTCTGTCGGCTTTCGCTCGTCCGCCCCGCTTTGCTGGGGTCATCGCGCGCCGCCGGTGGTGGTGGAATGGCCAAACTGGGGCGGCCCACCCCCGGGGTGTTGTCATGCCTCGACCCTGTTCCTACGCTTGGGAGCGCTCCCAACCCTGGCCGCGCCGTCCCGAGGTCCACGCAACATTCGAACCGGGAAACCCCGACTTTCTGCCGGTCGCCGCTCTCGCGGCGGCGTCCCCGTGAGGCCGGCCGGGCAGGGTCCGTCCCCGTCGATCGCGCACCTTCCCCTGGAGGTCCCCATGCGCATCCCCCGGTATCGATATCGGCCCAGAGTGTGGGCCGCCGCGGCCCTGCTGGCCACGGCGAGCCTGATCACCCCCTCGCTCACCGCGCAGGCGGGCGCCGCCGACGGACACGTCGTCGCCGCGCAGGTGCAAGCCGGCGGCGAGGACGACGGCGCGGACTGCGCGGTGCCCAACCCGGGCTCCCCGACAGCCGGCTCCCTGCTTCCGGATCCCTTCAGGAGGCTGGACGGTACGCGCATCTCGTCCACCTCCGACTGGCGGTGCCGCCGGGCGGAGATCAGTCAGCTGGCGCAGCGGTCCGTCTACGGCCAGAAGCCCGCGAAGCCCGCCAGTGTCACCGGCACGGTGTCGGCGAGCAGCATCACCGTGAACGTGTCGGACCAGGGGAAGAGCGCGAGCTTCTCGGCGAGTGTGAGTCTGCCGAGTGGTTCGGGTCCCTTCCCGGCCGTCATCGTGCTGGGCGGGCTCGGCGCGGACACGGCCACCATCAAGGCCTCCGGTGTCGCCGTCATCAACTACGACCCCTACACGGTGGGGAAGGAGGGCACCGCGCGGAACAACAAGCAGGGCGCCTTCTACAGCGTGTACGGCTCGTCCAGCAGCACGGGCCTGCTGATGGCCTGGTCCTGGGGCGTGAGCCGCATCGTCGACGTCATCGAGCAGTCGGGCGGCAACGTGCTCAAGGCGAGCGCGACCGGCGTCACGGGATGCTCGCGGTTCGGCAAGGGTGCCATCGTGGCCGGCGCGTTCGACCAGCGCATCGCCCTGACCATGCCGATCGAGTCGGGCAGCGGCGGGGTGCCCGTCCTCCGCGGCATTCAGGGCGAGAGCGGCGCCCAGCCGCTGAGCAGCGCCTACTCGGAACAGCCCTGGCTGGGCGACGCGTTCAGCTCCTACACGGGCAACCCGAACTCCCTTCCGGTGGACACCCACGAGATCCTGGGCATGGTCGCGCCCCGGGGGCTGTTCGTCATGGACAACCCGTACGTCGACTGGCTGGCCGCCAGGTCGGGGAGCGTGGCGGCGCTGGGCGGGGCCGAGATCTACAAGGCGCTCGGCGCGGGGAGCAACATCAGCTACTGGTCGGACGTCCAGGACGGGACCCACTGCGCCGTCAGGTCCGAGTGGAAGACGCCGTTGCAGCAGAACATCCAGAAGTTCCTGCTGGGCACGGGAAGCAGCCCCGGCGTGTTCAGGATCGCCCCCAGCAAGTCCGGCAACCTGTCCACGTGGCGGGACTGGCAGACCCCGACTCTGACCGACGGCGGAGGCGGCGACGGAGGCAACCCGGGGGGTGGCACGGGCGGTGACCCGGGTGGTGACCCCGGCGGCGGTGGCACGAACGGCACCTGCACCGCCGCCTACCGCGACGTCAACAGCTGGCCCGGCGGCTTCCAGGGCGAAGTGACGATCCGCAACAACGGCACCAGTACGCTCAACGGCTGGACCGTCGGCCTGACCCTGGCCACCGGTCAGTCCATCAGCAGCCTCTGGGACGGAGTGAACACCGGGACCAGCGGATCCGTCACGGTGCGCAACAGTGCGTACAACGGCACCCTCGCGGCCAACGGCACCGCCACCTTCGGCTTCACCGCCACGGGCAACTCCACTCCCGCACCCGGAAACATCACCTGCAAGAGCCCCTGATCCCTCCCGCACATCCGGTTCACGCATCCGCAACGGGCCCTAGCGTGTACCACCGGGTCAGCCGGTACCTGGACGGCACCGGCTGACCCGATCCAATTCCCTCTGCGGGGGTGCCCATGGTGGCAAGCACGCACCCACGCACTGTCTCCGGAGAGAAGCCGCACGCGCAGTGACTGCCACATCCCCCGGAGAGGAAGGGTGTGACCGGCCCTCAGGGCGACACTGGTGCTACGGGCCCTCAGGGCGACAGCGGTGCTACCGGTCCGCAGGGTGACATCGGTGCGACCGGCGCTCAGGGTGACGCCGGTGCTACGGGTCCTCAGGGCGACACGGGTGCTACGGGCTCGCAGGGTGTGGCCGGTCCTCAGGGTGACACTGGCGCGACCGGTCCCCAGGGCGACACGGGTGACACCGGTCCGCAGGGTGCGAGCGGTCCGCAGGGTGCGACGGGCGCCGCTGACATCACTCAGGTCGTCGGAGGTGACGCGACGCTGACGCCAGGGCAGACGCTGGCCTTGGTCACTGTGTGTCCGGCCGGTCAGACGGCGGTCGGCGGGGGTTGGGTCGGGGGCGACGAAGTCATCCCCGTGAACAGCTACCAGAGCACGAGCACGAACCCCGGCGACAGCTGGACCGTGAACTTCCACAACACGTCCACCACCCAGAGTTACGACGTCACTCCCCTCGCCTACTGCGAGCCGTGACGGCCTGCCCCGCGGCCGGGAAGTGAGCGGATGCGGGGCCCGGTCGAGCCGTCCGGGTCCCCCGCGAGGCGGCTCTACGGCCGACGGCGCGCGAGGATGGAAGCAGAGGCACATCCATACCGGCTCACAGGAAAGGAGGAGCGGGGATGGTTACGGCAGCCGAGACGGTGCTCGAGCCCACCGAGCGTGTTCGGGCCCAGAAGAAGATGTCAGAGGCTGGACTGACCACGCTCGAACCCGCGGCGCGCGTGCGGGCCCAGAAGGGGCAGTACGGGGCCCGGAGCACGCAGGCGTTCACGGAGCGTGCGCACTCCCGGCAGAACGGGACCGGGGAGGCCCATCCTGACGGGGGCGCCCACTGGCCCACGCGCATGTTCCACGCCCCGGTTCCGATGCCGCACGTCAGCCTGGAGAAGGTGACCACCCGGGACCTGGTCTTCTACGGGGGACTGGGAGCCCTCGCCGTCGCCGGGGTCCTCGAGTGGCCGGTCGCTCTGGCCGTCGGGGGAGCCACCTGGCTCGTGCGCAGCAGGCGAAAGGAACAGGGCTGAGCGCAGCGGAGCCGGAGGGGAGCGGTGCCCGACAGCGCAGGCTGTCGGGCGTTCCGTGACACCGATGACTGATCCCGCCGACCCTCAGGCCACGGGGACGAGGGTCAGGTAGGCCATGCCCAGGACGCCGCGCCAACCCCGCAGCCACCTGTCGCGGTGGCGGTCGACGCGGTCGCGGGTCTCCTCGGCCAGCGGATGACCGGGGTGGGTGGCGAGCCATTCCTCGACGTCGGACCGGTAGGCGGACTCGAACTCCTCCCATTCGTCGTTGCTCGCGGTCTCGATCCACGCCGGACGGAACCCCGCGGCGACGGCGAGGTCGGCGAGGTCGCCGAGGTGGTGGAACTCGGAGGCGGACGCGTCAGGCCACATGGCCGCCAACTCGCCCGGGGCGGGCGGGCGTTGCCAGAAACCCTCACCGAGCAGGACCCGGCCGCCCGGGGTGACCAGACTCCGGAGGGAGTGCAGGGCGGCCGCGGTGTGCTCGGGGGGTCGGGCCTCGCTGAGGGCGTGGCTGGCGCCGAGGCAGAGTACGAGATCGGCGGGGTCTCGGGAGGTGCCGGCGGCGGACTCCTGGACGAAGTGGACGCGTTCGGCCAGCCCGCGGCCCTCGGCGTTGGCGCGCCCGCGGGCCAGGTCCTCCTCGTTGAGGTCGACGCCGACTCCGCTCGCGCCGGGCATCGCCTCGAGGAGGCGGAGCATGAGCTCGCCCCAGCCGCAGCCGAGGTCGAGCACGGTGGTCGGGGCCGTCGGACCGGCCGCGGAGGCGAGCCGCCGGACCATCCCGGCGGCCCGGTCCTCGGAGAGCGGGCCGTGGAAGGCGAGGCGGGTCAGCCGTGGCGGGGCAGTGATGTCATCCATGATCCTGAACGGTAGGGACGGCACGGGGGCCGGCGACACCTGTTTTTCCGTGTGGTGGTGCCGAGGCGGGCGGTCACCGGATGCCACACCGGCAGACGGCCCGGCACCCGCCCCGGCAGACGGCACGGACGTCGCGGCCCGGCCAACGTCAGGGGCTCGTGAGGATGACCAGCTGCTGGGTCGCTCTTGTCATGGCCACATAGCGGTCGATCGCCCCTTCGACGCCCTCGCCGAACCTCTCCGGGTCGACGAGGACGACCAGGTCGAATTCGAGTCCCTTCGACAGCTCCGGGGTGAGTGACCGGACGCGGGACGTGGTCGGGAACGTGGGATCGCCGATGACGCAGGCGATCCCGTCGGCGTGCGCCGCGAGCCAGGTGTCGAGGACCGTGTGCAGGTCCGCGGTGGATCCGTGCACGACGGGGACGCCGCCGCTGCGGACCGACGTCGGCACGTTGGCGTCCGGGAGCACGGCCCGGACGACCGGCTCGGCCTCCGCCATGATCTCTTCCGGCGTGCGGTAGTTGATGCTCAGGGAGGCCAGGTCGATCCGGTCGAGGCCGATCCGTTCGAGCCGTTCCCGCCACGACTCCGTGAACCCGTGCCTGGCCTGGGCGCGGTCCCCGACGATGGTGAAGCTCCGGGACGGGCACCGCAGCAGCAGCATCTGCCACTCCGCGTCGGTCAGCTCCTGGGCCTCGTCGACGACGATGTGCGCGAACGGTCCCGCGAGCAGGTCCGGGTCGGCGGTGGGCACTTCGGACTCGTCGACCAGGCTGACCTCGGCGTCCTCACCGCGCAACATCCTCACCAGGCCCTCGCCGTCGTCACCGTCGGCCCCGGAGTCCGTCGCGGCGGCGATCAGGTTGTCGACGACCTGCTCCATCCGCGCGCGCTGGGCGGCGAGCACGGCCTCGTGCCGGGCCTTGCGCCGCGACGCCTCCGGATCGCCGAGCCGCTGCCGCGCCGCGTCCAGCAGCGGCAGGTCGGACACCGTCCACGCCTGTGCGTCCGTACGTTGCAGCAGCCGAACCTCGTCGCGGCTGAGCCAGGGAGCGCACATCCGCAGGTAGGCGGGTACCGACCACAGGTCCGAGACGAGGTCGGCCGCCTCGAGCAGCGGCCACGCGCGGTGGAGCGCCGTGAGCAGTTCCCTGTTCCGCGTCAGCGAGGTGCGGAGCAGGTCGGCCGAGACGCCGCCGTCGTGCTTGTCCACCAGGATCGTGAGCAGTTCGTCCAGGATCTGCTCACGCGCCTCGTTGTGCGGGGTGCCGGGTTCCGCCGCCTCGAACGCCGCGGCCCAGTCGCCGGCGCTGAGCCGGATGTCGGACCAGGGGGTCGTGACCGTCATCCCCTCGGCGGGCGGCTCCTCGTAGAACCTGACGGCCGTCTCGATCGCCTTCACCATGTCCGCGGAGGACTTCAGGAGGGCCACGCCCGGGTCGCGCTCGACCGCCGCGGCGGCTCCCTCGGCGACGAGGTCGCGCAGGGTGCAGGTCTGCACGCCCTCCTCTCCGAGACTGGGGAGGACGTCGGCGACGTAGCCGAGGTAGGGCTGGTGCGGGCCCACGAACAGCAGGCCGCCGCGGCGGTGACCGAGGCGGGGGTCGGAGTGGAGGAGGTAGGCGGCGCGGTGCAGGGCGACGACGGTCTTCCCCGTACCCGGACCGCCGTCGACGACGAGAGCACCGCGGGAACCCGCGCGGATGATGGCGTCCTGGTCGGCCTGGATGGTGCCGAGCACGTCGCGCATCCGGGGCGAGCGGCTGCTGCCCAGGCTGGCGATGAAGGCGGACTGGTCGTCGAGTGCCGCGGCGTGCCCGGCGAACTCGTCCGCGGTGAAGACCTCGTCCCAGTAGTCGCTGATCCGGCCGCGCGTCCAGCGATACCTGCGGCGGCTCGTCAGGCCCATCGGGTTGGCGTGGGTGGCTCCGAAGAACGGCTCGGCCGCGGGGGAGCGCCAGTCGAGCAGCAGTCGGCGACCCGTGCTGTCCGTGAGGCCGAGCCGCCCGATGTACAGGGGTTCGGGATGCTCCGCGCCGACCATGCGGCCGAGGCACAGGTCCAGACCGAAGCGGCGCAGCGTGCGCAGGCGAGCGGTCAGCCGGTGGATCTCCAGGTCCCGGTCGAGCGCCTGCCGGCCCATGCCGCCGGGCGCCCTGCGTGCGGCGGCGAGGCGGTCGGACACCTCGGCGATCGACTGCTCGAGGCACTCCGCGAGGGCCGCGAAGTGCTGCTCGTCGTCGGCGATCAGTGTCGGGTCGGCCTTGGGGGACAGCCGGTCGGGAAGGTCGAAAGCACTGGCGGTGAGGGGTTTCATGGTCTTCGGTTCCGATCTGGAGTCGCTTGCGACCGTTGCGTGCGGCAGGGTGCCGGTCCGGCGTGGAGTTCGGGTGGTCGTTCTGCGGGGCCCGGCTCGACGAGCGCGCGTGGCTCACGCGGGCACGGGCGGACTGGGCGGACTGGCGTACTTCTCAGCTCATCGCGTCGAGCAGCAGCTTCGCGGCGACCGCCGCGCCGTCGGTGCGGATCGTGGCGGCCACGGCGGTCGCCCGTGCGCGGGTGCGGGGGGCGAGGGCCGCCCCGAGGGCGGCCGACAGGGACGCGAAGGTCGGGGTCGGACCGTCGTGCGCCGCGCCGATGCCGAGGTCTGCCACCCGGGCGGCCCAGTACGGCTGGTCCGCCGCCTGGGGCACCACCACCTGGGGCGCGCCGGCGCGGGCGGCTGTCGTCGTGGTGCCCGCGCCACCGTGGTGCACGACGGCGGCCACCCGGCCGAACAGCGCCTGCTGGTTGACCTCGCCGACGACGAAGCAGTCGGCACGGTCGTCGACGAGGGACAGGTCGGCCCAGCCGCGGGCCACGACCGTGCGGCGGCCCTGTGCCCGGACCGCCGCGACGGCCGTCCGGGCGACGTCCTTCGAGGTGTGCAGGGGCATGCTGCCGAAGCCCACGTACACCGGTGGCGTACCGGCGTCCAGGAATGCCGTCAGCTCCGCGGGGAGTGCGCGCACGTCGGGGACGATCCACGCGCCGGTCTGGACGACGTCGAGGTCCGGGGTCCCCTGCCACGGGTCCAGGACGGGGTCCGTCGCCAGCCACGGCCGGCCGCCGATGACGTACTCGCGGACGTCGTCCACCGGGGGCAGCCCGATCGACGCGCGGTTCGTGTCGAGCGCCTCACCGAACAGCGCGTTGATGCTCTGGGCGTCCAGGTCCCACAGCGTCCCGTTGTCGGTCACCTCCGGTGGGAACGACCGGCCTGGATACGCCAGCGGCGCGCGGTGCGGCGCCGGCAGGACGAGCTGCTGGAAGGTCACCGACACGGAGCGGATGCCCAGTCTCTCGGCCACCGACAGGGCGCCGGCCGCGGCCGGCATCATGCCGGTCGCCACCAGCGCGTCGCACCCCTCGGCCGCCGCGGTGACCGCGTCGAGCTGTCCGGCGATCAACTCGGCCGCGCGCTGCGGCAGGGACGACGGCGACGGTGCCGCGGTCGTCAGCGCGCGCGCCGACCGGCCGACCGGCACCAGAGGCACGCCGACACCGGCCAACCGCTGAGCGAAGTCCTCGTCCGGCGGCGCGCACATCCGCACCTGCGCGCCGAGTTCCCGCAGCCGCAGCGCGAGTGCCACCAGCGGTTCGACGTCCCCACGCGATCCATACGTCGACAACAGCACACGCACTTCGCGACACCCACCCTCGATTTCCGGCTTCGGCCGGCGATTCTGCGGCACGACGGGGGCCTTGCCGCAAGCCCCCCAGTGCGCTATACGTTGAGAGTGGAAAGGAGCGGGTGACCTCCTTTCCCTTTCTTTTTGCCGTCCGACGCCGATCTTTTTGCCGTCCGACGCCGACGGACGATTCCCCCGTGAAGTGCCTCGCGAGGCGGCCGCGGCCGCCTTCCTCAGCGTGTGGTCAGATCCGCCTCGATGGCCCGCGCGGCCGCGTTCAGCGTCGCCACCAGCGACTGCAACCGACCCGGTGCGTAGCGCACCCCGGGCAGCGACACCGACACGCCCGCCAGCGCTACCCCGTCCGCGCCGCGCACCGGCACCCCGACGGCGACGAGCCCCCGCTCGGAGCGGTCCTGGTTCACCGCGAATCCGCCCCGGCGCACCCGCGCCAGCTCCTGCCGCAGCGCCGCCAGATCGGGCCGGTCCCCGGGCCGGTCGCGGTAGCGCTCCAGGGCGTACACCTCCTCGAGCTGCTCCCCGCCCAGCTCGGCGAGGAGCAGCAGCCCCGCCGTCGTGCGGTGCGCCGGGAAGACCATGCCCTCCCGTGAACCCACGCGCAGCGCCTGCGCGCACTCGACGCTCGCGATGAACCGGGCCGTGTCCCCGGTGCGGATTGTCAGGTTGGCCGTCTCCTCCAGCAGGTCGACCAACCGGTGCAGATGGGGCAGCGCGACGGTACGCAGGCGGGACACCTGCGACTGCGAGTGGGCGGCCAGCTCCAGGACCGGGCCCGCGCGGTACACACGGTTCTCGTCCTGCACGGCGAAGTCCCGGTACACGAGCATCGCCAGCAGCCGGTGCGCGGTCGACCGGGCCACGCCGAGGCGCTCGGCGACCTGCGACACGGTCAGCCCGCCCTCCAGCTGAAGCATGGTGGCCGCCCGCAGCGCGTGATCGACGCTGGCGATGGCGTACGGCGGGGGGTTCTTCAGCGGCTTGTCCAACGCGGTCTCCCTGTTCCACTCCCGTCCTCGCAGGTCCAGCGTATCCGCCGCACCAGCGAGGCCCCTCCTCCAGCACCCCGGCTGCGCCGGTCGCCGAATTGCCGGGAGCAGGCAGGAAATCGGGCCGCCCGGCTGCCTGCGCCGGTCCTTGCCGACCTGACGCGCGCGGTACAGGCTGGTCGTGGTCGGCGCGTTCGGCTCGTTCGGCGGGGCGGACCCAGGGGGGAGGTTTCCGGATGCGGCACGTGGGTTTCTTCCGGTGGATGCTGGTGTGCGGCCTGATGCTGATCCTGTGCTCGATCGGCGTGTACTGGGCCGCGCCGGACTACCCCGAACTCCGGCGGACCGACCTGACCGTGCTGGACGAGCAGCCCGACGGGAAGTGCAGGGTCCGCTGGACGGATCCCTTCGCACACCGTGAACGCGAAGCGCCCTACCAATGCGATGCCGACCGGGACGAGATCCTGAAGGCACCGAACTACGAACCGGGTTCGAACCTCGGCTGGGACACCGGGTTTGTGATCGCCGAAGGCCCGGGCCGGGGCGACCTGTACGTACTGGCGCAGGACGACGAGATCAGTGAGCAGATCGGGGTCTCCGACGTGCTGGTGACGGTCGGGCTGCTGCTGACGGTCGTCGCCCTCGTCGGCGGGAACATCAGCGCACTGAACCGCGGGCGCGGCGCGCAGCCCAAGGTCGTCCGTGCGGCGACGCGCCTGCGGGAGGCCGCAGCACTGGTGGTCCAGGACCATGGACGGGCGGTGGAAGCGGTACGGGCGGCCTGGGCCCCGCTCCATCGGGAACTGGTGGACGCTGAGCTGAGCCGGATTCCGGTCACACGGCTCTGGAAGACGGCCGGAATCCGGTCGACCGCGAAGCAGTTGGAGAAGGCTGGGGTCCGAACCGTGCGGGACGTGCTCGAAGCGGGGGAGTGGCGTCTGGGGCAGATCCCCGGAGTGGGACGGACCGCGGCCGGGCAGGTGGTGGCCGCCGCCCGGCGGATCGCCGACGAGGCGGACGAGGCCCTGGCGGTCCGGATCGACGCGGCGCGACCCGAGCCGCGGACCACGGCACTCGTCGTCGCTCTTCGGGTGCTGGTGGAGGCCGGTCCGGGGATGGAGCAGGCCGCGGCGACGGGCAGGGAACTGACCGCGCGTCTGGACCCGGTGCTGGCCGACGCGGCCCCGGCGGCCGGCTGGAAGCAGATGCTGGGCGCGGGAAAGGAGCAGCGCCAGGACGCCCGGGAGGCCGTGGCCGAGCTGCGCCCGCTGCTGGCCGAGGCCCAACGGGAAGGTGTCCAGCAGCAGTTCGCCCAGGCCTCCGTCGACCTGCTGCGGGGACCGGACAGCGGTCCTGCGGGGCTGTCCGCGTGGGTGGACTTCGAGACCCGGCCCAAGGAGTACTACAGCGCGCTTGCTCGGTCCGTCGGTCGAGGCCGCCCCGCGGTCGCTCCTCGCCGGACCGGCCGACCCGCTCGCTCCACGACGAGGAACGGCTCAGTGGGCCTGGGCCGCCTCCGTCGGTGGTGACGACTGTCCCAGCACCGGTGCGCCGGCCCGCGTCCGCTCCGGGAGTCCCGGTGGACGCGGGCCGGCGGCCGGTTCAGGCCGGGGGCGGGGTGAGCAGCGGGCGCTGGGCCTTCTTGTGCTGCTCGTAGGCGGCGCGGGCCGCGGTGGCCGACGGCAGTGCGGAGACCTCGGCGACCGGGACGTCCCACCAGGCGTCGGAGCCGGGTGCCGGTACCAGGGGGTCGGTCTCCACATGGACGACGGTGGTGCGCTCGGCCGCCAGGGCGGTGGCGAGCGCCTCGCGGAAGCCGTCCAGGCCCTGGGCGCGGAGCACGTCCGCGCCCAGGCTCGCGGCGTTCGCGGCCAGGTCGACCGGCAGGATGTCACCGTCCAGGTGACCGGTGGCCGGGTCGCGGTAGCGGTAGCGGGTGCCGAACCGGTCGGCGCCGACCTGTTCCGACAGCGCGCCGATCGAGGCGAAGCCGTGGTTCTGCACCAGTACCACGACCAGCTTGAGCCCCTCGGCGACGGCCGTGGCGATCTCCTGAGCCATCATCAGATAGGAGCCGTCGCCGACCAGCACCACGACCTCGCGGTCGGGCGCGGCCATCTTCACGCCGAGCCCTCCGGCGATCTCGTAGCCCATGCAGGAGAACCCGTACTCGACGTGGTAGCCCAGCGGGTCACTGGGACGCCACAGCTTGTGCAGATCGCCCGGTATCGAACCGGCGGCGCACACCACCACGTCCCGCTCTCCCATGGCGTCCCGCAGCGCGCCGATGATCTCGCTCTGGGCGGGCAGCGGTTGGTGTCCCGCGGTGAAGGCGGCGTCCGCCACCGCGTCCCAGCCGCGCACCAGCCGGGCCGCGCGCTCGCGCCAGTCCGGGGCGGCCGACCAGCCGGACAGCGCGGTGCCCAGCGCCTGGAGGCCCGCGCGGGAGTCCGCGACCAGGGACACCCCGGCCTGCTTGGCGGCGTCGAACGCGGCGATGTTGAGGTTGACGAAGGCCACCTCGGGGTCGGCGAACAGGGTGCGTGAGGCGGTGGTGAAGTCCTGCCAGCGGGTGCCGATGCCGATCACCACATCGGCCTCGCGGGCCAGGGCGTTGGCCGCGGCGCTGCCGGTGTGACCGATGGCGCCGACGGCCGCCGGGTGGCCGTGCGGCAGCGCGGCCTTGCCGGCCTGGGTGACCGCGACCGGCACCCCGGTGGCGGCGGCGAACTCCGCGAGTGCGGTCGTGGCGTCGGAGTGGATCACCCCGCCGCCGGCCACGATCAGCGGGCGCCGGGCGCCCCGCAGCAGCCGTACGGCGGCAGCCAGTGACGCCTCGTCGGGGGCCGGGCGGCGGATGTGCCACACCCGGTGAGCGAAGAACTCCTCGGGGAAGTCCCAGGCCTCCGCCTGGACGTCCTGCGGCAGGCACAGGGTGACGGCGCCGGTCTCGGCCTGGTCGGTGAGCACCCGCATCGCCTGCACGGCCGAGGAGAGCAGTTGCTCGGGCCGCCAGATCCGGTCGAAGAACCGGGAGACGGGCCGGAAGACGTCATTGACGGTGAGGTCGGCGGCGTACGGCTGCTCCAGTTCCTGGAGCAGCGGCGAGGCGGCGCGGGAGGCGAAGGTGTCGCCGGGCAGCAGCAGCACCGGCAGCCGGTTGACGGTGGCCAGGGCCGCCCCGGTGACCATATTGGTGGCACCGGGCCCCACCGAGGCGGTGCAGGCCAGGGTGGACAGCCTGCGCCGGGTGCGGGCGTAGGCCACCGCGGCGTGCACCATGGCCTGCTCGTTGCGGGCCTGGTGGTAGGTCAGGTCGTCCGGGCGTTCCAGCAGGGCCTGGCCGAGCCCCGCGATGTTGCCGTGGCCGAAGATGCCGAAGCAGCCCTCGACCAGCCGCTGTTCGACGCCGTCCCGCTCGGTGTACTGCTGCGCGAGGAACGCCACCAGCGCCTGGGCGGTGGTCAGTCGGCGAGTGGGACGGGATCCGGTCGTGGTCATCGTGGCCCTCCGGCGTCGCAGATCGGCACCCGGGGGTCGGCGGCCTGGCCGTCCCATGAGGCGCGCACCCAGTGGTGGGCCGGGTCGTCGCAGCACGCCATGGTGCGCTGCGGGTGCGGCCCGGCGAGCACATTGAGGTAGTACAGGGGGTGTCCCGGCGCGGCCATCGAGGGGCCGTGGTAGCCCCGGGGGACGAGCACCACATCGCCCTGCCGGACCTCCGCCAGCACGTCCACCCCGTCGCCTCCGGCCGCCACGGGCTCGTACACCCGCTGGTAGCCGAGGCCGTGCGGGCCGGGGCCGCCGATCTCGAAGTAGTAGATCTCCTCCAGCACGGCCTCTCCGGGGCGCCGCTCGTCGTGCTTGTGCGGCGGATAGGACGACCAGTTCCCGCCGGGGGTGAGCACTTCCACGGCGACCAGGCGGTCGCAGGGGAAGCCCTCGGGGGAGGCGAAGTTGTTCACCTGCCGGGTGGCGGGGCCGGCGCCGCGGATCTCGACCGGCACCGCCTCGGCGGGCCCGTAGGCGGGTGCCAGCCGGCGCTCGCAGCGGGCCGCGGGCAGCGCGAACCGGCCGCCGCCCGTGGAGTGGACGGTGACCCGGGCGTCGCGCGGGGCGTAGGCGAAGTCGGTGACCCGGCTGAAGACGTCGGCGCGGCCGTCGAGGTCGAAGGAGGTGCCGTCGATCTCCACCCGGCAGTTTCCGGACAGCGGCAGCACGATCAGCTCGCTGTCCCCGGTGTCCAGGGTCCGGGAGGCGCCCGGTGCGAGGTCGAGCACGCGCACGGAGCTGTAGGTCCACCCGGCGTCCTGCGGGGTGACCGCCAGCCGGAAGCCGTCCGCCCCCGCGGTGCCGTCGGGCAGATGCAGCCGACGGGTCATCAGGACTCCCGGCCGAGCAGCGAGACGGCGGTGTCCACGGCGCCGGCCACATCGCCGTCGGCGGGGAAGAGCATGGTGCGGCCGATGATCAGCCCGCGGACGTGCTCGATGCGCAGCGCCCGCTGCCAGGAGGCGTACATGGCGTCGGGGTCGCCGCCGCCCTCGCCGCCGAGCAGCAGGGTGGGCATGGTGGTGGAGGCCATCATGCGCTCCATCTCGGGGACGACCGGGACCTTGAGCCAGGTGTAGGCGGAGGTGCGGCCGAGCGCGGAGGCGATGTTGTTCACCCAGATCTGTGCGTCGGGCTCCAGGATGTTGCGCACCCTGCCGCCCTCGCGCACGGACTTGAAGGGTTCTATCAGGGCGAGCAGCCGGCGCTCCGCCAGTTCGTTGACGGCGGCGGCGGTCCCTCTGAGGGTCTCGGCGGTGCCCGGGTCGGCGGGGTCGACGCGCAGCAGCACCTTGCCGCCGTCCAGCCCGCCCTCCTCGATGCCGCGGGCGTCGTAACAGGTGAAGCGGTCGTCGAGTTCGAAGGAGGAGCCGGGGATGCCGCCCCGGTTCATCGAGCCCAGCACCAGCTTGCCGTCGAGCGCGCCGAGCAGGGTCAGGTCCTCGACCAGGTCGGGGGTGCCGAGGAAGCCGTCCACGCCGGGGCGGGAGAGCGCCTCGACACAGCGGGCCAGCAGTTCGTGGCGGTCGCCCATGGCGGTGGCGTTGCCCCCGGCGGCCACCGCGCCGCGCGCCGGGTGGTCGGCGGCCAGGATGAACAGCGGCCGGGCGAGGCCCGCGGCGTCGAACTTCGGGCGGGCGAGGGCGGCCCGGCGGATCGCGTCGGGGTCGGTGAGCCGGATCCGGGTGACCTCGGCGAGGTCACGGGCGGCGCGGCTGGTGGCGAGGGTGGTGCTCAACGGGGTTCTCCGGTGGTGAGGGTGGTGGCGGCGCGCGGAGCGGTGCGGCCGGTCAGCTCGGCGATCTCTTCGGGGGTGGGCATCGCGTCGGCGCAGGAGTGCCGGGAGGCGACCAGCGCTCCGGCGGCGTTGGCGGCGGCCAGGGTGTCGGTCAGCGGACGTCCGGCCAGCAGGCCCGCGACCAGGGCGCCGCCGAAGGCGTCGCCCGCGCCGAGGCCGTTGACCACCTCGACGGGGATCGGCGGCACCCGTACGTCCTCGGTCGCGGTGCGGGCCAGGACCCCGTCCGGGCCCTGTTTGACCACGGCCAGCCGTACTCCTCGGGCGAGCAGCAGGTCCGCGGCCCGGTCGGGGTCACGGGTGCCCACCGCGACCTCGACCTCGTCGCGGTTGCCGACCGCGACGGTGGCGTGTTCCAGGGCGCGGGCGTAGCGGGCGGGCGCGTCCTCGGGCCGGTCCCAGAACATCGGGCGCCAGTCCAGGTCGAGCACGGTGTCGGTGCCGGCGTCGCGTTCGGCGAGCGCCCGCAGGGTGGTGCCGTACGAGGGTTCGGCGCACAGGCCGCTGCCGGTGGCCCACACGACCCGGGCGGCGCGCAGCGCGGGCAGGTCCAGGTGTGCGGGCAGCAGCCGCAGGTCGGGGGCGTCGGGCCGGTAGAAGTAGAGCGGGAAGTCGTCCGGCGGGAAGATCTCGCACAGCACCACCGGGGTCTGGGCCCCGGGCACGGTCACCACATGCCGTTCGTCCACGCCGAAGCCGCGCAGCGCGGCGCGGACGAAGCCGCCCAGCGGGTCGTCGCCGACGCCGGTGACGACCGCGCTGCGCAGTCCGTGCCGGGCGGCGGCGACGGCGACATTGGTGGCGCTGCCGCCGAGGTACTTGGCGAAGGTGCTCACCTCGGCCAGGCCGACCCCGGTCTGCTGCGGGTAGAGGTCGACGCCGACCCGGCCGAGGGTGATCAGGTCGTACGTCATGCGGCGTCCTCCAGGGCCGACGAGGCCCGGTCGACGTACAGCGCGGCGTCGGCGCACTCGGTGACCAGGGTGGCGGGCCAGGCCGGGTCGTAGCCGTGGGCGGCGGTCAGGCGGCGCACGGCCTCGCGCTTGTGGGCGCCGTGCACGATCATCACCGCGCGCCGGGAGTGGGCCACGATGGTCTCCACGCCGACGGTGACGCCGTGCCGGGGCACCTCGTCCAGGGAGGTGAAGCCGGGGAAGGTGCCCATGTTGTCGACGCGGGTGGTGTCGGCGAGTTCGACGATCCGGCAGGTGCTGTGGCGGTCGGTGCCGGGCGGGTTGAAGGCGATGTGCCCGTCCGAGGCGCCGCAGGCCAGGAGGAACAGGTCGACGCCTCCGCAGTCGACGAGGCGCCGTTCGTGGGCCTCCGGGTCGGCCGGGTCGGGGAACCAGATCGCGTCGGCGGGGATGCCCCGGCCGGGTCCTGCGGCGGCGTCGAGGGGGGCGACGATCTCCTCGGCGGCGAAGCGGTGGCAGCTGTTGTGCGCGCCGTGGTCGACGTCGTGGAAGCCGCCCGGCGCGTCGGGGTCGGGCAGGACGTACTCGTCCATCATGGCGATGACGACATGCCGCAGGTCGAGCCGGCGCTCGGCGGTCAGTTCGGCGAGCGCCTCGTAGACCGGCTTGGGGCTGCGGCCGCCGGGGCAGCCCAGCACATAGCGCCGGCCGGCGCCTGCTGCTTCCGCGATTCCGTCCGCGATCTCGCGGGCCAGCTCCGCGCCGAGCAGGGCGGGGCTGTCGAAGACGCGCGGGGGAAGGGGGGCCGACATGGGGGTCACTCCTTTACGGCGCCCGCCAGCATGCCGCTGATCATGCGGCGCTGGAGGGCGATGTAGCTGATGAGTACGGGCAGGGCGACGATGACGGCGGCGGCCGCCGTGACGCCCGGGTCGCTGTTGCGCCGGTTGCCCGCGAAGAACGACAGGGCCAGCGGTGCGGTCTGCACGCTGCGGTCGTCCGGGACGAGGACCAGCGCCAGCAGGAACTCGTTCCACGCGAAGAGGAAGAGCAGGGTGGCGAGGGTGCCGATGGCGGGTACGGCCATCGGCAGCAGGATGGACCGCAGGGTGCGGAACCTGGAGGCGCCGTCGACGGAGGCCGCCTCGCGCAGTGCCGGCGGGGTGGAGACGAAGAAGGTGCGCATCCAGAAGACCGCGAAGGGCAGGGACAGGCCGATCTGCGGCAGGATCAGCGCCCAGTAGGTGTTGGTGAGGTGCCAGGCGCGTAGCTGGTAGTAGAGCGGGATCACGGTGGCCTCGTAGGGCATCACCAGACCGACGAGGAGCAGTCCGAGGAGAACTCCCTTGAGCGGGAAGGGGAAGGCCGCGAAGGCGTAACCGGCCAGCACCGCAAGGACGATGGTGCCCACCACCACGGCGGCGGCCACGATCAGGCTGGAGAGCAGGGCCTGGGAGAACAGTCCCCGGGTCCAGGCCTGGGAGAAGTTGGCGAAGCTGATCGAGGTGGGCAGGGTGAAGCCGCTCTGCCGGGTGCCGGGCTTGCTGAGCGCAAGCAGCACCACGGACAGGAAGGGGTACAGGGCGGCGATGGCGGCGACCACCAGGACGGCGTGTCCGATGACGGTCTGGCGGCGGCTGGTGAGCATCCGTCAGCCCTCCTTTCCGCGCACCAGGCGCATGACGACCCCGGTCACCACCAGCACCACGGCGGTCAGACAGACGCTGATCGCGGCGGCGCCGCCGACCTCGTGGGTGAGGAAGGCGCCCTGGTAGATGAAGACGCTGGGCACGGTGGTGGAGGTGCCGGGGCCGCCGGTGGTGGTGTTCCACACCAGGTCGAAGTTGCGCAGGGCGTAGGTGATGGTGAGGACCAGGGCGATGGACATCTCGCCGCGCAGCGCGGGCAGGGTGACGGTGAAGAACTCACGGATCGCGCCGCAGCCGTCGATGCGGGCGGACTCGTACAGCTCGGTGGGGATCTTCTGGGTGCCGGCCAGGAAGAGCACCATGCACAGCCCGTACATCACCCAGGTGCCGACCAGGCCGACCGAGGGCAGGGCGGTGTGGTAGTCGCCCAGCCAGGCGCGGGCCAGGGAACCGAGGCCGACGGCGCGCAGGGCGGCGTTGAGCGGCCCGTCGATGTCGTAGATCCAGCGCCAGGAGACGGCGACCACGACGGTGGCCAGGATCTGCGGCAGGAACAGCACCGCGCGGAAGAAGCTCAGCCCGTGGATCCGGATGCGGGACATCAGGGCGGCGAGGAACAGGCCGAGGGCGACCGGCAACAGCGCGTAGAAGACCACGAACTCCAGCGAGTGACCGATCGCCGCGGGGATGCGGGTGTCGGACAACAGGGCGCGGTAGTTGCCGAGGCCCACCCAGCGGCCCTCGGTGAGGCCGTCCCAGCGGAACAGCGATATCCAGACGGTCTGGCCGAGCGGCCGCAGCACGAACAGCGTGTAGAAGACGGCGGCGGGCAGCAGGTACCAGACGGCGGGCCAGTACTGGCGTCCGGCCCAGGCGCGCAGGCCGTGCCGTCGCCGCTGGTCCCGGGGTTCCTGGCCGGTGCGGTCCTCGTGGGAGGGTGCGGGCTCGGTGGCGGTGGCCCGTCCGGAGAGCGGGGCCGCGGTCACGGGGTGCCCCCGGCGGCTGCCGCGTCCTGGCGCTGCTGGTCCTGGAACGCCTGCCAGTTGTTCTGCAGGCCCTCGGTGAAGCCGTGGGGCGAGATACGGCCGGCCAGGAGGTCCTGGGTCTTGGAGCCGATGGTGTCGAGCATCGTGGTGGAGGCCCAGTCGAGGTAGAAGTTCTGCCCGTCGTCGGCGAGCAGTTTGAGCCCGATGCCGTTGACCTGGTCGACGACCTTGCTGTCGGCCTTGACTTTGCCCTGGCCGGTGACCGGGGTGCGGCCGACGTCGGCGAGGGTCTGCGCGAACCGGTCGCTCATCAGCATGTCGAGGAAGGCGACCGCGGCGGGCAGGTGCTGGGTCTTGGAGCTGATGTGCCAGCCCAGGCCGAGCGAACCGACCGTGGCGCGGGTGCCGTCGGGCCGGGTGGGCAGGGTGAAGCCGACATGGCCGTTCATGCTCTGCTGGAGGGCGGGCGCGTTCCAGGAGCCGGCGACCAGGAAGACGCCCTGGCCGTGGCTGAACTTGGCGACCGCGTCGTCGGAGCTGATGCCGTCGTAGCCCTTGCCGAACCAGCCGCGCTTCGCCCAGTCCTGCACGGTGCCGGCCGCGGCCTCGGTGCCCGGGTCGGCGATGGTGGCACCGGGGACTCCGCTGATCCAGGAGCGGATGTCGCGGCTGGCCACGTTCTGCGCCTGGACCAGGCCGATGACCTGGCTGGCGGGGTACTTCTCGGCGTTGCCCAGCATGATGGGCTGCTCTCCGGCGGCCTTGGCGCGGGCCAGCGCGGCGGTGAACTCGGCGTAGGTCGTGGGCGGCTTGATGCCGAGCCTGGCCAGCTTGTCGGTGTTGTAGAACACCCCGACGTACTCGGTGGCCGGCGAGATGCCGTAGAGGCTGCCGGAGCCGAAGACGGCGCCGTCCGGGGTCCAGCGGTACTGCTTGAGGGCGCCGTCGGTGAAGGTGTTCTCCCAGCCGTAGGCGCGCATCACGTCGTCCAGCGGGCGGATCAGTCCGGCCTTGACCAGCGGGCCGTCGGTTCCGTAGCCCTGGTTGCCCTGCACGAGGTCGGGCGCGTCGGTGCCGGACATCGAGTTGACGACGGTCTTCATCAGGTCGTCGAAGCCCTTGGTGACGACGTCGACCTTGACGTTGGGGTACCTCTTCTCGTACATCGGCACGAGCGCCTTGAGCGTGGCGTCCTCGCCCGAGTCGGCGAGCACCCGCAGGGTGGTGGGGCCGGACTTGGCCACCTCCTGGACGGTCACCGGCTGGGTGATCCGGGGTCCGGTGACGCCGGACGAGGCGGTGGTGCCACCGGCCCCTGGGACACCGCACCCGGAGACCAGCAGCCCGGCCAGGGCGACCCCCGCGGCCCCGGTCCATCGCAGCTTCTTCATCCTTGCTCCACTTCGGGTCCGCGCACGGGCGGACCGGGAACGGCGCCGGGAGGCACGGCCGGCGGGCCGTGCGTCCCAGGCACCGGGGTGATCAGGAGTGGGCGGCCACCTTCGCGGCCAGCCAGGCATGGTTGGCCGCCTGCTCGGCGGCGACCTGCGGATATTCCTCGGCCGGGGTCGGCGCCCGGTCCTGCTCGACGAGCAGCCAGCCCCGGTAGCCGCCGCGCAGCAGCTCGGACAGGAAGGCGTCGATGTCGACGTCGCCCGCGCCGAACGGCACACAGACGTCGGCCCACCACTCGTCGAAGTCGGTGCGGCCCGAGGCCTTGGCTTCGGCGAGCACCGCCATGCGTACGTCCTTGACGTGCACGTGGTTGATCCGCTCGCGCCAGGCCCGCAGGCACGCCACGGGGTCGCCACCCGCCAGCTGGATGTGCGCGATGTCGAGGGTGAGGCCGACCTCGGTCAGCTCCAGCAGCCGCTCGACCTCCCAGGGCGACTCCACAAAGGTGCTGATGTGCGGGTGGAAGGAGGGGCGCAGTCCGTAGGAGCGGGCCATCGCCACCGCCCGCTCGGACAGCCGGGCCAGGCGTTCCCAGCCGGCCTCGTCAAGGGCCAGCGAGCGGTCGTCCCAGGACCTGGCGGGGTGGTGCAGCAGGGTCTCGCTGCCCTCGTCGGCGAGGATGGCCAGCGGCGCCTGGTCGGCGGGGGTGCCCGCCGCCTCGGCGCACGCCGCCAGTTCACGGCAGGTCTGTTCCATCCGGGCCAGGTCGTGCTCCACGACGTCGTCGCCGAGCGCGTAGTGCACGGGGATGTAGGCGCCGACGGCGGCCAGCCGGTGCTCGGTGAAGAGCGCGGCGGCCTGCTCGGGCGTGCCGAAGAAGCCGGGCGGGCCGAGTTCGCTGCCCTGGTAGCCGGCCTCGGACATGGAGGCCAGCAGGGCGCTCGGGGAGGAACCGGGCCCGCCGGCGCCCTCGCCGTACACGCCGTAGCTCACCGGCGCGTTGCCGATCAGGATCCCGTCGGGCAGCGCGTCACCGGCGCCGGGGTTCGTGGTGCGGCCGGTCATGCGGCACCCCCGTGCGCGGCCTCGCCGCCGATCTCGACGCCCACCCGCTCGGCGAGCGTGGCGACCAGGGCCTGGAGACAGCGCACGTCCTCGGCCGCCCCGGCTGCACCCGAGCGGACCTTCGCCTCGCCGTGGACCGCCGCGGCGAACTCCTCCAGCTGGCGGACGAACCCGGTGTCGTAGCCGTGGCGTGCGGTGGTGTCGCGGCGCACCGCGCCCTCCGCGCGTTCCACGCGCAGCGTGGAACGCACGTCCACCAGGTAGGGCGCGGCCATGTCCAGGCGGAGCCGGCCGTCGCGGGCGAGCACGGCGATCTCCTCGCCGTACTCGGGGTGGTCCGGAAGCCAGTTCCAGTTGAGCACCAGCCGGGCGCCGTCACCGAGCGGCGCGGTGGCCAGCAGGCACGGCGGTTCGCCCTCGACCGGCCACGGCCACAGCTCGGCGGTGTCGAAGGCGGTGGGCAGGGTGAAGCCGAGCGCGCGCAGGACAGAGAGCTCGTGGATCACCGAGCCGTTGAGCACGTCGCGGTAGTAGCGGCCCAGTTCGGCGGGCACCTCGCCGAGGGCGTCGAGGGTGCGCGCGTCCTCGTAGGCGAGCGACTCGGCGATCACCGAGGTGTCCGCGTCGTCGGCCGGCGGGTCCAGCCGCAGATGCTCCACCTGGGGTTCGTCGGCGGGATGCAGCACGGTGACCCGGACGGTGCGCGGGGTGTCCAGCTCGGCCAGCTCGGCCGCGGCGACCTCGGTGAGCGGGTCGTACATCTTCATGTAGCCGACCTGGAGCACCAGGCCCTTGGCCTCGGCGAGCGCGCCCAGCTCCTCGGCCTCGGCCACGGTCAGGCACAGCGGCTTCTCGGCGAGGACGTGCTTTCCGGCCTCCAGCGCGGCGCGTGCGGCCTGCGCGTGGGTGCCTGGGGTGGCCAGCAGCACGGCGTCGACGGTGTCGTCGGCCAGCACGCTCTCATAGCGGTGCGTGGCCCGTACGCCGACGCCGCAGCGGGCGGCCACCGCCGCCGCACGGGAGGGGGACAGATCGCACACGACGGCGGTCTGGAACAGCGCGCCCAGGCGCTGGACGGCGGGGAGGTGGACCGACTGAGAAATCGTTCCTGCGCCTATGACGGCGAGACGGACCGGTGGATGTGACGGCATCGAGGCTCCCTCGGCTCGGGTGCGGCGCGGTGTGCTGTCGCGGGTCGCGGGTGAGTGGTGTCACGCATGGTGGTGTCGAGGCGTGCCATCGGGCTGGGCCCTGCGGCCTGTTGGAGGCAGGGGTCGGCCGTGGCCCCGTACAACGCCAGGCGGGCACACGTCGGTGAACGGAAGAGGAACTTCCGAATGTCGGCGTGGTGGGATCATGGCGCACTTCAGTCCAGTCAGTCCAGTGTTTGGACCAGATTTTCATCTGGTCCATGAACTGGTTGCTCTGGTACGGTCCATGACCGTGACCACGCATGACGCACCGGCCTCACCCTCCGTCCCCGCCCCTGCCCCCGCACTCGCCGCAACCGCGACCACGACCGCGGGCCCGGCCGTCCAGCTCGCCCGCCGCGCACTCGGACAGCTGCTGGACCGCCGGGTATGGGCCCCGGGCAGTCAACTGCCCGGGGAACGCGCCCTGGCCCAGCGCGTCGGCGTCAGCCGCAGCAGCCTGCGCCAGGCCCTGGCCCTGCTGGAGACCGAGGGCCGGGTGCACTCCTCACCGCAGCGCGGCTGGTTCGTCGCGACCGACGTGGTCAGCGAACCGCCCAGCGTGCTGAAGAGCTTCACCGACATCGCCCGCGACCGCGGCCTGACCGCCACCGCACGGGTGCTGCGCCGCGAGGTCCGCCCGGCCGGCTACGAGGAGTCGGCCCGGCTGCGCATCGCACCCGCCGCCGAGGTGCTGGAGGTCGTCCGGGTGCGCGGCCTGGACGACGTACCGGTGTGCCTGGACACCACGGTGCTGGTGCGCTCCCGTGCCCAGGCGCTGGAGGACGTCGACCTGACGGACCGTTCGCTCTTCGCCGAACTGGAGGCCAGGGCCGGGGTGCGCGTCATGCACAGCACGTACACCGCGCGCGCCGACGGTGCCCAGCCCTTGGAGGCGGAGCTGCTGCGGGTGCCGCCGGGCACCCCGGTCCTGGTCGGCGAGGAGGTCACCTACGACCAGACCGACACCCCGGTACTGCTCGGCCGGGCCGTGTACCGCGGCGACGCGTACCGCCTCGAAGCCACCCTGCACCGCAGCTCCGACTGAACCCACCGCATCCCAGGCGAAGGCCAACTCCCGTGAACACGAGCTCGATCCCGGCGCCCACCGGGGAACCGTCCGGCCGGACCGCCGTCGCGGCCCTGGACGTCGGCGGCACCAAGATCGCCGCCGGTCTCGTCACCGCCGACGGCACCCTGCTGCACCGCCGTGAACTGCCCACCGCCACCGCCACCGCCGCCGGGGGAGGACTGCGCGATCCCGGCCTGACCGGCACCGCCCGGGCGGCCCGTGCCCTCCTCGACGACGCCGCCCGGCTGGGCGTCACGGTGACCGCACTGGGCGCCGGATTCCCCGAATACGTCGACGTCGACGGCGAGTTGACCAGCCGTGAGGTACTGGCCTGGGACGTGCAGCCGGCCGCCGTACTGGCCGCCCTGGCCGCGCCCGGCCTGCCGGTGGCCGTCGGCTCCGACGTGCGCTGCGGGGCCCTCGGCGAAGCGCGGCACGGCGTCGGCCGCGGCCTGCCCGACTTCCTCTACGTGTCCCTGGGCACGGGACTGTCCTCCACCGTCGTTCTCGACGGGCGGCCCGTCGCCGGACGGCGCGGGGAGGCCATCGCGCTGGGGGAGTGGGAGGTCCCGGCCTCCGTGGACCGGGACTGGCGGGGAAACCTGGAGCAGTACTGCTCCGGTCGCGGCATCGGCGAACGCCGCACCGCCTGCGGCGGCTCCCCCGTGCCGGGCGCCCGGGAGGTCACCGCCCTTGCCCTGTCCGGTGATCCGGACGCGGCCCGCGTCCTGGACACCGCCGGACGGGCGCTGGGCACCGTGCTCGGCCACCTCGTCCGGGTCCTCGACCCCTCGGCGATCGTCCTCGGCGGCGGACTCGGCACCGGTGACGGGCCGCTGCACGCCGCACTGCGCGAGGCCTACGCCCACACCACCCGCACCCGGCCGGCGCCCCCGCCCATCCGCCGCGCCGCCCTCGGCCCCGACGCCGGCCTGATCGGTGCCGCGGCCCTTCCGGCACCGAGCGGGCTCGGCGCGTTGCTCTCCTGACCTCGACAGCGGGCGGGGCGTGGACCGCAACCCCGGTCCACGCCCCGCCCGCCGGGGGGATGCGCTGCTCAGCAGTACAGGTTGGCACCGGGGCTCACGCCGAGGACGGAGGCGAAGCGCTGGTAGGCGTCCACGCGGCTCTGCACCTGGGCGGGATTCCTGCCGTCGCATTCCAGGGAGCCGTTGATCGAGCGGATGGTCTGCCCGAAGCCGGCGCCGTTGACCATGGCGGCGTGCGGGGTCATGGTGCCGGGACCCGACTGGGTGTTCCAGTACCACAGGCCGGTCTTCCAGGCCACGGACGCGTCGTTCTCCACCAGCCAGGGGTTGTTGAGCAGGTCGATGCCGAGTGCGTCGCCCGCGGCCTTGTAGTTGAAGTTCCAGCTCAGCTGGATGGGCCCGCGGCCGTAGTAGGCCGCCTGTCCGGCGGGGCAGCCGTACGGCTGGTTCCCGTCGCAGTAGTGGGGGTAGTTGGCGGTGTTCTGCTCCACGACGTAGACCAGGCCGCCGGTCTCGTGACTGACGTTGGCCAGGAACGCGGCCGCCTCCTGCTTGCGCGTCGTGTCACTGCCCGTGCCGGCGAAGCCGGGGTAGGCGCCGAGGGCGGCGGTGAGCCCGCTGTAGGTGTAGAAGGGGTTCCGGTTCGGGAACATCTGGTTGAACTGGGCTTCGGAGACGACGAATCCGGACGGGGTGCCGCCGCCGCTCGCGGGGGCGTCCCACTTCTGGTTGGCGCCTCCGGTGCAGGTCCAGATCTGCAGGCGGGTGCCGTTGGCGCTGTTGTTGTCCCGGACGTCGAGGCACTTGTCCGCGGCCGGGTTGACGATGTCGTGGGCGGCTGTAACGACCCACTGCTGGTTCGCTCCGCCGGAGCAGTCCCACAGCTGGACGGCGGCTCCGTCGGCCGTGCTGCGGTCGACGACGTCGAGGCACTTGCCGAGCGCCCGCAGCGTTCCGTCGCCTGAGACGGACCACTTCTGGGCGCTCGTGCCGTTGCACTCGTAGAGCTGGACGGGCGTGCCGTTGGCGTCGCTCGCCGCGGCGACGTCGACGCACTTGCCGGCGAGGCCGGTGATCTGCCCGTCCGCCGCCCAGGCGGGCGAGACGGCGAACAGGGCGGAGAGGGCGAGAGCGAGCACGGCGCTGACGGTGAGCTTGGCCAGGGGGGCGCGTCTGTGGAGGTTCGTACCGAGGTGGGGGGTCGGCATCTGGGGTGTGCTCCTGAGGGAGAGGCGGTGGGGTCACGGCGTGACCTCCGGGCTCCGGTGGGGGCGCGGGGGCAGGCCGCGAGGGTGGGGGAGGGTGAGCCGGCGCCGGGCGTCGTTGCGACACGGGGATCCGACTCGACCCGGCACGGGGGAGCCTGACGGCCTGGAATCTAAAGGTCTAAACCAATGCGGTCAAGAGGTGGACATGACATTTGGCCGACAATCGGGGGCCGACGGCCTCGTCGCCTGTGCGCGGGCGCTTACCGGGACTCTTGCAGAAAGCCCCGGCGTTCACGCCGGGGATGAATGCATCTCAGGACTGCTCTGACCTGCGCCTTGGAGCGGGCGTTTATGCTATCCGGCGGGCGGAAACGCCCTTGAGGCTGTTGACCAGCTTGGAGACGGCGACCTTGGGCGGATAGTGCACCAGGAGGTGGACGTGATCGCGTTCGCCGTTGAATTCTTCAGCTCCGCCTCGAAGTCCTCGCACACCTTGCGCGTGATCTCTTCGCAGCGCGTCAGCATCTCGTCGTTGAAGACTCCGCGCCGGTACTTCGTCACAAAGACCAAGTGCACATGCATCGCCGAGACAACTTGTCTGCCACGCCTGTAGTCGTTCTCCTGATTTACGAGATCAATCGCAGTAGGGTCCTGGTCATGCAGCTCCGCTACAACTACCGGGCCTACCCGGATGCCGCCCAGCGCCGTGCGCTGGCCAGGGCGTTCGGGTGCGCCCGCGTCGTGTGGAACGACTGCCTTCGCGACCGCAAGGAAGCACACGCGGCCGGGCTGCCGTACGTGAAATCAGCGGATCTGTCCCGACTGCGCATCACCCAGGCCAAGCACACCGAGGAACGAGCCTGGCTCGCCGACGTGTCGGCGGTCGTCCTGCAGCAGTCTTTACGGGACCTGGACACCGCCTACAAGAACTTCTTCGACTCGGTCAAGGGCAAGCGGCAGGGACGCAAGGTCGGCGCTCCCCGGTACAAGTCGAAGAAGGACACCCGGCAGTCGATCCGCCTCAACACCAACGCCTTCTCCCTCCAGGACGACGGCACGGTGTACGTGGCCAAGGTCGGCCATCTCAAGGTCAAGTGGTCCCGCCGGCTTCCGGCCGCACCCACGTCCCTGACCGTCACCGAGGACGGCTGTGGCCGGTACTTCCTCAGCTTCGTCGTGGACGCCGAGCCGGACATCCTCCCCGAGCTGGAGACGGAGTCCGGTATCGACCTGGGCCTGTCCGTCTTCGCGGTCCTGTCCGACGGCCGGAAGATCGCCAGCCCCCGCTTCCTGCGCCGGGCGGAGAAGAAACTCAAGAGTCTCCAGCGGGAGTTGTCCCGCAAGGTCAAGGGGTCGAAGAACCGGGCGAAGGCCCGTGTCAAGGTCGCTCGCCAGCATGCCAGGGTGGCGGACCGGCGCCGGGACTGGCACCACAAGGTTTCCACGCAGGTCATTCGCGATAACCAAGCGGTGTACGTGGAAGACCTCGCGGTGTCCGGCCTCGGCCGTACCCGGCTCGCCAAGTCCGTGCACGACGCGGGATGGTCCGCGTTCGTCGGCATGTTGGAGTACAAGGCGGTCAGGCACGGCCGCACCTTCGCCAAGGTGGGCCGGGCCTTCCCGTCCTCCCAGGTCTGCTCGGCCTGCGGATTCCGGGACGGCCCCAAGCCCCTGCACGTCCGGCAGTGGACGTGCGGCCAGTGTGGCACCGCGCATGACCGCGACCACAACGCAGCACGCAATGTCCTCATCGAAGGACGCCGTATCGTCGCCGCCGGACGGGTGGAGACGCCAAACGCCTCGTGGAGCGCCGGTAAGACCAGGACGAAAGTCCCGGCACAGCGCGTTGAAGCAGGAAGCCCCCGGAAGGGCCAGCCGGCCCAGGCCGGGATCCCTGGACTTTAGGCCAGGGAGCACGTCAACTGTCAGGTCATCGCGCCCCGCCCCGCCGCACCCCCCTGCCAGGATCGCCGGTGTACACAAGCCCGACCGGCCGGAAGGACGACATGCCCGCCTACGCCATAGCCCACCTGCAGGAGGCCGCTCCGCACCCGGAGATCGCCGAGTACATCGAGCGCATCAGCGCCACCTTCGAGCCCTACGGCGGCCGTTTCCTCGTGCACGCCGCGCGGCACGAGGTGAAGGAGGGCAGCTGGCCCGGGCACGTCGTGGTGATCTCCTTCCCCGGCATGGCCGAGGCGCGGGCCTGGTGGGACTCGCCCGCGTACCAGGAGATCGCGCCCCTGCGCTCGCGGCACATCGAGGGCGACATCGTTCTGGTCCCGGGCGTTGCCGAGGGCTACGACCCGACCGCCGCCGCGAAGGCGATGCGGGAGGCGCTGCCCGCCGGGTAGTGCTCGGATCCGGCGCCACTTGACAGTCGGGCCTCGTCACGCGCAGGATCGCCTAGTGAACCTGTCAGACAGCCAGACAGGTGGCCTGGGACCGCGCCGCGTCAGCGCCATGGA
This sequence comes from Streptomyces sp. NPDC052043, assembly GCF_044548235.1. NCBI lineage: Bacteria > Bacillati > Actinomycetota > Actinomycetes > Kitasatosporales > Streptomycetaceae > Streptomyces > Streptomyces sp. NPDC052043. Next base: position 41,661 of record NZ_JBIUBT010000011.1, read on the forward strand.
AGCGGTACTCAGCCACCTTCGCGGTGCCATCGAGCGCGGCGACTACGCCATCGGCGACAAGCTCCCGTCGGAAGCCGAGCTGTGCCGCACCCTGGAGATCAGCCGGCCCGTGCTGCGGGAGGCCCTGCGGGCCCTGCAGACGATGGGACTCACGGTCTCCAGGACCGGCAAGGGCACCTTCGTCGTGGCCAACGCCGTCGAGGACCCCACCTTCGGCGACTACGCGGCCAGCGACCTGCTGGAGGTGCGCCGCCACGTCGAGATCCCGGTCGCCGGGTACGCGGCGCAGCGCCGCACCGCGGAGGACCTCGACCACCTGGCCCACCTCCTGGAGCGGATGGAGCAGGAGACGGACACCACCGCCTGGGTCGCGATGGACACCGTCTTCCACCTGGCTGTGGCCGAGGCCGCCCAGAACCCGGTCTTCCGCCGGGTGATCGAGGAGATCCGGGACGCGCTGGCCCGCCAGTCCGCCTTCCTCAACGAACTCGGCGGCCGGCGCGAGCAGTCCAACCGCGAGCACCGGGCGATCGTCGAGGCGCTGGCCGACGGTGCCGAGCGCGACGCGGTGCGGGCCATGACCCACCACCTCGACCGCGTCGAGATGACCCTGACCGACATCATGCGGCCGCCGCGCGCGGACGCCCTCACGGAGAACGGACCCGAGGCGTGAACCAGGCAGTGATGGACACAAGCGCGGTGGCCGGGGCCCCCGCGGTCCGGGAGCCCCGGCACGTCCCCGTCGCGCACCTCGTCCGCGGCGGGGTCGTCGAAGGCGTCCACTACGGCTCGGTCGTGGTCCTCGGCGCCGACGGAGCCGTGGAGCTGCGACTCGGCGACATCGAGGCCGCCTTCTACCCGCGTTCGGCGATCAAGCCGGTGCAGGCGGTGGCGATGCTCCGGGCCGGGCTGCCGCTCGACGGGGAACTGCTCTCGCTGACCGCGGCCAGCCACTCCGGGGAGGAGCGGCACCTGGCCGGCACCCGGCGCATCCTGGAGCTGGCCGACGTCACCGAGGACGACCTGCGCAACGTCCCCGACCTGCCGTACGACCCGGTCGTCCGCGACGCCTGGGTGCGCGAGGGCCGCCTGCCGTCCCGGCTCGCGCAGAACTGTTCCGGCAAGCACGCGGCCATGCTCTACACCTGCAAGCTCAACGGCTGGCCGCTTGCGGACTACCTCGCACCGGGCCACCCGTTGCAGCGGGCCGTCGCCGAGACCGTCGAGGACCTCACCGGGCAGGCGATCGCCCGGGTGACCGTCGACGGCTGCGGAGCGCCCCTGTTCGCCGTCTCGCTGCACGGGCTCGCGCGCGCCGCGGCCCGGATCACCACCGCGCCGGCCGGCACCCCCGAGGCGCGGGTGGCGGACGCCATGCGCGAGCACGCCGAGACGGCCTCCGGCTCCGGGCGGGACGTCGCCGCGCTGATGCGCGCCGTGCCCGGGCTGCTCGCCAAGGACGGCTTCGAGGGTGTCCAGGTCGCCGCGCTGCCGGACGGCCGGGCCGTCGCCGTGAAGATCGCCGACGGAGCGAACCGGGCACGCGTCCCGGTCGCCGCCGCGGCCCTCGCCCGGGCCGGGGTCGACCCGGCCGCGCTCGCCGGGTTCGCGGGGGAGCCCCTGCTCGGCGGCGGCGAACCGGTCGGCAGCGTCCGGCCCACCCGCGCGCTCGACCCCGCACCGGGCTCCGGGCCCCGCTAGGGCCTGTTGCGAAAGTACCGCCTGCCCCGCGACAGGCCCTAGGGCTGTATCGAGCTCCACGCCCGGACGCCTGCCCGACTCAACCGTCCACCTCCGAAAGAGGACCCGCACCGCCATGACCGCCGCCGCCCACCGCAGTGAGCACGACCTGCTCGGCCACCGCGACGTACCCGCCGAGGCCTACTGGGGCATCCACTCCCTGCGCGCCCGGGAGAACTTCCCCATCACGGGGACGCCGATCTCCGCCTACCCGCACCTGATCGACGCCCTCGCCGCCGTCAAGGAGGCCGCCGCCCTCGCCAACGAGGAACTCGGCCTGCTGGAGCCGCGGAAGGCCGCCGCGATCGTCGAGGCCTGCCGTGAGATCCGCGACGGCAAGCTGCACGACGAGTTCGTCGTCGACGTCATCCAGGGCGGCGCCGGCACCTCCACCAACATGAACGCCAACGAGGTCGTCGCCAACCGCGCGCTGGAACTGCTCGGCCACGCCAAGGGCGAGTACCAGCATCTGCACCCCAACGAGGACGTCAACCTCGGCCAGTCCACCAACGACGTCTACCCGACCGCCGTCAAGATCGCCACGGTGTTCGCCGTGCGCGGCCTGCTCAAGGCGATGGCCGTACTCCAGGACGCCTTCGCCGGCAAGGCCGTCGAGTTCCGCGATGTGCTCAAGATGGGGCGCACCCAGCTCCAGGACGCGGTGCCGATGACGCTGGGGCAGGAGTTCTCCACGTTCGCGGTCATGCTCGACGAGGACCGCCTCCGGCTCGCGGAGGCCGTCGAACTGATCCACGAGATCAACCTCGGCGCCACGGCGATCGGCACCGGCCTCAACGCCCCCGCCGGATACGCCGAGTCGGCCCGCCGCCACCTCGCCCGGATCACCGGTCTGCCGCTGGTGACGGCCGCCAACCTGGTGGAGGCCACCCAGGACTGCGGTGCCTTCGTGCAGATGTCCGGCGTGCTCAAGCGGATCGCCGTCAAGCTCTCCAAGAGCTGCAACGACCTGCGTCTGCTGTCCTCCGGTCCGCGCGCGGGACTCAACGAGATCAACCTGCCGCCGGTGCAGGCCGGTTCGAGCATCATGCCCGGCAAGGTCAACCCGGTGATCCCCGAGGTCGTCAACCAGGTCGCCTTCGAGGTGATAGGCAACGACGTGACCATCACCATGGCCGCCGAGGCCGGTCAGCTCCAGCTGAACGCCTTCGAACCGGTCATCCTGCACTCCCTCTCCGAGAGCATCACGCACCTGGAGCGCGCCTGCCTGACCCTCGCCGAGCGGTGCGTGTCCGGCATCACGGCCAACACGGCGCAGCTGCGTGCCGCGGTGGAGAACTCCATCGGTCTGGTCACCGCCCTCAACCCGCACATCGGGTACGAGGCGGCCACCGGCATCGCCAAGGAGGCCCTGGCCACCGGCCGTGGCGTCGCCGAACTCGTCCTGGAGAAGGGGCTGCTGCCGGCCGAGCGCCTCGAGGCGCTGCTGCGGCCCGAGGTACTCGCGGGCAGCGGTTCGCCGAAGGTCTGAGCCGTCAGCCGCCCGGGGAGCCGGCAGTCGTCCTCTCCGGGCGGGCACTGCTCCTGATCACACGGAAGGGGAAAGCTGTTCGCGCACCCATTCAGGATCGGGGTTGGTGTGCGGCCGGTCCGCCACGAAGACGGTCGGCACGGTCTCGTTGCCGTCGTTGACCGCCCTCACCGCAGCGGCTCCGGCCGGGTCACGCCAGATGTTGACCCAGTGCGCCCGGCGGGCGCTGCGGCCCAACCGGAGACGCAGTCGCAGACAGTACGTGCAGCCCGGACGCCAGAAGACGACCGGGCGCCCGTCGACCGCGCTGCGGCGTCGCGCCTCCAGCGCACCGATCGACCGCGGGAACACCAGAGGCGAGTTCAGGCCCGCGAGCAGGACGAACACCAGCACGAGTGCTGTGGCTGCGCCGAGACTTCCCGTGAAGGCCAGCGTGGTGGCAGCGGCTGAGCCACTGAGCGCGAAGGTCAACGGCAAGATCCAGGCGCGTGTCATGGTGACGCAGGCTAGCCGCTGCCGACAGTCCCTGGCCAGGGACCCCTGCGGCCTGGACCGGCGGTGGGTACGCGCTCGCCGCCTCGCGGGCAGCCGCCGCCTCCGCGCTCTTGGCCGCCTTGAGTGCCACCGGCGCCGTGCCGCGCAGGGATTTCCCTGCACGTCATCTGTCATGTGCACGCAGCGCACACGGCGGTCATGCGCACGCCGCCCGGTCGAGGGGCGTGCGTCGCCTTCCGGCCACCAGGCGTTGACACGCTTCCCGAGTGTTGGCCATGGCTTTCCCCGTCGATCTCCGCCGCTGCCAGGCCCTCGGACTGGCCGGTACCGCCTTCCTCGCGTTGGGCGGTCAGACCGCCGGGGCCCTGCCGGTCGCGGATCTGGTCTCTCCCGAGTCCGGACGCGCCGCCCTCGGACTGGTGGGGGTGTACTTCGGGGTCGTTCTGCTGATCGCCGCGTGGGCGCTGCTCGGCCGGTTGATCCGCGGCCCCGAGCCGCCCACGCCCCGCGCCCTGCTGCTCGTCCTGGCCATGTGGGCGGCACCGCTGCTGCTGGCGCCGCCGCTGTTCAGCCGGGACGTGTACAGCTATCTCGCGCAGGGCGCCATGGTCGACGCCCACCTCGACGTGTACGCGCACGGGCCGGCGCAACTCGGCGGACCGCTCGCGGCCGAGGTCGCGCCGGTGTGGCGGGACACCGCGGCCCCGTACGGTCCGGTCTTCCTCGTCGTGGCCTCCGCCCTGTCCGGCCTGACCCGCGGGGAACTCCCGGCCGGCCTGCTCGGCATGCGGCTGGTCGCCCTGCTCGGCGTGGCCCTCATGGCCGTCGCGCTGCCGCGGCTCGCCCGCCAGTGCGGAGCCGATCCCGCCGCCGCGCTGTGGCTCGGCGCCCTCAACCCGCTGGTGCTGCTGCACCTGGTCGCCGGCGCCCACAACGACGCCATCATGCTGGGGCTGCTCGGCATCGGTCTGCTCGCCGCCCGCGGCCGCCTGTACGTCCTCGGGATCGTCCTGATCACGCTCGCCGCGCTGGTGAAGGCGCCGGCCGCGCTCGGCCTGCTGGCCGTGATCGCGCTGCGCCGGCACACCGGAGTGGTGCGTGCGGTCGTGACGACCACCGCGGTCGCGCTCGCCACCACGGTCGTGGCAACCGCCCTCGCGGGCACGGGATACGGCTGGGTCGCGGCCCTGCGGACACCCGTCTCGCCGCACAACTGGTCGCCCACCAGCGTCCTCGGCCGGGTCACGGGCGACGTCCTCGCACAGCTGGGCAGCGGCCTCGCGCCGCTCGCCACCCCGCTCTGGCACGCGGCGGGCCTGCTCGCGACCACGGCCGCGGTGCTGTTCATCTGGCTCCGGCTGCGCCCCGGCCCGATCTACGCGCTCGGCCTGAGCCTGGCCGCCGTGGCCGTGCTCGGACCGGCGATCCGGCCCTGGTACGCCCTGTGGGGACTGTTCCTCATCGCCGCCGCCGCGCCCAGCTCCTCCGTCCGCCACCGGGTGGCCGCCGCGACCGCCGTCCTCGCGCTCGCCGTACTGCCGAGCGGCGGCCCGCCCGACCTCGCCCAGGTGGTCCTGGCGGGCTGCGGAGGCGCGCTCGCCCTGGTCGTCCTGTGGCAGGCGCACCAGACGGCCCAGGCGCCGGTGCTGGGAGGGACCGCGTGAGACTGCCGCGTACCGAGCGGGGACGGCTCGTCCTCGTCCTGTGCCTCGCCGTGGCCGTGACGGTCTTCACTGCCACGGTGCCGCTGCTGCGCGGCTGGTTCGACCTGCGGGTCTACTACGGTGCCGTGAACGACTGGGTGCACCACGGCGGCCGCGTCTACGACTACCAGGTGCCGGGGACCGCCTACGGGTTCACCTACCCGCCGTTCGCCGCCCTGACCATGCTGCCGATGGCACTCGTCGGCCCGAACACGGCGATCGCGGGCGCGCTGCTGCTCAACCTCGCCGCCGTCGCCGCCGTGCTGTGGATGCTCGCCGGCCAGGAACTGCGCCGCCACGGCTGGTTCGGCTGGGCCCTGGCGGCCTGCGCGCTGGCGCTGCTCGAACCCGTGCGGGACACCGTCAGTTTCGGGCAGGTCAACCTCCTGCTGCTGGCGCTCGTGCTCGCCGACGGCTGGCTGCTGTCCAGCGGGCGCGGCCGCTGGGCGGGGGTGGGCATCGGGCTCGCGGCGGCCGTCAAGCTCACTCCCGCGGTCTTCATCGGCCTGCTGCTGCTCGCCGGGCGCCGGCGGGCCGCCGCCGTCGCGACCGCCGTCACCGCCGCCGCCACCGCCCTCGCGGCCTGGGTGGCACCGGACGCGTCCCGCTTCTACTGGACGCACGCCGTCTGGGACACCACCCGCGTCGGCCGCCTCGACTACGTCTCCAACCAGTCCCTCCAGGGCGTCCTCGCCCGGCTCGCGGCGCCCGGCGAACCCAGCCGCGCCGCCTGGGCCCTGACCGTCGTGCTCGTCCTGGCGGTGTGGGCGTGGCGCACCCGCCGGGCGCTGCGCGCCGACGACTGGCGGGCCGCCTTCGCCCTCACGGGACTGGTCCCCTGCCTGATCAGCCCGATCACCTGGGTGCACCATCTCGTCTGGCTGCTGCCGTCGTTCGCGGTCCTGGTGCGCGCACGCCGCCTGCGGACCGCGGCCGTCCTGTACGGGCTGCTGTGCACCAGCGTGGTCTGGCTGTGGTTCGACGACGCCTCCGGACTCGACGGCTTCCTCGGCAGCAACACCTACGTGTGGATCACCCTGGTCCTGCTGGTGACCCTGCCGAGCGGCCGGCCCCAGGTCACGAGCCCGCCCCTCAGCGGCGGCACCGGAGCACCCGCGCCGGCGACCGTCCCCGGCTCCGGCACCTCGGGACCGCCCCCTGCGCCCGCCGGGGTGGACGGGAAGGTGACGACAGCCCCCGGGCCATGACCGCGGACCGCGGCGCGGATCCCGGACGATCTTGGTGTACGGCTCCTGTTCATCCCTCCCTCATGCCGGTTCGAGGCGGAGTTAAGGGCTGGGCAGAACAGTGCTGCCGCATCCCACCAGGAGGTTTCGATGAGATCGTGGCGTCGCGCAGCATCCGTCGTATTGGCCCTGAGCGCCCTCGCCCTCGCGCTGACGAACCAGTCGGCGACGGCCGACCCCGGACACAACCGCTTCAGCTTCGCGGTGATCGGCGACATTCCCTACGGCGACTCCCAGATCGCCGACTTCCCCCACGTCGTCGGCCAGATCAACGCCGACCGTGACGTACAGGTCGTCGCCCACATCGGCGACATCAAGGACGGCTCCACCGTCTGCAGCGACGACTACTTCCAGATGGTCAAGTCGGACTTCGACATGTTCGAGGACCCGCTGGTCTACACGGTGGGCGACAACGAGTGGACCGACTGCCACCGCGCCAACAACGGAGGCTACGACCCGCTGGAGCGCCTGGCCGCCATCCGCAAGGTCTTCTTCCCCAAGGCGGACCACACGCTCGGCCGCAACAGCGTCAAAGTGACCTCGCAGGCCGACCAGGGCTACCCCGAGAACGTCCGGTACACCCGGGCGAACGTCGCCTTCGCCGCCCTGCACATCGTCGGCAGCAACAACAGCATGGCCCCGTGGACCGGCAACACCTCGGCCACACCGGAGCAGGCGGCCGAGGTGCTCGGCCGTACGGCCGCCGTGGTGCAGGAGATCCGCGACACCTTCGCGGACGCCCGGCGCACCAACAACAAGGCCGTGGTGCTGCTCACCCAGGCCGACATGTTCGACCCGACGGTCACCGACGCGACCTTCGCGGACTACTACGCCTTCCAGCCGATCGTCAGGGCGATCGCCGAGGAGTCGGCCAAGTTCCGTGGCCCGGTGTACCTCTTCAACGGCGACAGCCACGTCTACCACAGTGACAAGCCGCTGGACGCCGGTTCCAAGTGGCGCTCCTTCTACGGCGTCGACACCGTCGTCCCCAACCTCAGCCGGGTCACCATCGACGGCTCGACCAACGTCGGCAACTGGCTGAAGGTGACGATCGATCCGGGCAGCAAGCAGGTCCTCAGCTGGACCCGGGTGCCCTTCACCCACGCGAAGTGACCTCCCTCCGGAAGTGACCTCCCTTCGGGAGACACCACGCGGGGAGCATCCGGCCTCTCACACCGGGTGCTCCCTGCGGGCCGACGGATCCCGGTAGCGCCGGCGGGACCGGTCGATGTCGTGCGCGGTGATGATCCCGTCGAGCCGGCCGTCGTCCATGACCAGGATGGGCAGTCCGCCGCCCGCGTTGCCCAGGCGCTCCAGGACGGAGTTCAGCAGCTCGTCCGGCGCGGCGAGGGTGCACCGGGACAACGGGGTCGCGAGGTCCCGTGCCCGCAGCACCTCCCGCCGGCCGGGCGGTACGGAGGCCAGCCGGCGCAGCTGGAGGAGGCCACTGGGATGACCGTTGAAGTCCAGCAGGGGCACCACCGAGTGTCCTGTGTGGGTGGCCACCTCGGACAGGAAGCGGCCCACGGTCAGCCAGTCGGGTCCGGTGACCACCGGAGAGGACATCGTCTGACCCACCCGTACGCCGCGCAGGGCGGTGACCAGCTCCGCCCACCGCCGCTCGGCCGCGGCGGTACCGGCCACGAACAGACCGATGGCCATCAGCCACAAGCCGCCCGTCATGCCCCGAAGGAGCACCACCCAACCGGCGGCGGCCAGCGCCATGCCCACGACCTGTCCGCTGCGGCCGGCGGCCCGCTGGGCCCGCTCGCGGTCCCCCGTGCGCCACCACACCGCCGCCTGGACCAGCCGGCCTCCGTCCAGAGGCGCGGCGGGCAGCAGGTTGAAGACACCCAACAGCAGGTTCGTGCCACCCAGCCAGCCCAGCACGGCGACCGGGATCCGCCATCTCAACGTCGCGTCCACCCCGGCCGCCGCGCCCAGCCAGACACCGCCGAGCAGCAGGCTGGCGACCGGCCCGCTGACGGCGACCGAGAACGCCGTGCGGGCAGTCGTCGGCCGGTCCATCCGGGTCAGCCCACCGAGCGCCCACAGCGTCACGTCCCGCACGGTTATCCCCGCCCGGCGGGCCGTCAGCGCGTGCGCCACCTCGTGCACCACCAGACTCACCAGCAACAGCGAGGCACCGACGACCCCGCCCGCCGCGTATACCACAGGCGCCCGGCCCGCCTCGTAGCTGGGCAGCGTCCAGCTGGCCAGACCGTACGCGAAGAAGAGCATGACCAGCGGCACGCTCCAGTGAGCCTGAATCGCCAGCCCTCGGATGCTTCCGATCCGGATCGAACCCTTCATTCCCATCACCGCCGACAGGTCACGCCCTCCGGCCGTATCCGCCGCCCTCTCTCCAGGGTCCGCCCCGGACCGACGAAAGGAAACATCCGATTCCCGGCCGGAGGAGAACGCGCGCCGGCGACCCGGACGCCGGCGGCCGGCCGCTGCGCGCACGGGACTACTCGGTCACGAAGTCGCCCATCATGGCCATGTCCTCGTGCTCCAGGTTGTGGCAGTGGAGCATGAAGGGGCCGGTGTAGTCGGTGAAGCGGACGACCACCTCGACGGCCTCGGCCGGGCGGAGGGCCACGGTGTCCTTCCAGCCGTGGTCGTAGGCCCCGAGGTCGTGGTTGTTCCGTGAGACCACCTGGAAGTGGTTGAGGTGGAGGTGGACCGGGTGGTGGAAGTTGGTGGTGAACCGCCACACCTCGGTCTGTCCCAGCTTGGGCCTGGCCAGGGCCCGGCCCGGCCGGTACTCCAGGCCGTTGATGGTCCACCCCTCGACCGAGCCGCGGAAGTGGAAGTCCCGGGTGACCGCGGCCCGGGCGGGGTTCAGCGCGACCACTTCGCTGAGCTTCTCCGGCAGCCTGGTGTCGTCCTTGGGTGAGCCGGACCCCACGTCGAAGCGCATGACCTCGGCGGTCCTGCCGTCTCCGAAGCGGTTCAGCAGGCGCACCTCGGTGCCCGCGCGGTACCGGGAGAAGTCGGTGACGACGTCGAAGCGTTCGGCGGGTGCGATCTCCAACGCGTCGTGGCGACGGGGTCCGGGCAGCAGCCCGCCGTCGCCGCCGATCTGTACGAAGGCGCCCCCGCCCTCGGGCTGGGGGTCCAACTCCAGCTTGTACACCCGGGCGTTGGAGGCGTTGAGGAACCGCAGCCGATAGCGCAGCCGCTCCACCTGGTGCACCGGCCAGGGTGCTCCGTTGACCAGCACCACATCACCCAGCACGCCGTTCATATAGGCGTCGGTGACGCCCGGCGCGTGAAATCCCGGATCCAGCATGGGGTAACGGAACGATCCGTCCTCCGCGAAGGACCGGTCCGTGATCATCAGCGGAACGTCACGCTCGCCGCTCGGCAGCGGCAGCCGCTCCTCCTCGTCGTCGTGGACGAGATGGAAGCCGGCCAGCCCCCTCCACACGCTCGCGCCGGTGTAGCCCATGCGGTGATCGTGGTACCAGAGCGTCGCCGCGCGCTGCTCGAACGGGTAGGTGTAGCTCCGCGCCCCCTCGGCCAGGTCCATCGCCCCGTGGTCCATGGGCATGCCGTGCTTGCCGCCCGCCATGTCCTGGGCGGCGCGGTGGGCGTCGTAGGAGCCGTCGGCGGGCAGGATGAGCGAGGTCGGGTAGCCGTCGCTCGCCGCCGGGGTGTGCCCGCCGTGCAGGTGCACGACGACGGGCTGGTCCAGCTCGTTGCGGTGCCGGACCACGGTGCGCCGCCCGGAACGGGAGACGAGGGTGGGCCCCGGGAACGTTCCGCCGTACGTCCAGGCCTTCGTCCTCAGACCGGGCAGGATCTCCAGCTCGGCCACGCGCTGGGTGATGTCGTAGGTGTCCGTGGTGCCGCTGCTGGAGGCGGGCTCCAGCACCGGCGGCACGGGCAGGGGCACCTGGTAGGGCCGGGGCAGTTTCGCCGTGCTGGCGAGCAGTTCGCCGGGCTTGCCCTCGCTGAAGTAGGAGCGCAGCAGGGGCCAGCCCGCCAGGGTCACGGCTCCCACGCCCAGGGCGGCGCCACCCGCGCTCAGGAAGGTACGCCGTCTCACGCGACCAGCTCCGGATCATGGTTCGGCGTATCCGGCGTACCGGGGGAGTCACCAGGTGGCAGCGGGGTGAGCATCACGCGCTGGGTGAGCATGGCCGCGGCCACGACGACGGCCACGCCGAGCACGACGTGCGCGGGCACGCTGTGCTTCACGCCGAGCACCACCTGTCCGAGGAGCGCGATCAGCAGCAGGACCGAGGGGAGGAGGAAGGAGGACGGCCCGCCCGCCCGGCGCACCAGGAAGGCGGCCACGGCCATCACCATGGCCACGCCCACGATTCCGCGAGCCAGCATGCCGTGCATCGCCAGCATGTCGAAGTGCCCACCCAGAAAGCCTCCGGCCAGGGCGACTTGGACGAGGAGCAGCACACACTGGAGCAGGGCGAGGGTACGGACGGCGAGCAGGGAGCGACGTAAGAGCATACGGATACCTCAGCTCGGTCTCGACTTATGGGATGTGCGGCACCGGAAGGGCACACAGGCGTACACAGGCGTAGAACCCGGGTCATCGAACCGTCTGGGGACTGCGGGGCGCAACCCCAATGCCGAGTCCTGAGTGGCGCCTTTGCGATCCGTCCTGCGGTCCGTCGATGTGGGCGAGCCGCATCCTGCCCGCACCCGCGGTCACCACACGGGGCGCAGCGGCGGGATCGAGTCGCCGGCCAACGCCCGGATGACGGCTACGAGTTCGGCTCGGGGCACCTGGAGCCCGGTTTCCTGGAGCCGCTTGGCCAGCTGCGCCTCCAGCTCGTGCAGCACCCGCCCGGCCACGGCCAGGTGCTCCTGTGCCCTGCCGGTCAGCACGACGAGTTTGCGCCGTCCGCCGGCTGGGTGCGGTTGACGCCGGACATACCCCCGTGCCTCGAGGTCGTCGACGATCTGGCCGGCGGCCTGCTTGGTGACGCCGAGTTGCTCGGCCAGTTCGCTGCTTGTCGCACCGGCCCCCTGGAGCACCTGGAAGACCATGCCGTGGACGGGGCGCAGGTCGGTGGGGTCGGCGGCTTCCAGACGGCTGACGAACTCCGAGAGGACCAGCTGGAAGGCCATACCGAGCAGGAAGGTGAGCTCGGTCCGCTCGAGGGGGTCGTGGGTCTCCATCGGTTCATCTTGACACACCTGTGTAAAGCCCCTTTACTCAATGCGAGTAAAGCAACTTTACCTAGGAGGCGTCATGCAGGTGATCAGTGAGAGCGAGCAGCGGACGACCCGGACGCCCGCGGGCTCGGTGTTCGGCCTGGCGGGCCCCAGTCAGGGCAGCAGTGAGGTCAGCACCTGGCGGGTGGAGCTCGGCGCCGACTCGGCCACACCTGTTCACGTGATCGATCGCGAACAGGTGTGGATGCCGCTGTCGGGGGAGTTCCTGGTCGAGGTGGACGGCGTGACCGAGCAGGCCAAGGCCGGCCAGGCGATCATCCTTCCCGCCGGCGTGGTGCGGCAGCTCAAGGCCGTGGGCGGCCCCGCTCAGGCGCTGGTCGCCATGGGCGTCGGCGGCAAGGCGATGATGCCGGGCAGTGAGGAGAAGGTCCCGCTTCCGTGGGCCGAGTGACCTCCCCGAACACAAGCCGAGGACCAGTGGTCGTCGAGGCCCCGGCTCCCTTCGGGGGCGGTGCTGCGGGCGCTGGGGGCGGATGCCGCGCGGGCCGGCCGTAGGCCGACTCGGGCTCGCCGTGGGCGGGTTCGGTTGGCCCCCGCGTGGCCCGCCGCCCAGGTTCGGCGGGCCGGTGCCTCGAAGGCACCTACGCGGGGTAAGCGGAACGTACGCCTCCACCGGCCGGATCGGAAGACCCGTACCAGTGTGCCGCCGCTCACACAGGTACGGGCCGGGGTCAGGACGAGTCCCGGGCCAGGGCGGCCAGGGTCTCGTGGTCCCAGGTGAGGGTGCCGGAGCGGAGGTCGGACGTGACCGTGTCGAGCCAGTCGAGCTCCGCGGTCAGTACGGCGCGGCAGTACTCGTCCTCCAGCATGGTGATCCGCGGCAGCGCCATCCGCCGTGCCGCCTCGGCGGCGGTGTCCAGTTCGGCGAGCCGGGCCCGCACCTGTGCGGCGCGGGCGGTCAGGTCGGCCTGCACCTCCTGCGGCAGCAGCATCATCGTGAACGAGAGCGCGGCGGGGAACTCCGGGTACTCCGCCCGAGGAGCGGCCAGCATCTCCCGCAGCCACGCACGCGTCGCCGCGCGGCCCGCCTCGGTCACCTCGTAGACGGTGCGTTCGGGGTACTGCTGGTCCCGGCTGGTCTCGCGCACCGCGATCAGTCCGGCGCCGAGCAGCCGGTCGATGGTCCGGTACAGGCTCGCCCGCTGGCTGACGTTGACGACCTGGTCCTTTCCCCACTGCTTGATCAGCCGCTGGATGCCGTACGGGTGCAGCGGCTGCATGTGCAGCAGCGAGAGGACGGTGAGGCCGAGGGGGGAACTGCGCATGTTCCGAGCCTAGCGGAATGATCTCAGGGAAACTAGTTGACGCGATACTAGTTTCACTGCAACTATCAAGGCATGACGACGCCGACCCGACTCGCGTCCGCCGAGCGCATCCACGCGGACCACACCACCGTGAAGCACCTGGGCCACTGGACCGAGGCCACCGAGTTCGACGTGCACGCCCGTCACGCCACGGTCGTGCTGGACCTGCGCTCCCCGTACATCGCCTGGGACGAGCCGCTGACCATGGATCTGGAACTCGTCCGTGGCGCGATCACCCTGCTGCTGTCCGACGAGGTCGCCGTGGACCGCCGCGACCTCGCGTTCGCCCGCCGCGGCCGGGTGAAGGACGCGCAGCCCGGCGCCGGGCCGGCCCGGCTGCGGCTGGTCGGAACGGTCTGCGACGGCGAGATCCGGATCCGCCGCGGCGGGAGCGCCCAGCTCACCGCCATGTGCTCCCGCGGCTACCTGGACGACCTGCGCCGCGCCCACCGCGAAGGCGGCCTGCCCACCGTCGACGACCCCACCCGGGAGAGGACCCGCTGACATGACCCGCACCCGCACCGCCATCGTCGTGGGGGGCGGCATCGCCGGCCCGGTGGCAGCCCTCGCGCTGCGCCGGGCCGGGATCGAGGCCACCGTGCACGAGTCCCACCCCACGACCGCCGACGGCATCGGTGGCGCCCTGAGCGTCGCCCCCAACGGCCGGGCCGCTCTCGGCCTGGTCGGACTCGACCGGGTCGGCGTCCCGATGAACGCCGTCGTGCTCCAGAACCACAGGGGCCGGGTCATCACCGAGATCCGCCAGCCCATGCAGTTCACCTGGCGCGCCGACCTCTACCGGCGGCTCTACGACCTGGCCCTGCGTCAGGGCGTCCCGGTCCACCACGGCCACGAACTCGTCGACGTCCGCGACAGCGGCACCGGCATCAGGGCGGTCTTCGCCGACGGCACCACCAGCGAGGAGGCCGACGTCCTGATCGGTGCGGACGGGCTGCGCTCCACCGTCCGCCGGCTGATCGACCCCCGGGCTCCCCGGCCGCGCTACTCCGGACTGCTCGGCTTCGGCGCCCGCGTCGACGGCGCCGGACTGCCGCCCACCGGCGACCGGATGTACATGGCCTTCGGGCGCCGGGCCTTCTTCGGGTACCAGACGTTCGACGACGGCACCGGCGTCTGGTTCGCCAACCTCCCTCACCCGTACGCGACGTGGCAGCAGGTGCGGAAGACCCCGAACGAGGAGTGGCTGCGCCGGCTGGGCGAGGCCTTCGCCGGTGACACCGTCCCCGCCCTGGACCTGCTGCGGCGCACCCCGCCCGAAGCCCTGGTCACCGCGGGCCCCATGGAGGACCTGCCGCACGTCCCGCACTGGCACCGCGGCCGGATGGTGCTGGTGGGCGACTCCGCCCACGCCACCTCTCCCAGCTCCGGCCAGGGCGCCTCACTCGCCGCGGAGAGCGCCGTGGAACTCGCCCGCGCGCTCCGGGACCTGCCGCACGCACAGGCCTTCGCCGCCTACGAGCGCGCCCGCCGCGCCCGGGTCGAGCGGGTCGTCGCCCAGGCCGCCCGCACCAACAGCGGTAAGGCCGCCGGGCCCGTCGGCCGGGTGTTCCGCGACGCCCTCCTGCCGCTCTTCGCCCGCCTCGCCACCCCCGAGAAGTCGGCCTGGCAGTACGACCACCGGATCCCCTGGGACACCGCCGTCGCCGCCTGAGTGCCGCCGGGGGACGGCCCGCGTCGAGCGGAGCCGCACGGCCCCGGCGGTCAGGGGCTCGCCGGGGCCGCGTGCTGCCGCGCGCCGCCCCCGCGGGAGGGGCGCGGGAGCGTCATGCCGCCGTTGTGCCCCCCGTGCGGACGGCCGGTGCGACGGGGGCGCCGTCGCGGCGTGCGGAGGCCAGGGCGGCCTCGACCACGGCGACGGCCGCGTGGATGTCGGCCGCCGTGACCAGGGGAGTGCGTCCGTGGCGGATGTCGTCGCGGAACTCGGTGAACAGCCGCCGCAGCGCCGTCACGCCCGCGGGCCCGCCGACCTGGCGGGAGGCGCTGCCGCCGTCCGCTGTGCGCACGGAGACGGAGGGAGCGTCCTCGTCGGCGAGCACGTGGCCGTGCGAGCCGAGCACGCGCAGGCTGGAGGAGACGGGGGCCGGGCCGATGCCGGCGGGGGTGCGGGCCACCGTGGCGGTCGCCACCACTCCGTTGCGCAGGCGGAGCGAGAGCACCGCCGCGTCCTCGACACCGTGGGTGCCGTGCGGGCCGTCGAAGAGCGGCGCCTGGGGCGCGGCACTGCTGAAGGCGACCACCTCCTCCACGTCCAGGCCGGTCAGGTGCCGGACCGTCAGGGCCGGATACCACCCGAAGTTCATCAGCTCGCCGCCGCCGGACAACTCCGGGTCGCAGACGAGTTCGGGGCGCTCGACCGTGGTTCCGTCCAGTCCGCCGGCCGCGAGCCACTCCGCGTCGACGGCCAGGGGCAGACCGATCGCGCCGGAGTCCACGATGCGCCGGGCCCGAGCCAGTTGCGGGGAGTGGAGGCGATGGACGGCGGTGAGCAGCCCGCGCGAGCGGTCGGCGGCGTCCCACAGGCGCTCCGCGTCGCGGGTGCTGGTCGCGGCGGGCTTGTCGACGACGACGTGGCGGTCCGCTTCGAGCGCCCTCACCGCGAGTTCGACATGGCGCGTGGGTTCGCTGCACACGAGGGCGATGTCGCAGGAGGCAAGGCCCTGGTCCAGGTCGAGCAGCTCCATGCCCGTCGTACGGGCGAGGGCGGCACTGTCCTCGGCGAAGGGGCTGTCGGCGGTGTCGGCGCAGCCGATCACCTCCATGCCGGGCAGGGACCGCAGCAGTGGCACGTAGTCACGGGCGTGCCGGACCCCGGATGCGATGAGAACCCTCATCTCAGCAGACCTCCTTGACGTCGACGGGGCGGCCTTCGTCCGCGCTGAGCTGTGCCGCCAGGGCGGCGGCCAGAGCGGCACGTACCTGACGGGGCGCGGTCAGCGGGGCGGCCGCACCGTCGAGCACGTCGCGCAGGTGCCTCGTCTGCTCCGTCATGGCGCCGTCGATCGAGGCGGGGGCGAGGGGCGTCGCCGAGTGCGCTCTCGGCTCGTCCTCGCTGCTGTGGTGCAGGGTGCCGGTCGTGCCGGACAGGACGAGCCGGCGGACGAACGTGCCGCGTTCCGCGAGGGCGTAGCACAGTTCGACGGTCGCGAGGGCGCCGCCGGCGAAGCGTACGAGGATCTGGAAGCTGTCGGGCGTCGGCATCCCGGGCGCCCAGGTGCGGCAGGGGCGGGCGAAGACGCGGACCGGTTCGTCGTCCATGAGCCAGGTCAGCAGGTCGAGGGCGTGCACGCCGTTGTGGGCGACATGGCCCCCGGAACGGGCCGGGTTCAGCTGCCAGCCCCGCCAGCCTCCGGGCCAGACGTGCCCCGTGTACCAGGTGAGGTGGGCCAGGCGGGGGGTGCCGATCGCGCCCTCGGCGACCGCCCGGGCGATGTCCAGGTGGACGGGCTGGAAGCGGGCCGTCTGGGCCACGAGCAGGGGCCGGTCGGCGGTCTGCGCGGCGGCGAGGATCCGGTCGGCGTCGGCCACCCTCAGCGCGGCGGGCTTCTCCAGCAGGACCGCGCGGCCGGCCTGGAGCGCCGCCACGGAGAAGTCGGCGTGCGATTCGGGGGAGGTGCACACCGCGGTGACGTCGATGCCGTCGGACCACGCGCTCGCCGGGTCGGTGGACCAGGTGGCCCCCTCGGCGAGGGCGGCCAGCGCGGCGGCCCGCTCGGGATGCCGGTCGACGACGTGGGCCAGCCGCATTCCCGGGACGGCCGCGAGCGCGGCGACGTGGTCACGGGCGATGGCACCGGCGCCGAGGACGGCCACGCGGTGGTCGCTCGGCCGCCGTCCAGCGTCTGGCGATGCCTTCTCTCCGGGCACGGGGCCCTCTGCGGGCACGGGGCCCTCTCCGGACACGGGGGCAGAGCGCACGCGCGGCTCCTCACACTCGACTCTTCGCTTTTCGAGTTCAGACGTCAGACATCTTATGTCCGAGCGTTCGGAAGGTCACCCATCAGGACGGCCCGCGTCGCGTACCGGACACCCGGTGCGGACGATGAGGTCATGCGCCCTCAGCCGACGGAAGACCTGCCGCCGTCCCCTCAGCGTGTCCGCCCGCACAGGCAGTGCCTCGCCCGCGCCTCGGCCACGGTGACGCTCGCTCTCGCCGTCGGTGTGCTGACCGGATGCGGCCACGGCGGCGGCGGTTCCACGGTCAGCCCGAGGCCGACCCCGCCCGCCACCGCTTCCTTCTCGCCCCACCCGCTGCCGTCGGCGCTGGAGTCCTCCGCGTCCTCGGCCATCGCCTCCGCCCGCGCCTCGGTGTCGGCGGCGGCGTCCTCCGCGTCCGCGCGTGCCTCGGAGTTCGAGGCGTCGGTGTCGGCCGAGACCGCCCGCCGGGCCGCGGTGGCCGAGAAGGAGCTCAAGGGGGTCAAGGGAGGCGGCAACGCGCGGTCGGAGGTGAGCCTGACCGGCGTGCCCAGGACGCAGACCGGAGGTGTGCTGGCCTCCCTGGTCACCATCACCAACAAGACGAACCGCAGGGCGTCCTACGCCGTGCAGGTCGACTACCTGGACGCGCAGGGGCACGTGGTCGAGACCCGCTACACCGGGGCGGAGAACCTGGAGCCCGGCAAGCGCCAGCAGCCCATCGTGTTCAGCAGGAAACCTCCGGAGCCCAAGCTGACACCCCGGCTGACCAAGGCCCAACGCTACTGAGCGGGGAGCCCGGTCGGCCCGAGCATCGGGATTCCTGAGGCTCAGGCCCGGACCTCTCCCGCCCGCACCGCGGTCGGGCGGCCGCCGCGTACGGCCACCCGCCCCGCCACCACGACGGTGCCGACGCCCTCCGGAGCCTCCAGCGGCCGGTCGAAGGTGGCGCCGTCGCGGACGGCGGCCGGATCGAGTACCACCAGGTCGGCGACAGCACCGTCGCGGACCACACCGCGCCCCCAAAGCGGTCCCAGTCCGGTCGACCGTGCACGTCCGGGCAGCAAGCACCACGTCCTCACTGACGGCCAGGGGATCCCGCTCGTGGTGTCGCTGACCGGCGGCAACCGCAACGACGTCACCCAGCTCCTACCTCTGCTGGACAAGCTTCCTGCCGTGGCCGGGGTGGTGGGCCGACCCAGGCGCAGGCCGGACGCACTGCTTGCCGACCACGGCTACGACCACGACAAGTACCGGCGCCTGCTGTGGCAGCGTGGCATTCGTCCGGTCATCGCCGAGCGCGGTCAGCGACACGGCTCTGGCCTGGGCGTATTCCGTTGGGCGGTCGAGAGGACGATTGCCTGGCTGCACGGCTTTCGCCGCTTACGCGTCCGCTGGGAACGACGCGACGACATCGACGAATCCTTCCTTGGCCTCGCCATCTGCCTCATCACCTACCGCCACGTTCGACACCTTTGTTAGGACCTCCAAGACCTCAACGGAGCGCTCCGGGCAGGCAGTCGGCGACGAAGCAGGAAACCCCACGGCGCGAGCCATAGGAATCCCCCTCGTTCACGAGGGGGGAGGAAGTCAAGCGTGAGGTACCGGCCGCGCCGCAGCCCACGCGGAGACCCCGCAGTGGAGGGGTCCCCGCCGGGACTACGGCGGTTCAGCACACGACGGCGTGGTCCTAAGCGGCGGATTCGGGCTGCGCCTGGCCCTTGGGGGCGGCCTTGGGCTCCGGCGGGTTCGGAGCGGTGTAGAAGACGGACGTGCCCTGCTTGCTGCGCTGAGCCTGGCTCCGGGCCACCAGGTTTTCGAGCGTGGTGCGCACGACGTTGGTCTTGATGCCGCGGTCGGGATGCGCCTCGCCGAGTGCCGTGGCGATTTCCGCCGCGGAACGCGGCTCGCTCTGTCCGCTCAGGTGGCGGCGGACGAGCTCCGCCAGCGTGGGTTGCGCCTTCTTCGCGGCGGCGTCGTTCTTGGGTGCGGCGCTTTTGGCGGAAGGCTTCTTCGCCGCGGACTGTTTTACGGCCGCCGTCCTGGCCTTCTTACGCGGCTCGGCCGTGGCCTTCTTCCGGGGAGAGGGCACGGAGACCCTGTCGGCGGTCGCGGGCTCAGCGGCTGCCGCCGCGATTCCGAGTGCCTGCTGCATGTTCACCAGGACGGTGTGGTCGTGCTGAAGGGCGGCCAACTGGTCCTGCAGCGCCGTGATTTCCGCCGTGATGCGTTCCTGTTCCTTGACGTTGCGCTCGAGGTCGCTGGTTACCTGGTTGATGTACTGCGACGTCAACTCGGTGGCCTGAGCCGTATTTCGGGGCATCCTTCTCTCCTTGCTTCGTGCCGGGCGAAGCCTGCGTGCCAGGTGTCGAGAGTCGGGCGGCAGGTACTCCGGCCGCGGGGGCTGGCCCAAAGATGATACGGCCGGGTATATCACTCGCTGACCGACTGCGCGGCGGATGACGGGAAACTCCCTCCGTGCGATTCGGAAGAGGAGTTCTTCATGGGCGGGCGCGGCCGAGTAACTCTCATCGAAGTCAAAGGAGTTGAGCGTCAAAAAATGTGCCGTGTGACATGCTTCGATCATGACTGACCGAGACGACCGGAACACAGGACTGCAGACCGATCGCCCGCACTCCGCGCGTGTGTGGGACTACCTGCTCGGTGGTAAGAACCACTATCCGGTGGACAGCCAGGCCGGCGACATGATCCTGCGGACGTTCCCCGAATTCGCGGCCATCGCCCGCCTGCAACGGAGTTTCCTGGTGCGGGCGGTGCGGTTCATGACCCGCGACGCGGGAATCCGCCAGTTCCTCGACATCGGTACCGGACTGCCCACCACGAACAACACCCACGAGGTCGCCCAGGGCATCGCACCCGACAGCAGGATCGTCTACGTGGACAACGACCCCATCGTCCTCGCCCACGCCGGCGCGCTGCTGCGCAGCACGCCGGAGGGCAAGTGCGCCTACCTGGAAGCCGATGTGCGCGATCCGCGAAGGATCCTCACCCAGGCGGCCGAGACGCTGGACTTCGACCGGCCCATCGGCCTGATGCTGCTCAACATCATGGGCCAGCTCTCGGACGAGGAGGAGCCCGAGCGCATCGTGGCCGAGCTGATCGACGCCCTGCCCCGGGGCAGTTACGTGGCCCTGAGCGACGGCACGGACACCAGCGACCAACTCAGGGCGGCCGTCGAGGCGTACAACGCGCAATCCGTCAACACGTACCACCTGCGCTCGCCCGAGCACATCGGGAGCTTCCTGAAGGGGCTGCGTCTGGTCGAACCGGGCCTGGTCAGGTCGGCCGACTGGCGTCCGGATCCCGAGTCCGCCGGCGTCACCCGGGAGCAGGGCCACGCCGCCGGGGCCGTGGGCCTGAAGGAGTAGGACGTCCTCGCATGCCCGAACGTGGTGGGGCGGCGCCGCTCCCCCGCGGTGGCGCCCCTCCCGCGGTCACGCCGCCGGCCGCTCCGCCAGGAGATAACGCGTCCAGGGCCGCACGTCGGCGTACCGCGGCTCGGTGAACCCGACGGAACGGAGCGTCTCCGCGTACTGGCGCACATCGGCGGCGGACATGGGATCCTCCGTCACCTTCCCGTGCGCGGTGCCGTGGGCCATCATCCCGGCCATGGCGCGGGTCACCCGCGGGGCCACCGGACCGGTCGGAAAGGCGTCCGCGACCAGCAGCCGCCCGCCGGGCCGCAGCACGCGGTACATCTGCGCCAGCGCGGTCTCCCGGTGCGCCTCGGCGATGTGGTGCATCGCGAACGTCGACGTGACCACGTCGAACTCACCGTCGGGCAGGTCCAGCGACTGCGCGGCCCCGCGTACGAAGCGGCAGTTGGCCGCCCGGCCCGCGTGCCGGGTCGCGTACGCGACCATCGGCGCGGAGGGGTCGACGCCGACCACCCGGCCGCCGGGCCCCACCGCCTCGGCGAGCCGCCCGGCGAAGACCCCCGGACCGCAGCCGATGTCGAGCACCCGGTCGCCCGGGCGGACGCCGCTCGCCGCCATCAGCGTCGTGTTCAGCGCGCCCCGGCGGCCGCCGAAGATCACCGTGACGAGCAGGTTGTACCGGCGCGCCCACGGGATGAGCAGGCCGGGCTGCTCCGGCTCCCGCACCCCGGCGCCTGTCGTGTCGACTCCGTGACTCCTCATGACCAGTTCTCCTTCCGATGCCCTCGCCGAACCCACTGTCCGCGGTGCCGGCCGAGACGTCCTTCGATGATGGGCGGGCGCCGGGGCCGCCGTCGTCGCCCTGGCGGTGCGACTGCGCGCTGCCGCACCGGGACCACCCGGCCCGGCGGCTACTGCGCCGGGAGTAGGTGCGAAATGGCCCTACGAGGTGACGTGTTGGCGCGCGCAGCGGCGCTACCGTGCGGGGATGGGTATGCGGCTGAGCTTGCGCGGCTGTGCGCGGGACGCGGTGACGGCGGGTGTCGTCGCCGTGGTCTCGCTGGTCGGCTCGGTGGTGGCCGTCCCCGACCGCACGGGCCTCGACGTGCCCGGATCCCTGCTGGTGCTGGTGGGGGGTCTCACGCTCACCGCCAGGAACCGCTTCCCCGTCGCGGTCGTGGCCACCACGGTCGGCTGCCTGTTCGCCTACCACCTGCGCGGCTACCCGGGTGACGGGGCGGCCCTGCCGGTTCTCGTGGCCGTCTACACCGCCGTCCTCGCGGGCCACCGGCTGGTGACGGTCGTCCTGGGCGCGGGCGCGTTCGTCGCGGGCACGGTGGCGCTGAGCCTCACATCCTCCGGCGGCCAGTCCGCCCGGCAGATCGTCGAGGGACGGTTCCTGCTGGTCGGCTGGGTGGTGGCCGCGGTGATGGCGGCGGAGGTCCGGCGCCAGTGGAACAGCAACCTCCGGCAGGCCGAGCAGCGCGCCGCCGACGCCGAGCAGCGGGCGGCCGACGCCGAGCGGCTCCGCGAGGAGTCCGCCCGTCGCCGCGCGGGGGAGGAACGGCTGCGGATCGCCCGCGAGTTGCACGACTCGCTCACCCACAGCATCTCCGTGATCAAGGTGCAGGCCGGAGTGGCCGTCCATCTGGCGCGCAAGCGCGGTGAGAGCGTGCCGGAGGCCTTGCTGGCCATCCAGGAGGCCGCGGGCGACGCGACCCGAGAACTCCGGGCCACCCTCGACGTGCTCCGCGCACCCGGCGAGGCCGTACCCGGCCGGCCCGGGCCCCCGGTCACCGGACTCGGTCTCCTGCCCGTGCTGGTGGAACGGACCAGTTCCACGGGCCTGCCCGCCACGGTGACCGTCGAGGGCGAGCCGAGGGAGCTGCCGCCCGAACTCGACCGGGCCGTCTACCGGGTCGTCCAGGAGGCGCTGACGAACACCGCCCGGCACGCGGGGGCCGCCTCGGCCCGGATCCGTCTCGACTTCCGGCCGGACTCGCTGGCCGTGCGCGTCGACGACGACGGCAGGGCCACCCCCGCGGCGCAGCCGGAGCCGGGCACCGGCCTGACCGGTATGCGCGAGCGGGTCACAGGGCTCGGCGGGCGGCTGCACGCCGGGCCCCGGCCGGAGGGCGGGTTCACCGTCCGCGCCGAGTTCCCGCTGAACGGCACCGGCCCCGGCGGCACCTCGTGATCCGGGTCCTGCTCGTCGACGACCAGCCGCTCATCCGGGGCGGTTTCCGCGCGCTCCTCGACGCCGAGGACGACATCGAGGTCGTCGCCGAGGCCGCCGACGGCGCGGCCGGGGCCGCGCTCGCCGCCGAGCACCTCCCGGACGTGGCCCTCGTCGACGTCTCGATGCCGGTGGTGGACGGGATCGAGGCCACCCGCCGGATCGCCTCCGACCCGGCCCTGTCCGCCGTGCACGTGGTGATCCTGACGAACTACGGCGTCGACGAGTACGTCTACAGCGCGCTGCGCGCGGGCGCGAGCGGCTTCCTCGTCAAGGACATCGAACCCGCCGACCTGCTCCAGGCGGTCCGGGTCGCCGCCCGCGGCGACGCGCTGCTGTCCCCGGCCATCACCCGCAAGCTCATCGCCGAGTACACGTCCCGGCCCCTGTACCCGGGCCCGGGCACGCACTCCCGACTGGAGGTGCTGACCCGGCGCGAGCGCGAGGTCCTCGCCCTGGTCGGCCGCGGCCTCAGCAACGACGAGATCGCCGCCCGGATGGTGATCAGCTCCTCCACGGTCAAGACCCACGTCAGCCGCGCCATGACCAAGCTCGCCGCCCGCGACCGCGCCCAACTCGTCGTGGCCGCCTACGAGTCCGGCCTGGTTACCCCTCGCGGCATGTGACGGATCCCTCACCGCGCCCCTTGGGGAAATGCTGGCCCACCCCCTCACCGGGGCCGATCGTGGGCGCTATGAACGATCACCGCATGGCATCCCTGGAGGTCCGCCGCTTCTGGGAACGGCTCGGTCTGCCCGGGCTGATCGACGTCCACACGCACTTCATGCCCGAGCGTGTCCTGCACAAGGTCTGGGACTACTTCGGTGCGCAGGGACCGCTGACCGGCGGGCTCGAGTGGCCGATCACCTACCGCGCGGACGAGGCGGAACGGACCGCCGTCCTGCGGGAGTTCGGCGTCCGGGCCTTCACCGCGATGCTCTATCCGCACAAGCCCGGCATGGCCCGCTGGCTGAACGGATGGGCGGCCGACTTCGCCCGCCGCACCCCTGACTGCCTGCACACCGCCACCCTCTATCCGGAGCCGGACGTCGAGACGTACGTCCGCGAGGCCGTCGAAGCGGGTGCGCGCGTGTTCAAGGCGCACGTACAGGTGGGGGCCTACGACCCGGCCGACGAACTCCTCCAGCGGGCATGGGGGTTGCTGGCCGAGGCGCGGGTGCCCGTGGTGATCCACTGCGGCTCGGGGCCCGCGCCCGGCAAGCACACCGGACCGGAGCCGATCGCACGGGTGCTGGAGCGGCACCCGGGGTTGCGACTGATCGTCGCGCACATGGGGATGCCCGAGTACGAGGAGTTCCTCGGCCTCGCCGAACGGTACGAGCAGGTACGGC
The DNA here is from genome assembly GCF_044548235.1 of Streptomyces sp. NPDC052043. NCBI lineage: Bacteria > Bacillati > Actinomycetota > Actinomycetes > Kitasatosporales > Streptomycetaceae > Streptomyces > Streptomyces sp. NPDC052043. The sequence goes on from NZ_JBIUBT010000011.1 coordinate 65,766, forward strand.
TCGACACGACGATGGCGTTCACCGACTTCACCGAGGGGTTCATGCCGTTCCCGGCCCGGGCCCTGCCCCGGCTGGCCGGACTCGGCGACCGCATCCTGCTCGGCTCCGACTTCCCCAACATCCCCTATCCCTACGTGGACCAGCTCCATGCCCTGGAACGCCTGGGGCTCGGACAGGAGTGGCTGCGGGCCGTGTGCCACGACAACGCGGCACAGCTGTTCGGGGTGTGACCCGCACCCGCGGACAGCCTTCGCGAGAGCGCGGGCCGCACCTGTGCGGTGGAGTGCGCCAGGGCCGAACAGCCCGACTTCGAGACCGACGGACCCCTGCTTTCGAGGCCGACGGACCCCTGCGCGCGCCCGCCGGTCATGACGATGATCAAGCGCATGGGGAGAAGGGAAAGCCACCAGTGATCGCTGTTGTAGGGCACGCCGATCTCACCGCCTCGACGCTGGCTCTGCTGGAGGAGGAACTGCGTTCCCGTCTGGCCGCGTTCGCCCAGGCGGGAACGTCCGGGCTGGTGCGCGCCGGGAAGGGACTGCCGGTGGCGTTCGGGCGGGCCGCCCGGAAGGCGGGACTGGCCCTGGTGACGGTCCTGCCGTCCTGCGGCGAAGTGCCCGCGCATGTCGCGGAGCCGGACCGGAAGGCGGCCGGGGAACTGCTGTTGCTGTCCGAGCAGGTGCGGCTGGTGGAGTACGACCCCGGTGACCGCACCTCGTGCGTGACGGCCGACGAGGGCCTGCTGCGCTCGTGCGCGCGGGTGCTGGCCGTCTGGGACGGCTCCCCTTCCTCGGGGAGGGATGCGACGGCGCACCTCGTGGCCTACGCCCGCAGCCACGGTGTGGCCGTCGAGGTGCTCTGGCCGCAGGGCGCGGAACACGACACCGCCCACAGGGCGTAGGGCCGGTTGCGGACGTCCCGCCTGCCCCGTGACAGGCCCTGGCCCCGACCGCGACACCGCACGGGCCGCCTCCCCGGGGCCGGCGGCCGTCCGGCGACCGCGTCACGGGGACGGCCGCTGTCCGGCGACCGTCACGGGGACGGCGGCTTCCTCTCCGGCCGGCCCGCCCGCAGATCGGCGAGCAGCTCCGCCTGCCCCGCCAGCACACCCGACAGGATCGAACGCGCCACCCGCATCAGCTCCGCCACCTCCTGATCGGCGAGCGAGTAGTACACGTTCGACCCCTCCTTGCGGGTCCGCACCAGGTTCGCCCGCCGCAGCACCGCCAACTGCTGGGACAGGTGCGCCGGCTCGATCCCGACCTCGGGCAGCATCTCCGCGACCGCGTGCTCGCGCTCACTGAGCAGCTCCAGGACGCGGATGCGCGCCGGGTGCCCGAGCGTCTTGAAGAACTCGGCCTTCAGCTGGTACAGGGGCGTACTCACCCTGCCGTCCCCTTCCCGGTACCGCACGACAGGAACGGCTGGACCACTGGGCATCGCATCCCTCTACTCGTCAAGAACATGCGCCCTATCCTCGCGTGTCCCGCCGCGTCACTGTCCAGCCGGTGCCGTCGGCTCGGCGGGCAGGACTCCGGCGATGTGCAGGTGGTCGCGGGCGGCGTGGATCGCCTCGGGCGTGTTGGCGTAGTCGCGGCCCTCGTGCCGCAGCAGCTCCAGAGCGCCGACGGAGCCGAGGACCTGCCGCTGCTCGGGACGGATCCCGGAGGCCAGGACGACGATGCCGCGCCGGTTCAGCTTCTCCACCGCGTCCTTCAGGACCAGGGCGCCGGTGGCGTCCATCGTGGACACCCGCGACATCCGCAGGATGACGACCTTCACGTCCGCCACCTCGGTCAACTCCAGCAGGAAGCGGTGCGCGGCGGCGAAGAACAGCGGACCGTCGATGCGGTACGCGACGATGTGCTCGGCGAGCAGCTGGTGCTCCTCGTCGGTGTGATCCCCCCGGTCCAGGGACACCTGGTCGAAGCGGGTCTCCCTGGCCACGGCCCGCAGCGCGAGGGCCCCGGCGGTCAGCAGGCCGATGATCACCGCGTACACCAGGTCCAGGGCCAGTGTCGCCGCCGCGGTCAGGACGAGGATCACGGCGTCGGACCGCGTGGCCCGGGCCATCGCCTTCAGCGAGCCGACCTCGACCATGCGGATCGCGGTGGCCAGCAGCACGCCGGCCAGCGCCGCCAGCGGGATCTTCGACACCAGGGGTGCCGCCGCGAAGACGATCACCGCGAGGACGGCGGCGTGGACGAGGGCGGCCAGCCGGGAGCGGGCACCCGTGCGGACGTTCACGGCGGTGCGTGCGATGGCTCCGGTGGCCGGGACGCCACCGAACAGCGGGGCGGCGATGTTGGCCAGGCCCTGGCCGAGCAGTTCCCGGTCCGGGTCGTGCCGCTGCCCCACGGTCATCGCGTCGGCGGCGGCCGCGGACATCAGCGACTCCAGTGCGGCCAGCGCGGCCACCGCCACGGCCGGGGCGAGCAGTGAGCCGAGCGAGCCGGCGTCGAAGAAGGAGAGGGAAGGCGCCGGCAGCCCCGCGGGCAGGTCGCCGATCGGCTTCGCGTCCAGCCCGGCGACCTGGGCCACCACGGTGGCGGCGATCACGGCGACGATGGAGAACGGCACGGTCGGCCGCCACCGTGCGCCGGCCAGCATGACCACGACCACGGAGACCGCGAGCCCCACGGCGGTCCAGTTCGGCGCCTTCACGAACTCCTCGACCGCGTGCCAGGTGATGACGAGCACCTTGTCGCCCTCGGGCTTGGGCACGCCCAGCGCGTTCGGCACCTGCTGGAGTCCGATCACTCCGGCGATGCCGAGCGTGAAGCCCTCGATCACCGGTGCCGGCACGTACTGCATATAGCGGCCGGCCCTGAACGCGGCGAGGACGACGAGCATCACGCCCGCCATCAGACCCACCGTGAGGACGGCGGTCGGACCGTACTGGCCGACGATCGGCACCAGGACCACGGTCATCGCCCCGGTCGGGCCCGACACCTGGAGATTCGACCCGCCGAACACGGCGGCCAGCGCGCCGGCGACCACCGCGGTCGCCAGGCCCGCCTCGGCACCGAGCCCGGAGGACACCCCGAAGCCGAGGGCCAGCGGCAGGGCCACGATCGCCACCGTGAGCCCGGCGAGCAGGTCTCGGCGCGGATCACGCCGCATCTGGGACAGATCGGAGCGGGAGGGAAGCGAGGACGTGATCCGTGCCCGGACCGCGCCGGCGGGAGTCGTGCTCATCCGGCGGTGACCCCGGCTTCCTTGATTTCGGCCTTCGCCTCGCACAGCGGAACCGACACGCCCCCTCAGCTTCCCCTCGTACAGCCCCCTCGGGGGCGAGCCACACAGAAGCTGTGCCCCCGGCTACCTAGGGGCACAGCGAACACAGCATCTAAGCAATTGCGAAATTTGGCAATTGCGAAATCCGTTGTGTTCCGTTTGTGTGGATTTATCGATGGTGTGTCGCCGAACCGGGCAGACACCGACCACGCCCGGGCGGCCCCGGGCCCGGTGTGTCCGGACAGACATCCAGTTTCCGGGGCGAATCGTGCACATTGGATGCATGCACGTTGGGCAGCACCTCGGCCGTGTACGGCGCCTTTGGCAGTCGAGCCATGCGCTGGTGGCGATCCCCCTCGGGCTGATCCTGGTCATCACGGTCGCGGATCTGCGCACGCCCGAATCGATCAGCCTCGGTCCGCTGCTCGTCGCGGCACCCGCCATCACCACCTCCTTCGCGGGACCGCGACTGACCGGACTGATCGGAGTGCTGGCGGTGGGGGCGCACGTCCTCATCTCCTCACTCCAGGGCGGGCTCACCGCCGTGACCCAGATCGCCGCGATCACCGGCCTCGCGATCCTCTCGGTCTTCGCCGTGTTCGTGTGCTGGGTGCGCGACCGGCGGCAGGAGGAGCTCGCCCAGGTGCGGTCCGTCGCCGAAGCCGCCCAACGTGCCCTGCTGCGCCCGCTGCCCCACCGGCTCGGCCCGCTGCACATCGCGTACTCGTACCTGGCCGCCGAGAAGGAGGCCCGCATCGGCGGTGACCTGTACGCGGTGGCGCGCACCGAAGGCCGCACGCGCGTGATCATCGGGGACGTCAGGGGGCACGGTCTGGCCGCGATCGGCGAGGCGGCCACGCTGCTCGGCGCGTTCCAGGAGGCCGCCCACCACCACGCCACGCTGCCCGCGCTCGCCGACGCCCTGGACCGGAGTGTGTGCCGCTACCTCACCCAGTTCCCCGAAGCGGACGACGAGGCCCAGGAGCACTTCATCACCGCGTTGCTGCTGGAGATCCCCGACCACGGCCGCGTCGCGCGGGTGACCCACTGCGGGCATCCGCCGCCCCTGCTGATCAGGCACGGCCGGGTGACGAGCGTCATGCCTCCCCACCCCTCGCCTCCCCTGGGGATGTTCGTGCTGGGGCCGGACGTGCGCACCTCGCACACGTTCACGTTCGACGCCGGCGACACCCTCCTCCTCTACACCGACGGCGTGGTGGAGGCACGCGACCGCGACCGGGCCTTCTATCCCCTGGAGGAGCGGGTCACCGAGTGGGCGAGGAGCGGTCCCGAAACGCTCGTACGGCACCTCCACCGGGATCTCCTCGATCATGCCGACCGGGCACTCAGCGACGACGCCGCGCTTCTCGCCATCCAGCGCTCGTCCGTGCCGCCCGGCGAGCGCCGGTTCGACGAGCTGTCCTCCCGGACGGACGTGCGCAGGGCCTGAGCGGCCGAGCTGTGGGAGCCGGGCGGAGCGGCCGGTGGACAGCCCCGTAGGCTTCTGCCGCCACACGTCGCCGCCGCTGGGGCGGGCGCCGCGGTGGCGGCGGTGCCCGGCGCGGCACCGATGGCCGAGCAGTTCGCGAAAGGGGGCCGGTCCTGTACGGGAAGACCGACCGGTGCGTCAGCCCGGACACCCACCGGCCCGGGGGGAGACCATGAACGCCGTTACGCAGCGCGGCGCGATCGCCGCCGTACAGGTCCTCGGCCTCGCCGTCTGGTTCTCCATGTCGGCGGTGGTTCCCACCCTGCGCGGCGAGTGGGGGCTCGACTCGGCCGACGCCGTGTGGCTGACCGCCTCGGTCCAGCTCGGCTTCGTCACCGGCGCGCTCACCTCCGCCGCGCTCACGCTCGCCGACCGTCTTCCACCCCAGCGCCTGCTGGGCGGCGGAGCTGCCGCGGCCGCCGTGTGCACCGTGCTGCTGGCCGTGTCGGTCGATCGGCTCGCCACAGCCGTTCCCCTCCGCTTCGTGACCGGGGTGTGCCTGGCCGGCGTCTATCCGGTCGGCATGAAACTCATGGCCTCCTGGGCCCCCGGCGCCGCACGCGGCAGGTCCATGGGGGTGCTCATCGCCGCCCTGACACTCGGCTCGACCCTGCCGCACCTCATCGCCGGCATCGGGTCACTGCCCTGGCGGGGCGTGCTCCTGGTCGCGTCGGCCGCCGGACTCCTGGCCTCCTGCGTCGCGCTGGCCTTCATCCGCGTCGGCCCCCACGCCGCCCCGGCCGCGCCCACCCGCAACCCCCGCTACGCCCTGACCATGTTCACCCAGCGCGGCCCCCGTTCGGCCAACCTCGGATACTTCGGGCACATGTGGGAGCTGTACGCCCTGTGGACCTGGATCCCCGCCTTCCTCGCCGCGACGGACCGCGCCCGTGACCTTCCCGGATCGGTCGAGGTCACCGTGTTCCTCACCATGGGCGTCGGCGGTGTGATCGGCTGCCTGCTCGGCGGCTGGGGCGCCGACCGCTTCGGACGCTCACCCGCCGCCGTCGCGGCCCTGCTCACCAGCGGTCTGTGCTGCCTGCTCTCACCGCTGCTCGTCCACTGTCCGCCGGCGCTCCTGGTCGCGTTCTGCGCTCTCTGGGGCGCCGCCGTGATCGCCGACTCCGGAGTGTTCTCCACCGCCCTCAGCGAAGTCGCCGACTCCCGCTACGTCGGAACGGCCCTCACGGCCCAGACCGCGATCGGTTTCGCCCTCACGGTCGTCAGCATCCAGCTGACCCCCCTCCTCGCCGACGCCGTCGGCTGGCGCTACGCGTTCCTCCTCCTGGGCCCCGGCCCCCTGGCCGGCGCCTTCGCCATGCGCGCCCTGAGGAGACCGTCCGGCACCGGCACAGTTGCGGGGCTGCCCGCACAGTGAGCGCGGGTGGCACTTCGTCGACGGGTTCGCCGGCCCGACCGGCGCGTCACCGGCACAGCGGTGTCCCCGCCGGTGCCGTCGGTGCGGTGCGCCCGGGCCGCTCACGCGCCCGAGCGCTGCCGACGGCTCACTCCTCCAGGTTCAGCGTCCGCACCGGGCGGCGGAATCCGCCCGTGCGGAGGGTGAGGATCCCCACGCCCACCAGCGCCCAGACGACGCCCACGACCTTGGCCGGGGTGTCCAGGCTGACCCACAGGGCCACGTTCACGACGAATCCGAGAGCCGGCAGCAGCAGTTGCAGTACGGCGGCCATGGGTCCGCGGGCCTGTGCCCGCCCGGCCCGCCGGTCGCGCACCCAGAACCCGATCACCGCGAGGTTCACCGCGGCGAAGGCGACGTAGGCGCCGAAGTTGATCAGCGACGCGGCGCTGCCGAGGTCCAGGAAGACGGCGGAGGCGGCGATGAGACCCACGACGAGCACGTTGGCGGCGGGGACGCCGGTGCGCGGATCGACCCGTCCGAAGACCGCGCGCGGCAGCATGCCGTCACGGCCCATGGCGAACAGCAGCCGTGCCGCGCTCATCTGCTGGGTCAGGCCGCACCCGAGGACCGCGGTGAGGTAACCGCCCACGAACACCGCCTGGAACGCGGCACCGCCGATGTACTTGGCGATCTCCGGCGAGGCGCCCACGATGTTGCCCACGGCCGAGACATCGGGGAAGAGCGTCTGCATGGCGTAGGTGATGGCCAGGAAGAACACCCCGGCCGCCGCCACGATGAGCAGGATGGCCCGCGGGATGTCCCGGCGGGGCTGCTCGGCCTCCTCGGAGAGGGTGGAGACGGCGTCGAAGCCCAGGAAGGACAGGGCCAGCAGCGAGGCGCCGCTGAGCAGGGCGGGCAGTGGTACCGAGGCCGGGTCCCAGCCGGTGGTTCCGAAGGACTCGCCGTGGGTGGTGATGGCCCGTACGGCGAACACCAGGAAGGCGATGGCCACGCCGGCCTGGATGACCACGAGCGCCACGTTCACCTTGGCGGCCAGCTTCACGCCCACCAGGTTCAGCGCCGTGCAGACCACCACGGTGGAGAGCACCCACACCCACGCCGGGACGCCGGGCAGCACGGCACCCATGTAGATCGCGGCCAGCAGGGCGTTGAGCATGGGCAGCAGGACGTAGTCCAGCGTCGCGGACCAGCCCACCAGGAAGCCCACGGGCGCCCCCAGCGACTTGCCGGCGTACGTGTACACGGATCCGGCGGAGGTGATGCGCCGGGCCATCCGCGCGTAGCTGAGCGCCGTGAGCCCCACCGCGACGAGGACGGCCAGGTACGCCAGCGGCACATGGCCGTCGGTCGCCTCGGAGACCAGACCGAAGGTGTCGAACACCGCCAGCGGCGCCATGAAGGCCAGGCCCAGGAAGACGATGTGGCGCAGCTTCAGGCTGCGGCGCAACTGTGCGCTGTCCGGGGCGTCCTGGGCCCGGTCGGGGCCGGCGGCGGTCGCGGTGCCCTGCCCGGTGCCGTCCGCTGCGACGGGCGGGCGGTGCGCCGTGGCCTGTGCCGCGGCGCCCTCGGCGGTGTGTGGGGGAAGGTTGCCGTCAGACATGGGCGTGACCGCCTTCGGCGTGGGTGGAGCAGGAGGTGAGCGCACTGTAGTGGCCGGCGGTGGCGCGTGCCGTGGCGGCCTCGTGGACCACCTCGCCGCCCACCCAGGTGACCTCGGCCCGCTGCTGGAGCAGCGCCGCCGGGTCCGGTTCGAGCGCGTAGAGGTCCTCGGACCACGCGACGAGGTCGGCCTTGGCGCCCTCGCGGATCACGCCGTACTCGCCCTCCCGGTGCCAGGCCCAGGCGCCCTCGGCGGTGTAGCCGCGCAACGTGTCGTCGAGCCCCAGGCGCTCCGCCGGGGTCCAGGCGTCGCCGCCGTGCAGACCGGCACGGGTCAGGGCCGAGTAGATCCCGATCAGGGGGTCCATCTCTCCCACCTGCCAGTCGCTGGAGAGGGCCACATGGGCACCGGAGGCCATCAGCGAGCGCAGTCGCCAGGCACGCTCCCAGCGGGCCTCGCCGACGTTCTCCATCCAGGTGCCGGCCACGAGGTCGGGGGAGCAGTGGCGCGGCTGCATGCAGGCGGTGACGCCCAGATCGGCGAAGCGCGGCAGGTCCTCCGGGGCGAGGCACTCGACGTGCACGATCCCGTGGCGGCGGTCGCGCGTGCCGTTGGTGCGCGCGGCGTGCTCGATGGCGTCCAGGGCCAGGCGGATGCCGCCGTCGCCCGTCGCGTGGGTGTGGGTCTGGAAGCCGAGGCGGTCCAGTTCGGTGATGACCTGGGTGAGTTCGCCCAGTGGTGCGGAGGGGTGGCCGCGGTGCCCGGGCCGGTTGGCGTAGTCGTCCAGCATCCAGGCGTTGTGGGGCTCGATCACGTCGTCGGCGTAGAGCTTGACCGGGCCGAAGGCCAGGCGGTCACCGCTCGGGGCGGCGTCGGCCGCGGCACGCAACTGCTTCCGGAACGCGCCGTCGGACCCCATGGGGTGGAAGAGCGCCGCGATGACGCGGGAGCTGAGGCGCCCCTCGTCCCGGGCGCGCCGGAACAGGTCGATCTCGGCCAGCGGGACCTGCGGTTCCACCACGGTGGTGATGCCGGCGGCGGTGGCCATCTCGAGGCTGCCCAGCAGCTTGCGGTAGCGCCGCTCGGGCGAGTACATGGGGATGTCGCGCTGGAGGCCGGCCAGGCCCGCCGTCGTCATGGCGCTCGTGTAGAAGTCGGTGACCCATCCGGTGGCGCGGCCGTCGGCGTCCCGCTCCGGGCGGCCCCAGGGGATGTCGCCGCCGTCGTCCAGACGCAGCGCGCGCACGGCGGCGTCGTTGAGCCACACCGAGTGCTGGTCGTAGGTGGTGACGAAGACGGGGCGGGAGGTGATGCCCGCCAGGTCGCGGGCGTGGGGGCGGCGGCCGTGGACCACCGAGTACACGGCGTTCTCGGCGCAGACCCAGGTCAGGTCAGGGCGGGCGTCGGCGAGTTCGGCGATGCGGCGGCGGACCTCCTCGAGGGTCTCGGCGCCCTCGAGGCTGACCGCGTCGGGGTCGAAGCCGAGCAGCAGGTGGTTGTGGCTGTCGACGATGCCCGGAGTGAGGAGGCCGCCGTCCAGGCGGCGGTGTTCCCGGGCCGCGGGGGCGTCGGCCTCCTCGCCCACGAAGGCGATGCGCCCGCCGGTGACGCCGACGGCGCCGGCCCACGGCCGGGCGTCGTCGAACGTGCGCACACGGGCGCCGGTGATCAGGGTGTCCAGCATGGTCGTCCTTGGTTCTGAGCCGCGCCACGCACGCGCGGCGAAGGTGCGCCGAGACGATGCGCGCGTTTTTTGTCATTGGCGTCAAAGAATGTTTCGAGTCTCATGAGCATCTCGGCTACTGTCAAGGGATGGCCCGCCCAAAAAAACAGGACGAACGCCGCGCCCACCTCATCCAGGCGGTCATCGACACGACAGGAGAGACCGGGCTGCGCTCCCTCTCACTCGCGGACGTGGCGCGCAAGGCGGGGCTGACCCGAGGAGCTGTCCTCTACTACTACGACGACCTCGACGCGCTGCTGAGCGAGGCCTATCGCGCGGGCATGGAACGCTTCTGCGACCGGCGGGACGCGCTGCGGGGCACGATCGAGGACCCGGCGCGACTCCTCGGGGAGACGATCCGCGCCGGACTCCCGACGGGACCCGACGACGCGCTGATGCGCCTGCTGTACGAGTTCGACGTGCTCGCGGAGAGTTCCCCGCTGCACACCAAGCTGGTCGAGTCGATGTACGAGCGGCAACTGGTCACGTACCGGACCGTGCTCGAACTCGGCGTCGACGCCGGGGCGTTCCACCTCATCCTGGACATGCCGACGGCGGCCCTGAACCTGGTGGCGCTGGAGGACGCCTACGGACTGCACATCGTGGCGGGCAACGGCCAGATCAGCGTGCGGCGGGCCGTCGAGGCGATGTGCGACGCCGCGCGGGCGTTCGGCGCACCGGCCGCGTGAACACCGCGTCCGCCGGGGGCACCGGCTCGTAGGCCGGCCCCGACCGTCATCTCGCGGGCGGTGCGGGGCGGGTGAGGTCCAGGTCCTCCATGCCGGGTGCGCCGATGGTGACGGTCAGGGTCCGCAGAAGAGCGTTCGCCAGGTGGCCGGCCTGTTCGCGGGTGTACCAGGCGCGAGGCTGGACGAGGTCCAGGCAGAGCGCCTCGTCGTGGCGGGTGACGAACAGCGTGGGGACGGGACCGGGAGGGATCGTCAGGACGTGCGGGCGCGTGGCGGTCAGGCCGGCCGGCAGCACGGGCGGAGCGCAGTAGGGGGCGACATTGCTGACGGCCGCGGTGACGGCCGCGGAGGCCAGCCGGCTCAGCATGTGCGCGGTGGCCAGGTACTCGAGTTCGGCGTGGCCGGCGTCCAGGGCCGTTCGGAGCTGGCGGCCGATCTCCGCGGCGGTCGTGCCGAGGCCGGTTTCGGGGCCGACGGTGACGGTGGCGGAGGCGGTGGAGGCGGCGAAGGCGAACTCGTCCGCCGGCAGGGGAGGACGCAGTCGTGACCGCAGGTCGACCGGGACGAGACAGGTCAGTTGTTCCAGGCCGTCCTTGGGGGAGAGGAGGCCGCGGACCGCGGTCACCGTCATGGCGCAGAGCAGGTTGTTGGCGCTCGTGCCGTGGCGGTGCGCCGCACGGGTCAGCGCCTCGGTCTGCTGAGCGGACAGGGTGAACCGGTGGCGGTGGGCTCCGTCGACCGGCCCCGGTCCGCCGTCGCGGGCGGCCCGCGGGAAGAGGACGGCCGGCTGCGACGCGTCCAGCCGCGCCGACCAGTGCGCGGCATAGGCGGTGACGTCGGCGGGACTGTGCCGGGTGAGCAGGTGCTCCTCCAGCGGCCGGGGCAGTCCGGCGGACTCGGCGGGAGGTGTGGTGCCGCCGCCCGCGGCCAGCTCGCGGTAGATCCGCCACAACCGCTGGTGCAGCGCCAGCATGCAGGCGCCGTCGCTGACGGCATGCCAGGCCAGCAGGGCCAGCGTGTGCTCGCGGGGACCGTCGCGACGCAGCAGGACGCGCAGCACCCGGTCGCCGGGCCGGAGGAAATGGGCGTCGTGCGAGGCCCACCCGTCGGACGCGAAGCCCAAGCCGACCGGCTCGTCAGTGGTGTCGCGCCGTAGGACGAGGCCGTCGGATCCCTCGGCGATGCGAGCCGACAGGACCGGCATCCGGTGAGCCAGCACCTGGACGGCGTCGCGCAGCAATCCGGTGTCCAGGTCCCCGTGGAGCGTCCAGCCGGCGACGGTGGGACTGCCGGTCGCGGCCATCGCCGCCTCGCTGGGAGCCAGTGCACGCTGCAGACTCAACTCCGCCCCTCCCGTGGACTCCTTCACCCGCCGGGCCGGCCGCGCGCCGGCCCGCGGAAGCACAGTCGACCACGGGCCCCGCGTGAGCAGGAGGGGTCACGGCGGGCGCACGGGAGCGCACCGTGCGGCGAGACGCCGGCGGGGTGGCACCGGGGGCGGGGGAGCCTCACGGCTCCGCGGGGTGGGGCATGCCGCTTTCGGAGTAATGTGCGGTATGAGTTGTCTGCTCGTGTCACGCTGTGATCTTGTGTGATCCCGGTCGTGCCGGGGGGCCGGGTGCACCGGGGCGACGTCGGCCACCCGGACCTGGACAAGAAGGGCGCCAAGTTGGTGTTCAAGACCTCCACCGAGTCCCGGCTCCGCGCGGCGATCCCTGCCCGGCTCACCGAAAGCGGTCCACGGTCCACCGGGCGGTCATGATGGCCGGGCGCGACGACGAGCCGCGGCGGCCGGCGATCCCCGACCTGGGGCAGCGCCTGAACGAGGAGCTGGACCAGATCAGCGAGCGGCTCCAGGCACTGGCCGCCGCCAAGGACCGGCTGCAGGGCCTGCTGAACGCCGTGCTGGCGATCAGCCGGGAACTGGACCTTCCGTCCGTGCTGCACCGCATCGTCACCACCGCGATGGACCTGGTCGGCGCCCGCTACGGTGCCCTGGGGGTGCTGCACGAGTCGGGCGACCACCTGGAGGCCTTCGTCACCGCCGGACTGTCCGAGGAGGAGCGTGCCGCCCTGGGCGACGTGGACTTCCCCCACGGCCGTGGGGTGCTCGGGCTCCTGATCCATCACCCCGAACCGCTGCGCGTCGCCGACATCGGCTCCCACTCCGCCTCCGTCGGATTCCCGGCCGGACACCCCTACATGCGCACCCTGCTCGGGGTGGCCATCAGCGTCCGCGGCGAGATCTACGGCGACCTCTACCTCTCCGAACGCCATGACGGGCGCCCGTTCGACCGGGCGGACGAGGAGGTTCTCGTCGCCCTCGCCAGCGCCGCGGGCATCGCCATCGAGAACGCCCGCCTGTTCGGCCAGATCCGCGACAGCGCCGAGACCTTCCAGCGCATGCTCCTGCCCACGCTCCCGGACCTGCGACCCTTCACCGCCGCCGCGATCTACCAGCCAGCCGCCGAGCCCAACCGCCTGGGCGGGGACTGGTACGACGCCGTCATCCTGCCCGACGGGGCTCTCGGTGTCGTGATCGGAGACGTCGTCGGCCACGACCTCCACGCGGCCGGTGCCATGGCCCAGACCCGCAGCATGCTCCGGGCTCTGCTCTACGACCGCCGCACCCCGGCCGGCGGCATCCTCCGCCAGCTCGACATCACCCTGCACGCCACCACCGAGAACCCGGTCACCACCGCCCTGCTGGCCCGTATCGAACCCGACGGGCACGGTGGCTGGACGCTGCAGTGGAGCACCGCGGGCCACCTGCCCCCTCTGCTGGTCACCCCGGACGGGCGGGCCGTGTACCTGGACGCCGCCCCCGGCGTCCCCCTCGGCGTCAGCACCGACGAGGTCCGCCCCGACCACACCCGGGCTCTGCCCGCCGGGTCGGTGGTGATCTTCTTCACCGACGGACTGATCGAGCACCCCGCCCACTCCATCGACGACGGCCTCGACGCCCTGGCGGCACTCGCCACCACCTACGCGGACCAGCCGCTGGAGGACTTCGTACGGACCCTCGCCGCCCACCACCCCAGCGACGGCCACGACGACATGGCCATCCTCGCCCTGCGCACCCCACCTCCCGCATGAGCACGCCGCACCGCCACCCACCCGCGCCGCGGCGTCCGCGTCAGAGCGGCACGCTTCCCGGCGCGCTGCCGGTTCGACTCCCTGATCTCCAGCCGGGTCGGCAGCACCAACGGCCGCCCCGCGACCGGGTCCCGGCCGTCCATGGCCCTGCGCAGCTCCCGCGCACCGAGGCTGCCCAGCTCGAACGAGGGCAGCTTGACCGTCGTCAGCGACGGCTGCACGATCCGGGACATCGGCCGGTGGTCGGAGCCGGCCACGGACACCTCCTCGGGAACCCCGACCCCGAGGTCACGCGGCGCCGCCAGTGCGCCGAACGCCTGGAGGTCGGAGCCGCACACCAGCGCGGTCACTCCCGCGTCGCGCCAGGAGGGCCAGTCGCGAGCCACGCTGTCGTAGGCCGCCTGCACGTCGATCGGGGAGCGCGCCAGCACGACGCCCACCCGCTCCGATCGCTTCGTCGAGGTTCTCGTGGAAGCCGTGCACCATCATCTCCGTGTCCGTCTCCAGCAGCGGTGTGCGGATGCGCAGGTTCTTGTGCAGGACGAACTGGAGCATCACGTTCAGATGCCCCTCGATCGCCGTTCCGGAGATTTCGCCGTCGCCTTGGGCGAAGTGGGTGTCGCCTGCCCAGAACAGCGCCGAAGGAACCTGGACGGGATAGAACATGCGGGTCCCCGGAACGAAGCTGCGGTTGTCGACGTTGCCGCCGAACTCTCCCGGTGGCACCGTGTGGATCCGGCCGCTCCGGGCCAGTGCCACCCCGGCGGTGCCCATGTGGGGGCGCAAGGGGACACTGACCCCGCGCAGCACGGATTGGCGGACGACGGTGTGCGGCTCGATGAGTGTGCCGGGGTGCGGCGGCTCGTCGGCGTAGGGGTACGCGTACTGGAACAGGCCCTTGGCGGTGCCTTGTTGCCAGTCGGCCTCGTAGACCACCACGTGCTCGTGGGACTCCAGATCGGTGGCCGTCGCGTGGTCGAGCGGGGCGCGCACCGGTCCGTACAGCAGCCCCCAGTTGGCCTGGAAGTTGACGCCGTAGGGCAGGCGCGGCTCGGCCTGAAGGAATGTCATCCGTGGTGTGGCACTCGTACGAGGAACCTGGTGTTGCTGCCTGCTGGCCGCCGTACGTACCGGGACGGCGGGGGCACCTCACGTTGTCGAGGGGTCAACCTCGGCAGTATTGCATACGATATGTTGTAGACCAAAGAGGCGGGGAGTGCGTGGATGCGGAGCCGGACGTCACGGCGCTCGTGGGTGTGGCGAATTGGTATACCGTTTGCCTGTGCCCGCGTGCTCCCGTGCGCAGGCTCGTGATCTGCGGTGGCAAGGTCGCCGCCCGCGATGGGCAGAGCCTGCTGCGAACCCTTCCCGTCCACATCTTCACCCGAGAGGTTCTTCAGGTGCCGTCTGCGTCAGACGCCTCCACTCACGGGCCGGGCCTGCGTGGCGCGCTCGCCTCCATGCGGGGCAACCGGCCCTTCCAGCGGTTGTGGCTCTCCAACGTGTTCTTCTTCGGCGGAGTGTGGACCCAGACCCTGGTGCTCGGCTGGCTCGCGTTCGAGCTGACGCACTCGGAGTTCCTCGTCGCGGTGTTCACCGCCGCTCGCCTGGCACCGATGCTCCTCGGCCCGGTGGCCGGCGCGTTCGCCGACCGGCACAACCGCGTCCGGCTGCTCGTCGTCGCCTGCGCCTGGGCCACGGGCGCGGGCACCGTGGTGGCGGCACTGGCTACAGCGGGCCTGCTGCCGTACTGGGTCCTTGTCGTCGGCGGCCTCGCCATCGGCCTTGCCCAGTCCCCGTCGCAGCCGGCCCGAGCCTCGGTGGTGCTCGAACTCGTGGGGCAGGAGAAGCTCTCCAACGCCAACGCGCTCAACGCGATGGCGATGAACATGACGCAGGTGATCGGCCCGGGGCTCGGCGGAGCCATGATCGCGACGATGGGTGTTCCGGCTGCACTGTGGGTCTCGACCGCCTGGTACGGAGCCTCACTGGTGCTGCTTTTGCCTCTGCGCGGGTACGGGAAGGCCGTCCACGACCACGCGCAGTCGGTCCGTGAGATGGTCGCCGGCGGACTGCGGATCATCGCGCGCAGCCGACTCGCGGTGGCGGTGCTCGTCGTCACCCTGGCGGCGAACACCCTGTTGTGGCCGGTGTACCAGGCCTTCATGCCGGTCTTCGCCGAGGAGTCCCTCGGGCTCGACGCCGTGGGACTCGGCGCACTGCTGACGTGCTGCGGCGTCGGGGGACTGGTCGGTTCACTCGTCATCGCCGGTCTGGGTGACTTCCCTTGCAAAGGTGGCCTGTTCGTCTTCGGCACGGCGGTCTGGGCCGCCCTGTGGGCGGTGTTCGCCCTGTCCCGCACGGTGCCGTTGTCGTTCGTGCTCATGTGCGTCATCGGCCTCACCAGCGCGGCCTTCGGGGTGCTCCAGACCACGCTGCTGCTCCTCACGACCGATTCGGCCGTCCACGGCCGGGCACTGGGCCTCCAGGAACTCTGCATCGGCGTCATGCCGGTCGCCACCCTTGCCCTCGGCGCGACGGCGGAGCGGGCAGGGGTGGCCAGAACGGTCTTCTGCGCGGCTCTCCTCCTTGTCTGCGGACTCGGGGTTCTGGCGCTGCGTGTGCCGGCACTGCTGACGTTCAGTGGCCGCCGTACTCCGTGACGAGTGCGGCGTCTCGACACCCTCGTCATGCTGACGGACGGCGACTACAGCAACGAGAACCGGGGCACCCCGCAGCAGCGGGACATCGAGACCGCGTTCGCCGACGCCATTTCCCAACTCCTGTTCGCCGAGGGGGCGATGCAGCCCAAGATCGACGCCGCGATCCACGTCGCGAGGGCCGGAGGACCTGCGCTCATCGGGCCGCTGGACCGGCTCGACGATCTGTTGGCCCGCAAGGTCGGCACCGAGATCCGCGTGGACGTCGCCGACGGCATCGTCCACGCCTGACGCCGGGCTGCTCCCGCGGTCGTAGCGGTTCCCCGCCCGGCAGCCGGTCCTGTGCGGGGCCCGCTGCCCGACTGCCCGCAGAAACGAGGACCTGCACATGGTTGCCACCCCGCGGAACAAGACCTCCTCGGCCCGCCGGAAGGCGGCCCGCCGCGCGCTGGCGGCGGCTGCCGCCGCGCTGACCCTTGCCGCCTGCGCGGCGACAACGGACTCGGCGCCGCCGGGCAGCAGTTCGTCGCCTCCGATGCCGGCCCCGGCGACGAGCAGCTCATCGCCTTCGGTGCCCGCCGCGGCGACGAGCCGCTCGATCGGCACCGGTACCAGCAAGGAGGCGACCGCGCAGCTCCTGGAAGCGGTGGCGGACAACAATCCGAGCATCGCGGCCAAGGCCATCAGGGCAGGCGCGAACCTCGAAGTGCGCAACGACCAGGGACGGACCCCGCTTGTCATGGCCACCAAGGCCCATCACGTCAAGTTGGCACGCCTGCTGCTGGAGTCGGGCGCGGATCCCAACGTGAAGGACGAGATCCAGGACTCCGCCTTCCTGTACGCCGGCGCGGAGGGTCTCAACGAGATTCTCCAACTGACCCTCCAGTACGGCGCCGACGTGCGCAGCACAAACCGTTTCGGCGGGACCGCCCTGATTCCCGCCGGCGAACACAGAGATCGACCGGGCATCCTGACCGGGGCAGGCAGCGTGAACGGCAGCGCGAACGGCATACCATCTACGGAATGTTGAAGCGACAAGTTGACGGGCTCGCCGGCCGGAGCGAGGTACCGGTGTGGCGCGTGCCGGGGATGCGACCGCTGCTGGCCCTGACGGCGCTGGGCTTCGCCGGCCTGTCGTTGCTGATGCCGGTCGCGCCCCTGTGGGCACTCGAGGGCGGGGCGGACGAACTGGGCGCGGGCCTGGTCAACACCGTGCTGATGCTCTTCACGGTGATCGCCCAGCTGCGGGTCGGCAGGATCCTGAGACGACTTGGCTGGCAGAGGTCACTGGCCCTCGGTTCGTGCCTGCTCGGACTCCCCGCCCTGGGGCATCTGGCCACCAGCCAGGCGGGAGCCGTCATGGCCCTCGCGGCGGTGCGGGGCCTTGGTTTCGGGATCCTCACCGTGTGCGGTGCCACCGGAGTGGCCGCGCTCGTCGAACCCGCCCGCCGCGGCCGGGCGGTCGGCGCCTACGGGCTCGCCATCGCGGCCCCGCAGTGCCTGCTCATCCCGATCGCGCCCTGGCTCGCCGAAAGCGTGGGATTCTGGCTGGTGTTCACCTGCGCGGCCGTGCCCTTGCTCGCGATCCCACTGGCACCGCGCGTGGCACGCGCCCTGCACGACAGCGGCGACGTGTCCACATCATCCGCTGAAGCGCGGGGCACGAGCCGGCTCCGCCGCGTCCTGATCGGTCCGATCGCCGCGCTGCTCGCCATCACCGCGGCCGGCGGAGCCATCCTCACCTTCACCCCCCGTCTGCTGTCCGACCCGGTCGCCGTATACCTCGCGCTTCTGGCGTTCACCGCGACGGCGGCGCTGTGCCGCTGGGGGTTCGGACACGTAGCGGACCGCAGGGGCGCCGCCCCGGCAATCGCCCCATTGCTGCTCGTCGGCGCCGCCGGGCTCGCCGTGATCGGCGCGGGTACGACGTTCGGATCCGGTGCAGGCGGGCTGGTCCTGGTCGTGGCCGGCATGCTCGTCGTGGGCGTCGCCTACGGCGGCCTCCAGAACCTGACGCTGGTGCAGGCCTTCGCCGCCGCAGGGGAGCGGGCCCGCTCCTCCGTCAGCATCGCCTGGAACGTCGGCTTCGACGCGGGCACCGGACTCGGCGCCTTCGCCGCAGGCGCGGTCGTCACCGTGAGTTCCTACATGGTCGCCTACGCGGTTCTCGCCGCCGCCACCGCCGTCGTGGGTGCCTGCTGGGCGGGCGCGCGGTGGCGGAACCGCGGCGCGACAGAGTGAGCCGCGTCCTGAACGCCTCGACGACCTGACGACCCCGCCCAGCGGATACCCCGGGATGCGTGCCCGTTCTCACGCGGAGGGAACTCGGAGGCACGTGCCCTGCCTCACGGGGAGGGATCCCGGGGCTGCGAGCCCGCCCTCACGCGGCGGGGTGATATCGCGCCCTTACGCGGGGGGAACCCGGGGGCACGTGCCCGACCTCATGCAACGGAGACCTCGGTCCGCGCGTCCGGTCTCGTGCGGCGGGGCGACCGCGCGCCCGCCAGCGCGGCCGTCGCTGCGGCTGCCAGCAGCAGCACGGCCAGGGGAACCCGGATCGCCGTGGTGAAGCCGTGCACGGCAGCGGCGCGCGTACCGCCGTGAAACGCCACGGCGGCACTGGCGGCCACGGTGTTGAAGGCGGCCGAGCCGATGGAACCCCCCATCTGCTGCGCGGAGTTCACCGAGGCCGAGGCGATCCCCGAGTCCTGGGCCGGCACGTCGGCGGTGGCGCTGGTCATGATGGCAAGGAAGCTGCCGCCGTTGCCGACGCTGAAGATGACCAGTGCAGGGAGGACGTTCGCGGCGTAGCTGGAGTTCGGGGTCAGCAGCGTGAGCTGGAACAGTCCGCAGGCGGCGAGGGACAGGCCGGCCGTCATCATGACGCGGGGACCGAGCCTGGGCAGCAGGCGCGTGCCGAGCTGGGTGGCGGTCGCGGTGGTGACGAGGCTGATGGGCAGGAAGCCCAGTCCGCTCGCCACCGCCGACCACCCCAGCACGGTCTGCAGGTAGTAGGTGAGGAACAGCGAGACGGAAAGCTGCGCCATCATCAGGGCGCCACCGGCCAGCAGCGCGGCGACGCGGCGGCGGTCGCGCAGCAGTCGCGGCGGCAGCAGCGGGGTGGCGGCACGGGTCTGCCACCAGGCGAAGGCCACGAGCAGCGCCATCCCTCCGGCCAGCGCCCCGAGCACGGACACCGAGGTCCAGCCCTGGGCCTCGGCCCGGCTGCAGCCGTACACCACGGTCGTCAGACCGCCACAGCCCAGCACGGCCCCGGCGACATCCAGGCGTCCGGCCGGGCGCCGCGATCGCTCGCGCGGTGTCCATATGCTGCCGAGCAGCGCCAGAAGGGCGATAGGCACGTTGACCAGCAGGCACCAGCGCCAACCCGCCCACTGGGTCAGCAGCCCGCCGAGGACCACTCCGAGGGAACCGCCGGCGCCGCCGAGAGCACCGAAGATCGCGACGGCCTTGCGCCGCTCACGCGGGTCGGTGAAGGTGGTGGCCACCAGAGCGAACGCCGAGGCGGCGAGGAGAGCCGCGAAGGCGCCCTGCACGGCCCGAGCGGCGAACAGGACCTGAGCGGTGGGCGCGACGCCCCCGGCGGCCGAGGCCACCGCGAAGCCCAGCAGCCCCCACATGAACACCCGCTTGCGCCCCGCGTGGTCGGCGATACGACCGGCGAGCAGGAGCAGCCCACCGAACGCGACGGTGTACGAGGTGACAACCCAGGGCCGGTCCCCGTCCGCCATCCCCAACTGCGTCTGCATGGACGGCAACGCCACGTTCACGATGGTGCTGTCCAGCAGGATCATCAACTGGGCCAGCCCGAGGACACACAGCGCCCACCAGCGCCGGGAGCCGGGAAGCTGTGGCTGAGAGACGGGGGTCGAGGTCGGTGTGGCGTGCATGCTTTTCTGTATACCAAAAAATCGGAATGGGATTCCAAGCGCGACCCCTCGCGTCAGAAGCGGCGGGATCGGGGCGGCGGTGTCAATCGGCGACGCCGGTTCGACCGGTGGCCGTCCGTGTCGTGCCGGTCCAACGGCGGGGAGGACGCGTGGCTGCTGCCGCGTCGGCCCGCGCGGGTGGGACGGCCCAGGACGACCCCGGCCAGGACGAGTGCCAGCCCGCACAGTTGCCGGCCCGTCAGCACTTCTCCGGCGACCACGGTGCCGAGCAGCACGCCCGTGACGGGGTTCAGCAGTCCGATCAGTCCCACGGTTCCCGCCGGCAGGTGCCGCAACCCGGTGAACCACGCGGTGAAGGCCGCGGCGGTGGCGACCAGGGCGACGTAGCCGAACGCCAGGAGTGCCGGGGTGTCGAGCGCGGGCGGAGGGCCCTCCACGACCGCGGCGACCGGCAACAGGAACAGACCGCCGGCGGTGAGCTGCCAGGCGGTCGAGGCGAGCACGTCGGCTCCGGCGCTCCACCGCTTGGCCAGGATGTAGCCGAAGGACGACACGAGCATGGCCGCGGCCGAGGCGAGGACTCCGGGCACGCTCACCCCTCCCGCCCCCGTGAGCAGCATGAGGCAGACCCCGACGAGTCCGATCGCGGCGCCGGCCAGGTGTGAGACGCCCGGCCGCTCGGACACCAGGGCCCAGGCGATGAGCATCATCGCCAGCGGGGACACCGCCATGACGGTCGAGGCGACGCTCGTCGGCAGCAGCTGGGAGGCGGCGTAGACGAGCACGAAGAACACGCTCACGTTGAGCAGTCCGAGCACGGCGGACCGCCACCACCACGCGCCGCGTGGCCGCTGCCTGCACAGGCCCAGCAGCACCAGGCCGGCGGGCAGCGCCCGCAGGGCGGCCCCGAAGAGCGGACGGTCGGCCGGCAGGAACTCGCGGGTGACGAAGTAGTTGGTTCCCCAGACCACCGGAGCGATGGCGGTCAGCGCGACCCAGCGAAGATTGGTTTCCATGGAAGACAATATAGCTTCCGTGGAAGCTACTATGGTGTCCATGGACGATCCGCAACCACCGGACCGCGTGGCCCGCATCCAGGCCGACTGGCGCCGCGAACGACCCGACGTCGACATCACTCCGCAAGGAGTGATCGGCCGACTGCACCGCCTGGCCGGCCGGCTCACCGAGGAACTCTGCCTCGTCTACGGCCGCTACGGTCTCGGCGAGGGCGAGTTCGACGTCCTGTGCGCATTGCGCCGCGCCGGTGAGCCCTACGAAAGGGCACCCGGCGAACTCGCCGCGTACACCATGGTCACCACCGGTGCGATCACGAAGAGAGTCGACCGCCTCGAGCAGGCCGGACTCGTCACCCGCCGCCGTTCCCACGACGACCAGCGCGGCCGGATCGTCGCCCTCACCCGGCCCGGACGCGAACTGATCGACCGCGCGTTCACCGACCACATGCGCAACGAACGCCGACTGCTGGATCTGCTGACACCCACCGAGGCCGAGACCCTCGAAACGCTGCTCACCACCTGGCTCTCCCGCATGGACGATCCGCGCCCCTGCGACGACAGCGAGTGACCCGCCGCCCCCCGGACCCTCCACCTGTGGCGGCTCATCGACCCAATCGGCATCATGACGACACTCAACCGTGCACGTCCGAGGAGGCGCTCCGGGGGGACACCCGCACCGCCGCGGCAGTTCCGCAGGCTCAACCAGGGGAAGGCATCATGCGCATCGATCTCTCCGGCCGCACTGCTCTGGTCACCGGCTCCACCCAGGGCATCGGCCACGCCATCGCCACCGGCCTCGCCCGCGCGGGCGCCCGTGTCGTCGTCAACGGCCGCGGTGAGGAGCGCGTCGCCGAAGCCGTCCGCACCGTAAGTGCCGACTCCGGCGGCGGCGACGTCACCGGCGCCGCGGGCGACCTGGCCACGGAGCAGGGCGCCGCCGCCGTACGGGAGGCCGAGCCCATGGTCGACATCCTCGTCAACAACCTCGGCATCTTCGGCTCCGCCGCCCCGCTGGAGATCGACGACGCCGAATGGCGCCGCTACTTCGAGGTCAACGTCCTTTCCGCCGTCCGGCTCATCCGCGCCTACCTGCCCGGCATGAAGGAACGGGGCTGGGGGCGCGTCCTCAACCTCGCCAGCGACTCGGCCGTGGTCATCCCCGCCGAGATGATCCACTACGGCATGACGAAGACCTCGCTGCTGGCCGTCAGCCGGGGATTCGCCAAGGGCGCCGCCGGCACCGGCGTCACCGTCAACTCCGTCATCGCCGGACCGACCCACACCGGCGGTGTCGAGGGATTCGTGCGCGAACTCGTCGGCGACGAACTGCCCTGGGACGCGGCGCAGCGCGAGTTCATGGTCAAACACCGTCCCCAGTCGCTGCTGAAGCGGCTCATCGAGCCCGAGGAGATCGCCAACATGGTCGTCTACCTCGCCTCGCCCCAGGCCTCCGCCACCACCGGCGGCGCCGTGCGCGTCGACGGCGGCTACGTCGACTCCATCCTGCCCTGAGTGGTACCACGCTCCGCGGCGCGGAAGTCGTCGAGATGAAGGACATCGGCCGCTTCCCGAAGAAGTTCGGGCGGCTGTCGAGAACCCGCGACCGGCTCCGTCCCCGGGGTGCACGTGACCACAAGGGGTCGCACCAGCACCAAGGAGAACCACGATGGCGAAGTACTTGCTTCTCAAGCACTACCGAGGCGCCCCGGCAGCGGTCAACGACGTGCCGATGGACCAGTGGACGCCGGAGGAGATCTCAGCCCACATGCAGTACATGAACGACTTCGCGGCCCGGCTCGAGAAGACCGGCGAGTTCGTCGACGGCCAGGCGCTCGCCCCGGAGGGGACGTGGGTCCGGTACGACGGTGAGGGACGCCCGCCGGTCACCGACGGCCCGTTCGCCGAGACCAAGGACCTCATCGCCGGCTGGATGGTGATCGACGTCGACGACTACGAGCGCGCCGTCGAACTGGCCGGGGAACTGTCGGCCGCCCCCGGGGCGGGCGGAAGGCCGATCCACGAGTGGCTCGAGGTCCGCCCGTTCCTGACCGCGCCGCCCACCATCGCGGAGTGACCTCGTCGATGAACGAGGCCCTGCTCCGGAGCCTCACACCGAGTGTGCTCGGGATCCTCGTCCGCCGCGGAGCCGACTTCGCGGCGGCCGAGGACGCCGTGCAGGACGCGCTGGTCGAGGCCGTCCGCGTCTGGCCGGACGCCCCGCCCCGGGACCCCAAGGGTTGGCTGGTCACCGTGGCCTGGCGCCGCTTCCTCGACGCGATGCGGGCGGACGCCGCCCGCCGCCGTCGCGAGGACCTCGTCGACGAGGAACCGGCGCCCGGGCCCACGCCCGCCGTGGACGACACGCTCCAGCTCTACTTCCTGTGCGCCCACCCTTCGCTGACCCCGTCGTCCGCGGTCGCCCTCACCCTGCGCGCCGTCGGCGGGCTGACCACCCGCCAGATCGCCCAGGCCTACCTGGTGCCCGAGGCGACCATGGCGCAACGGATCAGCCGTGCCAAGCGCACGGTCTCCGGCGCGCGATTCGACCAGCCGGGCGACGTCGCCACCGTGCTGCGCGTCCTCTACCTCGTCTTCAACGAGGGGTACTCCGGCGATGTCGACCTCGCGGCCGAGGCCATCCGGCTCACCCGGCAGCTCGCGGCCGCGATCGACCACCCCGAGGTGGCGGGGCTGCTCGCCCTCATGCTCCTCCACCACGCCCGGCGCGCGGCCCGGACCGCGCCCGACGACAGCCTGGTACCGCTCGCCGAGCAGGACCGCGGCCGGTGGGACACCAAGTCGATCGCCGAGGGCGTCGAGATCCTCCAGAGGGCCCTCGCCCGCGACCGTCTCGGCGAGTTCCAGGCCCAGGCCGCCGTCGCGGCACTCCACGCCGACGCGCCCACCGCCGAGGAGACCGACTGGGTCCAGATCGTCGAGTGGTACGACGAACTCGCGCGCCTGACCGACAGCCCGGTCGTCCGGCTCAACCGCGCGGTCGCCGTCGGCGAGGCCGACGGACCGCGCGCCGGCCTGGCGGCGCTCGCGGCGCTGGACGCCTCGCTGCCCCGCCATGCCGCCGTGGCGGCGTACCTCCACGAGCGCGACGGCGACCTGGCGACGGCGGCACGGCTGTACGCCGAAGCGGCCCACAAGGCCGCCAACCTCGCCGAACGCGACCACCTGACACGCCAGGCGGCCCGGCTCAACGCCCGCCGTCGCCGCTGACGGGGCGGGCGGGCCCGGCAGGCTGTGCCACCATCGAGGGGTGAGCAGCACGCCGGACCCGACGCGCGACGGCCGGCTGTCGCGGTTGCGGCGGCTCCGCCTGGCCAAGGACGTCATGGACCGTGACTGGGCCGAACCCATCGACCTGGGCGCGGTCGCCGCACACGCCGGGTACGCGCGCCACCACTTCGTCCGCGTCTTCCGGGACGCGTACGGGCAGACACCGGGGCAGTACCTGAGCCGCCGCCGCATCGAGCGCGCGGAGGACCTGCTGCGCACCGCCGACCTGTCGGTCACCGAGATCTGCACGCTGGTGGGCTTCACCAGCCTGGGGTCCTTCTCCTCGAGCTTCAAGAAACAGACCGGCCTCACCCCGAGCGAGTACCGTGCCCGGCATGTCGGGCAGAGGTCGGCACTGGTTCCCGGGTGTTACGCGCTGCTCTGGCACGGAGGTTTCAAGGGACTGCGGGAGCGCGGCACCGAAGAGCGCAACTTTGGAGAAGCCCGGTGAGCCGGCGGTAACTACGGTGGGCCGCAGCGCGTGGGCGAAAGGTGCCCCGCCGAGCACAGGGAGTCGGCCATGATCAAGGGCTTGTCCATCGCCAACGTCTGGGTCCTCGACCACGACCGGGCCAGGGCGTTCTACACCGAGAAGCTGGGGCTCCAGGTCCGTACCGACATGACGATGGGCGAGGGCGGGATGCGCTGGCTCACCGTCGGTGCCGAGGACCAGCCGGATCTCGAACTCACGCTGATGGTCCCCGGTCCGCCCGCGCTCGACCCCGAGTCCGCCGAGGAGCTGAAGAAGCTGATCGCCAAGGGCGTGCTGGGCGCGGGCGTGTTCGCCACCGACGACATCCACGCCGACTACCGGGCGATGAAGGCGCGCGGCGTGGAGTTCCTCCAGGAACCGCAGGAACGGCCGTACGGCACCGAGGCCATCTTCCGTGACGACTCCGGTAACTGGTTCTCCTTCACCCAGCGCAGCGAGCAACTCGATCTCGACAAGGACTGGAGCTGCTGACACTCGAGCCGGTTCCCAGGGAGCAACCGCGAGGGGCCGTGGCCCACGCCTACGTCACATGTCCCGGTCCGGTCGCGACGGTCGCCAAGGACGGATGAGGTCATCCGCGTGATCCGCGGTGAGGCGCGGACTTCTAGTGTTGCGGGGCAGGTCCTGACCCGGGGCCTGCACGGAACGCGCCGCGCACACAGGCGAGGATGGCAGGGCCGCTTCGGCCCTGCATGTCCATCGCACCAACCAACGGAGTACGTGATGACGTCCGCGAGAACCGCGCGGGAGCCCGCTTCCCGACCCGCCAACGGCTTCTTCGCCCGCCCGGCCAAGGCGGCGCTGGCGGACGCGCTGCGCAACGCCTCGTACGAGATCCTGCCGTTCAGGAGCGCGGAGGAGAAGGTACTGGCCCATGTGCCCCAAGACGTGGCACTCACGGTGACGACGACCGAGGCCAAGGGTTTGGGGCCCACGGTCGACCTGGCCGTTCGGCTCAGCGAGCACGGCTACCGCGCCGCCCCGCACATAGCGGCGCGCCTGGTACGCGACCGGGCCCACCTCACCGACATCGTGTCGCGCCTGCGTGAATCCGGTGTCGACCGGCTCTTCGTCATCGCCGGGGACGCCCCCGAACCGGCGGGTGCCTTCCCGGACGCACTGAGCCTGATCGAGGCCCTGCGGACAGGGGGACATTCCTTCGCGTCCATCGGGATCGGCGGCTACCCCGAGGGCCACGGCAGCATCCGCGACGAACTGATCGAGAAGGCCCTGCGGGCCAAGGCGCCTCACGCCAGCCATGTCATCACGCAGTTGTGCTTCGACGCCGACACCACGATCCGTTGGGCACGCACCGTGCGGGAAGCCGGGGTCGAACTGCCCGTCCGGATCGGCATTCCCGGCGCGATCAGCCGCCAGAAGCTGATCCGTGTCTCGGCCGGCCTCGGCCTCGGACAGTCGGCACGCTTCCTGAGGAAGCAGCAGAACATGCTCTGGCGCTTCTTCCTGCCGGGCGGTTACAGCCCGAACAAGCTCATAGAACGGCTCACACCCGCCTTCGGAAGGCCCGACAACCGGCTGCACGGCTTCCACGTGTTCACCTTCAACGACCTCGACAGCACCGAGGCCTGGCGGCAGGCCTGGCTCGCCCGCCTGTCCTGACGCGTCTCCCGCACACCCCGGCCACGGCACACCGGGCCCCCACGGGCCGACCGGACCTCCCGGAAACCCACTCCCCGCCAAGTTCGCCCACGCCGACGGCACGGCCCTCGACCTGGACACCCTGCGGCAGAGGATCGGGCACGTCGCCGGCGACTTCGACATGACGTGGCAGCATCGAACTGATCATGTGGCTCGTCATGCGGGACGCGATGAACGAGCAGGTCCGCAAGGTGCACACGGCCTACCACGTGCCCGTCTCCAACACGGCTGCCGGACTGGCCCTGTTCGACAACCGCACTCGTCGGACGGACTGACCAGGAGCGGCGGTCGACGTCGTGCCCCCGGGGAGGGCGCGACGTCGACCGGATCCGAGTGACTGTCGCGCCTACGGTGGAAATGTCGCATCGCGTTCACTTGACCGCCCGCTCGGTCGCGTATTGATAACGGGTCTAGTCCATCGCGTGGGGTGGATGCCCCGTGCCCCGCGCGACAGCCGAAAGGAACGACCGTGGAACGCAGATCCCTGCTGGGTGCGACCGCCGGAGCCCTGGTGCTCGGAGGACTCGCCCAGGTGCCCGCCGAGGCCGCGCCGGCCGCCGGCGGTGCCGGCGGGCTTGTCACCACGTTCAACGTCATCAGCGACATTCAGGGCGACCTCAGCGACTTCGCCGAGGCGCTCAAGGACATCAAGGCCACCAACCCGCGCTCCTCCGGCATGGCCGTCGCCGGGGACATCACCCCGCGCGGCTACGACTTCGAGTACGCCGAAGTGCAGAAGGTGCTGGACCAGGGCCCGAAGCCGCGTGAGGTGGCCTGGGCCATCGGCAACCACGAGTTCTACGTCCCCAAGTACGCCGACCCGGACACCCTCGCCCAGGACACCTGGCCCAACGGCACCACCGAGGAATCCCTCTTCCGCAGCTTCTACAACTTCGCCAAGCGCTCCAAGATTTACGCGGAGACGACCTTCGGCGGCATCCCGATCCTGACCATCGGCACCGAGCGCTACATGAAGTACCACGACAACTCCCTCTGGGACGAGGTGTGGATCAGTGAGGCTCAGTTCCAGTGGCTCGAGGACCGCCTGCGGTACTGGGCGCGGCGCCGCAAGCCGGTCATGGTGATCACCCACCACCCGCTGCCCAACACCGTCTCCGGTACCCGCAGCAAGATCTACACGAGCGACTACCTCCAGCCCGACCGCCTCCTCGGCCTCCTCGGGCGTTACCGCGACGTGTTCCTCTTCAGCGGCCACACCCACTGGGACCTGACCCTGTCCGACTGGTACGTGCGCCGGGTGGTGCCGGGCACCGCCAACCTCGACGGCTTCTCGGTCATCAACACCGGTGCGGTGCAGACCGGTTTCGCCGACAACGGCCAGGGCGGCGAGGTCACGGTTCCCGGACACTTCAACCAGGGACTCCAGGTGGACGTGTACCGCGACCACGTCGTCATCAAGGCGCGTGACTTCGCGACCGGCAGCTGGATGAAGCAGATCTCCGTGCCGCTCGCCACGCGGATCTGACCCCCGGACCGGGCAACGCCGCCAGGGCCCGGCGGCGTTGCCCGGCCGCACCCGTCACGACGGCGACCGTGCCGGTGAGCCGGGCTGGGTCAAGGGGGAGTCGCCTCCGTGCCGGAGCCCTCGGGCGCGTCGCCGTGTTCGCGAACGCCGGTGTCGACGCCAGGGATCCGCGAGACGCGGTGAGTGGTCGGCTTCTGGCCGGTCGTCCGCGTACGCCGGGACGGCCTTGCGCGCGTTCAGGACACAGGAGTGGGCCTGCGGTCGATGTCGAGGGCCTTGTGCCCGCAGTTGATGTGTCCATAGCATCCTCTCAACTTTCGCTGAGAGAAGGACAAAGATGAACTCCGCTCAAGGAAAGTCACACGGTCGCCGTCAATTCTTCCGTGGCGCAGCGGCCTCCGCCGCCGTTCTGGCCATCGGATCGCAGGCCTGGCCGGCGCAGGCGGCCCCGGCCCCCGGAGCGGGCAGACGAGTTCCGGCAGGCCGCATCGGTCTCCAGCTGTACACGGTGCGCGACATGCTCGCCGTCGATCCCGAGGGCACACTCGAGATGATCGCCGACGCGGGCTACGCCGAGATCGAGCCCGCCTACACCTACGGCGGGCGCACCGCCGAGCAGTTCCGCAGGATCGCCGACGCGAACGGGCTGCGGGTGATCGGCAGCCATCACAACCCCGGTGACTTCCGCGGCGCCCAGGCGCAGCAGACCTTCGACAACGCGGTGGCGCTCGGACAGGAGTACGTCGGTGTCTCCTACATGGACGGCGCCCAGACCGCCCAGGGCTACCGTGCGATGGCCCGGGAGATGAACCAGTGGGGCGAGGCCGCCAGGGCCCGGGGGCTGCGTTGGTATGCCCACCTGCACGACAACGAGTTCCACGCGGATCCGCAGTCCGGGCAGACCCTCTTCGACGTGTGGCTGGAGGAGACCGACCCGGACCTGGTCTGGTTCGAGATGGACCTCTACTGGATCCTGCGGGCAGGTGCGGACCCGGCCCCCTACCTCAGGTCGTACGAGAAGCGGTTCCCGATGCTCCACGTCAAGGACGGCGCACCGTGGAACGACATCGAGACCGACCTGGGAGAGGGCGAGATCGACTTCGCGGGGATCTTCGCCAACCTGCGGCAACTGCCCCACCACCACTACATCATCGAGAGGGACCAGCAACCCGACCCGGTCCGCACCGCCCACGTGTCCTACGACTACTTCCGCACGATCCGCGTGGGCCCTCCGGGCAAGGGGCATGGTCCCGGCGGGGCCGCCGCCCAGAGGCTGTAGCCGCCAACCTCGACCTGCGCCGCGGCGGGCGGTGTCCTCCACCGTCCGTCTCCCATCCACCGTACGAGTGGCCTTCGCGGCCTTCCGCAGGGCAGGCCCCATCGGCCCGGCAACGCGGATCGACGCACGCGGAACGGGTTGTTCAGCCTCGCGCCTTGCCCTTCACGTAGGCCTCGTAGCCCTCGTCCTCCAGCCGGTCGGCGAGTTCGGGGCCGCCGGAGTCGGCGATGCGACCGTCGGCGAAGACGTGGACGTGGTCGGGGCGGACGTAGCGCAGGATGCGTGTGTAGTGCGTGATCAGCAGGGTGGCGACCTGTCCCGTGACGCGGACACGGTTGACGCCCTCGGCGACGACGCGCAGCGCGTCGACGTCCAGGCCGGAGTCGGTCTCGTCCAGGATCGCGATCTTCGGCTTGAGCAGCTCGAGCTGGAGGATCTCGTGGCGCTTCTTCTCCCCGCCGGAGAACCCCTCGTTGACGTTGCGCTCGGCGAAGGCGGGGTCGATCTGGAGGCGTTCCATCGCCGCGCGCACCTCCTTGAGCCAGGTGCGCAGCCGGGGGGCCTCGCCGCGGACGGCGGTGGCGGCGGCGCGCAGGAAGTTGGACATGGATACGCCGGGAACCTCGACGGGGTACTGCATGGCGAGGAAGATCCCGGCCCGCGCCCGCTCGTCGACCTTCATCGCGAGCACGTCCTCGCCGTCCAGGGTGACGCTGCCGGACGTGACCAGATACTTCGGGTGCCCGGCGAGCGCGTAGGCGAGGGTGGTCTTGCCGGAGCCGTTGGGACCCATGATGGCGTGGGTCTCGCCCTGGCGTACGACCAGGTCGACCCCGTGAAGGATCTCGCGAGGTCCGGCGTCGGTGTGCACCGAACAGTGCAGGTCGCGGATGTCGAGTGTGGCCATGGGAACCTCACCTGCCTCACCTTGTCGAGCCGCGTGCCCCCTACAGGTGATGCCCGCACAGGCGCGTACCTACGTCGGCTCCGGGCTGTTCCTCGGCCGCTGCGGCGCGCGCCCGGTGGCGTACGCGGCGGTGGCCGCCGGACGCCTCCTGCGTGGGAGGGCGGAAGGTGCTACTCACGAGCACTACCTGGGCGGGCCCATCACCGGTCGGTGATCTCCGCGAGTCTGCGAGCGAGCGTGGCCCGCTCCGACTCGTTGCCGACGAGGTCGAGGGCGGCCCGATAGGCGGCGGCGGCCTCGGTGGTGCGGCCCAGCCTGCTCAGCAGGTCGGCCCGTGCCGCGGGTAGCAGGTGGTAGCCACGCAGTTCCTCGGCCTCGGTCAGGGAGTCCAGCAGGGCGAGTCCCGCCTCGGGGCCGTCGCGCATGGCGACGGCCACGGCCCGGTTCAGTGCGACCAGCGGGGACGGCTCGATCTGGAACAGCACGTCGTAGAGCGCGACGATCTGCGGCCAGTCGGTCGTCTCGAAGCCGGTCGCCTCGTCGTGCAGCGCCGCGATCGCCGCCTGCACCGCGTACGGTCCGACGCCGGGCCCGGTCAGAGCCGGCACGACGAGCCGCCGCCCCTCGGCGATGAGGTCGGCGTCCCACAGAGCGCGGTCCTGGTCCTCGAGCAGCACCTGGCCGCCCGCGGCGTCGGTCCTGGCCCCGCGCCGGGCATCGGTGAGCAGGAGGAGCGCGAGCAGTCCCGTCACCTCTCGTTCTCCGGGAAGCAGCCGATGCAGGATCCGAGCGAGCCGGATGGCTTCGTCGGCCAGGTCGGGACGGACGAGGTCGTGGCCCGAGCTGGCGGCGTACCCCTCGGTGAAGACGAGGTAGACGACCCGGAGCACGCTGGGCAGCCGCGCGGGCAGCTCGTCCGGCCCCGGGACGCGGAACGGGATGCGCGCACTGCGGATCTTGCGTTTCGCGCGCACGATGCGCTGGGCCATCGTCGCGGTGGGCACCAGGAAGGCCCGGGCCACCTCGGGTGTGGTCAGGCCCGCCAGAAAGCGCAGTGTCAGCGCGGTCCGTGCCTCCGGTGAGAGCGCGGGGTGGCAGCAGGTGAAGAACAGTTGCAGCCGCTCGTCGGGGATGTCGTCGAAGCCGGGCTCGGCGGGGACTGCGGCGGCGGCCCGGTCGCTTTCCACCTGGAGCACCGCCAGCCGCTCCGCGTACGCGCGGTCGCGCCGGATCCGGTCGATGGCCTTGCGGCGTGCCGTGGTGAGCAGCCAGGCCAGTGGCTTGTCCGGAACTCCGTCGACCGGCCACCGCTCCAGCGCGGCCTCGATCGCGTCGGACGCGGTCTCCTCGGCCAGGTCGAGATCCTTGAACCGAGCCGCGAGGAGGGCGAGCAGCCGGCTCCGGTCCTCGCGGAACACCGCCTCCACGGAGCGGGCCGCTCGCTGCTCGTTCACGACTGATGCGGCTCCCAGACCGTGCGCACCTCGACGGTGCCGTGCCGGGCCCCGGGGCACCGAGCCGCCCAGTCGAGCGCGGCGTCGAGGTCGGGAACGTCGATCAGGTAGTAGCCGCCGACGATCTCCCGGGTTTCGGCGAACGGTCCGTCGGTCACGACACGCTCACCGTTCACGCGGACGCGTACGGTAGTCGCGTTCGTGATGTCCAGGGCGTTCCCGTCGAGCTTGACGCCGGCGTCGCAGACGGCCTTGTCGAACGCCATGAACTCTTCCATCGTCGGTCCCTCGGCGGGTCGCTCCTCGGTGGAGTCCGGCGACAGGGTGTTGATCAACAGCAGGTACTTCACGGTCCGCTCCTCGTGCATGGGGTTGGTTGCGTGGAGATGACGAATGGCC
Source organism: Streptomyces sp. NPDC052043 (assembly GCF_044548235.1). Lineage (NCBI taxonomy): Bacteria > Bacillati > Actinomycetota > Actinomycetes > Kitasatosporales > Streptomycetaceae > Streptomyces > Streptomyces sp. NPDC052043. The sequence continues at coordinate 97,533 of NZ_JBIUBT010000011.1, forward strand.
GGAGGGCGAATCGACAGGATGCCCGAAAAAATCTTGTCCGGGCGTCCCAGACCCTGCCCTGTGACCGCGCGTGTCCATGTGGTCACCGTGGCCGAAGAGCACGCTCATCCGCGTCGAGACCAGTGTGCGACGCTCTGCCCCGCCGTGCCGCAGGCGGCCGTCAGCTGCCGACGCCGCCGCCGCTGCCGATCACCACGCCCGGTGAGTCTGTGCGGGGTTCAGGGACTTCGCTGCAGGTGAGGGCGGCGAAGCCGGCGTGGGCCTGCTCGACCGCCTCGGGGTGCCCTGGTCGGAGGGCATTGGCTCAGAAGGGTGGCCAGGCCTTCAAGGCGGCATCGGCCATGTCCTGGAGTTCGTCGCGACCGATACCGCTTGCGGCTTGCACGGCGATGCCGAAGGCCAGGGTGCTGACGTACCGGCCCAGTAGTCCCGCATCGGTCGTGGCAGGCAGGTCGCCCTCGTCCACGGCCTGTTGGAACCGCTCACGGAGGCGGTTGCAGCCGTCGTTGCGCCAGGCGGCGAGGAGGTCGCGGACGCTGCTGCTGGAGGCGCCGGTGGACAGGGCGCCCTGGACACCCAGGCACCCGTGAGGTTGAGACGGCCGGGTGGTGGTGCGCACGGTGCCGGTGAGGATCGCGGTTGCGACGCCGAGTGCGGTCGGCTCTTCCAGGGCCCGGGCCAGGTAGGCGCTCGGGCCTTCGGTGTAGCGCTCCAAGGCCTTGTGGAACAGTTCTTCCTTGTTGCCGAAGGCCGCGTACATGCTGGTGGTGGAGATGCCCATCGCCTTGGTCAGACCGGCCAGGCTGGCGCCTTCGTAGCCGTGCTCCCAGAAGAAGAGCATGGCTCGCTCCAGCACTGCCTCGGTGTCGAATGCTCGAGGTCGGCCGATCGGACCGCTCTGTTTGGTCGCCACGCCGTGGACTCTACCTCTTCGCAGCGGTCGATGCAGAACTTTCCGCATCGATCGCTACAGAAGTGCTATGGTCTGGTTCCGCATCGATCGCTACGGAACTTTCAGGAGGTCACCCACGTGATACGCGCGGACCGGCAGCCTCGGCCGAAACCAGGCCCGGGGCGAAGGCGCGATCGTCCCACCGGAAGTTGAGGCATGGATCCATGACCGTGATAGGCATCATCGGCGCGGGCGAGGTCGGCAGCACGCTCGCGCGTGCTGCGATCAAGCAGGGCTACGACATCGTCATCGCGAATTCCCGCGGCCCCGAGACCCTGACCCGGCTCATCGCCGAGCTCGGACCCTCGGCACGCGCCGCGAACGCCGCCGACGCCGCTGCGGCGGCTGATTTCGCCATCGTGGCGGTCCCGCTCAAGCTGGTCAACGACATGCCCGTGGAACAACTCGCGGGCAAGATCGTGCTCGACACGAACAACTACATGCCCTGGCGCGACGGCCACTTCCCCGCTGTCGACTCGGGCGAGAAGACTGTTCACGAGCTCCGTCAGGAGCAGCTTCCCACCTCGAAGGTGGCGAAGGCCTTCACGCACATCCAGGCTCCACGGCTGTTCGCCTCGGGCAGTCCTGCGGGCACGCCCGGCCGCCACGCGCTGTCGGTCTCCAGCGACGTGCCCGAGGCCGTGGAACTGGTGACGCGCCTGTACGACGAGTTCGGTTTCGACACCGTCGACAACAGCCCGCTGAGCGAGTCCTGGCGCAGCGGCCCCGGCCAGCCCGCATGGAACGCGCACCTGCACCAGACGCGTGAGGAACTGGCCGCCCATCTCGCCCAGGCGCGTCCGATCGTCATCACCTGACCCGCCTGACCCGCCTGACCCGCCTGACCCGCCTGACCCGCCTGACCCGGCCGGCCCGTCCGTCCCGGCGGCAACGGGCATCACCCCAGGTATCCCTTCTGTGCCCATCCGGCACGGGAGCACTGCTGTCCATATTCCGTAGTGATCGATACATAAATCGAAAGGAAATGATTACCCTGGGACTGCTTGAAGGAAAGACCGCCCTCGTCACCGGCGGCGGAACCGGAATCGGCCTGGCCACCGCCGAGCGGATGGCCGCCGAGGGTGCACACGTGTTCATCACCGGCCGGCGCAAGGCCGAACTCGACGCGGCCGTCGAAGCGATCGGCTCGGCGGCGGCCACCGCGGTGGTGGGTGACATCTCAAACCTGGAAGACCTGGACCGGCTGTACGAGGCGATCCGCGGCCGGGGCAAAGGACTTGACGTGCTGTTCGCGAATGCTTCCGTCGCCGAGTTCGTGCCGCTGGAGCACATCACCGAAGAACACTTCGACGTCCAGTTCGGCGTCAACGTCCGCGGCACCCTGTTCACCGTCCAGAAGGCCCTGCCGGTACTCAACGACGGCGCCTCGATCATCCTGAACGGCTCCACCAACGCGGACTCCGGCGCGCCGGCGTTCGGCATCTACGCGGCGTCCAAGGCGGCCACCCGATCGTTCGCCCGGACCTGGGCCAACGAACTCAAGGGACGCGGCATCCGCGGGATGGTGGTGCCCTTGAGGGCTCTTGTGCAAGGGAGTTGGCTCAGGTTGGCTACGGTGGGCAGATGGCCGGGCAGGTGAGGGGGAGCGGATGCGGATGAACGAGCGTTCAGCGGGTGGGCCGGTGCCGATCGACTCCTCGGTGGCGCATCCCGCGCGGGTGTACAACGTCTGGCTGGGCGGCGAGGAGCACTACCCCGCCGACCGGGAGGCGGCCGAACTGGCCGCCGCGGCCAACCCGCAGATCGTTCCGGCGGTCCGGGCCAACCGGGCCTTCCTGGGGCGGGCGGTACGGCAGTTGGCCGGGACAGCGGGGATCCGGCAGTTCCTCGACATCGGCACCGGGATTCCAGCGGCTGACAACACGCACGAGGTGGCGCAGCGGGTCGATCCCGGCGCCCGGGTGGTCTACGTCGACAACGATCCGATCGTCCTGGCTCATGCCCGTGGGCTGCCGGCCGGCACCCCGGAAGGGGCGACGGAGTATCTGGAGGCGGACCTGCGTGACCCGGACAGCATCCTGGCGGCGGCCCGGAAGACGCTGGATCTGTCGCAGCCCGTGGGCCTGATGCTCGTGGCGGTCCTGCAGTACGTTCCGGACGCCGACGACCCCTACGGCATCGCCCGGCGTCTCCTCGACGCGCTCGCCCCCGGCAGTCACATCGTCCTCTCCCACCCGGCCGCGGACATCGGAGCCGAGGAGGTCGCCGAGTCGATGCGCGCGTACAACGACCGGGCGGCCGCGCACGCGGGAGCCACGCCCCGCACGCATGCCGAGGTCGCCCGGTTCTTCGACGGCGCGGATCTCCTGGACCCGGGCGTCGTCCAACTGCCCGCATGGCGTCCCGACCCCGCCGACGGTCCGTCTGCCGGCCCGCTGCCGATGTGGTGCGGGGTCGGCCGCAAGCCTTGACGGACCCGGACCCGGACCCGGACCCGGACCCGGCCCCGGACCCGGACCGGGACTCGTCCGGGCCACCGGCGGTGCCTTGCCCGTGGATCCGGGGGCTTCCTACTCTCGGTGCCATGACGTCGCTGCCCCACGCCGCTGCCGTGGTCCCCGAGTCCCGCCGTACCGTGACCGCCGCCGTCGTCCAGGCGGCCGCCCCGCTGTTCGACACCAAGGCCGCGCTGCACCGCGCCGAGGAACTCGTCCGGGAGGCCGTCAGTGACCGAGGCGCGGAGGTCGTCGTCCTGCCCGAGGCGTTCCTCGGCGGCTACCCCAAGGGCCTGGACTTCGACATCACCGTCGGCAGCCGCACCCCGGCCGGCCGTGAACTGTTCCGCCGCTACCACGCCGCCGCCATCGACGTCCCCGGCCCCGAGACCGACACCCTGGCCGCGCTCACCCGGGAACTCGGCTGCCACGCCGTCGTCGGCGCCGTCGAACGGCAGGGCGGCACCCTCTACTGCGTCGCCCTCTTCTTCGGCCCCGACGGCTACCTGGGACTGCACCGCAAGCTGATGCCGACCGCCGCCGAGCGCTACCTGTGGGGCCAGGGCGACGGCTCCACCCTCCCGGTCGTCGACACCGGCGCCGCCCGCCTCGGCGCGGCCATCTGCTGGGAGAACTACATGCCGCTGTTCCGTACGGCCATGTACGCCAAGGGCGTCGACCTGTGGTGCGCGCCGACGGTGGACGACCGCGACGCCTGGCAGGCCAGCATGCGGCACATCGCCCTGGAGGGCCGCTGCTTCGTGCTCAGTGCCAACCAGTACCTGCGCCGCGACGCCCTGCCCGCCGACCTCCACCCCGTCCAGGGCGACGCGCCCGACACCGTCCTGATCGACGGCGGCTCCGTCATCGTCTCCCCGCTCGGTGAGGTCCTCGCCGGCCCGCTGCGCGGCAGCGAGGGCATCCTGACCGCCGCACTCGACCTGGACGACCTCGCACGCGCCCGCTTCGACTTCGACCCCACCGGCCACTACGCGCGCCCCGACGTCTTCACCCTCCGTGTCGACGAGTCCGCCCGCACCACCGTCACCAGCACCTGACGGGCGACCGCACTCGGAGGTCCCGGTCCGGGGCCTCAGCCGATGCGAGCACCCGTGCCGCTGACGCGGACACGCGGGTCACCGGCGCGCAGCGTCACCGTGAGCTCGCCGGGGCGGCCCAGGTCCTCACCCTGACGCAGGGTGAGGACGGCGTCCTCGGGGACCAGGCCGAACTCACGGGCGTACGCGCCGAACGCGGCGGCCGCGGCACCGGTTGCCGGGTCCTCGACGACGCCACCGACGGGGAACGGGTCGCGGACGTGGAAGACGGTGGCCGACTCCTGCCACACCAACTGGACCGTGGTCAGGTCCAGGCGGTGCATCAGGGCTTCGAGGCGCGCGAAGTCGTACGCGAGATCCGCGAGGCGCGCGCGAGTCGCCGCCCCGAGAACGAGATGACGGGCGCCGGCGAACGCGACACGGGGAGGAAACGCCGGGTCGAGATCCGCGGCCGGCCAACCGAGCGCGACGAGTGCCTCCGCGAGGTCGGGGTGGGCGATCTCTTCGAGGTGCGGCTCGACACTGGTGAGTGTGGCCCTGAGCGTTCCGCCCTCCTCGGTCACCTCCACCGGCACGGTGCCGGCGCGGGTCGCGAACACCAGCTTTCCTGGGCCTGTCCGCTCGGCGAGAGCGACGGCGGTCGCGACGGTGGCGTGCCCGCAGAACGGCACCTCGGCCTTGGGGCTGAAGTAACGGATGCTGTACGCCCGTCCCACCTGGCCGCCGAGGCCCTCCGGGGGCGCGGTCAGGAACGCGGACTCCGAGTAGCCGAGGTCGGCGGCGATGGCCAGCATGTGGCTCTCGTCCAGGGCGGTGGCGTCCAGAACGACGCCGGCGGGATTGCCGCCGTCGGGGTCACTGGAGAAGGCGGTGTAGCGCAACACCTCGGGCCGCGGAGCATTCGTCGTCATACGCGCGGCAACGCAGGCCGGCACTGCGGCTATTCCTGGACGCCGGCGGAGGCGGAGGCGGAGGCGGAGGTGGGGGAGGGGTAGGCGGGGGGCGCCCTGTACCCGACCCGGTTCAACTGAATGTGCGGCGATACGCCTGCGGGCTGACACCCGTCGTCCGCTTGAAGCGGTCGCGGAACGCCGTGGGCGAGCCGAACCCGACCTGCCCCGCGATCCGCTCCACCGGGTGCTGTGTGGTCTCCAGGAGGTGCTGGGCCCGCCGGACGCGCGCCCGGTGCAGCCATTGCAACGGGGTGGTGCCGGTCTGCTCGCGGAAGCGGCGCATCAGGGTGCGGGTGCTGACCCCGGCGTGCGCGGCCATGTCGGCGAGGGTCAGGTTCCGGTCCAGGTTGTCCTGGAGCCAGGTGAGGAGGGGTTCGAAGGAGGATCCCTGCGGTGCGGGCGCGTGGTCGTGGACGATGAACTGCGCCTGCCCGCCCTCCCGTTCGAGCGGCATGACGGAGAGCCGGGCCGCGTCGGCGGCCACCGCCGAGCCGTAGTCGCCGCGGATCATGTGCAGACACAGGTCGAGGCCCGCGGCGGCGCCCGCGGAGGTGAGGAGCCGGCCGTTGTCGACGTACAGCACGTCGGGGTCGACCGTCACCTTCGGGTACAGCGAGGCCAGCAGGTCCGCCGCGATCCAGTGCGTCGTGGCGCGCAGCCCGTCGAGGAGTCCGGTGGCGGCCAGCGGAAAGGTGCCCGTGCAGATGGACGCGATCCGGGTGCCGTCCGCGGCGGCCTCCAGCAGCGCTTCGCGGACCGCGGGTGTGAGCGGTGCGGTGGGGGCGGCCGTGCCCGGCACGATGACCGTGTCCGCGCCCTTGAGGCCGTCGAGTGCGCGGTGCGCGCGGAGGGTGAACGCGCCGGCGTCGACCTCGGGGCGCTCGGCGCACACCCGGACCCGGTATCCGGGGCGCCCGTCGGGGAGCCGAGTACGGGAGAAGACCTCGATCGGCGTGGACAGGTCGAAGGGGATCACCTGATCCAGCGCCAGGACGGCGATGGTGCGCATGGCGAGAACATACCGCGTCGACGTCTTCCCGCCATCGCCGCTACCTCGCCACCGGCACCTGAGGGCCGCCGAACGACCACTCCGCGCGGCTTGGCGGTATCCCGTTGGCACCCGCCGTGAATGCCACGAGGGAAGGGCCGGGGCGCCGTTGTCAGTGCCCGGTGACACCATCCCGTCATGAGCGACGAGTCTTTCAACTGGCACCGGTTCCTGGGACGTTGGCAGGAGGAGTGGGTGCCGCGCGCGGGCGCGGACGAGGACGTCGACGAGGACGGCGGGCAGAGCGTCGTCCCTCTGGGCAGGCCCGGGGCGGACGAGGCGGCCATCGCCGCGGCCGAGGAGCGGCTGGGGCGGCGGCTGCCACCCTCGTACCGGGAGTTCCTGGCCGTGAGCGACGGGTGGCACGTGGAGCAGACGGCCGGGGTCTATCAGCTCGGCGGCGCCGCGGACATCGACTGGTTCCGGGATCCGCACGACCTGACCCCGCTGTACGAGGAGAACCTGGGCGACAACCCGAGCGAGGAGGACGTCCTGCTGGCCGGGATGTGGCAGCGGGCGCTCCAGCTGGAGACGGACTCCGACATGTCGTACGCCCTGCTCGACCCGGGCGACAGCGACCAGGACGGCGAGTGGGCGCTCTACGTCTACAAGGGTTGGAGCGGTGAATTCCCGGACCGTTACCCCTCGTTCCGCGCGTACATGGAGGTCATGTACCGCGGTTTCCACGCCAACCGGGTGGACAGGCCCGACTTCGTGAACGCGACCACCCGCGCCCAGGACGCCCAGGTGGAGGAGGCCCGCCTGCTGGCCCTGCGCGGGCGCTACGAGGAGGCCCTGCCCCTGCTCGAGGAGGCGCTGTCCTTCGGACGGCCACGGAGCGCCGTCCTGCTGGACCAGCTCCGGCAGCTGCTGGCTCCGGGCAACATCAGGGACTACGGCACCTTGGCGGCCGACCCGCGCTACCTGCCCGAGATCCTGCCTCTGCAGGCCATGACGCCGGCCGGTGGCGAATGGCGGCTGGGCGGGGACGACCACTGGCTCGGGATGATGGCCGCCCGCGGGGTCGCCCGCAGGACCGCCGAGGCCGTACTGGGCGCGCTGCGGGACGGCACCCATCACTACGAGCCTTCCGGTCCATGGGGCCGGGCCGTCGCCGAGGCCCGGGAGTCGGCCCGCTGGGGGGCGACCGACGCCGCGTGGCGGGCGCTGCGGGACGCGCTCCCGCTGTGGGAGGCGCCCGGGCCCTTGCTGATCGCCCCGATCGGCCTGCTCGCCGATCCGGTCCTGGGTCCGCTGATCACCCCGGAACGCGGGCGGGAAATCCTCGCGACACCCCGGTGCGGGGAGAGGGGACCCGCTCCCGAGCCGCTGCCCGATCTCGACCCGCCGGGCCTGGCCTGGCTGACGGAGCCCGCGGCGAACCAGTGGCCGCGCGCCGGATACCGCTGTGTCTGGGTCCAGGGGGTCGACCCCGATCGCCTGCCCGCTCTGATCGGTGAGGAAGGCGCGGAACTGAGCGCGCCCATGGATGCGTACAGGGCGTCCTGGCGGGCACCCAGGCCCCACGAGCGGGAGGGCGTGGAACTCTGGGAGGACCGGGCCGTGGTCGCCGTCGGCCGCACCGCCGAAGCGTGGGCCTTCGCCGTCGACGGCCACTGCGGCCAGCACCTGAACAACCGGTTCCGGTCCCTTGCGCCGGACGCCTCCTCGTCCGGCCGCGCGGTGGAGGTGTGGCGCGACCCGAGGCACTCGTCCCCGGGTGACCACCCCACCGCGTTCCACCTGTCGGTGGCCGAACAGGGCGAGGAACTCTACGCGTTCACCGTGCGGGGGACGGAGATGCAGCGCACCGGCGAGATACCCGAGGCCCTGGACCCCGTACGGCTGTTCCGCCCGGAGGACACCGAAGTGGACTGCGAACGGCGCATATTGGAGGCCCTGCACACCGAACTCGGGCTCTCCCTGCCCCGCTTCGCGCTGACCCGAGGCAGACTGCGCACCTTCACCACCCGATCCTGGACGCGGGCGCCACGCGCGGGGGAGGGGTTCGCCTACGCCTACCTCGGCTTCGTGCGGCACCGCGGCTGAACGCGGCCGGGCCCGCCCCTGCCAGGGCGGGCCCGCCGGCGCGATCGGCCACGGCTCGGCTCAGGCTGATCGCGCGCCGGCGGCGGTCAGGATGCTCAAGGGGAGGCAGTGCCGTTGACGGGCTGTGCGGGGCGGTTCAGACGCCAGACCACGTCGATGCCGCAGCCGGAGGGAGCCGTGGGCGGTGGTGCCTGCTCACGCCGGACCTCGGTGAACCCCAGCCGACGCGGTATGGCACTGCTGGGGGTGTTGGCCAGGTCGTGGGTGATCTCCACGTACTCCACGTCCGGCAGGGTGAACATCTCGGCGACCAGGGCGGCCGTCGCTCTCGTGGCGATGCCCCGGCCGGCGGCGGCGGGGTGCAGCCAGTACCCCATCCTCCACCCCTGAGGTTCGGCCCCACGGTAGGTCTGGCACATGCCGACGGGCGTACCGTCCTTGACCACGGCGTAGTTGTAGACCTCGCCGCTCGCCCACCTCGACTCGGACTTCGCCAGAAAGTCCCGGGTGGTCTTCTCGCTGTGCTGGGCGACCCACGGCATCCACGGGAGCAGGTGGTCGCGAGACTCCTCGATCAACGTGAACACCTGATCGAAATCGCTCCGCTCCCGCCAGCGCCGCAGGACGAAGTCTCCACATTCGATGATCTGACTCGGTCGGTCCATGACCGCCATGATTGTTTCGTGGAACGGGTCACCGCAACGAGAAGTGGGCCTGAACCAGGAGCCGTGGACGCTTTCTGCCGACGGCAGAAGCCCCTTGGCGTGACCGGGGCCGAGCTGATGGGGTGCGGTCATGGAACGCATGGAGATCCTTGTCCTCGGCGGTACGGCCTGGCTCGGGCGTGAGGTTTCCCGACAGGCCCTCGACCGCGGCCACCGGGTGACCTGTCTGGCGCGCGGCGACAGCGGGCCCGTGGCCGAAGGCGCGCATCTGGTGGCCGCGGATCGGCGCGACCCCGCCGCGTACGGGGGCCTGCCCGACCGGGAATGGGACGCCGTGCTCGAGGTGTCCTGGCAACCCGGCTTCGTACGGCGGGCTGTCGCGGCCCTGGGCGCGCGGGCACGGCACTGGATCTACGTCTCCTCGGTCAGCGCGTACGCCTCCCAGGGCGAGCCCGGCGCGGACGAGTCCGCCGCCCTGTTGGCCGCCACAGAGCGGGAAGAGGCCGAGCGCGAGCTGTACGGCGAGGCCAAGTCCGCCTGCGAAACGCTCTCCCGGACGGCCCTGGCCGACCGACTCCTGATCGCACGCGCCGGACTCATCGGAGGGCCCGGTGACCGCAGCGACCGCGCCGGCTACTGGGTCGCCCGCGCCGCCCGTGCCCCCCGGGCACCGCTGCTCGTCCCCGACACCCCGCAGGCGCCGACGCAGACCATCGACGTGCGCGACCTGGCGACCTGGCTCCTGGACGCCGCGGAACGCCGCACCACGGGAACGTACAACGCGGTGGGCCCGACCGTGTCCTTCGCCGAGTGGATCGAGCTGTCCCGGGACGTCGGCGGGCACACCGGACCGGTCGTCACCGTCGCCTCCCAGCAGCTCCTCGCGCACGGAGTGGCCCAGTACATGGGCCCCGACTCACTGCCCATGTGGGTGGTCGAACCGGGATGGGAGGGCTGGGCGGCGCGCGACGGATCCGCCGCCGCTGCCGCAGGCCTGCGCCACCGTTCCCGCACCGACCTCCTTGTCGACACCCTGCGCTGGGAACACGAGTTGGGACTCGACCGGCCACGCCGCGCGGGACTCGCCCCGGACACGGAGCGCGCGCTCCTGGCGGCCCTGGGATAGGAGAAACCGGCCGGTACGACCGTTCGTCGCACGATGGATACCGCTTACCGCATACGGTCGACCGCGCGGTGTTCAAGCAGGCACGGGGTTCGTACCGTCCGGGATCATGAGTCCTCCTGTAGCTCCCCCGGGATGGAGCCGCTGGCTGGTTCCGCCCGCCGCTCTGTCGGTCCACCTGTCCATCGGCCAGGCCTACGCCTGGAGCGTGTTCAAACCACCCCTGGAGTCCGCGCTCCACCTCGACGGCACCGAAAGCGCGCTGCCGTTCCAGCTGGCCATCGTGATGCTCGGTCTGTCCGCCGCGTTCGGCGGCACGCTCGTGGAACGCAACGGACCGCGCTGGGCGATGACCGTCGCCCTCGTCTGCTTCTCCTCCGGATTCCTGCTCGCCGCACTGGGCGCGCAGACCGAGCAGTACTGGCTGATCGTCCTCGGCTACGGGTTCGTCGGCGGCATCGGACTGGGCATCGGCTACATCTCGCCCGTCTCCACCCTGATCAAGTGGTTCCCGGACCGGCCCGGCATGGCCACCGGCATCGCCATCATGGGCTTCGGCGGCGGCGCGCTGATCGCCTCGCCCTGGTCGGCGCAGATGCTGGACTCGTTCGGCGCCGACCACTCGGGGATCGCTCTCGCCTTCCTCGTGCACGGGCTGACCTACGCCGTCTTCATGTCCCTGGGCGTCCTGCTGGTGCGGGTCCCGCGCGCCAGGAAGCCGGTCGAGAGTGGGCCGAGCGCCCTCGCCGGCGTGCAGGTCTCCGCCCGCAGCGCCGTGCGCACCCCGCAGTTCTGGTGCCTGTGGCTCGTGCTCTGCATGAACGTGACCGCCGGCATCGGCATCCTCGAGAAGGCCGCCCCGATGATCACGGACTTCTTCGCGGACACCTCCGCCCCGGTGTCGGCGCTCGCGGCCGCCGGCTTCGTCGCCCTGCTGTCCGCGGCCAACATGGCGGGCCGCATCGGCTGGTCCTCGACCTCCGACCTGATCGGACGCAAGAACATCTACCGCGTCTACCTGGGCGTCGGCGCGCTCATGTACCTGCTCATCGCGTCGTTCGGCGACTCGTCCAAGCCGTTGTTCGTCCTGTGCGCCTTCGTGATCCTCTCCTTCTACGGCGGCGGCTTCGCGACGATCCCCGCCTATCTGAAGGACCTGTTCGGGACCTACCAGGTCGGCGCGATCCACGGCCGGCTGCTCACCGCCTGGTCGACCGCCGGAGTCCTCGGCCCACTGATCGTGAACTGGATCGCCGACCGCCAGGAGGAGGCCGGCAAGCACGGTTCGGCCCTCTACGGCCTCTCCTTCATGATCATGATCGGGTTGCTGGTCGTCGGGTTCGTCGCCAACGAGTTCGTACGGCCCGTCCATCCCCGCCACCACGTTCCCGCATCGAAGGAGGCCGCCGATGGCCGACGCGAGCAGCCCGCCTGACCGGCGAGCACTGATCGTCCTGTCCTGGCTGTGGGTGGGCGCGCCCCTGTGCTACGGCCTCTACGAACTCGTCCTGAAGGCCAAGCAACTCTTCACCGGGTGAGGCCGCGGGCACCGCACGGGAGACGCCCGGACGCCCGGCGGTCGGCGCGAAGCCGACCACACGGGCGTCCAGTCCCTGCGGGGGAGGGGGTCACGGAACCAGCGCGACGGGAAGCCTCTCCAGTCCCCGGAACGCGGGGAACGGGACCTTGAGCCACTCCGCCTCGGACGCCGGGAAATCGAGGTCGATCTTCGGGAACCTCTGGAAGAGCGTGGTCAACGCCGTCCGCATTTCCAGTCGGGCCAACGGCGCGCCGAGGCAGTAGTGCGCCCCGCTGCCGAAGCCGAGGTGCGCGCTCTGCAGGCCCTGCCGCTTGACGTCGAAGGCGTCAGGGCACGCGAACTTCTCCGGATCCCGGTTCGCGGAGGCGATCGCGATCTGCACGAGGGAACCCTTGGGAATGAGCGTGCCTCTGATGTCGATGTCCTCCAGCGCGTGCCGGAACGTCGCGTTCTCCACCGATCCCTCGAAGCGGATGACCTCCTCGATGGCGTTCGGCAGGAGTTCCGGATCCTCCAGAACCTCGTGCAACTGGTCGCGGTGGGTCAGCAGGTTGAACACGGCGTTGCCGATGAGGTACGCGGTCGTCTTGTGGCCGGCGAAGAGCAGCACCCACAGGGTCGACAGAAGCTCGCCGTCGGTCATGGCCCCTTGCTCGTCCTGCGTCCGGATCAGATCACTGAGCAGGTCGTCGGACGCGTTCTTACGCTTGCGCAGGATGAGTTCGGCGAAATAGTCGCGCAGCGCTCCCTCGGCCTGGGCCAGTTTCTCCTTGTCCTCTTTGCTGAATCCGGTGCGCGCGACAATGGTGCACCATTTCTGAACCTCCGCGCGCTCGTCCTCGGGAATTCCCATGAGCTCGCAGATCACGATGAGGGGGAGCGGGAAGGCGAAGGACGACAGCAGGTCGACGGGCGCGTCGGTGGAGCAGCGGTCCAGCAGTTCGTCGGTGATCTGCTGGATCCGAGGACCCAAGGACTCGATACGACGCGGACTGAACGCCCTGTTGACGATGCGGCGCAGCCGGGTGTGCTTGGGCGGGTCGGAGAAGAGCATGTTGTCGTCGAGCGCGATGGACGAGTCACCGAAAATGGTGTGGTACGCGTCCATCGCCGCGTACATGTCCTTGCTGATGCGCGGGTCCGTCAGGGCGGCCTTGGCGTCGTCGAACCGGGTGATCAGGTACGTCTCCACCCCGTGCGGGGGAGACAGGCGGCACACCGGGGCCGACTCGCGCAGGCACGCGTACACCGGATAGGGGTTGGCGCGATACGCCATCGCACCGCGCGAGGCCGCCGCGATCGCGTCCGCCGTCGAGTCCGTCGTGTCCCGTTCGTCGAGCTGAGTCATCATCCCGGCCTTTCTCAAAGCTTCCGCCCCGGGCACGGGACAGCAGATGTACGACTGACGATCCACGGGTCCCCGGAAGGATCCCTTACGTAAACGCGATTCGCCCGATCGCACCCACCGGCATCCCGCACGGTCGTCGGGGCCGTGCGTACGGGCCGCGGCGAGGCGGATTCTCCGCTGTTCGGGTGATCACTGCTTATCGGCTCGCCGTACATGGCACAAGAGATGAGAGCGAGTCACGGAACCCATCGGCCACCGTGCTGCGGAGATGCTGATTCCAGAGGAGTGAACGCGATGAATGATCGCGGCAACGAGTATGTGCCCGTCCTGGTTGTGGGGGGCTCACTCGTGGGCTTGTCCGCATCCGTGTTCCTTGGGCGCCTGGGCATCCCGCACCGTGTCGTCGAGCGCCATGCCGCCACGTCGGCGCATCCGCGTGGGCGCGGCAACAACATGCGGACGATGGAACTGTTCCGGACCGCGGGCCTCGAGCCGGACATCCGGAAGGCCGCGACCACGCTGTCGAAGAACCACGGAATTCTTCAGGTGGACACCCTGCGCGGCGAGAGCCGGCGATGGCTCTCGGCGCGGATCACCGGCAGGCCGCCGGAGATGGACCTGTGCTCGACCGTCCGCTGCGCCTGCAGCCAGAACGATCTGGAGCCGGTACTGCTGCAAGGCGCCCGCGACCTGGGCGGGGACGTGCGCTTCGGCACGGAGCTGCTGTCCTTCAGCCAGGACGCGGACGGCGTGCGGTCCGTCCTTCAGGCCAGGGACACCGGTGAGACGTACACGGTGAGGTCGGACTACCTGTTCGCCGCCGACGGCCCCCGCAGCCCCGTCCGCGAGCGGCTCGGGATCGAACACTCGGGCTCGGGAGACCTGTTCCACAACGTCAGCGTCACCTTCCGCAGCAAGTTGCTGCGCGAGGTCGCGGGGGAGCAGAAGTTCGTCGTCTGCTACGTCACCGACCCCGTCGGCGAAGGCGTGCTGCTGCCCGTGGACAACGAGGAGCAGTGGGTCTTCCACGTGCCCTGGTTCCCCGAGCGCGGACAGACGCTGGAGCACTTCACCGAAAGCCGGATCACCGAGCACATCCGGGCGGCAGCCGGCGTGCGCGATCTGGACGTGGAGATCACCGGGAAGGCGCCGTGGCACGCGGCGGACCGCGTGGCGAACAGCTATCGGGACGGACGCGTGTTCCTCATGGGTGACTCCGCCCACGAAATGCCGCCGACCGGGGCGTTCGGATCCAACACCGGTATCCAGGACGCGCACAACCTCGCCTGGAAGATCGCCGCGGTCCTGCGCGGCTGGGCGGGCTCGACGCTGCTGGACAGCTACGAGGCCGAGCGCCGGCCAGTGGCCCAGACCACCAGCGCGCGAGCGACCGTTCAGGCCGCTCGTGAACAGCACCCCGGCTACTCGGCCCGGACGGCGTCGAACGACTCCGCGGACCTGATGACCGTGGCGCTGGGCTATCGCTACGCGTCCGGTGCGGTGGTCGGCGCGACGGCTCAGGAGGTCATCCCGGACGTCCTGTGCCTGGACGGCGAGCCCGGAAGCCGTGCACCGCACCTGTGGGTCACACGTGACGGCGCGCAGGTCTCCACCATTGACCTGTACGAGCGCTCTTTCGTCCTGCTCTGCGGGGGTCCCGACTGGCGCACCGCGGCCCGCACGGTGGGCGCGCGGCTCAACGTACCGCTCGACGTCTACTCCGTCGGCGACGGAGCGGAGTACGACCTGGACACCGGCGGCGGTGCCAACTGGCCCTCGGCGCACGGCGTCGCACCGGAGGGCGCGGTGCTGGTCCGGCCCGACGGCTTCGTGGCCTGGCGGGCCGAGGCCGAGACGGCGGACAGGGAAAAGGAACTGACCGGCGTTCTGCTTCGGATCCTCGGGCGCTGACGGCCACTGCGGCGCGAGAACCGCCCCCAGCACGATCGACTTCCTCGGCGTCACCACAGAACAGGGGAGCCTGTCCATGACATCCGTACAGACGGCTGCGGGCACGGCCCCACTGGCCGGCACGGGCACCAGCGGGCCGACGGCGGCGGAGGGCGACGCACGCCGGGAGCGCGTGGACGTGCACCACCACTTCACCGCGCCGGAATGGCTCGACTGGGCGGAGAAACAGGAGATCGTCCAGCGTCGGCGCCTGCCCTGGTGGACCCAGTGGGACCTCGGCACCGCGCTCACGATGATGGACGAGGCGGGCATCCGCACCAGCGTGTTCACCGTCGCGATGCTGGGCCGCCTCCAGGACCCGAAGGTACGCAAGGAAAGCGCCCGTGTCGCCCTGCAGGCCGCCGGCGACCTGGTCGCGAGCCATCCCGACCGCTTCGCCTTCTACACCCCGCTGTTCCTCGACAGCCCGGACCTGTCGAGGTGGTCGCTCACCCATGGGATGGACGAGCTCGGGGCCGTCGGCGTCAGCGTGCGGACCAGCGTCAAGGGGGTCTACCTCGGCCACCCCGACCAGGACGGAATCCTGGCGGAGCTGAACGAACGCTCGGCCGTGGTCAGTACGCACCCGATGGACGTCCCCGGCGGCGGCGCGGAGCTGGAGGGCGTACCGCCGTTCCTGTGCGACTTCCTGATGGACACCACGCGCGCGGCGATCAACCTCATCATCAACGGCACGCTGGACCGCTACCCGAACCTCACCTTCGTCCTGCCGCACGGAGGCGGCTTCCTGCCGTACATCGCCGGCCGCGTGGAGGCGTTCGGCGACTTCCTGACGCCCAAGGTCGAACCCGCCCGGGTCCGCGACTACCTGCACCGCTTCTACTACGACACGGCCGGCCCCATGTCGCCCTCGTCCACGCCCAGTCTGCTGTCCGTCGTGGACTCCTCCCGGATCCTCTACGGCAGTGACTGGCCGCCCACCCCGGCCCAGCTCGTCACGGGTGTCACCGCACCCGCGCTCGACAACGACCCCGCACTCGACGAACAGCAGCGCCGCCGCATCAACCGCGACAACGCGCATCGCCTCCTTCCGGCACTCACCGCCGGGCCCTAGGACACCCGGTCAGTCGGAGCGGGCGGCGAGCCACGCCTGGTGGGCCGACCGCGCCCTGCCCCAGAGCGCGGACCGTTCCTCCTCGCCGACGTCGGGGAGGGCGAGCCCGAAGACGTCCGCGAGGGCACCGAACCAGGCGGCCGCGGTGGTCAGTCTCCGCTCGGAGCGCCCGTCACCGTCCGTCCGGACCAGTACGCAGCCGCGGAGCTCGTCCGTGCCGGCCGCGTCCCTGCGGATCGCGGAGACGACCCGGACAAACCCCGAACTCGGCGAGGTGGACAACTCCCGGTGCTGCGCGGCGAAGTCCTCCGGCCCGGCGGGCGCCATGGAGAAGTCCATCCCTGCGAAGGAACCGCGGGGGTCGTGCTCGAAGCGCCACCCGTCGGGCTCGACCGCCGACCGCGAGAGCCGGTAGGCGAACGGCCCCTGCCGGTACTCCCCGGCACGGAGCGGCAGCGGCTCGTACAGCGCGTCACCGAGCCCGACGTCGACGAACCAGGTCTCGCCCTCGCAGGCCACCGTGAGGGCCAGATGGTTGGCGTTCGCGCCGGGCGGCCGAGCCGTTCGACTGCCCTGGACTCCGCCGCGGTGCCACGTCACGGCGTACCCCAGGGCGTCGAGCAGGGTGGCGAACGCCCCGTTGAGGTGAAAGCAGTAGCCGCCGCGCCCCCGCAGAATCCGGGCCACCGACTCCTCGGGGTCCACCGTTGTGGTCCGCCCCAGATGGATCTCCAGGGTCTCGTAGGGCACCCGGGCCACGTGCGCGGCGTGCAGCGCCCGCAGCCCCGCCAAGGACGGCACGCCGGGAGCCGTGACACCCAGTCGCTCCAGATAGCGGCCGACATCCACCTTCGACATGCCCCGGACTCTAGCCAGCACGGGCGACTTCCAGCCAACGTCGAGCGAAGCGCGCGGAACACCGGGCGCAATACCTGAGCACGCGTCAACACGACGGCGTGGAACCGCACCAGCCGGAACAGGTCGTGAAGGGCCACGGCCTCCTCAGGCCGAGCGGGTGGTCTCCTCGCGGTGCACGGGGTGGGCGAAGGGGAGGCCGGCGGCGTAGCAGGCGAGCTCGTCGACCGCGGCTGCCGCCATGCGGTGGAGTTCGCCGCCGAGGGAGCCGGCCACGTGCGGGGTGAGGAGGACGTTGGGGAGGTCGTACAGCGGGGAGTCGGCGGGCAGGACTTCGGGGACGGTGACGTCGAGTACCGCGTTGAGACGGCCGGTGAGGAGTTCCTCGACCAGGGCGTCCTGGTCGACCAGGGAACCACGGGAGGTGTTCACCAGGGTCGCGTCGTCGCGGAACAGCGCGAGCCGACGGCGGTCGATGAGGTGCCGGGTGGCGGGCAGTTCGGGGGCGTGGACGGTGACCACGTCGCCGGCCGCGCACAGCTCGTCCAGCTCCACGGAGCGGGCGCCGAGCAGTTCGGCCTCCGCCGCGTCCACGTAGGGGTCGTAGAGGAGCAGGTCGAGGTCGTGCGGGCGGAGGAGTTCCAGGACGCGGCGGCCGATACGGGAGGCGCCGACGACGCCGACCGTGCGCCGGTAGTTCCCGATGTGGGCGTAGGCGGCCGCCCAGTCGTGCCCGACGCCGCGCCGGGCGCGGTAGTCGGCCCGGATGCGCAGCACCTGCTTGTTGGCGAGGAGGATCACCGCCACGGTGTACTCGGCGACGGGCAGGGCGTTGGCCCAGGCCGCCGAGCTGACCTGGATCCCGCGCCGCCAGCAGGCGTCGGTGATGTGGTGCTTGACCGATCCGGCGGCGTGGACGACGGCGCGCAGCGCCGGCGCCCGGGCGAGGACGTCCTCGCCCAGCGGCGGGCAGCCCCAGCTGCTGACGATGACCTCGGTCTCGCGCAGGGCCGCGGTGGCACGCGGGTCGTCGAAGTCGTCGACGACGAGGGCCGGGTCGAGGTCGGCGAGCGCGGTGAGCCGGTTCAGGGTGGTGCGGTCGAACAGGCGGTCGGTGAGATCGGTGTGCATGGCCAGCAGGGTGCGCGGACGCCGCTGTCCGGAGGCGGCCGGGTTCGGCTGGGCGGCTGATGCGGTCGGGGGGTTGGACACTCGGTTCTCCGGTGCGGGTGCGGCAGGGGCGGACGTCACTTGACGCTTCCTGCGGTGAGGCCGGCCTTCCAGTGGCGCTGGAGGGCGATGAAGGCGATGACCAGCGGGACGATGCCGAGCAGGGAGCCGGTGACGACGAGCGGGTAGTACTCGGGGAAGGCGTGCGTCTGGGTGTTCCAGCTGTACAGGCCGAGACTGAGGGGAAACAGCCGGTTGTCGGACAGCATCACCAGGGGGAGGAAGAAGTTGTTCCAGATGGCGGTGAACTGGAACAGGAAGACGGTGACGAGTCCGGGCGTCACCATCCTCAGTGCCACCGACCAGAAGGTACGCAGCTCGCCGGCGCCGTCCACGCGTGCGGCCTCCAGCACCTCGCCCGGTACGTATCCGGCGCAGAAGACCCGCGCCAGATAGACGCCGAAGGGGTTGACGAGGCTGGGGACGAACACGGCCCAGAAGGTGTTGACGACGCCCAGCTTGGAGGCCAGCAGGTACATCGGCAGCGCGAGCGCGGTGGTCGGCACCAGCACGCCGAGCAGGACCAGCCCGAACAGCTTCTCCTTGCCGGGGAAGCTGTAGACGTGGAAGGCGTACCCCGCGCAGACGCACACGAGCGCGCACAGCAGGGCGCCGATCCCGGCGTACAGCAGGGAGTTGGCGTACCAGCGGAAGTAGATGCCGTCGCCGGCCGTGGCCAGCGCGTGGAGGTTGGCGCCGAGGTGCCAGGTGGAGGGGGTGAGGGTACGGCCGCCGAGCAGGTCGCCGGTGTTCTTGGCGGCGGCGGTGAGCAGCCAGGCGAGCGGCAGCAGTGTGTAGGCGGTGGCCAGCGCCAGGGCGCCGTTGACGGCGGCCTTGGACAGCGACCAGGGGCGGCCCTTCGCGCGCGCGGCGCCGGGCTGTGCGGTGACGGTGGTCATGCGGCGGCCTCCGTGGCTGGTCGGGGCCGGTCCTCGCTCCGGGCACGGGTGGCCCGGGTGACGACGAAGGAGAGCGCGGCGGCGGCCAGCGCCAGCAGGACCGAGGAGGCGGCGGCCAGGCCGTAGTCGTGCCGCTCGAAGGCCGCGGTGTAGGCGTACATGTTGGGGGACCAGGTGGAGACGATGCTGGGGGTGGTGCCGTGCAGGATCATCGGCTCGGTGAACAGTTGCAGGGAGCCGATGACGGTGAACAGTCCGACGACCGTGAGCGAGGAACGGATCAGCGGGACCTTGACGCTCAGCGCGGTGCGCAGCGGCCCGGCACCGTCGACCACGGCGGCCTCCAGGACCTCGCGCGGGATGGCCTGCAGCGCGGCGAAGAAGATCACCATGTTGTAGCCGGTCCACTCCCACACCGCCATGTTGACGACGGCGGGCAGCGGGTGGCCCAGCGGGTCGGCACTGGCGCCGAGCGAGTCCAGGGCACCGATCACCGGACTGATGCCGGGCGTGTACAGGTAGATCCAGACCAGGGTGGCGATGGTGCCCGGCACCGCGTGCGGCAGGAACAGGGCGAGCTGGAAGAACCGGCGGGCCTTGACCAGGACGGAGTCCAGCAGCAGGGCCAGCAGCAGCGCCAGGATCATCATCAGCGGGATGTAGAGGAGGCAATACAGCGCCAGGTTGAGGAAGCCGCCGCGGAAGGCGGTGTCGCCCAGTGCCCGCGTGTAGTTCCCGAGTCCTGTGAAGACGGTCTCGCTGCCGCCGAAGCCGAGGCCGGAGCGGTGCTCGGCGTAGAGGCTGAGGTAGACGGCGTAGCCGATCGGCACCAGCGTGGCGCCGGTGAAGAGCACGAAGAACGGCGCGAGTAGCACGGTGGGCGCCGCGTACCGCCGCCGCCGGGCGGCAGCGGTACGCGAGGGCGCGGCGGAGACCGCGCGGGTGGCCGTGGGAGCGGTCGGGGTCACTGTGCGGAGACCTTCAGGCCGCGGTTCTTCAGCTCGGCGACAGTGTCCTTCTGCGCGGTCGTGAGGGCTTGGGCGATGGTGCCGGAACCGGAGGAGAGCTTGCCGAAGGAGTCCTTCAGGGAGTTGTTGGTGACGCCCATCGCCGGACCCCAGGTCCACTTCTGCTCGATGGACTGGGCGGCGCTCTTGTAGACACCGTAGATGTCCTGCCCGCCGTAGAAGTCGGCCTTGAACGCCTTCGCGGCGACCGGCACCAGCGCGGGGTCGGCCGGGTAGGCGGAGGAGTCACCGGAGGAGATCCGGGCCTGGATGCCCTCGGCGGTGGTGGTGGCCCAGGTGGCGAACTCGACGGCGGCCTCCGCCTTCTTGCTGTCCTTGGAGACGGCGAAGGTGGTGCCGCCGAGCATGCCGCTCGCAGGGGCGCCGTTCCAGGACGGCAGCGGGGCGACGGCCCACTTTCCGGCCTGGTCCTTCGGAAGGGTGCCCTTCAGCACGCCGCCGCCCCAGGACGCCCCCAGGTAGCCGGCCGTCCGGCCCTTCTGCAGCGAGGCGGTCCACTGCTGGCTGAACGAGGGCTCGACCCGGACCAGGTCGTCGTCGATCATCTTCTGCCAGTAGTCGGCGACCTTCTTCGTCTCGGGCGCCTGAAGGCTCACCTGCCAGGTATCCCCGGCGGTGCCGAACCACTGGGCCCCTGCCTGCCAGGACATCGCCTCGAAGGTGGTCGGGTCGTCGGGGAAGAAGGTGGCGATACGGCTGCCGGGCTCGGCCTTTTTCAGCTTCTCGGCGGCCGTGCGGAACTCGTCCCAGGTCGTGGGCGCCTTGATGCCCGCCTTGTCGAACAGGTCCTTGCGGTAGTAGAACGCCTGCGGGGCGGCGTCCAGCGGCAGCGCGTACGTTGCACCGCCGAGAGTGGTCAGCTGTACCGCCTGCGGCAGGTACTTCGCCTTCAGGTCGGCGCCGATGTACTTGTCGATGTCCTGGACGGCCCCCTGGCTGACGAAGTCCGGCAGCTGCGGGTACTCGACGTTGAACACGTCGGGGGCGTTGTGGGCCTTGGCCGCGTTGGAGAGCTTCGCATAGCCGCCGGCCGAACCGGAGGGGATCTCCTCGTAGCTGACGTGCACGTCCTTGTGGGAGGCGTTGAAAGCGTCCACCACTTGCTGGGTGCCCTTCGCCCAGCCCCAGAACGTGATGTCGACGGGCTTGCCCGAGCCGGACGACGGGCTGTCGTCGCTGCCGCAGGCGGCGAGGAGGGTGGCGGACAGAGCGGTGGCGGTGAGCGCGGCGGCGGCGCGGAGGGCTCTGCGACTGCGGGCGGAGACAGCGGACATGGCTCGCTCCTGGGAAACGGGACGGGTGGAGTGTGCCCGGTGCGGAGCCGGCGGCGGCGAGGTCGATCGGCTCCGAGGCCGTCGGGCCCGGGTACCGCATATCTTGGGAACCCTTTCGATCGAAGTCAATAACTTTCGATCGAACGATCTCATCTGATCAGACGGACGGTGGGTGCCCATCGTGGATGTTCTGCGGATTCGTGGCGCCGACGGGCTGTGGAGGTTCCGTGTCCAGATCATTCGATCGATCGCGTTGACGACCTATCGGCTGACTTCTAGATTCGGGACCCCGAGCAAGGAGCCCCGCCATGCCGCGCACGCCCCTCCCACCCGAGGACCGCTCGCTCAGCCCGTGCACGGGCTGGACCCGCGCCCACTGGGAGGCCGCGGCGGACAGGCTGCTCACCGCCGCGCTGCGGCACGCCGGGCCCGGCCACGCGCTGATCGCCCTGCCCGGTCCGCGCCCGAGCTGGTCCGGCCCGCGCTCGGACGCGCTGGAGGGCTACGCCCGCACCTTCCTGCTGGCGGCCCTCCGCGTCGCGGGCGCCGGCGGGCAGGACCCGCTGGGACTGCTCGACCGGTATGCCGAGGGGCTGGCCGCGGGCACGCGGTCGCCTACCGGGGAAAGGGAGCTGACCGGTCGTGACCCGGTCGCCTGGCCGACGGTCACCGACCGGGGACAGGCCATGGTGGAGGCGGCCTCCGTGGCACTCGCACTCCGTCTGACCCGGCCCTGGCTGTGGGACCGCCTCCCCGCACGGACCCGCAGCCACGCCGCCAGCTGGCTCGCGGGCGCACTGCGCCACACGCCCGTCGACAACAACTGGTGGCTCTTCCAGGTCACCATCGGAGGCTTCCTCGCCGAGACCGGCCACCACACCGAGGCCGCCGAACGCGCCGTCGCTCAGGGCCTGGCCAGGATCGAGCAGTGGTACCTGGGCGGCGGCTGGTACACCGACGGACGGCCGCGCGCCTTCGACCACTACAACGGGTGGGCCTTCCACCTCTACCCCGTCCTGCACGCCCATCTGGCGGACGACAGACGGCTGCTCGACCGCTACGGCACCCGACTCGCCGCCCACCTCGGGCAGTACGCGCACACCTTCGGCGGCGACGGCGCCCCGCTGCACCAGGGCCGTTCGCTCATCTACCGGTTCGCCTGCGCCGCCGCACCGTGGGCCGGTGCCCTGACCGGCCACACCCCGCTGAGTCCGGGTACCACACGGCGGCTGGCCTCCGGCGCCCTGCGTCACTTCCTCGACCACGGCGCCGTGGACGACGACGGCCTGCTCGCGCTCGGCTGGTTCGGTCCCTGTCCTCCGCTGGTGCAGCCGTACTCGGGCCCCGCCTCGCCGTACTGGGCGAGTAAGGGCTTCCTCGGCCTGCTGCTGCCGCCCGGCCACCCCGTGTGGACGTCCGTCGAGGAACCCGCACCGGCCGAGCACGGCGACGCCGTGGTCCCGGTGCGCGCGGCGGGCTGGCTCATCCAGTCCACGGCCGCCGACGGGCTCGTGCGCGTGCACAACCACGGCGGCGACAACCAGCCGGCCGACGAAGTCCTGCCGGACGATCCGCTGTACGCGCGCCTGGCGTACTCCACCGCCACCGGGCCGGCCTTCGAGGGCACCGCCGACAACCACTTCGCCCTGCTGGCCGACGGCGCGGCGAGCGAGCGCGGCCCGATCGTTCCGCTCGGCACGGGACCCGACTGGGCAGCCTCCGCCCACCGGCCCCGTATCAAGGGCGCCGAACTGCCGGGCGTCGGCGTCACCTCCCTGGTGTTCGCCGCCGGAGCCGAGGAGGTCCACGGGCACCTGGTCACCGGCGCCGTCACCGGGACCGGGGTTCGGCACACGGGATGGGCCGTGGCCGGGGGCGCGGTGGAGACGGCCGTGACCGGCGGCGGAGCACGGGTACGGGTCAGCGGGTCCGCGCTGGTCTCCGAGGCCGTCGCCCTGCACGGCCTGGACACCGCCGCGACCGAGCCCGTGCCGGCGGGTACCGCGTTCGGGCCCGCGGCGGCGGTCCCGGTGCTGACCGGCACGGTCACGGGAGAGGAGTGCCTGTTCGTCTCGGTGGTGCGGCTGAGCCGAGCCGGGACCGGCGCGCCGCCGGGGGTACGAGTCGAGGTGGAGGTCACGCCGGCGGGTCACCGGCTGCGCGTTCACTGGCCGGACGGCGGCCGCCGCGAGGTCCTCATCCGCGCGGAAGAGGTGACCGTCGCCCCCGACGAGGACTGAGGGCGCGAGCCCGTCGCACACCCGTGGGTCCGGCGGGTTTCCCTCCGGTCGGGGACGCCTCGAACATCGATCAAATCTTGATCTACTGACCGAACAGTGATCAAATAACCGAGCAATAGATCACTTACGTATCGAACGCTAGACTCATGGTGAGTCAGGGCAGGGACAGGGAGAAGGGGACCGTCATGTCGATCGCGGCTGACGAGCGCCGGACGCGGATCCTCGAGATCGTGCGCAAGCTCGGCACGGTCCGGGTGGCTGACCTCGCGGCCCGTCTGGACCTCCCGGCGGTCACCGTGCGCCGGGACGTGGCGATCCTCGCCGAGACAGGCCTGTTGCGCCGCTCGCACGGCTCCGTCTCGGTGCTGGACGAGCGCGCCGGTGCGGACGCCGACGCCCGCACCCTCGGCCTGATCGTGCCCACGGTGAGCCACACCATCAGCCAGTACTTCGACGAGGTGATCGCCGGGGCGCGCGCCGCGGCCGCCGACGCCGGAGCCCACCTGGTGCTCGGCATCTCCTCCTACGACCCCGGGGCGGACCGCGGCCAGGCGGAGCAACTGCTCAAGTCGGGCGCCGAGGGACTCATGCTCACGCCCAACTGGATGTCCACGAGCAACCCGGACGACCGCCTCTGGCTCAACGAACTGCCGGTCCCGACCGTGCTGGTCGAACGCAGGGCCGCCGTCGGCACGGCGGCCGCGGAACTCGACTCGGTCAGCTCCGACCACCAGCACGGCGTACTGCTCGCCCTGCGCCACCTGGCCTCGCTCGGCCACGACTCCGTCGTCCTCGCCGCCCGGCGCGACACCTGGACGGCGCTGAAGGTGCGCAGCGGTTACGCCGAAGGCTGCGCCACCCTCGGCCTGACACCGCAGCCGGTGATCGACATCGACGATCCCACAACGGCCCCCGAGCGGGTGGCCGGCCGGCTCGCCGAGGCCGTCGGCAGGGGCGTGCGAGCCGCGCTCGTGCACAACGATCAGGACGCCATTCAGCTTCCGGCGCTGCTGCGCGCACGTGGCCTGTCCGTCCCCGAGGACCTGGCGCTGATCAGCTACGACGACGTCTTCGCGGCGCTCGGAGCCCCGCCGCTGACCGCCGTGGCCCCACCCAAGCGCGCAGTCGGCGCCGCCGCCGTCCACCTGCTGCTGAGGCGGCTGCGGCAGGGCGCGGCCCTCCCGATCCACCGGGTGGAACTGCTCCCCGAACTGAAGGTACGCGCCTCCTGCGGCCGTGCGGGCACCACCTGACGGGGCGTGCCGAGTCCTGGAGGCCCGGTGCCGTGGCCGCCGACAGGCGGGTGGTGCGGCGCAGCCGCGGCGGGGCTGCCCACAGCCCCGGCGGACTCTCGCGACGTCGGAGACCTGCCGGGGCTGTGGGCCGGCTGGTCAGCTGATCCGGCCGGCGAAACGGTAGCGGAAGCCGTCGGCCGCGGTGACGACCACGTCGTAGTAGCCGTCCTGGTCGGTCGGCCATTCCACGACCGAGGGCTTGCCCTGGCCGACGTACACCGTCCTGTGGCCGCCCTCGTAGTCGTTGGCGGTCAGGGTGAAGCGCACCTGGTCGCGTCCACCGGTGGACAGCTGCAGCCGCAGCGTACGGTGGCCGGGCACGAGTTCGGCCTCGACCTGCGGGACGGCACCGGCGTTCCGGCCGCCCGGGACGATGCTTCCGGCGAAGGACCGCACGAACCGGTCCGGGCCGTAAACGCTGAAGGCGTACTTCCCGTCGGTCGTCGCCGTGTCCCACACGTAGCGCTTCGCGCCGTCCTTGGTGACGGTGAACGGCGTCGCCTCGAAGTCGCGGTAGGCGTCCGGGAACACCTGCATGCTCACGCCCTGCGCACCCTTGTTGGTGAGGGTCGCGGTGACCTTGCCGCTGGAGCGGTCGACGGACACGGTGGCGTGCTGCTGGTAGGGCACGGGCCGCGCCTTCAGCCGGCCGGACGGCGGCACCGGCATCGACTGCCGCCCCGTGGCCGGGATCGCGTTGGCGATCGACGGCAGCGTCCGGTCGTGTTCTGCGGCCGCGACCAGCACGTCCACCGACGGCAGGTCGGGCAGCGAGGTGTCGGCCTTGGAGAAGTCGATCGCCGACGTCAGGTCACCGCACACCGTCCGTCGCCAGTCGCTGATGTTCTCACAGATCGCCGGCTTGCCCAGACTGGTGGTCCAGTGCTCCAGAAACCGGATGAGCGACGTGTGGTCGAACACCTCCGAGGACACCCAGCCACCGCGCGTCCACGGCGAGACCAGGACCATCGGCACCCGCGCGCCCGGACCGATCGGCAGCCCCTGCACGAATTCACCCGCCGTGCCCGGCTCCGGCAGCGGCGCCTGTACGTGGTCGAAGTAGCCGTCGTTCTCGTCGAAGGTGAGGATCAGGAGCGTGGACTTCCACAGCTCCTCGTTCTCGTGCAGCGCCCGGATGACCCGGTCGGCGTACACGGCGCCGTAGTCGGGAGCGCCGGCCGGGTGCTCCGACCACAGGTACGGCGCAACGATCCAGGAGACCTCCGGCAGTGGTCGCTCCGCGCCGGGCTTGCAGGCGTCGATGAAGTCCTTGAGAACGTAGTCGACGTTCTCGTTGGAGTTGGGCCCGGTCGGCTTGGTATGGGTCTCCAGCACGTTGCCGCGCGCCAGCAGGCCGTCGGGCGAGGTGTCGGCACCGGGCTGCGCCGGGTTGAACGACGCGAAGGAGCGCACGGTGTTGTCGGTGTAGTCACCGAGCCAGTTGCTGTCGGTGTCGTTGTTGACATATATCTGCCAGGACACCCCGGCCTTCTGGAGGACCTCGGGGTAGGTCTCCCAGGTGTACTGGTAGCCGTAGTCGCCGCCGTTGCCGGTGGCCGGACCGTGGTTCGCGCCGGTCGGATCGATGCCGCCGGACCACATGTAGATGCGGTTGGGGCTGGTGCTGGTGGCGATCGAACAGTGGTTGTGGTCGCAGACGGTGTACTGCGAGGCCAGGGCGTACTGCCAGGGGATGTCCTCGCCGGTGAAGTAGCCCATGGTCTGCTCGCCCTTGGCGGCGACCCAGCGGTTGTTCCTGCCCATCGCCCAGGCGTCGTGGCCGTCCGTCCAGCCGTGCGGCAGGCCGCCCGCGTTCTGCGCGTTGTACTTGCCCGTCTCCAGACGGAAAGGCAGCAGGTAGCCGCCGTCGGTCCGCTTGGCATCCGGCTGGTGGAAGACGGTGGTGCCGTCCGGGTACCGCAAGGCCTGCCTGTCGCCGAAGCCGCGGACACCCGGGAACATGCCGAAGTAGTGGTCGAAGGAACGGTTCTCCTGCATGAGGATCACCACGTGCTTGAGATCGGCGATCGTGCCGGTGAGTCCGGTGGCGGCCGCTGCCGTATCGGCCGGTGCGGCCGCGGCCTTGCCGGTGCCCGCCGCCGTGAGACCGGTGGCCGCCACGGCCGTCGCCGACGCCGCGGCTGCCTGAAGCAGCCGGCGCCGGCTCAGGCCTGAACGGAAGAGGGACGCGGGAACACCTCGCGGGATGCGGCCGGTTGTGCCCGCCAGGGAGCCGTCGGGGTTGGTCTCGGGAAGGTGCTCGGCAGGCTCGTCGACCTGGGGCATGCCAGTGATCCTTTCGACATGGCGCTCGGAGGTGGTCCGTCTGCGGTGGGGGAACTCGGCGGAAGATGGGAAATGCGATGATCGATGGCGCCTACAGCTTTCCGGCAGCCCGGCCAACCCATCAAGAGGAGTTGCCGACTCGACTTGCTTTGTTCACTCGCTGATGGGCGGGAGCGGGGTGAGGCCTCAGGCAGGTCGCTCGTACACAGGCAGGAGAACGCGTAGGCCTGGACGTCCTGCGCCCAGGTCAGCGGGCCGGCGGTCCCTGGTACGCGCCGGCGGCGGGGTCCCTCTTGGGGATCGGGAAGCCGAAGTAGTCGTGACGGCCGGCGTCCGGCACGGGCACTCCCAGGTCGAGGGCGGAGGATCCCCGGGCGACGCGGTAGGAGCCGGGGTCGGCGGCGTCGGCGCCCGCCAGGGCGGCGATCAGCCTCGGATCGGCGGTGCTGCCACCGGGGTTCGTGCCGCTGCCGTCGGAGTTGGCGGGCACGCCGCCCGGGATGCCGTACAGGACGTTGTGGTCGAAGTGCAGGTCAGGTGTCGGGTTCTTGAAGCGGTAGGTGTCGGTGGTGTCCCCAGGGCCGGCGAAGATGTTGTTGCGGACCGTCAGTTCGTGCTGCGTGGTGGCCGGCGAACCGGCGTCGTCCTGCACCAGGTAGGTGGGGACGGCTTCCTTGTTGAGGAAGGTGTTGTTGTAGATCCGCGCGTTCAGGATCGGGCCCCAGCAGTTCTGCAGCAGCCGGGCGCCATCGTTGTGGCTGATGTTGTAGCGGGCGATGACGTCGACGGTCTTCGCGCCGCTGTACGGGCAGTTCAGGAGGAATCCGCCCTTGTTGTCGTGGCTGTAGTTGTACTGGAACACGGTGTGGTTCGAGGCGCCGTCGGCGTCGAAGGACATGCCGTCAAGGCTGTTGCCGCCGCCGGAGACCTCGTTGTACTGGATGAGGGTGTCGTCGGTGTTGAAGGTCCATATACCGGCGTTGGCGACCTGGGAGCGCAGTTGGAAGCCGTCCACCCGGTTGTGCTCGACGACCGCCCCGGAGGTGGTGTCGAGCTTCATCGCGTCACCGGCGATCGACGTCAGTGTGTTGTGGTCGATGCGGACACGGGTGCTGGGCGTCCACGGGCCCGGGTAGGTCTGGGGGTCCTGCTGGTCGCCCACCAGGTCGCGGCGGGAGAACGTCGACTTGAAATAGACGCCCTCCCGGTCCACGTCCCGGATGCGGTTCCCCGTGATCCGCAGGTCGTCGAAGGCGCTCGCGGTCGTCGTGCCGGCGACGTCGATCTGGATGCCGCTGGAACCGGTGAGGGTTTTGAAGTCGCCGCCGCGCACCGCGTGCACGTCCAGGCCGGAGAGCAGGTAGTGGTGGCCGATGCCGTAGTCGGCCAGCTCCAGCCGGACGCCGTTGCGCTCGGTGCCGGGCGTGCCGCCGGAGTTGGTGATCTCCAGGTCGCGGACCTCGACGTACTCCATGTTGCGCAGCAGCAGTGTGTCGTGCCCGCCGCCGCCCTCCAGATGCGGCAGCGCACCGGTGCCGTAGGCGCCGATCCGGATGGGCGCGGCGGCGGAGCCGGCGCCGGTCGGGGCGAGGGTGCCGGTGCAGGTCGCGCCGCGCGCGATGCCCAACTGGTCGCCGGGACGGTAGCGGTGGGCGCCGGCCTGAGCCAGGGAGGTCCAGGGGTGCGCGTGACTGCCGTCGCCCGGTCCGCCGTCCGCGGAGCAGTCGAGGTAGTAGCGTTGCCCGTGCGGGGCGCCGTCCGCGAGGGCGGGGGAGGCGCTGGCGGTGGCGGCCAGCGCGACTCCCACGGCGCCGGCGAGGACGGCGGCGAGGCGGGTACCGGAGGAGCGATGGGGCATCTGCGGTCCTCTCTGAGGGGGAGCGGCGGGGGCGGGCAGGCCGCACGCGCGTCGTGCCACGGGCCACGGGTCTCCGCCCCGAGTGGTGCCTCAACGTAGGGTGACCGACTGATCGCGGTCAAGCCATATGGTCGCGGTGATCGCTTTTCGATCGGACAATCCAGAAACTGGGGTGTCTCCCGATCGTTCGATCGGTCTGTCGATGCCTGCCGGCGCGGGCCGCTCACAGTTGCGGCCGGAACGCGTCGTACGCCCATGGCGCGAGCGTGGTGGCCGCGGTGCCGCGTGCCGTCCGCGGCCGCTCGGGGGCGAAGTGGTCCGGGGTTTCGCATGAACTGAGGAGTCCGCGAGCGGGGTGAGGGGGCCTCACGGGGCCCGGCTTCGGCCGCTCAACCGCTGACCGTGAGGCGGTGGCCCGGTCCGCGGCCGACGGCTGGCGGCTGGCGCCACGGGGTGCAGGGCCCTGGTGGGGTGAGGGTGGCGGTGTCCGGTCTGCGGCCCGCTCGTCCCGGAATCCAGTGAGTCCTTCGCCTCGACATTTCCAGGCGACCCGCTGCCGCACGGGTGATCGGGCATCAGAGATCACCTTGAAGGCCTAATCCCTCATCAATCTGCCCAGCACTCTCGATGGATTGACGTGCCGTCAGTAACCGGGGAGACGAGACCGTGGGCGCTCCGGGTCCCCCGTTCGGCCCTCTGATGCCAGCTCCTTCGATATGCCCGAAATGACAGCTTTGCGGGTGTTTATTACGTTCAATCACACGTCGGCTGTCAAAGCCGGCCTCTCTGAGACAGGAGTAGAAAAGCCATGATCATGACCCGTTCCACCGCCGTGACCGCGGCAGTCGCTGCCGCCGCAGGACTCGCCGTGACCGGCATCACCTACGCCACGGCCGCCCCCGCGCCCGAGGCGGCCCCGGCCGTCGTCCAGCAGGCGCCCGCTCCGGCCCAGGTGCCGATGGACGGCATGTCCGGGCAGGGCAAGGGCAACGAGGGCGGCGGCGGCCGCGGCGGCGAAGGCGGCGGCGAAGGCGGCGGCCGCGAAGGCGGCGAGTACGGCAAGCGCCACCACGAAATCGGCCGGATCTACATCAACGAGCGCGAGTACCGCGCCCACCCCGACGGCTGCATCACCGTCGTGAGCGGCCTGGGCTCCAGGAGCTTCAACATCCGCAACGACAGCAAGCACACCGTCGAGTTCTTCCGCGGCGCGACCTGCGACAACGGCTCCCCCGTCGCCACCGTCGGCCCCCACAGCGACGCCACCAACGTCAGGGTGGAGCACGTCAGGGGCGGCGTCTTCGTCAAGCACGGAGTGGTCGGTAGCTTCCGGGTGGTCAAGCGCCACCACGGCGGCGGCGGCGACTTCGACGACTTCTAAACCCAGATGCGCCCTACCGTGTAGCACCCCGGCCCGCCGTAATCGGGCCGGGGTTGCCCTTGTGCGTCCCTTGTCCCACGCCGACCCGAACCGGACAGGAGGCGCTGAGAGAGGCCCGCGCCGACGTCCTGCCGCAACGGCTCAGAGGAGGGCGTCGAGGGTGATCGGCAGTTCGCGCAGGCGCTTTCCGGTGGCGTGGTACACGGCGTTGGAGATCGCCGGCGCGATGCCGACCAGGCCGACCTCGCCCACGCCCTTGGTGCCGGTCGGGGTGGAGCGGTCCGGCTCGCCGACGAAGACCACGTCGAGCTCGGGCACGTCGGCGTTCACGGCGACGAGGTAGTCGGCGAGCGTACCGTTCGCGACGCGCCCGGTGCGCGGGTCGGTGACGGTGTCCTCGTACAGAGCCATGCCGATGCCGCCGACGGTCCCGCCGATGATCTGGCTCCTGGCCGTCTTCGCGTTGAGGATGCGACCGCCGTCGATCGCGGAGACCACCCGTGCGACCCGGATGAGGCCGAGGTCGGCGTCGACGCGGACCTCCACGAACTTCGCGCCGTACGCGCCGGCGGGCGACATGCTCAGCTCGGTGGCGACGGGCGGGGTGCTGTTCCCGTTCGCCGTGAGCTCGGACAGCCCGTGCCGGGCGAGGATGTCGACGTACGACTCCCCGCGGTCCGGGCGGCCCGCGAGGTGGACCCGCCCACCGGTGGACTCCACGTCGTCCGGGGACGCGCCCCGCAGGGGCGAGTCCGCGTCGTCACGCGCGAGCCGTGCGAACGAGCGCACCAGCCGCCGGCAGGCGTCGTGCACGGCGTTGCCCAGCGCACCGGTCAGGCCGGAGCCGCCCGCCATCGTCGAGTTGGGCATGTCCGAGTCGCCCAGGTCGAAGCGGACCAGGTCCAGGGGCAGGCCCAGTTCCTCGGCGGCCAGTTGGGTCATCACCGTGTACGTGCCGGTGCCGATGTCGGTCGCCGCGCTGCGCACCAGCGTGCTGCCGTCGCTGTTGACGGTGGCCTGCGCCGCGCAGGGCTGCGCGAAGTGGGGGAACAGCGCGCTCGCCATGCCGTAGCCGACGAGCCAGTTCCCGTCGCGCATGGAGCGCGGCTCGGGACTGCGGTCGGACCAGCCGAAGCGCCGGGCGCCGACCTCGTAGCACTCCAGGAGCGCCTTGCCGGACCAGGGCAGCCCGTTGCGCGGATCGACGTCCGTGTGGTTGCGCAGCCGCAGCTCCAGGGGGTCCATGCGCAGGGTCCAGGCCAGTTCGTCGAGCGCGGACTCCAGCGCGAAGTTGCCCTGCGCCTCGGCCGGGGCGCGCATGGACGTCGGCACGGGGACGTTGATCCGCGCCTGCCGGTCCCGTGTGCGCACGTGGGGGCAGCGGTAGGCGAAGGCGGTTGCCGAGGCGAACGGCTCGTAGTCGCTGCCCTCCATGCTCAGGGAGCTGAGGCTGCGGTGGTCGAGGGCGACCAGGTCGCCCTCGCGCGTGGCACCGACACCGAGCCACTGCACGCCGCTGGGGCGGTGCCCGACCGAGGTGAACATCTGCGGCCGGGTCAGAACCAGCTTGACCGGGCGGCCCAGCACCCGGGCGGCCATGGCGGTCAGGATCACGTGCGGCCACACGCGCAGTCCGGAGCCGAAACCCCCGCCGACGTAGGGCACCAGGACCCGCACCGAGCTCTCGGGGACACCGAAGACCACGGCGAGGGTGGTGCGGACCATCGACGGCCACTGGCTGGTGTCGTGGACGGTGAGGGTGTCGCCCTCCCACGCGGCGAGGGTGGCGAACAGGCCGAGCGGGTTGTGGGTGTTGTCCGCCGTGGTGTACGTGGCGCGGAGCGTCACCTCCGCGGTCTCCAGCGCCGCGGCGGCGTCACCGCGCGAGTGGTCCATCCCCCACGGGTCGACGAGTTGCTCGGCCCTGGGGTCATGGAGGTCCAGCAGCGGCTCCGCGACCTCGTAGTCGGCCCGCACCAGGCGTGCCGCGGCGGCGGCCTGCTCCGGGGTCTCGGCCACCACGAAGGCGATGTGCTGACCGTGGTGGAGGATCCGGTCGTTGCGCAGCGGTGAGGGCAACGGCTCCCCGAGCGCCGTCGTCGGTCCCGTCGCGACCCTCGGGGCGTTCTCGTGGGTGAGTACGCAGATCACACCCGGGGAGCCCTCGGCGGCCCCGGTGTGCATGCGGACGATCCGGCCCGCGGCGACGGTGCTCTGCACCACGGCGCCGTAGGCCTGGCCGGGGACGCTGAAGTCCATGGGGTACGGGGCGGTGCCGGTGACCTTGCGCGGGCCGTCGACCCGGCTGACGCCCGCGCCGACCAGCGGCCTGCTCTCGACGGTGCTCATACGGTCACTCCCGACACGGTCTGCAGTTGGCGCACCAGGGTGCGCCGGGCGAGCGGCACCTTGAACGCCGTACCCGGGACGGTCCAGGCCTCGCGCATCGTGGCCTCGGCCGCGTCCTGGAACGTGGCCGTCGTGGCGGGCGCGCCGGTCAGCACGTGCTCGGCCTCGTAGGCCCGCCAGGGCTTCGACCCCACCCCGCCCAGCCCGATGCGGGCCTGGCTCACCGTGCCGTCGTCCACGACGAGCAGCACCGCGGCGGAGGCGAGGGCGAACTCGTACGACATCCGGTCGCGGACCTTGAGGTAGCCCGACCGGGCGGCCGGCGGCGGCAGCGGGATCTCGACCTCGGTGATCAGCTCGGCGTGCTCCAGCACGTTCTCCCGCTCGGGGCTCTCGTCGGCCGTCAGGTAGAACTCCGTCAGCGGCACGGTGCGACGCCCCGACACCCCCTGGATGTGCACGACCGCGCCGAGCGCCACCAGGGCGACGGCGAGGTCGGAGGCGTGCAGCGCGATGCACCGCTCGCTCACCCCGAGCACGGCGTGCATACGCGCCGCGCCCTGCACCGCGGCACAGCCGGAGCCCGGCGCGCGCTTGTTGCACTCGGCGACCGTCGGGTCGCGGAAGTAGCGACAGCGGGTGCGCTGCAGCAGGTTGCCCGCGATGGTGGCCATGTTCCGCAGCTGCACCGACGCGCCCAGCAGCAGGGACTCGCGCACCACGGGCAGCCGCCCGGCCACCGTGGCGTCGGCGGCCAGCTCCTCCATGGTGGCGAGCGCCCCCACGTGCAGGGACTCGCCGCGGCGCTCGATGCCGTGCAGCGGGAGCCGGGTGATGTCGATCAACCGCGGCGGCTCCAGGACCCCGTCCTTCATCAGGTCGAGCTGCGTGGTGCCGCCCGCCAGGCAGGACGCCGCCGGGTCGTCCGCCAGCAGCTGTACCGCCTCCTGGGTGTCGGTGGCCCGTACGTAGTCAAAGCCGCGCATCGGGACCTCCCCCGGACACCGCCTCGCGGATCGCGGCCACGATGTTGGGATAGGCACCGCAGCGGCACAGGTTGCCGCTCATGAACTCCCGGATCTCCTCGTCGGAGCCGGCCCGGCCCTCGGCCATCAGCGCCACCGCGGACATGATCTGCCCCGGCGTGCAGAAGCCGCACTGGAAGCCGTCGTGCTCCATGAAGGCCTTCTGCACCGGATGCGGCCCGTCGGCGCCCGAGACACCCTCGATGGTGGTGATCGCCCGGCCCTCGGCCTGGGCCGCCAGGGTCAGGCAGGACAGCACCCTCCTGCCGTCCAGGTGGACCGTGCACGCGCCGCAGGCACCCTGGTCGCAGCCCTTCTTCGTGCCCACCAGGCCCAGCCGGTCCCGCAGGGCGTCCAGCAGGGTGACCCGGGTGTCCAGGCGCAGGGTGTGCGACCGGCCGTTCACCGTGAGTGTCACGACCCGCTCGATGACCGCGGGACGGTCGTCCACGTCCCGCTTGCTCGCCACGTCCCTCATCGCGTCCTCCTCCGGACGGGTCGGATTCGACTCGAGCCCCACCTGGGGGCGGATCCGGTGAGTTGGTTCGTCAGGCGCTGTGAAAGGCGGGAATCGACCTTTTCGTGCCAATTCATCCACCTTTCTCCTCAATATACGCTGAACGGAGGCTCCGGCACGGGGTGCCGGCCCGCCCCGTCCCGCCGGCCGCGCGCAAGGCGCTGTCGAAGTCCCCTCGGCGTCTCTCAGGGAGATTCGTGGGCTTGTGTCCGCTTCTCGTCGAGGTTGGGGCAGGGTCGGGGATGGTGTTGAATACGGCTCCATGAGCGAGAGCGGGCGTGCGGCGAGCCGGACGGCAGTGCTGGTCTGCCAGGGGCGGGCGGCCGCGAACGGGAGGGCTGCCACAGGCCAGTTCGCGGATCCGGTGGCGGCAGGGCTGCTGCGTGTCGCGGAACGTACGCCCGTGGACGAGGTACGCGCGAACACTCCGCCGGAGGGCTGGCGGGAGCGCACCGTGTACGAGAGTGTGCGGGCATGCGTCGAGGTGGTCGTGCCGCGGACGGTCGCGATCGACGAGGCGCTGCGCGCCCGCGTGAGAGGCCAGCTCGTGATCCTCGGCGCCGGCCTGGATACGCGCGCGTGGCGTCTGCCCGAGCTCGCGCAGACAGATGTGTGGGAGGTCGACCATCCGGCCTCCCAGCAGGACAAGCGCGACCGCCTCGCCGAGGCCGCGGCAGCGCTTCGAGGACCGGATGAGGGCAATCTCCGCGCCGCCGAGCTCCCAGCCATCGCCCGTTCCGTACGGTTCACGCCGGTCGATTTCGCCGTCGACGGTCTGGGTGCGGCGTTGGATGCCGCCGGGCACGACCCATCCGCGCCGACGACATGGCTGTGGGAGGGCGTCGTTCCGTACCTTACGCGCGACGAGGTGCGTGCCATGGTGGCCGCACTGGCCGCCCGGACCGTCCCGGGCAGTGCACTCGTCGTCAACTACCAGGTGCCGTCGGCGAGGGCGGCCGCGGGGCGGCTGCTGACACGCGTGCTCGGCACTTCCATCACATCGGGCGAGCCGTGGCGCTCTCTGTGGAGGCCGCAGCGGATGGCCGCACTGCTCGCGGAGTACGGCCTGAGGGTGGTGTCGGACGACGACCTTCTCACCCTCGCGCACACCCTCGACAGCCCGGCACGCGGGCGGACATCCTTGCGGTCGGGTCGTGTGGCCGTCGCAGAGAGCCAGTGACCTGCGCATGTGAATCAGCGAGGGGGCTGGTCGAGAGGCTTGGTCGGTTACTGCCACGCGGAAGCCGGCCATGTCGGGGTGTATGCGAAATCGGCAAAGACGTTCGTCTTCTGGGTGAGGTCTTCCGCAGGATCGGCGTTGAGCCGACGGAACGGCGGAAATAGCCGTCCCGGGGGTGCAGATGACCGACGGTTTTGGAGGAGACGTATGGCGCGGCAGGTCGCGGAGATCACACACCACTCGGTCTCACCGACGCGATCGCGGCGGCCGGCGGCCCGCGATACGACTGGCGCCTGATCAACCCGGAGAACCACAAGGACGGCGGCCAGCCGGGCGGCAACATCCGCACCGTCTTCCTCTTCAACCCGAAGCGGGTTGACTTCGTCGACGGCCCTGGTGGCACCTCCACCACCGCTGTGGGCATCACCGGCACGGG
Source organism: Streptomyces sp. NPDC052043 (assembly GCF_044548235.1). Taxonomy (NCBI): domain Bacteria; kingdom Bacillati; phylum Actinomycetota; class Actinomycetes; order Kitasatosporales; family Streptomycetaceae; genus Streptomyces; species Streptomyces sp. NPDC052043. The sequence goes on from NZ_JBIUBT010000011.1 coordinate 133,603, forward strand.
CGACAAGACCGCGCTGACCGTCTCCCCCGGCCGGATCGACCCCACCAACTCGGCCTGGGACTTCAGCCGCAAGCCGCTGGTCGGCGAGTTCACCTTCCAGGGCAAGAAGCTCTTCGTGATCGCCAACCACTTCGCCGCCAAGCTGGGCGACCAGGGTGTCGACAGCCGCTTCCAGGCACCCGACCGCAGCTCCGAGGTGCAGCGGACGCAGCAGGCGACCGTGGAGAACGCCTTCATCAAGCAGCTGCTGGCCGCCGACCCGGAGGCGAACCTGGTCGTCGTGGGTGACCTGAACGACTTCCAGTTCTTGCCGGCGGTCACGACCCTCACCGGCAACGGCAAGCAGCTCACCGACCTGGTGAACACCCTGCCGAAGGACGAGCGGTACTCCTACGTCTACCAGGGCAACTCGCAGGTGCTCGACCACATCCTGGTCAACCCGAAGATGACGAACGTGGACTACGAGGTCGTCCACATCAACTCCGAGTTCGCCGACCAGACCAGCGACCACGAGCCGCAGGTGGTCCGCATCAAGCCGTAAGGCCGGAGCAGGCCCGCCCGTCCTCGCGCTCAGTGCAGCGGGACGGGCGGGCCTCTCTGTAAAATGGGTCGCCGCGGGGACGGACTGGATGGCGCAGGCCGGGCTCGCCACCATCGAGGACATGGCCGGCGAGCCGATGGTGTTGGTGCGCGGGCTCGGGATGCGTCAGGGCCACAAGCGGGCCCTTCGACTCGCTGTCCCGTCAAACCGTCACCGTCTCGCCGTCCGGGAACGTGACCGTCACCCGCCCGTCGTCCTCGCGCGCGCACGTGATCGACTCGCGCAGGGCCCAGGGGTGGACGAAGTCGCGGGTGAGCGCCACCAAGGTGACGTGGGCACTCTCCCCGCCGGGATGACGCACGGCTCGCAGATAAGGGGTCGCCGAGTGCGGGCCGTAGGCGTTGGACTCGACCTCGCGCGCGACGCCCGTCACCTCGTCCCATCCGTACAGCGCGACCACGGCGCTGGTCAGCCCCGACTCCGTACGGGTCAGCGCCCAACCGGGCCCCTGCTCCGCGTGTGGGCGCACCACGTCGGCGACCGCGTGCCCGCCCTCGCGCACCGTCACGCCCTCAGGAGCCCGCACCCGGTGCACGCGCAGCTCCCACGGCCCGTGCAGCACACTCGTCGACTCGATCGGGAACTCGGCGTCCATGCCTGGGATTCGCGCGTCGTGACGGGACGATGCGCGGCGCCCCTGGCAGCTGAGAGGGAGGATGCGGCGGCGGCGCGACGGGGTGCCGTCTGCGGCGAGCAGGGCGATGTGGTTGTCCACCGCGCGGTCCCAGGCGTGCGGTGCGGACTCCGGGGCGGTGGCCGTGGAGTAGGCGAACTTCGCGTAGTGCGGGTCGTCGCTGCCCGGGCCGTCCGGCGGGTTGTGGTCGCTACCGTGGTTGACCAGGCGGACGACGCCGTCGTGCGGGGTGCCGTGCAGCAGCCAGCCGGGCGCGGGCAGCGCCGTGTACTGCGTGGACTTCTCGGCGGGCAGCGGGAGTTCCCGGTCCGTCCACACCGGGTGGTCGGCGGGAACCAGCAGACCGAGAAACCCCTTGCTCGCCCAGTACGGCGACGCGGGCCCTGAGTAAGGCTGCGTCGCGGGCAGGAACGTGTCGTACCAGCCCAGCGGCAGCAGCCCCCGCTCGTCCGGCACCCCGCGCTCGGCGAAGTGCCGGGCCGCGCCGGAGGCGAGGCGCCGGGTCAGGCCCGGCGCGAGCGGGGTGCAGTCGGCGAGCGCGCCCAGCCACACCGGAGCCGTGGCCGCGATGCGGTACGTGAGCGACCGGCCCTGGTGCACCGGCGCGCCGTCCGCACCGAAGAACTGCGGGTACGTGGTGAGGAACTGGGCCAGCCGCTCCCGGTAGACGGCGCCGCGCCCGCCGTCCCCGTCCGGCCCCGCCATGCGGGCCCACAGCAGCGGGTACAGGTGCATGGCCCAGCCGATGTAGTAGTCGAAGTTGCGGCCGTCGCCGTCCGTGTACCAGCCGTCGCCGACGTACCAGTCCTCGATCCGGTCGAGGCCGGCGTCGATGTCGCCCTGGTCGTACGGTGCGCCGACCGAGGCGAGGAACTGTTCCGACACCACTTGGAACAGGCGCCAGTTGTTGTCCCAGGTCTTCGCGCCTACGAACCCGGAGAACCAGTCGACGACCCGCTCCTGGACCCGGGTGTCGAGCCGGTCCCAGATCCAGGGGCGGGTCTCGTGCAGGCCGAGCGCGATCGCGGCGGCCTCCACCATCTGCTGGGAGCAGTCGGTGAGTTCGGGCCAGGCCTCGGTGCTGTCACGGTCCGTACCCACTGTCAGACCCTGTGCGTACCTTTCGATCAGGTGGGAGAGGGCCGCGGAATCACTTCCGTCGCTGCCGCCCGCGCCCGCGATCCGGAAGGAGGCCAGCAGAAATGTCCGAGCGAACCCTTCGAGTCCGTCCGAGACAACCCCGGACCAGCTGGCCCGCCCCGGCAGCCGGTACTGCGCGAAACCCGGTGTGGCGTAGGGCAGTACGGCCGACAGTTGCCGGTCGGCCAGGGCCTCCCAGTGCGCCCGGGTCCAGCCGGTCAGGGGGGAGCGGACGCGGTCGGTGGGCGGCAGGGGGAAGTGCGGGGCGGGCATGGCGGTTCGCTGGCTCCTTCGTCGGACGGCGGACGATACGGGCGGGTCGGTGGCGGCGGGCTCAGCGCAGCCGGGCGGTGTGCGTATGGCCCCGTGAGCCGCCCACGCGGACGGTGAGCACGGGCTGTCGGCCCGGCGTGACGGACACCGTGTCGTCGGCGCCGACCACCGTGCTCACGTGGAAGGGGAGCCGGACGGTCAGGGTCGTCGTCGTACGGCCCAAATCCGCCACCGCCACCGATATGCCCCCGTCTCGGCGGCACACCAGGACGGTTCCGGGACCGTCCGCGCTCAGCCCGTCGACCGAGCCGGCGGCCCAGAAGTGTGCCGCGAGCAGGCCGAGACGGGGTGAGGAGACGGCCTGGACGGTGGCGTCGTTGGCAAGTATGCGCGCCGGGAGGGAGCGGGACCAGGCCAGGGTCGCGGCAGCGGTCGCGCCCGGCAGCAGGACGTAGGCGTAGGAGGCGGACGTGGGGGAGGGGCCGTGGTCGAACCAGAGGGTGGCGTAGCGGCGGCTGACCGGAGTGCTGCTGCCGGCGGTGTCCGCGCCGGTGTTGAGGGCGCCCCAAGTGCCGGTACGCTCTTCACGCAGGGCGCGCAGCGGTCCGCCGGAGGGGAAGACATAGCCGCCCGTGCCCTCCAGGTGGGCCCAGCGTGCGTCGTCCAGTTCGGCCGACCACCCCTGCTCCGTGGGCTGCCGGTGCCCGTCGACGATGAGCAGCGGCGCCCCTCCGGCGTGCAGGTTCCGGTTCTCCACCACCGTCTCGATCGTCCTGCCGTCGCTCGCCGTGATCCCGGCGCCGAGCGCGAGGACCGCGTTGTCCAGGAAGAACCACGCCTTCTTGGCCGTCAGCGTCGACCCGTCCGCGATCAGCTCCATCGCGGCGGCACCGAACCGGGCGTCGAGCACGGCGCCGCCCGCGACCGCGTTCTTCGGGCGGAAGGTGCCGGTCCCGCCTCCGGTCCCGAGATCGGCCCGCGCGCGGGTGTCCACCGTCGTGCCCGGCAGCCGGTACGGGTCGACGGTCGGCCAGAAGGAGTCACCGAAGGCGTCCAGGTCGTCGCCGTCGTACAGGTATGTCATGCCGTCGCCGGTGTACCAGCCGTGCAGGTTCTCACCGTTGCCCATCTCATAGGCGGCGATGCGCTTCGACGACAGCGACAGCGCGCATGCCCAGGACGGGCGCCGATGCACCACGCGGTCCATGTCCGCGAGGACGAAGTGCCCGGTGAGGCGGTCCGCGGGCCGCACCGCCGGATCGTCGAGGAGGGCCTTCGCGCGGGCCAGGGCAGGGATCCCGACGAGTTCCTTGTACGGCGTCCTCGTGTTGCGCAGGATCCAGCCCTTGGCCGCCGCGCGCCAGCGGTCCGCGTACGCCCGCGGTGCGCCGTCGGCGAGTTGGAGGATGTCCGAGACCGCGGTCGCACCGTCGTCGTGGTCGCGGGCGGACTCGCGGGAGATGGCACGGCCGCGCACCGCGTCCATCATCAGACCGTCGAACAGGAAAGGCTCGAAGCTCCGCTCGACCGCCTCGTACAGCACCTCGACCGAGGGGTCGGTGACGGCCCAGTCGGAGCCGGCGAGCAGCGCGATCAGCTGGCCGGCGCCGCCCAGCAGGACGCTGCCGTAGGTGCCCGTGTACGCGACGTCGGAGTGCTGCACGAACGAGCCGTCCCGGTAGAACCCGTCACCCGAAGTGACGTACTGGAACAGGCTGTTCTTCCCGTTGTCGCGGACGTCGGACAGGCCGTCGCGAGCCAGGACGAGTGCCGCGGGGTCGCGCGCGAGCAGCCCGCGCAGGGCGAGGATGACGGCCTTGTCGGAGCGGTTGGCGCCGGTTTCGGCGAGCGTGGGGGAGTTGGTGCGGCGATCCGCGTCGGGGACGAACCTGGCCACCGTCTTCAGATAGGCATCGAGGTCCTCGGCGGGGAGATCGGCACGCAGCAGCACGCAGATGTCCATCAGCGCGCGCGGCGCGCCGATCTCCCAGAACCACCAGTTGCCGCTCTCGGAACGGGAGGCGTTGTAGCCGACAGTGTGCAGGAAGCGCAGCGCGTCGAGGATCCCGTCGCGCACGTCGGCTTGCCCGGAGAGCGAGGTGCCGGGTGTGGCCCACGCGGTCGCGAGCGTGCGCAGTCGCGGATAGCTCTGGCCGAACATGCCGGGATCGGAAGCCGGAGACAGGTCGGCCCACAGCGCCTCGCGGCCCGCGGAGGTCTCGATCTGCCGCCACCAGCCGGAGGCCTGTGTGTCCAGGGCGGTGACCGCGGCGGCGAAGTCCGGGTCCTTCGGGTCGAAGGCGCCGCCCGTCAACTGCTGTGCGGCGCGGGCGAGCAGGGGCTCGTACGGGTCGTCGGCGGATCCGGTGGCGGCGCTCGCGCCGCCCGGGAGGGCAACGAGGGTGGCGACCGCGCCCGCTCCGGCGAGCGCGAGAGTCTGGCGGCGGCTCAGGTCCATGGTGGGTCTCGTCCTCCGAGTCAGTCGGTCAGCGTGGCCGGGTCGGTCGTCGGCCTCGGCAGATGAAGCGCGGCCAGTTCGGCCCGTCCCTCGGCGTCGATGGGGAACGCCCAGGTGGTGACGAAGAAGTCGGTGAGGTCGCGCTCCGCGACACGGCTCGCGTACGTGGCCAGCGCCCGGTACCGCTTGGCCGCCTCGGTGGAGTCCGACTGGGGGTTCTCCTCGCGCACCAGCTTGTGCATCCGGGGCCAGAAGTCGGCGCCGAAGGCCAGCTCCAGCTGCCGCAGCGGCACGAGCTGCTCGTACGCGCCGAAGGACTTCTCGTACGTCAGCCCCGCCATGCCGAACTTGGCCCGGGCGGACTGGAAGTAGTTCAGGCCCGTCTTCGGGTCGACGGTGAGCAGGTTGGAGGGCTGGCCGAGGGCGCGTTGCACGGCCAGCGAGTAGATGTTCACCGTGACCTCGGTCAGCCCCGACGGCTTGTACGCCATCTGTTGGTGCAGATGGCCGAGTTCGTGGTACAGCCCCCAGCCACGGGTGCGCAGCCCCTCCACCGTCGTAGCTCGGTCGAGATAGGCGCGCGGGAAGCCGTTGTAGCCGTGCGTCGCGTACGCGCCGACGCCGGATGGCACCACCGACACCTCGGTGAAGTGGTAGCCGCCGGCCTTGGGCCGGTGCACCGGCTTCGAGCCGTCCAGGCCGCTGATGTCGGACTCGGCCTCGATGATCTGCTCCAGGAGGCGCAGCAGCGCGGCATGGTCCTCGTCCCGGTACAGCAGCGCGCCGTCCCGGGTGAGCGTCACGACGGAGCGCGGCCCGTGCAGCTCGACGACCGGGACATCGGTGTACGTGTCCAACAGGCTCTGGTAGTCGGCCTCGGTGGTGCTCCCGAGCGTGAAGACCGGCATCGGTACGGAGCCGCTCTTGAACCGGACCGTTGCGCGCTGCCCGAGGCCCTCCAGGGTGAAGTAGACGGGTCCGCCGTACGGATCGGTCACGGTGTTCGCGCCGGGCTTCAGCTGATAGCTGCGCGGTTCGGTGACGGTGCCGTAGTAGTCCCACTGCCCGATCCAGAGGGTCGGCACTACGCCGTCGTGGGGCAGCACGTTGAAGCGGAGGGCGGTGGCCGGTGGGACGTAGCGGCCGGTCGTCTGGAACTCGGAGCCGCGCAGCGCCTGGCCGAGGCGGAGCCGTTCCGCCTCGGCGGAGGGGCGGGCGACGAGCCGCACGGTGAGGTCGCCGGCGGCCTGAGCGGTACCGGTGCCGAGACCGCCGACGGCGAGCGCGGCGCCCGTGGCCGCGGCGGTGGCGAGGACGGCACGGCGGGACGGGGAGCCGGACGGCTCGGCGGGGACATCGAGGGGCTTGTGGGCACGGCGCATCCAGGGACTCCCATGGGGACGAAGGACGTCGGAGCGATGGGTGGGACGAGCGGTGGGGCTGTGCGCCAGCATGTAAGCGTTTGCTATTCGACCGCAAGAGGGTCCGCCGAGTTTCTGTTCGTTACTATGCGGATCAGGCCCCTTGCGAGCAGAATCAAGCAAGCGCGACCCGGTGTCAGCTCCGGCGCCGCGGCTTGCCGCTCCCCGAGGGCGTGCTCGTCGGTGCCGCCACCGACTCCCGCACGACGATGTGCGTGCCGAGGCGCAGCGTGCCGGTCGTCGGGGCGCGCCAGTCGTCCTCGTCGCCGCCGTTGAGCGCGACCCGCACCGCCTGCCGGCCCATCTCCTCCAGTGGAATCCGCACGGTCGTCAGCCGGGGCCGCAACTCCTGGGCCACCGGGATGTCGTCGTACCCGACCAGCGACATGTCCTGCGGGATGCGCACCCCGGCCTCTTCCAGAGCCTGCGCCGCGCCCGCCGCCACGATGTCGTTCGCGGCGAAAACGGCGGTGAACCGGGGTCCGCCGCACAGCAGTTCGGCCATGCGCCGGTATCCGAAGGCGCGGCTGAAGGCGCCGGGCTGTTCCAGCTCCGGATCCCGTGCGACGCCGCGCAGCTCGAGCGCGCGCCGGTGTCCGGCGAGCCGGTCCCGCGCTGTGGAGAGGTCGGGCGGCCCGCCCAGGTAGAGGATCCGCTCATGCCCCCGCGTGATCAGGTGGTCCGTGATCGCGAAGGCCCCGCCCTCGTTGTCGTACTCGACCCCGACGGTCGGCACGCCGTCGCCGAGCGAGGGTCGCCCGCACAGCACCAGTTTCGAACCGCCCGCGTCCAGCTCCCGGGCCCGGCGCGCCAGTTCGGCCTTGTAGGCGCGGTCCTCGACGCTGCCGCCGACCAGAACCACGGCGTCCGCGCGCCGCTCGTGCATGAGCTCGATGAAGGCGAGCTCCCGCTGCGGGTCACCCTGGGTACAGCACACCAGGCAGAGCCGGTCGCCATCGGTGGCCGCGCGTTCCACGCCGCGCGCGATGTACGCGTAGAACGGGTCGATCAGCTCGCTGACGATGATGCCGACGGTACGGGCGGAGGCGCCGGCCAGCGCCCGGGCATGGGCGTTGACCACGTAGCCGAGTTCGCGCATGGCCGCCTCGACGCGCTCGCGCGTGGCGGCGGCGACCGGGTAGTTGCGGTTCATCACGCGGGAGACGGTCGCCGTGGACACCCCGGCGCGCTGCGCGACGTCGACGACCGTCGCGCGGCGTTGCCCGCCCCGGTCGCCCTGCCGCTCGCCGTGGTCATCCGGCCCGGGTGCCGTCGAACTCTGCTGGGACATCCGGCCCACCCCCCTGATGGTCATGCTGGTCTGCCTGCGGTCGGCCCGCCCCAGAGCCTATGGCGTGCGGCGGCGGTTTGGTCACGCGATGCGCTCCAGGTCCTCCAGGAGCACGGCGTGGGCCAGCGGCACCCCGCGCGCGTACCGGGCCAGCTCGTCGACGGCGAGCGCGCCGAGCCTGCCGACCTCGTTGCCCTGGGCGCCCGCCAGGTGCGGGGTGATGAAGACGTTGGGCAGGTCCCACAGCGGGTGTCCCGTGGGCAGCGGTTCCGGGTCCGTGACGTCGAGCACGGCGTCGATCCGGCCGCTGACCAGGTGTTCCGTGAGGGCTTGAGTGTCCACGAGCGGACCGCGCGCGGTGTTCACCAGGAGTGCGCCCGGGCGCATCAGGCCGAGCCGGCGGGCATCGAGCAGATGGTGGGTCTCCGCGGTGTCCGGCGCGTGCAGGGTCACCACGTCGCTGGTCGCCACCAGGGTGTCCAGGTCGGTGCGGGTGGCACCGAGCATCTCCGTCGCGGCGTCGCCGACGTACGGGTCGTACAGGAGCACCTCGGCGTCGAGGGTGCGCAGCAGTTCCGCGACGCGACGGCCGATGCGCGAGGCCCCGACCACGCCGACGGTGATGCCGCGGGTGCCGAGCCAGTGGTGGCGGTCCAGATCGGCGTCGGTGCGGTGGGTGCGCCGGCTGCGGAAGAGATGGGCGAGCGGGAAGGCCCGCTTGGCGCCCAGGATGATCGCGGCGAGGGTGAACTCGGCGACCGGCACGGCGTTGGCCGCGGCCGCCGAGGAGACCGCGATGCCGCGCCCGTAGGCCTCCCGGGTCAGGAACGTCTTCACGGTGCCGGCCGCGTGGATCACCGCGCGCAGCCGGGGCGCCCGGTCGAGCGCCGCCTTGTCGACCGGAGGGCAGCCCCAGCCGGTGAGCAGGACCTCGCACTCGGCGAGGGCGGCGAGCGACTGCGGGCTGGTGAACTCCCGTACGACACGCGGGGGCCGGATGTCCGCGGTCTCCTCCAGACGTGCCCGCACGGCGGGCGGGAAGACGTCGTCCACGACCGAGGAGTCCATCGCGAGGACCGTACGGGGCCGCCGTGGGGGCGGTGTGGCGTCGGTGGCCTCAACCTCGACCGGCGCCTCGTCAGTGGTACGCACCCTGCCTCCGGACAGTAAACGTGTTCTATGGCGGTACCGAACGCTAGGGAGCGTGTCGCTCGACCGTCAAGGTCACAGAGATAATGTGACAGTCAAGTTGCCCTGGTAGAGAAGGAAATGACGGCCTGACGTGGCCGGTTCACACCGCTTCCTCACTCGGTCAGATCGCCGGATCTATTGACGATGGAGTTAACCGCTTACTAACTTGCCGCCGCAGAAACGCAGTTCCTGCGCCAACCGGCCGAACAGGACCGCTCCATGACTGTCTCCGCACCACCGAACGCCGTCGACCGCGTTCCCCGCAAGACGCTTTGGCAGCGTCTCAAGCGCGACAAAGCGATGCTGCTGCTGTGCCTGCCCGGCTTCCTGTACTTCGTGGTGTTCCACTACGTGCCGCTGTTGGGCTACATGGTGGCCTTCCAGGACTACCAGCCCTACCTGGGCTACATGCACAGTGCCTGGACCGGGTTCACCAACTTCACGACGGCCTTCGCGGATCCCGACTTCTGGTCGGCGACCGGCAACACGCTGGAGATCGCGCTCGTCCAGCTCGTCCTGTTCTTCCCCGTGCCGCTCGCGCTCGCACTGCTGCTCAACAGCATCGTCAGCGACAGACTGCGCCGCTTCGTGCAGAGCGTCGTCTACCTGCCCCACTTCATCGGCTGGGTCATCATCGTCTCGATCTTCCAGCAGATCCTGGGCGGCGCGGGCGTCGTGCCCGACCTGCTCGCATCCCTCGGCCTGCCCCGCTACGACATGACGACCGACCCGAACGCCTTCCCCTGGCTGCTCGCGCTCCAGGTCATGTGGAAGGACGCCGGCTGGGGCACCATCATCATCCTTGCCGCACTGCTCTCCATCGACCGCGGCCTGTACGAGGCGGCCGCCATGGACGGCGCGGCCCGCTGGCGCCGCTTCTGGCACGTCACCCTGCCCGGTCTGTCCCCGGTGCTCGTCCTGCTGCTCATCCTCAACCTCGGCAATATCCTCACCGTCGGCTTCGAGCAGATCCTGCTCCAGCGCGACGCCGTCGGCCCCGGCGCCGGTGAAGTCCTCGACACATACGTCTACTTCCACGGCATCAAGGACAACCAGTGGGGCACGGCAGCCGCCGTTGGCCTGGTGAAGGCGGTGATCGGCACCGTCCTCGTCATCGGCGCCAACAAGTTCGCCCACCGGCTCGGACATGAAGGGGTGTACCGCGGTGCTGACCGTTGAGACGTCCGCTGTGAAGACGCGCCGCGGGAGCGCCGCCCGTCCCGCACGCGCGGCGGGAGAACTGCGCCCCTCCGGCGCCCGGCCCCCGTGGATGGAGAAGCCCACCCGGCTCGGCCTCGTCCTCAAGAGCCTCGCCCTCGTGATCGTCGTGGGCCTGGTGGCGTACCCGCTGATCGGTGTGATCGGCACAAGCCTCGCCTCGCAGACCGACATCATCAAGTCCAACGGGCTCGTCCTGTGGCCCGACCACCCCAACTTCGACGCCTATCGCACCGCGTTCACCGGCGGGCGCGTCACCCGGGCCCTGTTCGTGAGCATCGGCGTCACTATCATCGGCACCCTGTGCAGTCTCCTCGCCACCATCGGCATGGCGTACGGGCTGTCGCGGCGCGGCATCGTCGGCGGCCGGTTCATCCTCATGACCGCCCTGTTCACGATGCTGTTCAACGCGGGCGTCATCCCCAACTTCCTCCTGGTGAAGGAGCTCGGCCTCTACAACACGTTCGCCGCGCTCGTCCTGCCCACCATGGTCAGCGCCTTCAACCTCGTAGTGATGCGGGCCTTCTTCATGAACCTGCCGGAGGAGCTGTACGACGCCGCGAAAGTGGACGGCGCGGGCGACTTCCGGACCCTGATCCGGGTCGTGCTGCCGCTGTCCAAGGCGGTCATTGCCGTCGTCGGCCTGTTCTACGCCGTCGCGTACTGGAACGCATACTTCAACGCCCTGCTCTACCTCGGCGACAACGACAAGTGGCCGCTGCCCATGGTCCTTCGCACCTTCATCCTCCAGGGCCAGAACCTCGACACCGCGGCAGCCGGCGAGGTGATCGCCCCGCAGCAGGCCGTGCAGATGGCCGTCCTCGTCATCGCCGTCGTGCCGATCCTGCTCGTCTACCCCTTCCTCCAGCGGTTCTTCACCAAGGGCGTCCTCACCGGCGCCGTCAAGGGCTGACCCGCGCCGCCCGCGATCTGCCGCACCTGCCCTCCAACTTCCCCCGCATTCCCTCGTATTGAGGAGTTCCGCCATGTCCGGCACCACATCCATCAACCGCCGCACGCTGCTCCGCTGGGGTGCAGGCGCCGGTCTCGCCGTCGCCGCGGCGCCGCTGCTCGCCGCGTGCGGCGACGGCGGCACCGCTGCCAAGGCCGAGGCCAAGAACGTCAAGCTGCTGCCGACCACCACGGTGCGTAACATCGGTATCAAGCCCGACCTGCACGGTACCGCGGCGGGCGTCCCGAACGCCTTCCTGAAGTACCCGAGCGAACTTACCCGCGCCACCGAAGGCACCCCCCTGAAGGGCGCCAAGAAGATCACTGCGGTCACCGAGACGTTCGCGCCGCTGCCGCCCGAGCGCGGCAAGAACGCGGCCTGGCGCGAGATCGAGAAACTGCTCGGCACCCGGATCGACTTCACGGCCGTGCCTGCGGACGACTACCCGGCGAAGTTCTCGACGATGGTCGCCGGTGACCAGTTGCCCGACATCTTCATGTACCCGGAGACGGGAGGTGTCGACAACATGGGTTCTTTCCTCGCAGTCAAGTGCGCCGAGCTGGGCCCCCACCTCTCCGGTGACAAGGTCAAGGACTACCCCAACCTCGCGGCCATCCCCCAATACGCCTGGCGCGACGCCATCAAGGGCGGCAAGCTCTACGGCATCCCGATCGCCCGCTCGGGCAGCGCCGGCGTCGGCTTCTACCGGGCCGACCTGTTCAAGCAGGCGGGCGTCACCAGCCTCGACCAGATCGACAGCATCGAGCGGCTCGTCGAACTCGCCAAGGACCTCACGGACGCCAGGAACAAGCGGTACTTCTTCTCCGGCGGCGGCACCACTCTGCTCGCCATGTCGGCCGGCGCCCAGCACTTCTGGAAGTTCGACCGCGCGTCCGGCAAGTGGACGTACCAACTGGAGGACGACAAGTACCGGTACGCGGTCGAGACCGCCGCCAAGCTCTACAAGGCGGGCTGCTACTACCCGGGCACCGTGCAGATGTCCGGAGCCCAGAAGGCCCAGTACACGGATCTGTTCAAGAACGGCAAGGCGGCCTACGTCTTCGACGGCATGCCAGCGTACCTGACCACGGCCACCGGCTACGTCGACGCCATGGCGGCCATCGACAAGTCGTTCGACGTACGGCCTATGGTCCCGGTCGGAAAGGACTCAGTGACCTGGACCGACAACGTCTCACTGCAGAACTGCTACATCAGCAAGGCAAGCGAGGAGCGGGTCAAGGAACTGCTGCGGCTCGCCGACTTCGCCGCCTCGCCCTTCGGGTCGCTCGAATACACGCTCATCAACTACGGCGTCGAGAACGTCGACTACAAGCGGGACGAGAACGGCACCCCCGTCCTCACCAAGCAGGGCACCCAGGACGTGACCGTGCCATGGGGCAAGCTCGCCTCCGCGACGCCCTCGTTCTTCAGCGCCACCTACCCGGAGGCCGCCCTCTACGTGCACGAAGCGTACTCCGTACTGATCCCGAAGCTCATCGAGGACCCGACCCTCAGCTACTCCTCGCCGACCTGGGACTCCAAGGGGCTCGGCAGCCTCTACACCATCCACCTCGACGGTCTGAAGGACCTGGTCACCGGACGCAAGCCGTTGTCCGCGTACGACGAGATCGTCAAGCAGTGGCGCAACGCCGGGGGCGACAAGTGTCGCGCCGAGTTCGAGCAGGCCTCGCAGAAGGGGAAGAAGTGAACACCAGCAGACGCGCGTTCCTCACGAAGGCGGCGGTCGCCGCCGCGATCACGGTACCGGTGCTGGGCTCGCCCGCCGGCGCCGCCGGGTTCGACCCGCGACCCGGCTCCGACGGGGTCGGCGACCCACTGTTCCCGACCCTCGGCAACGGCGGCTACCAGGTCGTCCACTACGACCTGACCTTCGACTTCACACCGGTGACGTACGACTTCACGGCCGTGGTGAAGCTGAACGCGCGGGCCACGCAGGACCTGTCGGCGTTCAATCTCGACACCGACGGCCACACCATCGACTCGATCACGGTGAACGGCCGTGCCGCGTCCCACGCCCTGTCCCTGGGCCAGTCCGGCCAGGAGCTGACGGTCACCCCAGCTGCGCCGCTGCACAGGGGCGCCCCGTTCGATGTCACCGTCGCCTATCGCGGCAACGGCAAGGCGCCGCGGGCCGGACTGGACGGCTGGAGGTTCGGCTCGGACGGCGGCTTCGCCTCCGCCGTGCAGTCGACGCGGGCCGACACGTTCCTGCCGTGCAACGACACGCCGTCCGACAAGGCCACCTGGACCTTCCACATCGCCGCACCCGATGGCTATGTCGCGGCCGCCAACGGTGAGTTGACCGGCAAGGACAAGCGCGCCGACGGATCGACCGTCTGGCACTTCGCGCTACGCGAGCGCATGCCGACGGAGCTGCTCGGCATCGCCGTCGTCAAAGGCACTTATTTGTACGGGACTTCGCACACCGGGCTGCCACTGCGGCACCTCGTCCCACAGGGCCGGGAGGACAAGTACGCCCCGATCGTCGCGCGCACCGCTGATCATCTCGCCTGGCTGGAGGCGAAGTTCGGCCGCTATCCGTTCTCCTTGTACGGCATCCACATCTACGACGGGTACACCGACGCGCTCGAGAACACGACGCTCACCTTGATGGGCACCAACTGGTTCGAGCCCAGCGCCGACGGTAACCCGACGTACGAGAACACCATGGTGCACGAGCTGACTCACCAGTGGTTCGGCGACAGCGTCACGCCGAACGACTGGCAGCAGGCGTGGCTCAACGAGGGCCCCGCGGTGTACTACGCCGCGCTCTACAGCGAGGAGCGCGGCTGGTCCGTCATGGCCGACAAGATGAAGGCGACATACGCCAAGCTCGACGCGATCCGTGCGACCGACGGGCCGCCAGGGCTGCCCAAGGCCCTCGGTGGCACCAACATCTACGACGGCGGCGCGCTGGTGCTCTACGCACTCCGACTCCGCGTGGGGCAGCGGAAGTTCGACCACATCATGGGCCTGTGGCCGCGCCGCTTCAAGGACCGCACGGTCACCAGCGAGGACTTCATCGCCCACGCCGTCACCATGGCGGGCGACCGCTCGCTGGACCCGTTCCTACGGGACTGGCTGTTCGGCGCGAAGAACCCGCCGATGCCGGGCCACCCGGACTGGACGGCCACGGTTTGACCGGTGGCGGCCGGACCACGGCCGCCCCGCACACATCAGCCCGCACCCGAGCCGCACCCTCATTCCCCGGCCCCCGAGCGCGGGCCGTTCGAGCGGAAGGTCACCGTATGAGACCGTGTACCCGCACAACTCGCACCGCCGGAGCCGCGTTCCTCGCCGGCGCGGCGCTGCTCCTCAGCCCACTGCCCGCCGCCGAGGCGGCCGCGGCCCCCAAGGTCCTGTACGCCGTACCGCACGGCTCCGGATCCCACTGCACCCACGGGCGCCCCTGTTCGCTGGAGGGTGCACGGGACGCCGCCCGGGCCATCACAGGACGCGATGTGCGCGTCGAACTTGCAGGTGGGACGTATGAGTTGAACGCCCCGCTGGCGCTCGGCGCGGAGGACTCCGGCGTCACCTGGGCCGCAGCCCACGGCGTTCGCCCCGTGCTCTCGGGCGGCCGGGCCCTGACTGGCTGGACCGTGAACGGCGACGGAACCTGGACCGCGAAGGTGCCCGAGGGTATCATCCCGCGCCAGCTGTTCGTCGACGGGCAACGGGCTGTGCGTGCCCGGGGCGGGTCCTGCGCTGCCACCGTGTGTGACGCCACCAAGACCGGCATGACCGGCGCCGAGAAGACCGGCATCGCCGACTGGACTCGGCCCACCGACGCCGAGGCCGTCATCAGCGTCCGCTGGCGCAACTACCATTGCCGGATCGCCGCCGTCACCGGCGACGTCATGACCTTCGCCCAGCCCTGCTGGACCAACTCGGCCTCCGGGACCGACCGCACCGGGCCTGCCTGGGACACGACGACCGTCGACTCGTCCCGCTACTCCAAGGTCGCCTTCTTCGAGAATGCCCGCGAACTCCTCGGCAAGCCAGGCCAGTTCGTTTGGGACTCGGCCGCACACACCGTCACATACCTGCCCCGCAAGGGTGAGAACCCGCGCAGCTCCAAGGCCGTCACCCCGGTAACCGAAGCGCTGCTCGTACTTGACGGCGCCCACGACGTCCGCGTCACCGGCATCGGCTTCGCCTACGCCGCCTACCAGCAGCCGAACACGGACGAGGGCTACGCGGGCATGCAGGCCGGCCTGACGCTGACCGGCGTCACAGGCCCCGTTGACCACGCCGGCCGCTACTACACCAAGCCCGCCGCCGCCCTCAGTGTCCGCGGCGGCCGCCACGTGGTGGTCGACCACAGCACCTTCACCCACCTCGGTGGCGCGGGCGTGATCTTCGAACAGGGCACCCAGGACTCCACGCTAACCCGCTCCCGCTTCACCGATCTCTCCTCCGGCGCCGCGTACATCGGCGACACGGAACCTATGCCCGCTCCCGAACTCGTAGGGGCCCGCAACACGGTCTCGTACAACACCATCCGTCACACGGGTGTGGAGTACACGGACGCCGTCGGCATCTGGGCGGGTTACGAGGCCGGAACCGCCATCGACCACAACACCCTCGACGACCTGCCGTACTCCGGCATCTCCGTCGGCTGGGGCTGGAACCAGCCCGAGGCCCGGCAGTCCGTGCTCCGCGACAACAGCATCACGAACAACCGGATCACCAACGTCATGCGCGTCGAGCACGAGCAGCACGACGGCGCCGCGATCTACACCCAGGGAGCCCAGCCCGGCACCCGGATCTCCGGGAACTACATCAACCGCAGCGCGTACGGGAACACCGAACGCGACGGCAACGGCATCTACCTCGACGAGCAGTCCAGCCACATCGCCGTCACCAAGAACGTCATCACGCGCATCGGCTACAAGTGGGTCTCCAACTGGGCCGACTACGGCATCGACAACCACGCCACCGGTAACTGGACCGACACCGACGCCCCGGCCCTCGCGGGCACCGGCTCGACCATGACCGGCAACCACACGAAGCTGGACCGGCTCCCGGCCGAGGCCGTCAAGGTCGCCGAGGCCGCCGGCGCGAACGGCCGCGGCAGCGTCGAACAGCTCCGCCCCGACCTGGCCCGCACCGGCACCGTCAGCCAGTCCTCCACGGACGGCACGGCCACGGCGGCCAACGCCACCGACGGCGACACCTCCACCGACACCCGTACACTCTCCGAGGCGGGCGCCTGGTGGCAGGTGGACCTCGGCGCGGCGCACCACGTCGGACAGGTCGAGGTCTGGAACGACGCCTCCATGACGACCACCGACTTCGACGTGCAGCTCGCCACCTCAGGCGACTTCTCCGACGCCACCACCGTGCACGTCAGCGGCAAGGCACTGCGCCCCACCCTCCTCGACACCGACACAGTGGCCCGTTTCGTCCGCATCCGGCTCACCGGCACCGGCCGGGTCGCCCTCGCCCACGTCCTGGCGCACCCGTAGCCCGGGGCACCGGAGGGGACGCCCCGGACCAGTCAGCGGGTCTGCGGCGCCCCGTGCCTCCAGGCTTCCGCGCCCCGCACCAACGCCACGTACAGGAAAGGCGGTTACGCCATGACCGACGCCCCCTCCGACCTGCGCCTCGGCGTCATCGGTTACGGACTGCGCGGCTCCATCGCGCGCACCGCGCACCGGCCGGGAGCCGGCTCCCGGGTCACCGCCCTCGCGGACCACGACGCCGCCGCGCGGGCGGAGGCGGCCCTGGCGTTCCCCGGCGCGCTGATATCCAGCGAGCACGGCAAGGTGATCGGGGACCCGGACGTCGACGCGATCGTCGTCCTCACCCCCGACCACACGCACGCCGACGTCGCCCGCGAGGCGCTCGAGGCAGGCAAACCGGTCTTCGTCGAGAAGCCGCTCGACATCGCGATCGAACGCTGCGACGACCTCCTGCGCACCGCCTACGAGACCGGCAGCCGCCTCTACGTGGGCCACAACATGCGCCACATGCCCGTCGTCCGGCTGATGCGCGACATCATCGCGCGCGGCGAGATCGGCAAGGTCAAGACCGTGTGGGTGCGGCACTTCGTCGGCTACGGCGGCGACTGGTACTTCAAGGACTGGCACGCCGAACGGCAGTACACCACCGGCCTGTTGCTGCAGAAGGCCGCCCACGACATCGACGTGCTGCACTGGCTCGCGAGCGGCTGGACCCGGCAGGTCCAGGCCCTCGGAGACCTCATGGTCTACGGCGACAGTCAGCACCGGCGCGCACCCGGCGAGCCCAAGCACGAGGACTGGTACACCAAGGACGGTCACTGGCCGCCGCGCACACAGCGCGGTCTCAACCCCGTCATCGACGTCGAGGACGTGTCGCTCGTCAACATGCGCCTCGACAACGGGGTGCTCGCGGCCTACCAGCAGTGCCACTTCACCCCCGACTACTGGCGCAACTACACTGTCATCGGGGACGCCGGCCGGCTGGAGAACTTCGGAGACGGACCCGGGGGAGTGGTCAAGGTGTGGAACTCCCGCCGCTCCACCCACCGGCCCGAGGCCGACGCCGAATACCCCGTACCGGACGCCGAGGACAACGCCGGGCACGGCGGCGCCGACCCCCTCCTGATCGACGAGTTCGTGCGGTTCGTACGCGAGGGCGGCGTCACTGACACCTCGCCGGTTGCCGCGCGCATGGCCGTCGCGGCCGGGGTGCGGGCCACCGAGTCGCTGCGTGCGGGCGGCACGCCCCGCGAGATCCCGGAGCTCGACCCTGAGCTGATCGCCTACTTCGAGCGCGGGCAGACCCGTCCAGAATAGGCCTGAGGGCCGCTTTCGCTCATCTTCCAAACACGCCGTCCAGGCGATGTCGACCACTCACGGAGGCAACGGCGGAAGCATCGTCGGACGGTGCTGAGCCCGTCCGTCTGCTGTGCGCCGCCGACGCGGCCTCACAGATGGACGGGCAGGTGGCGGGGCCCGCGGAGCATGGCGTTCTGACGGTAGGGGGGCGGGTCCTGGACCAGGCGTGCCGTGCCGAGGTGGGGGAGCAGCGCACCGAGAGCGGCCTGGGCTTCCACCCGGGCGAGGGGCGCGCCGTAGCACAGATGGATGCCGCTGCCGAAGCCGAAATGCTGGTTGTCGGGGCGGGTGGGGTCGAACCGGTCGGGCTCGTGGAACCGTTTGGGGTCGCGGTTGCCCGAGGCCAGCACGAGAACGACGGACGCGCTCGGGGGGAGGGTGGTGCCGGCGATGTCGACGGCGGCGTGCGGGATGCGTTCGCGCATCTGGACCGGAGGTGCGTAGCGCAGCAGTTCTTCCACCGCTCGCGGCAGCAGCTCGGGTTCGCGGCGCAGACGGTCCAGTTGCCCGGGGTGGCGCAGCAGGGTGAGCGCCCCGTTGGTGATCAGGTTGACCGTGGTCTCGTGTCCCGCGATGAGGAGCAGCACGGCGGTTTCCGCGAGTTCCTCCTGGGTGAGCCGCAGGGCGGGGTCCGGCTCGTTGACGAAGGCGGAGAGCATGTCGTCGCTCGGCCGGTCGCGGCGCCGCTCGGCGAGGTTCACGAGGTACCGGCCCATCTCCATCCGTGCCTGGTCGCCCGCCTGGTCCGTCTCGGTGGAGTCCGCTTCGGGCCTGACGTCGGCGGACGCGACCACAGCGTCGGACCAGGCGCGGAACAGCGGCTCGTCCTCGCGCGGCACGCCGAGCAGGCGGCAGATCACCGTGACGGGCAGCGGGTAGGCGAAGTCGTCGACGATGTCGAGCTGCCGGCCCGCCCGGAAGGACTCCGTCAGTTCCCTGGTGATCCGGTCGATCTCGCCGCGCATGGCGTCCACCCGGCCCGGGCTGTGCGGCGGTCCGAACGGCCGCATGGCCAGGGTGCGCAGCCTGTGGTGCTCGGGGTCGTCGAGCCGCAGGAACGGCGGTGTGTGTGTCGTCTCACGACGGGTACGGGGATCGGCGCTCATCCGCGGGTCGTGCAGCAGAGCGGCGATCTCGTGGTAGGTCCCGACCAGGTAGCTGCCGTCCCCCTGCCGCACCACGGGGCCGGCCTCGCGGAGTTCCGCGTACAGCGGGTAGGGATCGGGGCGGCTGGCGTAGTCGGTGATCCGGGCCAGCAAGGTCTCGGAGTCCATGGTGGCTCCTCGTGGTCGGGCGGGGCGCAGGTCACCCCGTGGGCCGCACCACCGTCAACCGGCGGTCGGGCAGGTATCCGGTGAGCGCCACGGTGGGGCCGTGGGACAGCCCCTTCGGATCCGGCACGTCGGAGGGGAGGGGGACGTCGGCCGCGACCGCACGGTCCGCCGCGCCGGGCGGGGGCGGGAACGGGGCCGCGCTCTCGATGAGACGCGCGTAGTGGTCGAGCGACTTGGCCATGTCGACGGTGACCGCGGCGGTGACCCGCCCCTGGTAGCCGTAGACCACCGCCAGACGGCGCGCCTCCAACGAGCCCTGGGCGACGACCACATGGTCGGAGAAGGTGGGCACGCCCACCGATTTGATGTTGTGCCCGAACTGGTTCGACCAGAACGTCGGGAGGGCGAGGTGCGGACGCCGCAGGGGTCCCGGGGCGACCCTGTTGTGGGCCGCCACCTCGGCCTGCTCGACCGCGTTCCCCCAGTGCTCCAGGGAGAGCATCTGGTAGCCGAACAGCGGGTGGGGGAAGCGGGAGACGTCGCCGGCCACGAAGATGTCGTCGGTGACGATGCCGTACATGGTGAAGGCGCGGCATCCGGCGTCGCAGGCGATGCCGCGCGGGCCCGCCGCCAGTTCGGAGTCCGTCAGCCATTCGACGTTGCGGACCGCTCCCAGCGCCACGACGCACACGTCGGCGTCGACGCGGCTGCCGTCGGACAGCTCCGCGCCGGTCAGTCGGCCGCTGCCGTTTCCGCGCAGGGCGGTGACCGTCACCCCGGTGCGCAGGTCCACGCCGTGGTTGCGGTGCATGACGGCCGCGAGCTTCGCCAGGGTGCCGCCGAGCGCGCCCACCAGGGGCGCGGGGCCGCGTTCGGCGACCGTGACCTCCAGCCCCCGCTCCCGGCAGGCCGAGGCGATCTCCGAGCCGGTGAAACCGGCACCGATCACCAGCACCCGCCGCGGCCCGGCCGCCAGGCGTTCGGAAAGCCCCGCGGCGTCGTCACGCGTGCGCAGGGTGAACACCCCGTCCAGGGCGGCCTCTTCCGGGTTGGGCCAGGGGCGTGCGCGTGTCCCGGTGGCGATGAGCAGCCGGTCGTAGGGCAGCGACCCGCCGCCGTCCAGCATCACCCGCTTCGCGAGAGGGTCCAGGCCGGTGGCGCGTACGCCCAGCCGCCAGTCGGCGTCCGGGTCCCGGCGCATCGGCAGCCCGGTACTGTCCGCCGCCGCCTGGCCGAGCAGCACCTGCTTGGACAGCGGCGGCCGGTCGTAGGGCGGGTACGGCTCGTCCCCGACCACCGTCAGTGAGCCGGTGAAGCCTTCCGCACGCAGCGCCTCCGCGGCCCTCAACCCGGCCAGCGACGCGCCGACGACGACGATCCGGCCGTCCTTGGGATCACCGGGCACCGGCACTCACCTCTTCACCGAGGAGGATGGCCTGGACCGGGCACGCCGCCGCGGCCTGCCGCACACGCTCGACCTGGTCGTCGGGGACGGCCGGTGCGTACAGCAGACCCTCCTCCCCGTGCAGCTGGAACACCTCCGGTGCGAGGAACACGCACTGTGCGTAGCCCTCGCAGCGCGTGAGGTCCACAACGGTCCGCATCGTCACCACATCCTCCGTCGTGCCCCCTCAGTTCCAGCATGGGGGCAGCGTTGGAGGCTCGCACGGTTGTGCCAGACGCGTGCAGTGCGCGAGAGCGCGTCAGCCCGTGGCGCTGCCCGCGACCCACTGGCTCCACGGCATGTTCCAGTCGCTGAGGCCGTTGGCCGGCGCCAGCGCGGTGCTGTCCCCGGAGTTCTTGACGATCACGACGTCACCGATCATCGAGTTGTCGAAGAACCACGCCGCGGGCTGCTTGTCGTCGCCGCCGCCCCTGACGTCCTTCAGACCCACGCAGCCGTGGCTGGTGTTGACCTTGCCGAAGATCGGGTCGGCACTCCAGTAGTTGCCGTGGATGAACGTGCCCGAGTCGGTCAGGCGCATGGCGTGCGGTACGTCCGCGATGTCGTACGCGGGCTTGCCGTGCTTGTTCGTGAGGCCGACGGTCGCACCGTTCATGCGGATGTGCCTGAACTTCTCGGAGATGACCATCTGGCCGTTGTACGTCGGGTGCTGGGGGCTGCCGGACGAGATCGGGATGGTCTTGATCGTCCTGCCGTCCCGTACGACGGTCATCCGCTTCGTCTTGGCGTCGACCGTGCTGATCTGGCTCCGGCCGATCTTGAAGGTGACCGTCTTCTGGGCGCCGTGCTGGTGGAGCTTGACCGTGACGGTGGAACCCGGCTTCCAGTAGGTCCTGGGACGGAAGTCCAGACGGTGGTCGTTGAACCAGTGACCGACGACGTGCTGGCCGCTGCTGGAGCTGACCTCGATCTTCGACTGCACGGCGGCCTTGTCGCCTATCGCCTTGTTGAAGTTGACCGTCACCGGCATGCCCACGCCGACGGTCGAGCCGTCCTGGGGGGAGAGGTGCCCGGTGAAGTCGCCGGCCGGGGAGACCGTGTTGATCGTGGCGTATCCGGTGACGGGGCGGCCCTTGGCGTCCTCGGCATCCGCGGTGACCTGATACCGGGTGGCCCGCTCCAACTGGCCGCTCGGCTTCCAGGACGTGCCGTCCGCGGACACGGTGCCCGGAACCGTGTCACCGGTCGCGATGTCGGTCATGGTCACCTTGGTGAGCTTGCCGTCGCCGACGGTCACCTTGACGGAGTCGCTGATCCCGACGCTGCGGGCACCCTGGGTGGGCGTGATCTTCACTCGAGCTTCGGAAGCGTCCTGGGCGGCCGGCTGGTCTGCCTGCGCCTGGGCGGCCGGCTGGTCTGCCTGCGCCTGCGCCTGCGCGGCCGGCTGGTCTGTCCGCGCTTGCGCCGTGGGGTGGTGGTCCCCGGTGCCGTCGCCGCCGCCGGTGGCAGCGCTGCTGGTACCGGCGAGGGCCGTCAGCGCGAGGACGCCGCCGACTACGCCTGCCGTGGCGACCAGCCCGGTGCGTCGTGTACGTGCCGTGATCAAACGATTCTCCTGCTCTTCGGATCCCTGGAACGGGTTGTCGGATGCGTGCAACCAGCTTCAGAACCACTTATACGCATCCATCCATCCCGAAATGGGCAAAACGTGGCGAAGGCCACGTGCTCGAACACGGAGTCGAGGGAGAGGGGCGGGTTCCTCGCGCACGGCGTCGACGCCCGACGTCAGCGCCATCGACCGTGGCGGCCGGCCGGCTCGACGGTGTGCCTTCTGCCGTATCGCAGTGACCGGCGGTGGTGCTGGGGCGTTGGTGGTGTATGAGCAGGAGTCGCAGGATGCGGGAGCTGTCAGGGCCGGCAGCTTTCGAGAAGCTACAGGCGCAGCTGGCTCGTGCGGCTGCCGGGATGGCGAGCGGGAAGTCGCGGCGGGGGAAGGTGCCCAAGAAGGCGCTCGGCTCCGCCCCTGCGGAGCCGGACGACGGCCACGGCGATCCCGTGCCGCCCGGCCCCGGCTGAAGCCGCTCACGGCGACAGGGCCTACGGGGACCGCTCCAGGATCAGTCCGTTGCCGGCCACACCTCGGGTCCGCCGCCGTGCCACTCCACCAGGGGCGACATGGCCACGTCCAACTCGTCCATGCCCTCCAGACCGGCCCGCTCCAGGAAGACCGACAGGTCATGCAGGCTGTACGCCGTGCCGAGGAGGGTGCCGTCGGCACGCACCTGCCGGCCGCCGCCCTCGCCGGGCGGGTCCACGATCATGCGAGCAACCATGCCACCATCCTGCGGCCGGACCGCGTGGGCCGCATCGCGGCGTGGCCCGGCCGCGCGGGAGAACCGGCCGGGCCCACGGCGGCACCGTTCACGGGACGGCCGCATTCACGGCCGTACACAGACGGCCGGCGCCGAGGAGGGCGCCTCAGCGGGTACCCGGGGCCGCCTCTGCGGGGGCGAGTCCGTGTGGGCCCGCGGTGCCGAACGCCTCCCGGTTCAGCACCGGTGCGGCGACCGGCATCTCGATCTCGACGACCGGCTGTTCCGGGGCGCCCACCTGGGGCACCGTGGCGGACGCGGTGCCCGTCGTGGCCGCGACCACCGCGGCCGGGGCGCCGCCCCGACGCCGGACCGCACCGGGGACGAGCGGCCGGCCGCCGGTGTGCAGGGCGACCGCCGTCAGCGGCAGCGCCAGCAGGAGCAGCCCGGCGCCCAGGACCAGGCCCATCGCCGGGTAGCCGGCGCGCGCGGACAGCAGGCTTCCGACGAGCGGGCCGCAGGCGGTGCCCAGCGAGGACGCGGACCCGGCCAGCACCGCCCAGCGACCGCGCACGTCGAGTGAGGCCGCCAACCCGATGAGGTACGAGAGGACGATCGGATAGAAGGTGTTCCAGGCGATCTCGCCGGTCGCGAACGACGGCAGGCCGTCCGCCGAGGCGCTGACCACGATGCAGCAGGCGATCAGCGCGGTGCCCGCCCCGATCGGCAGCGCCCGCCCCAGCCGTGCCCCGAACGCGCTCGCGCCGATGACACCGAGCAGCCCGGCGCCCAGGGCCGTCGCGAAGACCGCGCCGACGGTGACCTCGCTCAGCCCTGCCTGGTGCAGGCCGATCCGGCCGCTCACGCCCCACAGCGAGTTCTGCGCCATGGACCAGAACAGCATCGAGCCCGCGAGGACGAGCCCCGATCGCCGGTAGGGGAGCGTGCCGCGCGGGGCCGCCGTGCGCCCGGGCGCCACGGCACCGGTGAGCCGGCCCGTCGCGGGCCACACCAGCAGCGAGGTCAGCGCGATCGCGGCGAACGGCAGTCCGTGTCCCCGCCCGAGGTGAGGGATCGTCAGATAGACGACGCCGGCGAGCGCGGACACGCTCAGCAGCCCGAAGGTCGAGGTGCGGTGCGGATTGCGCTGGGCCGCGATGCCCGACGCGGCGACCGCCGTCGCCGTACCCGAGCCGAAGCCGCCCGCCATCGCCCCGGCGACCACCACCGGCACACTGTCCGACAGGGCCGCGCAGCCGTAGCCGAGCGCCGCGAGCAGCAGCCCGGAGCGGGCCAGACGCCGTGGGCCGAACCGCTCGACGCGCGCCGCGAGCGTGAAGCCCGCCGTGGCCGAACTCAACAGCAGCGCACTGCCGACGAGTCCCGCCTGAGCGGGCCCGAGGCCCAGCCGGTCACCGAGGCGGCCGACGACGGTGGGCAGCAGATAGGGCGCGAGGTAGCCCGCCGTGAAAAGGGCGACGAGGGGCCAGGAGGAACCGCGCGAGAGCGCGGGCGCGGGGGAGGACACGGGCGTTCCCAGGGCATGCGAAAGCGGCAGGGGGCGGGGTGGAGAAAAAAGGGGAGATGGGCGACCGTCGACGGACAGGAACGCGGGGCCATTTGTATCAAGCGCGGGCACGCGCGAAAAAGCCAGGATGTTATGAGCTGCGTCACATTGTGTTTGGGGTCGCCGGCCCTGGGCAAAAGTGACGCCCCGTCTGGTTGGAGAGGGCGCGTTTGCGCAGGTCACGCCATACGCGACGCTGCCCGGCACCCGCACAGGCGGGTGCCGGGCAGCCGGCGGGTCATGCGTTCTTTGGGGTGCTCAGCTCTTCGAGGTGCTCAGCGGGAAGGTGGGGGCGCCGACGTTGTTCAGCGTGGTGGTGTTCGCCCGCACGTACGTGTCCAGGTACGGCGAGCGGTCACCCTGGGTCGGCGAGTCGAACCGCGGGTCCTGCACCTCGAGGGCGAGTCGGGCGTCGGAGACCGTGACCGTCTCGTCCGAGGGAACGCTCCGCCAGCCGTTCGAGGTGATGGTTCCGATCTGGACCCCCAGCCGGTGCCCTTGCTGGAAGGTCCAGTCCGTCGCCTTCAGAGCGAAGGAGGTCGATCCGCTGCTCTTCAGCAGTGCGACGTTCTCGTCGAACATCGTCGCCTTGCCGTCAGGGGCGACGTCCCACAGCCGTACCCAGACGTTGCCCTGGCCCCTGGTCTTCAGCGTGATCTCCGGGCTGCCCGTGATCCGCACCTGCTCGGCGGCGGGCGCGGACCAGGTCCAGTAGCTGCCCCCGGGTGCGTCGGCGCCGAGCGCACTCGCCCGGTCGGCCGCCGGCGAGCCGGCCTCCGGTGCGTATTCGATGTCCGGTCCCTGAGACCCGATGCCCGGGCTCCGAGGCTCCGGCGCCGTCATCGAGGGGGCGGCCTGCTGTGTCTTGCCGCCGTCGTCGACGTACCGCCCGGGCGCCAGCCGCACCTTGTACGAGTCGCCGGTCACCGGCCAGGTCGGCTGGGCGCGCCAGTGGCCGAGGCTGTCCTCGACGGAGAACGCCGGGTCGGTCACCGACGGTTCGACGCCGCGGAGGTACTGGTCGTAGAACCGCATCACCTCGTCGAACCAGCCCGCCCGTCCCATCTTGAGCCGGCCGTCGGCGGTGGTCTCGTTGCCGCGTACGTGTTCCCACTGACCGAGCCAACCGCGTTGCGGACCCCGGTGGTTGGCCAGGTACTTCTGCATCTCCTCGGGCTTGGTGTTGTCCTCGACGAAGCCCGACGTGACGAACAGCGGCGTTTGGGATCCGGCGGCGCGGGAGGCGAAGTCACGGGCACGCCAGAACGGCGACTTCGGATCCGGGTTCTGGGTGTTGGTGAGGTTGTCGCTCTCGCACTCGGGGTGGTTCTTCTCGTACCCCGCGTTCGCCTTGTAGTGGTCGCTGTCGTCCGCCAGCGGTGCCATCGTCGCGATCGAGTAGTAACTCCGCGGAGTGCTGGTCACGTTGGAGCGCGGCACCCCGTTGCTGTACAGGTAGTTGTACCTGTTCCACGTCGGTTCCTGGGAGACGATCGCCCGCAGGGGCTTGAGCTTGAGGGTGTTGGCCGCAAGACCGGTGTTGGCGTCGTACGACTTGCCGTACATGCCGACCTTGCCCGTCGACCACGGCCGGCTCGCCGCCCACTCGACGGCCGCCTTGATGTCGGCCTGCTCCCCCGGGCCGAGGAAGTCCAGGCACCCGGTGCTGCCGCCGAAGCCGCGCAGGTCGACCATCACGAAGGTGTACCCGCGCTCCATGAGCCGCGCACCTTCGATGAAGTCCTGAAAGCGCGCCGATGGCCCGACCCGGTCCCAGCCCGCGGGAGCGGTCTCCCCCGCGTGGGAGAAGTACGGGCCCACCGACAGGATCACCGGCGTCTTCGCATCCGCCGGCAGGTCTGCCGGGCGCAGCACATCGGCGTGCAGCTCGACCCCGCTGCCGTCCGAGGAGGGGAAGTAGTGCTCCGTCCAGAGCGAGCCCTGAGGAACGCGGTCGTTTTCCTCGTGCGTGACGGGATCGGTCGCGGTGGCGGCTTTCTCCGACCTGGCCTGCGCTGCGGTGGCGGACCCGGGCGGCGCGTCGGGCGCTGCGGCGGCGGGTCCGGCGAGCGTGCCGGTCAACGCGAAGGTGGTGATGACGGCTGAGGCGGCGCAGGCGGCCGCGAGACGTCTTCTCACTTGCTCCTCCCGGAGTTGTCGGTTCGGGGCGGTGCAGGTGGCGCTGTCGGGCAGCGACCCCGGACCCGCCGTCGACGGGTCGACGAGGGGCGGCCGCGCGTAGACGGACGGAACCTGGGTTCCGCGTGCGCGTTGGGGCCGACGGCGAGGCAGCCTATGATCACCATTGACACGCGTCAACAGGGCGGCGTGAGTGACGAGTTGCTGGTGTGGTCACCGGTGTTTCGATCGGTGCTGGTCACGGCGGCCCACGGGAGCGCGTGAAGCGACTGAACCCGGGTGCGACCGAGGGGCCGCGGCATCGGCAGTGACCAGGCGCCGCGGCAGGAGAAACGCCCCAGACTATGGCCGCGTCGGGCGAGTGAGGGTCTCGCGGGGGAGGAGAGAGAGGAACTCTTGGTCAGAGTGCTCCGGTGAGGTCTCTGTCGAGTGCGTGGCGGTGTGGCGGGTTGATGTTGCCGCTGGTGGTGGTCCAGCTGTGGGTGAAGGCGACGGGGATGTCGAGGGCCACCAGGTGTGCGGCTTTCGCTGTCGTCACCCGTTCGGGCTCATCCGGCTTCCGTGACGAAAACCGTGATCGCTGCTGAGGAACACCGCCAACTGGGGGTGTTTCAGGGGGAATCCCCCTTGGGGTGAACCGGTGAAGCAGAGGGACGTCAGCGCGGGCGGTCTCGCAACGCCTTCCGGTCGTTCTAGGATGGCGAGTAAGGAGCGTGGACTGTCGGACAAGAAGCAGGTGCGGGCGGCCCCACGTGCTGGGCGCCCCGGGGGACTGAGACCAGAACCCCGGCCCGATTACGGCGGGCCGGGGTTCTATATGGGTCGCATGGCGCGTCTGGGTTTAGAAGTCGTCGTCGTAGTCGCCGCCGCCGCCGTGGTGGCGCTTGACCACCCGGAAGCTACCGACCACTCCGTGCTTGACGTGGACGCCGCCCCTGACGTGCTCGACCCGGACGTTGGTGGCGTCGCTCCAGGGGCCGACGGTGGCGACGGGGGCGCCGTTGTCGCAGGTCGCGCCGCGGAAGAACTCGACCCTGTGCTTGCTGTCGTTGCGGATGTTGAAGCTCGTGGAGCCCAGGCCACTCACGACGGTGATGCACCCGTCGGGGTGGGCGCGGTACTCGCGCTCGTTGATGTAGATCCGGCCGATCTCGTGGCGGCGCTTGCCCTGCTTGCCGTACTCGCCTTCGCCGCCTTCGCCGCCGCGGCCACCGCCCTCGTTGCCCTTGCCCTGTCCGCCCTGTCCGCCCTCGTCGCCCATCGGAGCGTAGGCGGGAGCGGGGGCCTGCTTGACGACGGCCGGGGCCGCCTCGGGCGCGGGGGCGGCGGTGGCGTAAGTGATGCCGGTCGCGACGAGCGCGGCGGCTGCGGAGACGGCCGCGGTGACGGCCTTGGAACGGGTCATGATCATGGCGTCTTGCTCCTTCTCAGAGAGGCCGGCTTTGACGGCCGGTGTGTGATTGAACGTAATGACCACGCCCAGGGCTGTCATTTCGGGCGTAGGGGCAGGGCCGGGGTCAGGGAGCCGAATGGGGGACCCGAAACACCCTCAGACCCGCTTCCTTATGTGCTGACGGCACGTCAAACTGTCGCAAATGCTGGGCAGATTGATGAGGGATTAGGCCTTCAAGGTGATCTCTGATGCCTGATCACCCGTGCGGCAGCGGGTCGCCTGGAAATGCGGCGCGAAGGACTCATCAGATTCCGGGATGGGCAGGGCTGTGGCTACGGGCCGGATCCCGGCAGTCCTGCCCCGTGAGGAGACTGCTGTCTGTGCCGTCCGCAGTCCGGCGCGGACGGGGCCACCGTCCTGCGGGGGCAGGGGCCGGGGTGAGGGCCGGAACCGGGGCCTATGACGCCCCCTCACTCGGCCGACGTCGACCTTCGGCAGGTCCGCCCATCGGGGGGGCCGACACCCCGTCATGGCGGTAGCCGGAGGCTGCACGGGCCTCTCATACAAGAGATGTGGGGCCTGGGCATGGCAGTCCGGGGGAACGGGTCGTCAGGTGATCTGCCAGTGCTCGGGCCGCAAGGTGGCCAGCGCCGGCATCGGGCCCTCTGTGGGTTGCGGAGCCCCTCCAGGTCGGCCAGGACGAGGTTGTCACTGAAGCCGTTGATCGGCGGCCCCGCGCCCCGCGCCAACTAGCGTGAACGGCGGCACCCCGCACACCAGTTGACGGCCTCTCGGGGCTCGGGGTCGATCTCCGTCTGGGTCCCGGCGAGGACAGTGAGCCGGCCGGTTCAGCGGAGGGGCTGGAACCGCGCCGCTTCAGCCCGCCCCGTGGCTTGTCGCTCCGCGGGTGGTGGGGGAGCTGCTCCAGGTATGCGGCTTTTCGCTTCCGTCACCCGTTCGGGCTCAGCCGGTCGGCGTCAAGAAGGCCGGTGTCCGATGCCGGGGAAACCGCCAACTGGGAGTGTTTCAGAGGGAGTCCCCTTGGGAGTGAACCGGCGACGCGGGAGGACGTCAGCGCGGGCACTCTCGCGGAGCCTTCTGTCCGGTTCTAGGATGGCGCGCAAGGGTGCGTGGACTGTCAGGCACTGGTCAGGTGTAGGCGCCATGCGCCGGGCGCTCGGGGGTGTGAAGGCCAGAACCCCGGCCCGATTGCGGCGGGCCGGGGTTCTAGATGCTTCGCGTGCTGCTGCTGATGTGTCTGGGTTCAGAAGTCGTAGTCGTCATCGTCGAAGCCGAAGTCGAAGTCGTCGTAGTGGCGCTTGATCACTCGGAAGCTGGCCACGACTCCGTCCTTGACGAAGACGGTTCCGGCGTGTCCAGGCTTGACGCCGTTGGCCTCACTGCGGGGGCCGACGGTGGCGACGGGGGCGCCGTTGTCGCAGGTGGCGCCGCGGAAGACCTCGACGGAGTGCTTGCTGTCGTTGCGGATGTTCAGGCTCTTGGAGCCCAGGCCACTCACGACGGTGATGCAGCCGTCCGGGATGGCCGCGTAGGTCCGCTCGTTGATGTGGATCCGGCCGATCCTGTGGTGGCGCTTGCCGTGCTTGCCGTGCTCGCCTTCGCCGCCGCGGCCACCGCCGCCGCCCTCGTTGCCCTCGTTGCCCTTGTCCTGTCCGCCTTCGTCACCCATCGTCGCCTGGGCGGGCGCCTGCTGGACGACGGCCGGGGCCGCCTGGAGCGTCTGTGCGGGGGCGGCGGCGGCGTAGGTGATGCTGGTCGCGGCCAGTGCGGAAGCGGCGGAGATGGCCGCGGTGACTGCGGTGGAACGGGTCATGACCATGGGCCTTGCTCCTCTCTCTGAGAGGCCGGCTGTGACAGCCGACTTGTGATTGAACGTAATGACCACCCCCAGAGCTGTCATTTCGGGCCTATCGGAAGGGCTGGGATCGGGGAGCCGAATGGGGGACGCGGAGGGCCCGCAGGCCCGCCTCCTCAATCGCTGACGGCACGTCAAACAGATTTCATTCCGGGGCAGATTGATGGAGAATTAGGCCTTCAAGGTGATCTCTGACGCCTGCTCACCCGTGCGGCAGCGGGTCGCCTGGAAACGCCGGAGCGAAGGGCCCGTCAGATACCAAGCGCGGGCGGGTCAGGCTTCAGAGTGCATGGAGTGGATGTCAGGGCCCGTATCGAGTCACGATCAACCCGCGGGATTCGCCCTCGCGGCGAGGCCTTGGGTGGATAGGCCTTCTCGCCTGACGTGATTTCAACTGACCAGCCACTAGTGGAAGTTTCGCTCGCGGAGTTCACCTGGCACAGGCTCCGGCTGCGCGCTGAAGTCGATCTGCGGCGCCCGACCGCGAACCTGTGCGGGCACAGCACAAACGGCGTCCCGGATCAGTCGATTGAACGAAGTGTTCAAAACGAAACGTTGACAACGGTTCATGGACGCCTCATCCTCTTCTTATGTCGTCGACTCCTGAACAGCACGCCGACCCGTTCACGCCCCCACAGCCGGAACAGGCGCGAGCGCACCGCGTCCACGCGTCCCTGTTTCGCATCGCCGAGCGACACGCGACTACCGACGAGCAACGCCACCGACAGGTTCATCCCTCGGTCATCGGGCCACACGAAGCCGTCAGACTCGTATCGTTCCTGCTCAGTGGGGCCGCACAGCTCGACGACGGTGAGCCGGAGGTGGACCACGCCGACATCACGGCTGCGTTGAGCCTCGTCCCACGGGTGCGCGGGGAGATGGACGAACTGGAAACCGGACTCCTCCACATGGCACGGGGCCGCGGCATGACGTGGCAAGAGATCGCCTTCGGCCTCGGGCTTGGCACTCCGCAAGCAGCCAGACAGCGATACGAACGACTGGCCAGCCGCGCCGCTCCCGACACGGAAGGCCAGGAGTAGGAAGGGCCCGCCCCGGATTGCTCGCCAGCAGGGGTCGGGCATCTGGGGCTGTGGCGCCCAAGCGCATGCCGACGCTCCACGTCAGGGAAGGGATCTCCACGGAATGGGCGGCATGACGAAGACCGGAGCGGACGACGCGTGGTTCGAGAACGGCTTTCCAGCCCTGTGCACCCTCCGCCGGCATTGCTAGGAGACAGACAGACCATGCTCACCACCGTCGGCCAGTTCAACGCCACCACCGACAAGGCCGCCAACCTCGAGGCCGCCGCAGCCCTGATCGGGCAGGCGGCCGCCCAGGGGTCGCAACTCGTCGTCCTGCCCGAGAACGCCATGTACTCCGACCTCGACATCCAGGCGGACATCGTCCAGCACACCGAGCCGATCGACGGCCCGTTCGCCACCGCGATCGGCGCGCTGGCCAG
The DNA here is from genome assembly GCF_044548235.1 of Streptomyces sp. NPDC052043. Taxonomy (NCBI): domain Bacteria; kingdom Bacillati; phylum Actinomycetota; class Actinomycetes; order Kitasatosporales; family Streptomycetaceae; genus Streptomyces; species Streptomyces sp. NPDC052043. Next base: position 165,058 of record NZ_JBIUBT010000011.1, read on the forward strand.
GCGGCACGGCATCGCCGTCGTGGCGGGCATGACCGAGACGCCGTCAGCCGAGGGGGAGCGGCCCAGTAACACCGTCCTCGCGGTGGACCGGACGGGCGATCCGCTCGGGGTGTACCGCAAGGTCCACCTCTACGACGCCTTCGGGTACCGCGAGTCGGACCGTGTCCAGGCCCACTCGCCCTCGCCGCTGCTCTTCACCCTGGAGGGGGTCACCTTCGGCGTCATGACCTGCTACGACCTGCGGTTCCCGGAGATGGCCCGGTTCCTGATCGACGCGGGTGCCACGGCCCTCGTCGTCCCCGCCGCCTGGGTGGTCGGTCCGGCCAAGGAGGACCACTGGACCACGCTGGTCCGCGCCCGGGCGATCGAGAACACCGCGTATGTCCTGGCCTGCGGGCAGACCGGCCCCACCTGTACAGGCCAGAGCCTCATCGTGGACCCGATGGGCCATGTGGCCGCGTTGGCGGGCGAGGCCCCCGGGGTGGCATCCGCCGTCGTCGACGCCGCGCGGGTGGAGGCCGTACGCGCCAAGAACCCCAGCCTGGCGAACCGGAGGTTCCGGGTCACCTTCGGCTGAGGCGTCGGCCAAACCGGGGCGGACTCCTCCACCGCCGCTCCCCGTGGTTTCGCCACGTCCAGCGTGACCCGACGGCGGTTGTGACAGCGTGCGGGCATGTCCGACTCCATCGCCTACCCGGTCTTCCGCACCGCCGACCCTGCATCAGCCTTGCGCGTGGCGCGACAGCTTGTGGCGGTGGGCGACCCGCAGCAGGCGGAGGTCTCAGTCGCCAGGCGGCGCAGCGGGCGGCCGGCCGCCGAGGAGCGGCACGCCTCCTGGCTGGCCGGGCAGATCGGTCAGTCCGTCATCGGCCCGCCACAGGAGTAGCCCCCGACCAGACCGGTCGAACCGCACACGGCGGCGGCCGCCCGGTGGCCCACTACGACCAGTTGCTGCCCCGGCGCGGCCGCTCTGCCTGATCCCGTCCTCCGGACAGACCTACGCTCGCGTGAACCCGTGGCTCCGCTCCACTTTCGCCACATGCAGCGTGTAGCTCTGGTACCAGTCGGCTTGCCCGCGCTTTTGCGCCGCGCGGTGCTCGGCGTCGGACCGCCACTGGGTGAGGGCATCGGCGTCGCGGAAGTACCCGACGGTGATGGACAGCCCACCAGGAGTGTGTGCTTGGTCCATCCCCAGGAAACCAGGGACGTCCTTCACCAGGTCTTCCATACGCGCGGCGGTCTCGCTGTAGCCGCTCTGGTCAGGCGTGCGCGCAGCGGTGAAGACAGCCACGTAGTAGGGCGGTTCAAAGGCCTCGACGGGGGCAACAGGCGCCGCGGAGTGATCGCTCATGACCCCACCTTGACGTGCTCCCGGGCTTGAAGTCCAGGGATTCCGGCCTGGGGCCTCCGGTCACCGGGCGCTCTGCGCCACCCGCGACCTCGCAGGGTACTGCAACAGCACAACTCGTCCCGAGCGAACCGACGTTCTCCGGTGCGCCTGAGGCATGTGGTATCCAGTCGGGGGCCGACTGACCGTCGGGCAGCGTAAGCACCGTCGCGCGCGGGGTCACAGCACGCCGCCGAGCGCCAGGCTCACCACCACGAGGCCAAGACTCACCGGCATGCCCACCAGGGCCAGGAGCAGCGGGAGGAAGGCGGCAAGCCCGGCGGATCCTGAGCGTCCGAGCTGGAGCCGATTGCCCTACCCGCGGACGCTGTCCCGTCCCCTTCCAGTCGGGCGAGGGGGGCTCTGGTCCGCAGGGCTCTGTCGGATGGTGGCCAGGTCGTGCCGGGCCCCGTACGGCACAGGTACGGGGCCTGGTGGGGTGGTCCAGTGGAGCGGAGATGATTCTGGTCAGGAGTTGGCGGCCGCTCGCTCGTCTTCGGTGAGGGGCGGCTTGGCCAGGAACGGTCGCTTCGGCCCGAGCAGCATCGGGACGAGCATGTCCGGGGAGAACAAGCGGGTGGCCGGCTTCTCCATGCTCATCACGTCCAGGAGGGCGCCGAGCGCGCGCGGGTTGCGGGCACCGGTGGCCACCGCCCGGTCGACGAACGCGGCGAGGTAGCGCTCCACGGCGGTGGGCGGGGTGTCGGTGGCGCCCGGGTAGGAAGCGTCCTGGCCGACGGCCAGGTCCCAGGCGGCGGCGACGGGCCGGGACGCGGCGCGCTGGAGGCGTCGCGCGAGACCGGGGGCCGTGACCGGGGTGGTGCGCAGGACGTCTCGGACGGCGAGGGAGCCCTGAGCGGCGACGGTGAGGCCGTGGCCGTAGACGGGGTTGTATCCGGCGATGGCATCACCGAGGACGGTGAACCCTTCGGGCCAGCGGGCGAGTTTCTCGTAGTAGCGGCGGTGGTTGCCGGTGCTGCGCGTGGTGGCGACGTCGCCGAGCGGCTCCGCGGTCTTGAGTAGTTCCCCGATGACGGGGTCGCCCAGGCCGAGCGCGAAGTCCACGAACGCGTCGGGGTCGCCGGTGGGTTCGCCGCCGCGGGTGCCGGCGAGCGTGACGATCCAACGGCCGCCCTCGACGGGGAGGATGATTCCGCCCTGGCCGGGCGCCTTGGCCGGGTTGGCCTGGACGTTGACGAGGGGGAAGTCATCGGCGGCGGCCTTGGCGGGTGCGCGGTAGACGCGCGTGGCGTAGGCGACGCCGGCGTTGACTTCCCGCTCGGTGACGCGGGGCAGGCCGAGGTCCTCGAGCCACTGGGGGGCCCGGGAGCCACGGCCGGAGGCGTCGACGACGAGGTCGGCGGTGAGGACCGCCGTGTCGTCGCCGGTGCGGACCCGGACGCCGGTGACGCGGCGGGCGTCGCCCTCGAGAGCGAGGACGGTGGTGTCCTGACGGACGGTGATCCGGTCGTCGGCGAGGACGTGCCGGCGCAGGACGGCGTCGAGGAGGTCGCGGGAGCTGACGAGGTTGCGGTGGTGCGTCGACCTGAAGCGGCGGAACCACACCTCGTTGGGTGCGCGGGAGACCATGTCGCCCATGATGTGGACCAGGCGGCCGCCCTCGGCGACGACGTCGTCGACGACGCCGGGCACCAGGTCGTTGAAGGCGCGTACGCCGCCGCTCCACACCAGGTGAGCATGCCGGGCCTGGGGGACGCCGCGGCGGGGCTCGGGACCGTCGGGCAGGGTGTCCCGCTCGATGAGGGTGACGTCGGCGTGTTCGGTGAGTGCCGCGGCGGCGAAGAGGCCCGTGGCGCTCGCGCCGATGACGATGGCGGTGGCCCTGCCGGTGGCTGTGTCAGGCATGTGCGGTCACGCTCTCTGTGCTGGTCACCCGCTGGCGCATGCCACCGATGGTGCGGGGGCGGTGCAGGGCCCGGGAGACGGCGTCGATGTGGTCGGCGATGTCGCTTGCGGCCTGGTGGGGTTGGCCACTGCTGGTGGGGGTCTGGTTGCGGTAGGCGTCGGTGGCGGCCTGGATGGCGAGGGCTCCGGCGATCCCGTGGGCCCGGTCGGCGTCGTGGGCGGCCGCGGCCGCCTCGTACGCCTGCCGGTAGAGGCCCTGGTCGAGGTAGGGGGCGAGCAGGCGCAGAGCGTCGTGGATGCGCTGCTGGCGCTGGATCAGCCGCAGGTCGAGCGGGGCCCAGAAGCCGAGCCGGGCGGCGGCCGAGGCGGGTTTGACGACGCGGACCGCGTGCCACAGGGGCCGCAGCCGCCGGTAGTCGCGCTGGTCCCGGCTCCAGCTCTGCAGGGCCGGCCCGGCCTGGGGAGCGATGAAACCGAGGGCTACGAAGACCGCCTCCAGGAGCGCGAACGGCGGCGCGGCCTGCGTGCTGAGCCAGTCCAGGTCGGTGCCGAACCAGCGGGCACCGACCGCGATCAGCTTGGCGATGTCGAAGACGAGGCCCAGAGCGAATCCGATCTGCAGGAAGACCACACCGCTCTTCAGCCACCGGTTGGTCACCTCCGGGAGCCACCTCCACAGCATGGAGGCGGCGACCAGGGACGACACCATGTGCGCGAGCACGTACAACAGGATGTGCTCGCGCATCCACGGCGTACCGGCGTAGTAGGTGTCGAGGTCGTAGATGCGGGGTTCGGGGGCGTCGGCCAGGAGGAACGTCGCCCAGAGGCCGACGCCGACGGCTGCGTAGATCCAGTAGATGCGGGTCATCCGCCGTCGGCGGCCTTCGGAGGGGGCTTCACGCCACCGCATGATCATGGTCAGGCCGGTCGCGTTGACGGCGGTGAGGAACGAGTACGCCCACGGTGCTGCGATGTTCGGCACGCCGGTGAGCACGTTGAGTCGGTGAATGTTGACCGGGGTGATCACGACGAGGACGGCCGTGGCAAAGGTCAGCAGCAGGGTGGTTGCCCTGACGTCGGGATCGCGCCAGGCCCGGACGAAGGTCGGGGCCTTCACGGCGAGCGCGATGGCGAGCAGAGCGGTGGGGAGGATGTACGGGACGTGGAAGTGATGACTCATCGGAGAACGCGTCCGCTCCGGTTCAGCAGCGACAGGTTCAGGCGGCCCTCTACGGTGGTCGCGCTGACCGGGTCCTGCGCGTACCGGCCGGTCATCCACGTGCGGACCTCGCGGCCGAACAGCAACCCGAAGGTTTCCGCGTCCACTTCGTGACTGTCGACGGAGTCGGACCGGTCTGCGACGGTCAGGAGGGCATCCCGTGGGACCTCCTCCGTGGCGAGGATCTGCTCGACCGTTCGCCGCACGGCTTCGGGCGCTGCGCCGGTGGTGGCACGGGCCGCTGCGTTCAGGCCGGCGACGTGGTGGCCGCAGTCGCCGTTCTCCTCGTGCCACAGCTCGTGCCCGAGGATGACGAGCTGGGCTTCGGGGCGCATGCTCTGCTCGACCACGATGACGGAGCGCTCGACGAAGCCGATCCTCATGCCGGAGACGGGGACGGGCAGGTCCGTGGGGAACGAGCGGAAGACCAGTTGGATGGGGCGGCCCGTGCGCGCACTCATGGCCCGGCAGAACTCGTGCATGACGGCCCTTGGTTCGGCCGGCCGCCGGAGGTCCTTTGCCGCTTCCTTGCCGAGGGTGGTGAGCAGCGTCTTCATGGCGCGGGTGCTCATCGGCCGCTGTCCTCCTGTGGGGGCATGACGGACCTGATGACGCCGGCGAGGAGCGTTTCCAGCTGCCCGGCGGTCAGGCTTCCGTGGTGGCGGAGGTCCGCGGCGACCACGCCGTACTTCTTCAGCAGGGCCTGGACGGGGTCCTGTTCGGGGTTCTCGTACTTGTTCAGAATCGGCAGCAGCGCGCGGTTGAGGGCGTCGGGGGCCTCGTCGGTGAAGAAGGCCTCCTTCGACTCGGTGAGGTCGAAGAACTTCACCAGGCGGTGGAGAAGTTCGACGGAGGGGACCTTCTTGCCGTCGATGATCTGCCGGGCCCAGACCTCGGAGACGCCGCACTGCCGGTGTACGGCGGCGACCAGCTCCGGCTTTCGTCTCCCGGTCCTGGCCAGGTAGGAGTCAGCGAGGGTTCTCACCCGTGCGCAGACCCGTTCACCAACCTCCTCCCGGGGTGCTGACCGGCCGGCGAGGAGGGTGCGCACGGTGCGTTCCGGCAGGGCTGTCTTCTCTGCGAGCCGGCGCGGGTCGAGGAGTTCCGCACGGTCCAGCTGCTGCTGTTCGATGAGCGCGCCTAATCGCTGCAGCGTCTCGGGGAGGGACGACGTGGGCTTCACCGGTGCTCTCCCGATCCTGATCAGTGGTCAGTCGTGGTGTGGCGTGCAGCCTACGCGGACGACACCCGTCGTATAAACGATCGTTTCAGCCAGGTCAACGATCGTTGGCGCACACTGACGGACCCGTACCGCATGGGGAGGGGTGACCCGATCCGGGGAGGGCGGCGCGGCCGGATCGGGGATACCGCGGCGGTGGCGGCCCGTCAGGTGCGGCTCGGTGCCGGTGCCGGGGCCGACTCGGTGAGCGGTGCTGTCGCGCGGCGGGGGAGCAGCAGCGGGGTCGCCAGCAGGAGCACGCCGGCCAGACCGATGGCCGTACGCGGGCCGAGCAGGCCGCCCAGCACCCCCCATGCGGCTGTCAGAATCGCGGTCGTGGCTTTGGTCGTCACCGTCCAGGCGGTCAGCGTACGGGTGACCCGGTCGGTCCCGGTGCGCTCGAGGCGGTAGGTGGCGGAGACGGGGTTGAAGACTCCGCAGCAGAAGATGAGCCCGAGTTCGACACCCATCACCAGCAGCAGCCCCGCGGTGCCCGGACCCGTGAAGGCCAGGCCGATGGGCCAGAGCACGCGCAGCGTCCCGGTCACGACCAGCACCTGGTGTTGTCCGAACCGGTTGACGAGCGGCCGGGCCAGCCGTGACCCGAGAAGCCCGCCGATCGAGGGCGCGGCGAAGGCGAGGCCGTACTGCCACGGTGCGAACCCGAGCCGGCCGAGCATTAGGACGGCCAGCAGCGGCTGGGCGGCCATCACCAGGGCGTTGAACAAGGCGGTGTTGAAGAACAGCGGACGCAGCGTCGCGTCGGCGAGGATGTACCGCCAGCCGTCGAACAGATCCGAGGCCCGCATGCGCGCGGCCTCCCGGCGTTCGGGCCGCGGCTCGTCCCCGCCCGTCGCGCGGATGCCCAGGGCCGAGAGCAGGTAGCTGACCGCGTCGGCCACCACCGTCGCCACCGGGCCGAGGAGCCCGATCGCCGCGCCGCCCAGCGGCGGCCCGATGATCGTGGTCGTCCAGGACGTGGACTCGAACCGGGCGTTGGCGACGAGCAGATCCTCGGCCGGCAGCAGCGTCTTCAGGTACGCGCCGGAGGCGGCGCGGAAGGTGATGTCGGCCGCCGCGACGACGACCGAGACCAGCAGGAGCTGAAGGAAGGTGAGCACGCCGAACGCGAACGCGGCGGGGATCGACAGCAGCGCCGTGCACCGCACCAGGTCCGTCGCGATCAGCACCGGCCGCTTGCGGCGGAACTCCACCCACGGGCCCAGCGGCACCGCCACGGCCGCGCCCACCGCGGCCGCCACGGAGGAGAGCGCGGCGACTTCGGCCGGTCCGGCGTGCAGCACCCGGATGGCGATCAGCGGGAACGCGCCGAAGGCGAGCCACGTGCCGAGAGCGCTGGTCCCGTACGCCGCCCAGAGCCACCCGAACCGCCGCCCCAGCCGGTGTCCGCGCAGCTGTCCCAGCCGGTGTCCGTTCCTCATGTCCGACGCCCCTCGCTCCCCACTTGAACAACCGATACGCGACCGGAAGCATCAAAGCGGGCACCATGCCCAGGGATCAAACAACCGCAGGACCGCCCAGCCACAACCATCGGTTGTGGTCATAGGGTGACCGGTATGGACCTCGACGCTGTCCGGACCTTCGTCGCCGCCGCCGACGCGGGGCGGTTCCAGGAGGCCGCCGCCGAGCTGGCGATCACCCAGCAGGCCGTCTCCAAGCGCATCGCCGCGCTGGAGCGCGCCCTCGGCGTGCGGCTGTTCACCCGCACGCCACGCGGCGCCCGGCTCACCATCGACGGGCAGGCGTTCCTGCCCCACGCCCGGGAGCTGCTGCGCGTCGCCGAAAGGGCGGTCGCGTCCGTGCGCACCGGCCACCGCCCGCTGCGCGTCGACGTGATCAACTCGCGCGGTTCGGCGTCGGGTCTGATGCGCGGCTTCCACCGTGCACACCCCGAGATCGACCTCGACGTGGTGATGCTGTTCGACGTCGACACGGCTGTCGCCGCGATCCGGTCCGGAGCGATCGACGCGTCCTTCCGCGCCGTCGCCGCGCCCGGCCGGCCCCTTCCCGAGGACATCGAGTCCGTCCGGGTGCTCGACGAGCGGCTCCAGCTGCTCATCGGCCCCGCCCACGCGCTGGCGTCCGCCCGGTCGGTGACCGTCGCCCAACTGGCCGGGCACCGGATCTGGATGCCCGGCATCGTTCCCGGAACCGAGTGGGCCGCCTACTACGACGACCTCGTCGCCGAGTTCGGCCTCACCATCGAGGCGACCGGTCCCAACTTCGGCTCCGACGCGCTCCTCGACACCATCGCCGACACCCCGGCCCTGGCCACCTTCATGGGCGAGCAGACCCGCCTCGTCTGGCCGGCCGGCCACGGTCTGCGCCGCGTCCCGGTCACGGACCCGACGCCCGTCTACCCGCACTCGCTCCTGTGGCACCGCGACAACCCCCACCCCGCGCTGGCCACTCTGCGCGCACACCTCGCCGCCACGGCGGCCGACCACGACGCCGCCGGGACCTGGGCGCCGGGTTGGGTGATTGCGCGCTGAACGCCGCTGATCGTCGTGGCCGGGCCGACGGAGAGCGGCTCCCCAGCGGCGTCCTCCCTGGGATTCGGCGCGCTGCCTGGCCGGCATGGGCCTGGTCTCCGGCACGCACGGGCCGATGAGAGGGGGTGCGGCCCAACGGACCGGCCTCCGGCACGCCCTCGAGGGGAGTGGCCGGAGGCCGGTCCGTTCGCCGTCGCTCCTGTCGGTGGTCGTCGGCGGTTGTGGGGTCAGCGGCGGCAGTCCCGGTGGGCGGGGTGCCAGACGCGGCTCCAGTAGCCGACGTGCGCGCGGTGGTAGCGGTCCCGGTATGCCGGGTGCCACAGTCGTGACCAGTAGCCCGCCGACTGCACGCAGTGGCGCGGCGTCATCGGCAGCCGGTGGTGCGACGTCACCGGCAGCCTGTGGTGCGACGCTACCGGGAGCCTGTGGTCCGACGTCACCGGGAACCTGTGGTGCGACGTCACCGGCAGCCTGTGGTCCGACCCCACGGACGGCTGGTGGTGCGACGCCACCGGCGGCTGGTGGTGCTGCGGTGCGGCCGATGCGGTGCCGACCGTGCCGACGACCGCGCCGGTGGCCAGGGCCACGGTCGCCGCTCCCAGGGCCGCAGCCCTTTTCAACCCGTTGATCATGATCAGGCCTCTCTGTGCGAGGCGGGGCTGACGCCCCGCCACGTTCCGGACGGTTCGTCCGGAGACGCACTGATCCTCCACTGGGCGACGCCCGCACATACCGAGAAACTCTGCCTGTTACGAAATGCAGACGAATTTCTCATTCGGCTCAAATATTCGTATATACATGCCAGGTGTAGTGCGTCACGAGCCGACTCCGTGGCGATCGGCGTGAGACGCGACGCGCCTGCACCAGCCCTCGGACTTGGCAGCGCTTGGGGCCTCGGACAGCAGCCTGACCTGCGTGTTGTCCGGCCGGCTGACGGCGGTCGGCTGTGGCCGCAGCACCGTCAGCCCCGCGTACGTTCCCTCGCGGGCCAGGAGTTCGGTGTGGGTGCCCGCTTCCACCAGGCGCCCGGACTCCACCACCAGGATGCGGTCCGCGTCGGCCGCCAGACTCAGGTCGTGCGTGATCATGATCGTCGTGCGGCCTGCCATCAGACGGCGCAGGGGCTGGACGACCCGGCGTGCGGCCGGGCCGTCCAGGCCGGCCGTGGGTTCGTCCAGGATCAGGACCGGGGCGGAGCGCAGCATCGCGCGGGCGATCGCGATGCGCTGGAGTTGTCCGCCGGACAGCGCCGCGGTACCCGGCGCGATGTGCGTGTCGTAGCCGTCGGGGAGCGCGGCGATGAAGTCGTGCGCCGCCGCGTTGCCGGCCGCGCGTTCGATCTCCTCACGGCTCGCACCGGGACGGCCGGCCTCGATGTTCTCGCGGATCGTGCCGCTGAGGACCAGGGTCTCCTGGGGCAGCAGGGTCACGTTCTCGCGCAGGAACTCCAGCGGCAGGTCCGCCAGCGGGACGCCGTCCAGACAGATCACGCCCGTCGTGGGGTCGTAGAAGCGGGTGAGGAGTTTGGAGAGCGTGGACTTGCCCGCGCCGCTCGGGCCCGTGACCAGGACCAGTTCGCCAGGGCTCGCGGCGAACGTGACGTCCCGCAGCGACGCGTGCTCCGCACCCGGGTAGCGGAAGCAGACCTCGTGGAAGGTGACCCGGCCGCGCACCGGCCACGGGGCGACGGGTCGGGCCGGGTCGGTCACCGCCGGTTCCGCGTCGAGGATCTCGTTCAGGCGTTCCGCGCCCGTGGTGGCGGCGGTCAGGGTCAGGCCCAGCTGGCCGAGACTGCGCAGTGGTGGGTAGAGGTAGCCGAGGAAGGCGGCGAAGGCCAGCAACTGGCCCAACGTCATACGGCCCTGGGAAATCTCCCACGCCCCGAGCCCGATCACCGCGAGCACGCACAACGTCTCGACGACCTCGACGAACTGCGCGTACATCTCGCTCGCCCGCGCGCCTCGGACGGACGCCCGCATCCATGCGCGGGCCTCGCGTTCGAGCCGCTGCTCCTCCGCCCGCCTCCGGTTGTACGCCTGGGTGAGGACGATGTTGCCGAGGGACTCCTCGACGACCGAGGTGATCGCGCCGTCGGCGGCACGCTCGTCCTGGGACGCCTTCTTGATGCGGCCGGAGAAGCGGCGCGCCGTGAAGAGGAACAGGGGTGCCAGGAGGAAGGTGGCGAGGGCCAGGTCCCATCGCAGCCAGAACGCCGCTGTCGCGTAGAAGACCGCGGAGAAGGCGGCGGAGACCGTGCCGACGAGCCCCGACACGACCAGCTGTTCGATGGCTTCGACGTCGCCGGTCAGGCGTGCCAGCAGATCGCCCTGGCGATGTTGCTGGAAGAAGTGCGGCGGCAGGTCCTGGACGTGGCGGAAGACCTTCGCCCGCAGACGCAGGACGAATCTCTCCGCCGTCCGGATGGCGAGCGAGTTGCCCAGGTAGCCGACGAACGCGCCCAGCGCGGCAGCACCCAGCCAGGCCGCGGCCGGCCCCCAGAAGGCGGAGAGCGAGCCCGCCTGCAGCGCGTGGTCGGTGAGCTGGGCGAAGAGCAGGATCGAGGCGGTCTCGGCCAGTGCGGACACGATCACGCACCCGATGATCAGCGCCAGCCATCTGCGATCGCCGCGGGTCAGCGGCCAGAACCGGGCGAACGCGTCCTTGACGTCGCGCACGTCGGCATCAGCTCCTCTTCGGCTCGTGGGATTTTCGTCGTTCGGTCACCGGTGACAGGCCGAGGCGGGGCCCCGGAGGCGTTCCGGTGGCCCCGCCTCGTGGCGAGTCGTCAGCGCTGGTGGCAGACCGGGCGGCGCCACTCGTGCCTCTTCCGGGTGTGCCTCTTGGGGGCGTGCTTCTTCAGGGCCGGATTCTCGGTCCTCTTCATGGGGACGATCTTGTGGAAGCTCATGGAATTCTCCCTCTCCGGTGAATGGTCGGACAGTGCCCGGGAGCGAATTTCTTACCGGCCGCATACCAGGGGTGTACGGAATTCGTCACACCCCGCGGAGGTGACTCAGCGCCGGTGCTCGCGGCCTATGGGGCACTTCCGCGCGTGCTTCTTCGGGGCCCACTTCTTGGGCTCCGGGACGGGCTTGCGGTGCTTCTTGACCGGGACGATCTTGTGGAAGCTCACGGGCTTCTCCTCACTTGCCTGCGGATGGGTTCCTCTGTCGTAAGCGCTGTTCGCTTTCGACATGGAAGACATTACGGGATCCGCGGGCCAGGAAAGGGCAATTCGGGTGAGAGCTCGATGAAATGAGCCTGAATCAATTTTCAGGCGATTCGTGGAACCGAAGTAATGCTCACACAGAATTTATGGTGGAACTCACCTGGAACTTACCGAGGTGATTATCTGATCCAGAAGAGCTTTACGTCCAGACTCGTTGGCAAGGTGTGAGTGACGCGGTGGGGGAGGCGCGGACCTGGTCGCCGCCGGGCGCGGGCGCTGAAGGCGGGCGACGGTCAGCCACGCCACCGCCGCCCGCCCGCACCGGCATCGTCGAGGGTGCAGCCTTTCCGTCGCGGGTCAGAGGCGCGGGTCCACGAGGATCTTGACGGCCGTCTCGTTGTGGTGGATCAGGGTCTCGAAGCCTTCGCCGACGAGGTCGTCCAGCCCGATGGTCTTGGTGATGAACGGCGCCAGGTCGATGCGCCCCTCCTGCACGAGCTTGATGGTCTGCGGGTGGGAGTTGACGTAGGCGATCGTGCCGCGCAGGTCGACCTCCTTGAGGACGAGCTTCTGCATGTCGATCGACGCCGGCTTGCCCCAGATCGAGATGACCGTGATGACACCGCCCGGCTTCACCGCGTCGAACAGCGTGTCGAGGACGACGTTGACGGACGTGGCCTCGAACGCGACGTCCGCGCCCTTGCCGCCGGTGAGGCGCCTGACCTCTTCGGCGACATCGGTGGCGGAGGGGTCGATGACATGGTCGGCGACCTTGGCGTCCAGTGCCTTCTGCCGGCGCAGCGAGCTGAGTTCCGAGACCGCGACCTTGACGCCCATCGCCTTGAGCACGGCGCAGGTGAGCAGTCCGATGGGGCCGGCGCCGCCGACGAGGGCGAAGTCGCCCGCCTTCGCGCCCGAGCGCTGGAACGCGTGGTAGCCCACCGACAGCGGCTCGATGAGGGCCGCCTGGTCCAGCGGGACGTCCCCGACCGGGTGCACCCACCGGCGCTCGACGACGATCTTCTCCGCGAGACCGCCGCCGCGGCCACCGAGCCCGATGAAGTTCATGTCGGCGAGACGTGATAGCTCGGGTTGTTCTCGCTTGTGTCGACGTCGGGGCGCAGGATGTAGGGCTCGACGACGACGCGGTCACCCGGCTGCAGGCCCTCGACGCCGTCGCCCACCGCGTACACGACGCCCGACATCTCGTGGCCGAGGGTCACGGGGGCGGACTCACCCGAGATCGGGTGCGGGTGACCGGCCGGCGGGACGAAGATCGGTCCGTCGAGGTACTCGTGCAGGTCAGTGCCGCGAGCTCGCGTCGGCCACCCCTGCCAAGGGCGTACTCGGTGTCGGTCGGAGTCATGCGGTGCGGCGTCCGCACCTCCGTGGTGACCTGGGGAAAGGCGGAACCGTGTCCGAGATCGGGGGGAGCGTCCGTGCTTGTCGCGGAACGATCTTGGGCAGCCTTCTGGGTCCCCGGACGCATGGTCAGCGCTGGGAATCGTCCGTCCGGCCCGCCAGCAGGTGCTCGCGGCCGAACATGGAGGCCGTAACCCGCGCGGACGGCGTACCGGCGTCGAGCTGCGCACCCGCCTCCCGCAGTACCACCACGACCTCGTCCGCGCCCTTGAACAGGGCGCCGGCGATGGGGGCCTGGTCGCGGGCGTTGCGCAGGTCCGGGTCGGCGCCGAGGCGGAGCAGGGCCCGCACCGTGTCGGCATGGTCGTGGTAGGCGGCGAGCATCAGGAGACTGTTGCCACCCGAGTCGGTCACGTCGACCGGCAGCCCGTGCTCGACGAATTCCACCAGCTGCGCGGTACTGCCCTCGCGGGCGAGATCCATGGCGACGGCCACGATGCGATCCGTCTGTTCAGGAGTCAGTGCACCACTGCTCATGCGTACCTCCTGGTCGTGCGGTTCTACGGGGTTCCTCGGTGCGGCCGCCTGACGGCTGCCGCGCCCGTGCCCGGCGTGCGTGCGGGCAGCACGTACGCCGGGCACGGGCGTGTGACTCGAGGTGACCCGAGCGGCGGGTCGGCTCAGAGCTGGCCGGCGGCCAGGGCCTCGATCGCCTTGCGGACACCTTCCCCGTAGGCCGGGTCGGCCTGGGTGCAGTTGGCGATGTGTCGCTCGACGGTCCGCTCCGACGCGCCGTTGATGGCGCGCGCCGTGTTCTCGAAGAGCGTCCGCTGCTGCTCCGGGGTCATCAGCCGGAACAGGTTGCCCGGCTGCTCGAAGTAGTTGTCGTCGTCCTCGCGGAAGTTGAACCGGTCGGCGACCGCGCCCACGGCCTGGCTCGGCTCGCGGTAGGCCGGCTGCTCCTGCCAGCGGCCGTACGAGTTCGGCTCGATTCCCGGGGTGGATCCCTGGTTGCCGTCGACCCGCATGGCGCCGTCGCGGTGGTAGGTGTTCACCGGGTTCTTCGCGGCGTTGACGGGGATCTGGTGGTGGTTCACGCCGAGGCGATAGCGCTGGGCGTCACCGTAGGAGAAGAGTCGGCCCTGCAGCATCTTGTCGGGCGAGTAGCTGATGCCCGGAACCACGTTCGCCGGGGTGAAGGCGGCCTGCTCGACGTCCGCGAAGTAGTTCGCGGGGTTGCGGTTGAGCTCCCACTCGCCGACCTCGATCAGCGGGTAGTCCTTCTTCGACCAGACCTTGGTGAGGTCGAAGGGGTGGAAGCGGTAGTTCTCCGCGTCGGCCTCCGGCATGATCTGGACGAACAGCTTCCACTTCGGGAAGTCGCCCTTCTCGATCGCCTCGTAGAGGTCGCGCTGGTGGGACTCGCGGTCCTTGCCGACCAGGGCCTCGGCCTCGGCGTCGGTGAGGTTCTTGATGCCCTGCTGGGTGCGGTGGTGGAACTTCACCCAGAACCGCTCGCCCTCGGCGTTGACGAAGCTGTAGGTGTGCGAGCCGAAGCCGTGCATGTGCCGGTACGAGGCGGGGATGCCACGGTCCGACATGACGATGGTGATCTGGTGCAGGGCCTCGGGAAGGTGGGTCCAGAAGTCCCAGTTGTTCTCGGGGTCGCGGAGGTTGGTGCGCGGGTCGCGCTTCACCGCGCGGTTGAGGTCGGGGAACTTCAGCGGGTCGCGGAAGAAGAACACCGGGGTGTTGTTCCCGACCAGGTCCCAGTTGCCCTCGTCCGTGTAGAACTTCAGGGCGAAGCCGCGGATGTCGCGCTCGGCGTCGGCCGCGCCGCGCTCGCCCGCGACGGTGGAGAACCGGGCGAACATCTCGGTCTTCTTGCCGACCTCGGAGAAGATCTTCGCGCTCGTGTACCGCGTGATGTCGTGCGTCACCGTGAACGTGCCGAACGCGCCCGAACCCTTGGCGTGCATCCGGCGCTCCGGAATGACCTCGCGGTCGAAGTGCGCGAGCTTCTCCAGGAACCACACGTCCTGCAGGAGCATCGGACCGCGCGGACCGGCCGTGAGGGAGTTCTGGTTGTCGGCAACCGGTGCGCCGGCAGCCGTGGTCAACGGCTTCTGGTTGTTCTCGGGCAAAGCTCGCTCCTCGGTGAGTGGTTCGTCGCGTGCGTTCAAGGCCCGGCTTCCGGCCGGTCGCGTCCTTGTCCTCGCGCATCCGTCCCTTGGCGTGGATCACCACCGATCCTACAATGGACTCTGTCCAAGTCAAGCGGAACTCCAGGTGAGTACATAGTCTCGATTTTGGCCGAATCGCTGCTACGCTGAGAGGCATGAGTGACCTCCTGGGGAGACTGCGGACGCGTGGCTGGCGTCTCACGGCGCAGCGGCGCGTCGTGGCCGAGGTGCTCGACGGCGACCACGTCCATCTGACCGCGGACGAGGTGCACGCTCGGGCGGCACAGAAGCTGCCCGAGATCTCGCGGGCGACGGTCTACAACACCTTGGGTGAACTGGTGAAACTGGGCGAGGTCATCGAGGTCTCGACGGACCGCCGCGCCAAGCGCTACGACCCGAACGCGCGCCGTCCCCACCACCACCTCCTGTGCGCCCGCTGCGGCGCGATCCGGGACGTACAGCCGGTGGGCGATCCGCTCGCCGACCTTCCGGAGTCGGAGCGCTTCGGTTTCTCGGTGTCCGAGGCGGAACTCACGTACCGCGGCATCTGCCCGGACTGCACGTCCTGACGGGCGGAATCCCGGCCCGTCCGGCCGCGCGCACCGGCCCGCCCGCGTACCCACCCGTGCGTAGTCACCCGTGCGTAGTCACCTGGAGGGCGGCTGCCCGACCGTAATGCACAGGCGGTCGTGGTGACGTGTCTCGTACGGTGCCGAGATGCTGACTGTACGAGCTATGACGGAAACCGATGTCCCGGCGGTATCGGCAATACGAGTGGCCGGCTGGAAGGCCGCGTATATCGGGATCGTGCCCCAGTCCTTCCTCGACGGCATGACGGTCGAGGCTGACAGTCGGCAGCGCCGACGGCACTTCGAGAAGCCGAAGAAGGGCATGACCAACCTGGTGGCGGTCGACATCCATGGACGAGTCGTGGGCTGGGCTTGTCTCGGACCCTTCCGCGGAGACGGAACGAGCACGTCTGTGGGTGAGCTCTACGCTCTGTACGTTCAGCCCTCACTTACCGGGTCCGGAATCGGTCGCACGCTCCTCGAAGCCGTGCACGCTCAGGCTCTTGCCGACAGCTTCGACCGGATGCAGTTGTGGGTCCTCACCGACAACACCAGGGCACGCCGCTTCTACGAGCGAGCGGGTTATGTCCCTGACGGTGCAGTCCAGGCTGACGACTACGACGGAGTCTCCGTATCCGAAGTTCGTTACCGGCGCGCCCTGGAGGAGCGGGAAACCGACTGAGGAGCCTGCCGGTATCCCGCTCACCGACGACGAACGCGCCGCCGTCGACGAGGCAGGCTGTAACGCGGCGCCCGGGCAGCACCATGTGACCATGCGGATATGACACCTGGTCGGATCATCTTCCTCAACGGCACGTCCAGCTCGGGCAAGTCGAGCGTGGCGCGGGAGCTTCTGGACATCCTGGACGACGGCGTCTTCTTCCACCTGGCGGTCGATGCCTTCAACGCGATGCGCAGCAAGCGCGCGCTCGGAGCGGAGGAGCTCGACGCCGCGCTGCGGCGCACCCGGATGGGCTTCCACCGGTCGATCGCAGCCATGGCCGAGGCGGGCAACGGCATCGTGGTCGACCATGTGCTGAGCGAGCCGTGGCGACTGCTCGACTGTCTGACGGTGCTGCGACCTGAGGACGTCCTTTTCGTGGGCATCCACTGCCCGCTGGACGAACTGGCCCGCCGCGAGCAGGCGCGAGGCGACCGCCCGTCGGGCCTTGCGGCGCACCAGTACGACCTGGTCCACCGTCATGGCGACTACGACCTGGAGTGCGACACCAGCACGGCGAGCCCACGCGAATGTGCCCAGCACATCAAGGAGTTCCTCCCGCACCGCCCCAGCCCCAGCGCTTTCACCCGCCTCCGTCGGCGCTACCTCACCCCGTGGTCGGCCGCGGTCCCGAACCGGTGAGCCAGGCAGTCACTCACGGGTCGCACCGGTGCGATCGACATGCGACGGGTGCGCGGTCGGCACGTCAGGCCCGGATGGGTTCCTGCGATGGAACGAGCAGTGCCCCGGCCGCGAGGGCGGACGGGGCACGGGTGGGGTTGTGCTGCGGGGGCAGTGGTGGCGAGGACTACGGCTCCGGGTCCCAGGCCACCATCTGGTCGAAGATGCGCCGGTTGCCGTCGAGCGTCAGGGAGTCCAATGGAATACGGCCGTAGAAGCCGAGGACCAGCTCATTGGCCGTGCCTCGGGCGGAGGCGTCGGCCGCGTCCAGCTCTTCGGCGGCGGGCCCTGTGCCGGGTTCGGGCAGGCGGTCGAGCCGCGCGCCGTCGTCGGAGAGCCCGTTGCGCCAGGAGCGGCCCTCGGTGGCGTGGTAATCGACGCCGGCGGGCTCGTGCGGCCAGGCGACCGTCGTCGTGCAGATCGTGGACAGGAACTCCTCGACACCGTCGAGTGCCACCTCGTCCGGCAGCGGCTGCGGGGCGCCCACGGTGAGCTGGGCGTCGTAGGTGTGCACCGCGATCTCCTGGAGCTGGTGCCGGGCGACGGCACCGCAGGTCTGCGGAGACTGCGACTTGCCCCACCACGTCCAGCAACCGCGGTCCGGCCCGGCCTCCCGCAGTGCGTGCAGCAGTTCCTGCGTCGAGGCGGCCAACCAGGCCGACAGGGCCTCGCGCTCCCGAGGCGCGGACGTGTCGCCCTGCGGGGCGGACTTGGCCGTGGCGTCGGGTCCTGCGGCGATGGTGGCGGCCCAGGCGCGGCGCCCCTGACCCAGGTGCTGCACCAGATCGAACAGCGTCCACTCGGGACAGGTCGGCACCTGCACATCGAGACTGGGGGCGGCAGCGACCGTGGCGCGGAAGGCGGCAGACCGCTCGTCGATGAGGCGCAGCAGGTCAGAGAAGTCCAGTGTGTTGTGCACGCCGGATGTCGGTGCTCCAGGCGACCGCATGCGGATTTTCACAGCCGACACGGCGGGCGCGCGGCACGGGCCGCGCACCCTCGGATGGCGCGGTGTCCCTGTTCTCGTCCCCTGTACGAGTCCATGGTGCGGACGGCCCCGGACCGCTGACCCGCTTCACCGCGGGCGGGCGCGCCGTCCTGCCCCTTCGCGGGTGAGCGAGGCGATCCGGGCCGTCTCGGTCTTGGCGCTCTGCAGTGGGTGCGCGAACCGTACGGTGACGGCCAGGCCCTCCTCGGGGGGCGCGGTCAGGCCCTCCTCGTTGCCGCCGACGAGCCGTCACCTGAACGTGCGTAAAGCGGGAGCGAGGTCAGAATGGGGTCAGTACTGGTAGCCCTTGTTGTTCAGCTGGCCTGTATCCCTTCTGCGCACGTTGAGGCCTGTCACAGGCTGTAGCGGTCTGGGCCTGAGGTGTGGGAAAGTCTGTCGCCGCTGATCAAGGGTCCGTGAAACGCTGACGGACATGGAGCCGAACCCAGACCCGATTGACCTGGCTCGACGCCTTGTGCAGGGCCGTTTTCCCGATGCGCTCGCCGTGGTCCTGGCTGGATCCACGGCCGCAGGACGGGCGACCGCCAGCAGTGACCTGGACATCGCGGTGCTCGTTGGGGACGGCGGTGAGACCTGCCGGGAGACGCTCCGGTTCGAGGGGCGCCTTGTGGAGCTTTTCATCCACACCCGTGCCGGTCTCGGGGAACTCTTCGCCGCGGACACCGCCACGCGTCGTGCGGTGCTGCAGAGCATGTATGCCACCGGCCTCGTCCTGGTCGACACCGGTGGAGAGGCCGCATGGGCCCGGGCCCGTGCCGAGGCCGACCTCCGCAACGGTCCGCCGGCGCTGACGCCGGAGACGGTCGAGACCAAGAGGTACGGACTGACGGACGCTCTGGATGATCTGGCGGATGCAGGTGATCCCTTCGAACGCCTGGCGGTGGCCGGGGTCGTCTTCAACGTCGCCGCCGACCTGCTCTTCGACCACCACCGCGCCTGGACGGGCGGCGGGAAGTGGCTGCCCCGGCGGCTGCTGGAGGCTGACGGAGAGCGCGGCGGAGCCCTTCTCGAAGGGCACCGCCATCTGTGCGAGACGGGTGCCCCAGTGCTGTTGAGCGATGCAGCCGTGCGGATCCTCGACCTGGTTGGCGGGCCGCTTCGCGAGGGCTATCGCAGAACATGGCGAGGTGTCATCGAATCCGTCGCTGCGGGCGTCGGGCGTTGACGCAACGTCCAAACCTTCGTGCTGTCTCGGCGGACGCGTTGTGATCACTGCGGGGCAGCCCGGCTTTGGTCAGGTTCGCGTGAGCCTTGGAGCCGGGCGTGCCGCAGGACCGGGACCGCGCCGGCCGGCGCGGGCCGCCGTTCATCACGCCCGCAGGTCCCTCGGACACCTCGACATGTGTCACATTTAGTGGCACTGTATGAGGCATGGTAGCTACAGTCGAAGAACTGCTGAAGGCCGCACTGGAAGCACGCCACGTCGCCCAGAACGCGATCGGGATCGCGGTGAGAGAGGCGCGCGCTGCAGGATGGTCCTGGGACCGGATCTCGTCCGCCCTGGGCGGATCGCCGAACGGAGAAACCCTGCGCCGCAACTTCGGCGGCGAGTAGCACCCGTTTTGACCCGCTTCACCGTGCTGCAGTCGCGGTACGACTCGGCGTGCGCATGGTGGATTCGCCTCGGCGTACCGTATTTGGCTCGGCCGCATCGGTCAGGCCGGAGCGGGGTCCGTGTTGGGCTGCGGAACTGCCGGGACGGCTGGAGCTCACAGGGGAGAATCGTTCCATGGCCTCAACATCTCGGTCCGCGCCGCAGACGTTTGACGAACTCCTCGCCGAACTGCGCCGACGTGGGACCTCTCTCACCCCGTCGCAGCGGCGCCTGGCCGACCGCGTCATGGCTGACCCCGAGGGGGTCGCCTTCATGACCGTTTCCGAACTTGCCAACGCCGTCGGCGTGAACGAAGCGACCGTCGTCCGGTTCGCCTCCGGCCTGGGCCTGGACGGATACCCGGGTCTGACGCGGCTGTGCCAGCAGCAGCTGCGCGAACAGGCCCAACTGCTGCACCGCTACAACAACCTGGAGCAGCTCACCGCCGAGGGTGGCGATCCCCTGGAGCGTGCCGCCGCCCTCGACCAGGCCAACATCGCGCGGACGTTCGCGCGGGTACCTTCCGCCCAGTGGCAGGAGACCATATCCGCACTGGCGAAGTCCCCGAGCGTCCATGTGATGGGGCTGCGAAAGTGCCACGCGCCGGCCTACCTCATGGGCTACCTGCTGGGCATGTTGCGGGAGGAGGTCCACACGGTCACCGCCGCGGCCGGGAGCCTCACCGACGAGTTGCGCCGTGTTCGGGCCGGTGACTGCTTCGTGGCCGTTTCCATCCACCGCTACAGCGCCGAAACCGTCAAAGCGCTCCAGTGGGCCCGCAACCGCGGGGCCCGCTGCGTTGCCCTGACGGACAACCCGGCGTCACCTCTGGCGACTGCGGCGCACCACCCCTTCTACGTCGATGCGGCCGGCCCCTCCGTACTGCGTTCCATGACTGCCTTCACCTCTCTGGTGCAGGCACTGGCCGCGGGTGTCGCGCAGGAGCGCGGGCTCGGGGCCCGTTCGATGCTGCTGCAGGAGGAAGAGCTGCTGGAGGAGTTCGGTATCTATGTGACACCCGAGGGCTGAACACAGTGAAGCAGTGCCAAGGGCGGAGCAATGACCGTCCGCTCCGCTCACGGCGCTGCTCCCGCACGGTCGGCAGGCGCTTCGCGCGACGTGTGCCGCGGTGGGCGGGATGCCCGGTGTGCCCCCGGGCTCATGGAACGAGGGCGGCCAGAGCGTCCCGCAGGTGATTCAGGGAGCCGGCGATCCACGGCAGGGTGAGCGGATCGTCGCTGCGCAGGGCCTCCCAGCGTTCACCGGCCGATTCGCCGTACAGCAGGCTGGTGGCGACCCGGGCGCGCAGGCCCTGCGCCTCGTCGCCGAACGCCTCGCCCGCCAGCACACCCACACCCTGCCGCTCGAGCAGGGCGGAGGCCAACTGGGCGCCGGTGGTGATGCCCTGGTGCGCCAGGTCGGCGCGGACCGGCTCGAAGTCGGGATAGAGGTAGAAGCCTGCCTGGGGGGCGCGGCAGGTCGCGCCGGCCCGGACGAATTCGTTGTGCACGGCGCGGGCCACGGTGGCGTGCAGTCGGCGTGAGGCGGCGATGTGATCCGTCACGTCGGCGGGGTCGGCCAGTACGTACGCGGCCGCGGCCTGCATCGGGGCGGCGAGGCTGGACCACAC
Source organism: Streptomyces sp. NPDC052043 (assembly GCF_044548235.1). NCBI lineage: Bacteria > Bacillati > Actinomycetota > Actinomycetes > Kitasatosporales > Streptomycetaceae > Streptomyces > Streptomyces sp. NPDC052043. Next base: position 186,180 of record NZ_JBIUBT010000011.1, read on the forward strand.
TTCGCTGGCGATGCCGATGACGTCCTGGAGGAGCGCGGCGCCCCAGGGGCCGTCGGGCACCCGCGCGAAGCCGATGCGCCAGCCGCCCAGAGCCGTGGCCTTGCTGAGGCCGCTGGTGACCACGGTGCGGTCGGGCAGATACGAGGCGGCGCTGGGGGCGGGCCCGCCGTTGTGGCACAGCTCGCCGTAGATCTCGTCGGAGACGATCACGAGACCGTGCCGGTCGGCGATGGCGCAGACCTCGCGGAGGTGTTCCGGGCGAGCGACGGTGCCGGTGGGGTTGTCCGGCACGGTCAGCAGCAGCACGCCGGGCTCGGCGCCCGAGGCCCGCGCACGGGTGAGGGCCTGCTCGAGGAGTGCGGGGTCGGGGATTCCACCGGATTCGGCGGGGATGGGCACGTCGATGACGTGTTTGTTCACGATCGCGGCCTGGGCCGCGTAGCTGACCCAGGCCGGGCAGGGCAGCACCAGGTCTCCGGGAAGGGCCGCCAGCAGGGCGAACAGCAGTGCCTTGCTGCCGGGGGCGAACAGGACCTGGTCGGGGTCGGTCGTCAGATTCCTCCGGGTGAACCAGCCGGCGGCTGCCTCGCGGGCCTCGTGCGAGCCGACCACGGGACCGTAGCTGTTGCGGCCCGCGGCCTCCGCCAGGGCGGCCGCCACCTGATCCGGGACCGGCAGGCCGGCCTCGCCGAAGCCCAGGTGCAGAACCTTCTCGCCCGCCGCTCTGCGTGCCTGGATGGTCTCGTTGATGGCCAGGGTCGCCGAATGCATGGTCACGGGTCCGCTCTCCTCAGAGGTCTCGTGAAGCAGTTTCGCTTGCAAGATATTAGTCTCATGCAAGTTCATTTGCATCGCCTTCTGTGAGGCGCCCACCGAGGTGGGCGCCCCGAGGGTCAGGACTTCGCCTTGCCGTCGGCGTCGACCAGCAGATCGACCCGGGCGGAGGCGGGAGCGGGCCCGGATCGGGGGGCCGCCGCCCCTGCCGCGCTCTGACCCTGGGCGGGCTTGGAGCGCCGACGGGCGAGCCTGTCCGCCACCAGGGACACGGTGAAGTTGACCGCGATGTACAGGACCGCCACGGTGAGGTAGATCTGCAGTGCGTACCGGTTGCCATAGAACTCCACCAGGGAGCGGCCGGAGCGCAGCAGCTCCGAGTAGCCGATGACGAAGCCCAGTGAGGTGTCCTTGAGCAGGATGACGAGCTGGCTGACGATGGTCGGAAGCATGCGGCGCACCGCCTGCGGCAGCAGGATCGAGCGCAGGACCTGTCCCTCCGTCAGGCCCAGTGACAGGCCCGCCTCGCGCTGGCCGCGGCCGACCGAGAGCACTCCGGCGCGCAGGACCTCGCACAGCACGGTCGAGTTGTACGCCACCAGCCCGAGCAGCAGCGTGGGCAGCACGCCGATGTCCACGCCCAGGGTGGGCAGAGCGAGGTAGGCGAAGAGGATCAGCAGCAGCAGCGGTACACCGCGGAAGAACTGCACGAGGACCGTCGCCGGCCAGCGCACGAGCCGGTTCCTGGACAACCGTGCCACCGCGAGCAGGGCACCGACCGCCAGTGACAGCACCATGCCCAGGGCGGCTGCCTGGAGCGTGGACCACAGGGCGTTCAGCAGGGTGCTGGGCACTCCGGTCGAGGGGTCGAACAGGATGGCCCAGCGCTCGGGCTCCAGTTGGCCCCGGCCGGCGAGGCGGGTCAGGAGCAGGGCCACGATCCCGGCCAGGAGGACGAAAGCTGCCGCCGTCACGATGAGGATCCGCCGCCGGGCGCGAGGGCCCGGGGCGTCGAAGAGTCCAGTGGTGTCCGTGTCCATCAGGCCGCCGCCGTCCTTCGTTCGTACCACTCCACCGCCAGCCCCGAGGGGACCGTGATCAGCAGGTAGGCGAGCGCGATGACCAGCAGCGCGGGCAGGACCGCCTGCGGGGCGAGGAAAGCGATGCGCTGGCTGGTGGCGGTCAGTTCGGTCACGGCGAAGCCGGCCGCGATCGAGGAGTTCTTGACCAGCGCGATCCACGTGCTGCCCAGCGGGGGCAGCACCGCGCGGGCCGCCTGGGGCAGCACGATGTGGCGCATGGTCTGGCCGAAGCGCAGCCCCAGGGCACGGGCCGCCTCGCCCTGCCCGCTCCCCACCGCGTTGATGCCCGAGCGCAGCGCCTCTCCGACGAACGCTGCCGTGTACAGGCCCAGTGCGCCGACCGCGGCAAGGAAGTAGCTGGGCGCCGCAAGGTCCACCTGCGGTGCGGCGAAGACGATCAGGAAGAACACCACGGTCAGCGGGGTGTTGCGGACAAGCTGCACATACACCGCCGCCGAGGTGCGGAGCGGGCCCACCGGGCTGACCCTGGCCACCGCCAGAGCGGCCCCGACGGCGAACGCGACGAGCGCGGCCAGCACGCTGAGTTCGACGGTGGTGAGGAAGCCGCTCCACAGCAGGCCCCGGTATTCGGTGAGCACGGTGTTCATGGGCGCGGCTCCCTGTCGAGACAGCACATGATCTGTGACCTTCCGCGCTCTCAGTAGCTGTTCAGGTCCGGCGCGGAAGGCGCCTTGCCCAGGACCTTGCCGGCGGTCCGGTCCCACGCCTTGGCCCAGTCGCCGTCGTCGAACGACTTCTGCAGCGTCTCGTCGATGAACTTGACGAAGGCGTCGTCACTCTTCTTCACACCGACGCCGTACGGTTCCTCGGTGAAGGTCTTGCCGATCAGGTCGAAGGAGCCGGGGTCCTTGCTCTTCAGCCCGGCGAGGATCGTGTCGTCGGTCGTGACCGCGTCGACCTGGCCGTTCTTGAGGGCGTCGGCGCACTTGGAGTAGGCGTCGAAGAGCACCACGTTCGCCTTGGGGGCCCGGTCGCGCACGTTCTGCGAGGACGCCGAACCCTCCACCGAGCAGACCTTCTTGCCCGCGAGGTCCCCCAGCCCTTGGATCTTCTTGGGGTTGCCGGACCGGACCATGAGGCTCTGCCCGGCGACGAGGTACGGGCCCCCGAAGCTGATGACCTTCTTGCGTTCGTCGTTGATCGTGTAGGTCGCCAGAACCATGTCGACGCGGCCCTGCTCGATGAACGGCTCTCGGTTGGCGGAGACCGCCTCCACCCACTCGATCTTGTTCGCGGGTATGCCCATCGCACCGGCGATGATCTTGGCGACCTCGACGTCGAAGCCCTCGGGGGCGCCCGACACCGGGTTCTTCAGGCCGAACAGGGGCTGGTCGAACTTGGTGCCCACACGGATCTTGCCGGCCTTGCTGAGTTTGGCCATGGTCGTGCCCGCGGCGAAGTCGGTGGAGGCCGAGACGTTGACATCGGAGTCCGTGGCGTTTTGCCTGCCCGCCTGGCTGGAGCAGGCGGAGGTCGCGGCCAGGCCCAGGACGGCAGCGGCCACGACGAACGGGCGAAGACCGCGGAACCTTGCGATGGATGCGGACATGGAGAGCCTCACAGGATGGTGACGGGAAGTCAGGGAGGGACGGGGGCCGGGACAGACGGGGCGATGAGTGGGGGACCGGCACCCGTCAGTGGACGAGGACCTTGGAGAGGAAGTCGCGGGCGCGATCGCTTCGGGGAGCGTTGAAGAACTGCTCAGGAGGCGCCTGTTCGGCGATGCGGCCGTCGGCGAGGAAGACGACACGGTCGGCCGTCGCTCGGGCGAAACCCATCTCATGCGTGACGACGATCATCGTCATACCCGAATCGGCCAGGTCGCGCATGACGTCCAGTACCTCGCCCACCATCTCCGGGTCGAGGGCAGACGTCGGTTCGTCGAAGAGCATGGCCTTGGGCTCCATGGCCAGGGCACGGGCGATCGCGACCCGTTGCTGCTGTCCGCCGGACAACTGGGACGGCATCGCAGCAGCCTTGTGCCCCAGGCCCACCCTGTCGAGCAGCTCACGGGCCCGGTCCTCGGCGTCCTTGCGCTGCGCCCTCCGGACCTTCATGGGGGCGAACGCAACGTTCTCCAGGGCTGACATGTGGGCGAACAGATTGAAGGACTGGAAGACCATGCCCACCTCGGCCCGCAGCCGGGCCAGGTCCCGACCCTCGGCCGGGACCGGCCGGCCGGCCACGGTGATCTCGCCTGCGTCGATGGTCTCCAGCCGGTTCACGGTGCGGCACAGCGTCGATTTGCCCGACCCGGACGGACCGATGACCGCGACGACCTCACCCGGGCTGACGTCCAGGTCGATGGTGTCCAGGACGAGCTGAGCGCCGAAGCGTTTCGTAACGCCTCGTAGTGAAATAAGAGGATCTGTCGACATGGGGGCCTCATCGCGATCTCTGCTGGCAGTGAGACGGAACCGTAGCCACGGCACTGCCGGGATGCAAGGCATCTTGCAAAACCCTGCTGGAAGGCAATCCTTGATGCATGAGATGGATGCGGAGACCCATGGACCACCGCCTCATCGGCGGCTTCGGGGGGACGTCAGGGCCCCAGATGGGCGAGCACTGTGCGCACGGCGCGGGTCACCGCCTCGCGGGACTCGTCCGTTGGGTCGTGGATCTCGAAGCCATGCACGCCGTGCGGGACTTCGATGATCTCGACCGGGATCTTGGTCTCCTCTGCCGCGGTCACGAACTCCTCGACGGTGGCGGCGATGTGCGGGATCTCCAGACCCGCCCGGGTGAGCAGGAGGGGCGGCAGTGACCTTGCGCCGGCCCGGAGCGCGCGGGTCGGGCTGAATCGCGGGGCGACCGCGCCCCAGCCGGGCAGCGGGGCCAGGACCGGATAGGTCAGGGCCAGGCAGCGCAGCCACTCGGGCGGGGCGGCGATCCAGTCCGCGGCGAGCAGTCCCGCGCCGGAGAAGAACCACAGGGCGATGCGCTCCGGGTCCACGCGTGGATCGGCTCGCAGCAGTTCGACGGCCTCGGTCACGTCGTCCGCGGACCGCGAGTAGTCGGTGACGCCGTGCAGGCGGTGCTCCACGACGGCGCCCACCGCGCCCAGGCTCGCCACGTAGCGGGCGTAGCCGAGAAACAACGGCGAGTCGCGCGGCGCGGGGTCGAGGTCGGGTGGCAGCGGGCCGCCGTGCACGAACAGCACCGCGGGCCACGGCCCGTGCGCGTGACCCGGTTCCGGCAGGTGCAGGTCCACGCGCCCGTTCCGCACCCGCGGCCGCTCCGGGACCTCCAGCAGGAACGGCCGGAGGAAAGGTGGCTCTCCCTCGGGCGCGGTCAGCCTCCGCCCCTCGCCCGCGGCGGCGCGGAGCAGGACCTCGGCCAACTCGTCCGGACAGGAGAGCATCGGCCAGTGACCGGTGGCCAGTTCGAAGAAGCCCACCTGCGGATCGGCCAGCTTGCGCACCTGCGGCGGGCCGCTGCGCACCAGCGCCTCGACCACCTCGACGGTCATCCCTCCCGCCGTGCACAGGATCGCGCTGATCGGCACGCCCGCCGCCGCGCCTGTCAGCCTCAGCGGCTGGGTCAGGGTGCGCGGCGGCTGGGGACCGGCCAGCCGGCTCAGCAGCTGCAACTGACGCGCCGAAAGGCCCTCCGTGCTGCCCCACCGGTGCCAGTCCTGCGGCCCCGGCGGCGGTATCGGCCGGGGACTGCCGTCGGCACCCAGCAGTTGATGCACCACCGGGTCCGGAACCAGGGCCAGGGCCGGGTTGCCGTGCTGCGGCAGACCGGTGTCCAGGTGCACGATGCGGGCGACCCGCTCCGGCAGGAGGTCGGCCGCGCCCAGCACCGGGTGGATGGCGTAGTCGTGACCGACCAGCACCACCTGCGACGTGTCGAGGGAGTCGACCAGCCGGACCACGTCCTCGACATGCGTCTCCAGATCCGCCTCGGGCTGCATGCTCAGCGTCACCGGGTGTACCCCGGCACCCGCCTCCCGAAGCCGGTCGGCCACCGCATTCCAGATCCGCCCGTCGGTGAACGGGCCGGAGACCAGAACGAACACGGACATCAACGCCTCCAGACAGTAGGGTCCTCGCCGCTAACCTAGGAACTCCCCCTGAGGGAGGTTCAACCCTTGCCATCGGACGGCACACTGAGCATCGGCGAGCTCGCCGCGCGGGCACGGACCACGGTCAAAACGGTCCGCTTCTATTCCGACCAGGGGCTGCTGCCCGAGGCGGCGCGCAGCGGCGGCGGCCACCGGCGCTACGGGCCCGAGGCCCTGGCTCGGCTGCGTACGATCCGGTCGCTGCGCTCCCTCGACGTCCCCGTGCCCGAGATCAGGCGTGTTCTCGACTCCGGGGACTGCCTGGAAGCCGTCGTGGCACGCCGGTTGGACGACCTCGGCACCCAGCTCGCCGCTCTGCGCTGGCGTGAGGCCGCGCTGCGGGCGCTCCAGGAGGGCACCCCGGAGCAGCTGGCGGAGCGCCTGGAGCTGATCGGATCGGTCGGCGTCCCGCCCAGCACGTCCGCCGTCGCCCACTACTGGCGCCGTCTGCTGCCCGTTCGTCTCTCCGCCCGCCTCCGCTCCACGATCACCGAGGCGGCCGTCCCGCAGCCTTCCGCCGACCCCACCGTGGACCAGGTCCTCGCCTTCGCCCGCCTGCACGCCTTGGCGACGGCCGCCACCGACCACTGCCTCGCAGCCCACCGGCCCGTCACCGCCGAGCACCCGGACCTGCTCTACGACGGCCTGTGCGAGGCCCACCAACTGGTGGACGCGGCCGTACGCGCCGACCGCGCCCCCGGCCCGGGCGAGGCCCTGGACTGCTACGTCGCCGCGTATGCGCGTGCCTCCGGCACCCGGGACACTCCCGCCTTCCGCCGCGCCCTCACCGTCCGCCTCGCCGCGGCGGATCACCCGGTGATGTCGCGCTACTGGCAACTCGCAGGGAAACTGACGCCCGACCTCACCCTCGGCGCGGCCGACTCCTGGCTCCGCGACGCACTGGCCGCCGCCACGGGAGCGGGCTGACGGGGCAGCCACGGGCGCCCTGCCGCGTCGCGAAACTCCTCATGGCCCCGCACGATGCCGGCGCCCAGGACATCACGCTGCGCCGGTCCGGCGAGCGTGGCCGCGAGGACCTCAGTGGAGGGGGTGCGGAGACAGGACCGTGAGCCAGAGCAGGGCGATGGTGGCCACACCCATCAGCGGTGTGAGTATCTCGGTCTCCAGCTTGTTACCGCTGCTCTTGATCAGTGTGATCTCGTACCGCGACTTCAGCGGCCACAGCCAGGGCGCACCGCGCTTGGTGATGGAGTCACCGAGCAGGTGTGCCACGCACCCCAGACAGACGGCGTAGGGGAGCCAACCGGGGGCGGAGGGAATGAACTTGTCGATGGCCGCGGTGCCCAGGCCGGCCAGGGCCACGTTGGTGCCCCATGCGTGGAAGCCGTGCCCCGGAGGACAGAGGTTGAGCGCCCGGACGGCCAGCGCCAGCAGGAAGAAGCTCACGGCGATGGTGAACGGCCTGCCCAGATAGGTGACTCCCGCCCAGCTGCCGACCGTCATGAGGACGACGAAGAACAGGGAGTGCGTGGCGTGGCGGTGGCCGCCGGAGATCCAGGCGACGAAGCGGCACAGCACCTTGGAGACCGGGCCGAGGAAGTTGGCGATCGTCCCGTCATGATGGTCCAGGTCGGGCAGCAGCGCCGCGCCCGCGCACAGCACGGTGCCCATGAGGATCTCCTGCGGCGCGAGATGCGTGTGCAGCACCAGCGGTGGCACATACGGCGCGGTGCCCGCGAAGAGCAACGCGCCGCTGACGGCATGCGAATGTCCCATCATGCTGGGGTTGTTCTCCTCTGCCCCGTGAGTGGATCAGTCTACGGAGATCATAATTACGGCCTTGCGCAAGGCAAAAGCTTTGCCCCGACACGAATTCACCCGACCGGGAAGGCCGCTCAGGCTCCGGTGGTTCCGTGCGCGATGGCGGGCCGGCGATCGACGCCGACGGACACGCACCGCATCCCATGCGACTACGAGCTCGACCGAGCCAGCCCGTAGACGCGCGTGGCCGTCCTCTCGAACAACGCGGTGCGTTCGTGCTCGGTGAGCGCGGAGGTCAGGTCCCGGGCCGTGGCCAGGACTTCCTCGTAGGAGGCCGCGAGGGTGCACACCGGCCAGTCCGAGCCGTACATCAGGCGGTCAGGGCCGAAGGCCTCCAGCACCACCTCCGCGTAGGGGCGCAGGCCGGCCGGTGTCCAGGCGGTGAGGTCGGCCTCCGTGACCATGCCCGACAGCTTGCAGACGGTGTTGGGCCGGACGGCGAGCGCACGTACGGCGCTCGCCCACGGCTCCAGCTCTCCCGAGACGATGGGCGGCTTGCCCAGGTGGTCGAGGACGAAGGTGAGTTCCGGGAGGATCGCGGCCGCCTCCGCGCAGGCCGGCAGCTGGTGCGGCAGGACGACCAGGTCGTAGGCGAGGCCCGCGTCGGCCACGGCGGCCAGGCCCCGCCGTACGTCGGCCCGCAGCAGCCATTCCGGGTCGGGCTCGCCCTGCACCTGGTGGCGGATGCCCTTCAGGAAGCGGCCACCGGGGAGTGCACGCAGGCGGGCGAGTTCGTCTGCGACGTCGGGGCGGGTGAGGTCGGTCCAGCCGACGACACCCGCGATCAGATCGTGCCCGGCGGCCAGAGCCAGCAGTTCGGGGGTCTCCTCCGGCACGGTGACCGTCTGGACGAGCACCGTGCGGCTCACTCCGGCCGCCTCGGCAAGGGGTTCCAGGTCGTCCAGGGTGAAGTTCCTTCTGATCGGCCGGAGTCGGGGTCCCACGATCCATTCCTGGTCGCGGACCGACAGGTCCCAGACGTGATGGTGGGCGTCCACGGTCACGGCAGCTCCCCTACGACGGACAGCCCCGCGTCGGCGCCCCCGCAGGAGGAGGCGTGCACGACGTCGAGCCGCTCGGTGCCTCCGGCGACCCCGGCGACCCCGGCGACCCAGGCGACCCCGGCGGCGCCGAAGCCCGGCGGGCCGGCCTCTACGCCGCTGCTCCCCGGGGCGGTCATCGGTCCGCCGGGCGCAGCCGCAGGCCCTGCATGCCGCCGTCGACGGCGAGTGCGGTACCGGTGGTGGCGCCGGACAGCGGACTGGCCAAATAGGCGATGGAGCCCGCGACTTCGGCGGCGGTGACGAGTCGGCCGGTGGGCTGGCGGGCCTGAAGCGCGGCGCGCTCGGCGGCCGGGTCGGGGGCGGCGTCCAGCAGACGGCCGACCCACGGTGTGTCCACCGTGCCGGGATTGACGCAGTTGACGCGGATGCCCTCGCGCACGTGGTCGGCGGCCATGGCCAGGGTCAGCGAATACACGGCGCCCTTGGTGGCGCTGTACAGGGCGCGCTGCGGCAGCCCCGCGGTGGCCGCGATGGAGCAGGTGTTGACGATGGCCGCGTGCGAGGAGCCGCGCAGATGCGGCAGGGCGGCGCGGGCGGTGCGGACCATGCCGAGGACGTTGACGTCGAAGACGCGGCGCCACTCCTCGTCGTCGTTGTCCTCGACGGTGCCCTGGGCGCCGATGCCGGCGTTGTTCACCAGGACGTCGAGTCCCCCGAGGGCTTCGGCGGCCTGCTCGACGGCCCCGCGTACCGAGGTGTCGTCGGTGACGTCGGCCCGGAAGGCGAGCAGCGGCCGCACCACGGACGACGGGTCCAGGTCCAGGACGGCGACCTGCGCGCCCCGCTCGGCGAGGAGTTCGGCACTCGCCCTGCCGATGCCGGAGGCGCCTCCCGTCACCAGCGCCCTGAGCCCCTGGAAGTCGCTCATGCCGCATCTCCCTTCTGCAGGTCGGGGTCGGCGGCCCAGAAGGTGCCGCCTGGGAAGGTGTACCGCGCGATGGACTCCGGCCGCATGGCGGCCGAGAAGCCAGGGGCGGTGGGGGCCGCGTAGTGGCCGTCGCGGACCACCACCGGGTCCAGGAAGTGCTCGTGGAGGTGGTCGACGTACTCGATGACCCGGTCCTCGGTGGTGCCGGAGACCGCGACATAGTCGAACATCGACAGATGCTGCACCAGTTCGCACAGGCCGACCCCGCCCGCGTGCGGGCAGACGGGGACTCCGTACCGGGCGGCCAGCAGCAGGATCGCGAGGTTCTCGTTGACGCCGGCGACACGGGCCGCGTCGATCTGGAGCACGTCGAGGGCGCCTGCCTGGAGCATCTGCTTGAAGACGACGCGGTTGTGCACGTGCTCGCCGGTGGCGACCTTCACAGGGGCCACCGCCTCCCGGACCGCCGCGTGGGCGAGGATGTCGTCGGGGCTGGTGGGCTCCTCGATCCAGTACGGGTCGAACGCGGCGAGCGCCCGGGTCCAGCGGATCGCCTCGGCCACGCCCCAGCGCTGGTTGGCGTCGATGGCGATGCGGACGTCCGGCCCGACGGCCGTGCGGGCCACCCGGCAGCGGCGCACGTCGTCGTCGAGGTCCGCACCGACCTTCAGCTTGATCTGGGTGAATCCGTCGGCGACGGCCTGGGCGGCGAGTCGGCTGAGCTTGTCGTCGTCGTAGCCGAGCCAGCCCGCCGAGGTCGTGTAGGCGGGGTAGCCGCGCTGGAGCAGGCGCGTCGTGCGCTCCTGCGCGCCCTCCCGGCCGCGGCGCAGGATCCGGAGCGCCTCCTCGGGGGTGAGCGCGTCGGTGATGTAGCGGAAGTCGATCTGGCTCACCAGCCACTCGGGGTCGGCCTCGGCGAGCAGCCGCCACAGGGGCTGCCGCGCGCGCTTGGCGGCGAGGTCCCACACGGCGTTGACGACCGCGCCGATCGCCATGTGCATCACGCCCTTCTCCGGTCCCAGCCAGCGCAGTTGACTGTCGCCGATCAGGTCGCGGAAGAGCGAGCCGGGGTCGCCGCACACGTCGTCGACCAGGCGTCCGACCACGTGGTGGCGCAGTGCGTGGATCGCGGCGACCTGGACGTCGTTGCCCCGTCCGATGGTGAAGGTGAAGCCGTGTCCCTCCGCTCCGCCGTCCTCGTCCGTGCGCAGCACGACATAGGCCGCCGAGTAGTCGGGGTCCGGGTTCATGGCGTCGGAGCCGTCGAGCTCGCGCGAGGTGGGGAAGCGGATGTCGTGGGTGTTGACCGCGATGATGCGGGCGGGCGTCGCAGACACGGTGGCCTTTCGGTCGGTGACGGGGGACTCGGCGCGGTCAGTCCTGGGCACGGCCCGTCGTCACGCGGGCGATCACGAGTGCGACCAGGATGATTCCGCCGTAGATGGCCTGGATCCAGAACGACGGCACCTGGGCGAGGGTGAGCAGGTTCTGCACGACGCCGAGCAGGAGTACCCCGGTCAGGGCGCCGAACATGGTGCCCTTGCCGCCGTCCAGGCTGATGCCGCCGATCACCGCCGCCGCGAACACGGTGAAGATCATGTTCTGGCCCTGGTTGGCGCTGATCGCGCCGACGTAGCCGGTCTGCATGATCCCGCCGGCCGAGGCCAGGACGCCGGCGACGACGAACACGCCGAGCATGACCCGCTCGACGCGGATGCCGGCCGCGCGGGCCGCCTCCGCGTTGCCGCCGATGGCGTACAGGGCCCGTCCGACGCGGTGGTACTTCAGCACCAGGCCGGCGACCGCGAAGGCGACGGCGGCCAGCCACACCGACAGCGGGACGGCCAGGAAGGTGGTCGTGGCCAGGGAGGAGAAGCTGTCGGGCATGCCGAACAACGTCTTGCCCTTGGTGGCACCGACCAGCAGACCCCGCAGCACGATCAGCATCGCCAGGGTCACGATGAAGGCGTTGAGCTTGAACCTGACGACGAGGACGCCGTTGAAGAGGCCGACGACCGCGCCCACCACCAGGATCGCGAGCAGGGCGAGCGGCGCCGGGAACTTCATGCCCCATCCGGACTGGTCCGAGGGGAGCACGAGGAGGGCGCCCACGGCCGGCGCGATGCCGACGACCGACTCCAGGGACAGGTCGAACTTGCCGGTGATCAGCACCAGCGACTCGGCGAGCACGACCATGGCGAGGGCGGCGGAGGCGCCGAGGATCGAGATCAGGTTGCGCTCGGTGAGGAACGAGTCGTTGACCACCGTGCCGAGCACCATCAGCAGCAACAGCGGTGGCAGCAGGGCGAGTTCGCGGGCTCGGCGCAGCAGGACCGTCCTGGCCGATCCGGCGCCGGCACGCGGCGGCGCGAGCGGCGGAGCCGCCTTGGTGTCAGCCATGGTCCACTCCTTCGATGGAGGCGATCAGCTCGTGGTCGCGCCAGCCCGCCGGGTGTTCGGCGACGACGCGGCCGTGGAAGAGGACGAGGACGCGGTCGCAGCGGCGCAGGTCGTCGAGTTCGTCGGAGACGACGAGGACGGCGGTGCCGTCCTCGCGGGCGTTGTCCATCCGCGCCAGCAGTGACTCCTTGGACTTCACGTCGACGCCCGCGGTGGGGTTGATGAGCACGAGCAGGTGGGGGTCGGAGGCGAGGGCGCGGGCCATGACGACCTTCTGCGCGTTGCCGCCGGACAGGTCCGCCACGGGCTGTTCGGGGCCCTCGGTGCGGATGCCGAGGCGCTCGATCAGCTCGCCGGCGACCCGGCGTCCGGTGTCGGTGGAGACGAAGCCGAAGCGGCCGAGCCGGTCCAGCACGCTCATGGTGGCGTTGTCGCCGACCGTCATGCCGGCGACCAGACCCTGTTCGTGCCGGTCGCGGGGCACACAGCCGACGCCCGCCCCGAGCGCGGCCCGCACGTCACCGAACGGGAGCTCCCTGCCGTCGAGTTCGGCGGTCCCGCCGGTCGGGGTGTGCAGTCCGGCGAAGGTCTCGGCCAGCTCGATCTTGCCGCTGCCGCTGGAGCCGGCGAGTCCGACGACCTCGCCACCTCGAACGGTGAGGTCGACATGCGTGTACGCCTCGGAGGTGAGTCCGCGCGCGTCGAGCACCACGGGGGCGCCGACGGCGTCCGCGTCGCGTACGTGCCCGCGCTGGTGCTCCGCGACGGACTCTCCCGCCATCGCCTCCACCAGGGCCGCGTGCGGCAGGTCGGCGACCGGCGCGGTGGTGATCCAGCGGGCGTCACGCAGCACGGTGACGGTCTGGCAGACCTCGTACACCTCCTGGAGGTGGTGCGAGATGAACAGGAAGGTGACGCCTGAGGCCTGCAGGGCGCGCATCCGCGTGAACAGCCGCTCGATCTCGCGGTTGTCGAGCTGGGCGGTGGGCTCGTCGAGGACGATGAACCGCGCGCCGAAGCTCAGTGCCCGCGCGATCTCGACCATCTGCCGGTCCTCGACCCTGAGTTCGCGGGTACGGGCCTCCGGGTCGACGTGCACGTCCCAGGTGTCGAGGAGGTCGGCGGCCTGTTTCCTCAGCCGGCGCCAGCTGATGAGGCGTCCGCGGCCGGTGGGCTGGCGGTTGATGAACAGGTTCTCCGCGACCGTCAGTTCGGGAATGACCGTCGGCTTCTGGTACACGCAGGCGACCTTGCGGCGCCAGGCGTCCCGGTCCGCGAGCGCGGGCGCCGGCCCGCCGTCGAAGCGGACCGCGCCCTCGTCGGGCGCCTGGAGGCCGGTGAGTACGGCGACGAGGGTGGACTTGCCGGCGCCGTTGCGGCCGACGAGGGCGTGGGACTCGCCGGGCAGGACGGTGAGCCGCCCGTCGGCGAGGGCGACGGTGGGTCCGTAGCGCTTGACGATGCCCCGCGCCTGAACCAGCGGGGTGGGGTCGGAGCCGCTCATCGGACCGTGTTGCCCCAGAGTGCGGGGTCGTCGACGTTGTCCTTGGTGACCAGCGGCGCGGGCAACTGGTCCTCCAGGATGCCGCCGGGCAGCTTGACGATCGTGGAGCCGTGGTCGGTGGGGCCCGGCTTGAACGTCCTGCCCTGCATCGCCGCCTTGATGTAGTACATGCCGTACTTGGCGTAGGAGTCGGCGGGCTGCGAGACGGTGGCGTCGATCTCACCGTTGCGGATGGCCTCGTACTCCTGCGGAATGCCGTCGTTGGAGACGACGACGATGTGCCCGGCCGTGCCCGCCTTCCTCAGCATCTTCTTGGACTTCAGGGTCTGCAGGGTGGGCGCGAGGTAGACACCGCCCGCCTGCATGTAGATGCCCTTGACGTCGGGGTTGGCGTTCAGGAGCGTGTCGAGCTTGGAGGCGGCGGTGTCGGACTCCCACTTGGCCGGGATCTCCAGCACCTTCAGCTGGGGGAAGTTCTTCCGTACGCAGGAGCGGAACGCCTCCGAGCGTTCACGGCCGTTGACCGAGGCCAGGTCGCCCATGATCTGCACGACCTTGCCCGAGCTGATGTGCGCGCCCAGGTACTGGCAGGCCTTCTCGCCGTAGGCGACGTTGTCCGCCCGCACGACCATGGCGACCTTGCCCTTGTCGGGTGCCACGTCGACGGCGACCACGGGGACGCCCTTGCGCTCGGCCTGGTCGAGTCCGGCCTGGATGGCGGCGCTGTCCAGCGGGGCGACCACGAGGCCTTTCACACCCTGGTTGAGCTCGTTGTTGATGTCGGTGATCTGCTGCGAGGGGTCGCTGTTGGAGTTGACCGTCTTCAGTGCGTCGACGCCCTGGGACGTGGCCATCTTCGGCACGTAGTCGTTGTACGACTGCCAGAACGGAGAGGTCAGCAAGGGCAGGATCACCCCGACCTTGCCCTTGCCGTCCCCTTTGGCGCCCGCCGCGCCGCTGTCCTTGGTGCTGCCGCATGCGGTGAGCGCGAGGGTGCCGCAGGCGGCCGCGGCCGTCGCGCGCACCGCCCACGAGGAGAATCGCCTGCTGTGCCGCTGCCTGCCGTGCCGTTCGTTCCGCGCAGTGATGTCGGCCATCTGTCGGCTCCTCATCGAGCGAGATCGAGCAGTTGGCGGCATATTTATCAGACCACTTGGCGCCAACGACACCCTTCTGCGCATGATTTCCCACGTTCAAGCGGCAGTGGTCGGACCACATCGTTGGCTACACTGCGGCGCACGGTGACAGGAGGAGTGGCGTGGACGAAACCGCTACGGAGGAGACGGAACGGGAGACCGCCGCGGCCGCTCCGCAGAAGGGCACGGTGACGCAGCGCGCCCTTGAGCGGATCAAGGCGATGATCGCCGAGGGACTGCTGGAACCCGGGCAGCGCCTGCCCACCGAGCGGGACCTCGCGGCCCAGTTGGGCATCTCCCGCAGTTCGATGCGTGAGGCGATCCGCGCGCTGACCGTGCTCGGTGTGCTGGAGGCCCGGCACGGCTCGGGCATCTACGTCACCCGGCTGGAGGCCGGTGACCTGCTGGAGACGTTCGGCGTGGTCGCCGACCTCTCCCGCGGCCCGCGCCTGGTGGAGCTGCTCGAGGTGCGCCGCGTCCTGGAGTCGACGGCGACGGCGCTGGCGGCGGCCCGGATCACCCGGGACCAACTCGCCGAGGTGGAGAAACACCTGACGGCGATGAACACCACGGACGATCCGGAGGAGATCCTCGCCCACGACCTTGCCTTCCACCGGGAAATCGCCGTGGCCGCGGGCAACGAGACGATGGCCGCGATGCTGGACGGCCTGTCCTCGCGCACCTTCCGCGCCCGCGTCTGGCGCGGCTACCAGGAGGAGGGGGCCTTCTCCCGAACACGCCGCGAACACGCCGCGATCCATCGGGCGCTGACCGCCCGGGATCCGGAGGCCGCGCGGGCAGCAGCGGCCGCGCACGTCGGCGAGGTGGAGGAGTGGCTGCGGGCGCAACTGGAGCGGTAGCGGTTGGCGGCCTGCGGCGATGCGGATGCCGAGAGTTGGTCATCGCTGGGAACTGCTTCTGGTCCTCCCCGCCTTTAGGACAGGATCTGACCGCAATGGCTCATAGCGTGGTCCTTGTCCGACGGAACAGAAACACCGGAAGGCGGAGACCATGACCGTCAACGAGCAGACCACCCACGACCCGGCCGGGGCCCCGGCCGTCACCGGTGAGCGCGCCGATCTGCTGGAGATGCTGGCCAAGCACCGGCACTTCCTGCGCTTCACCACCCGTGACCTCACCGACGAGCAGGCCGGGTTGCGGACCACCGCCAGCGAGCTCTGCCTGGGCGGCCTGATCAAGCACGTCACCGCGGTCGAGCGGAGCTGGGCGGATTTCATCCTGAACGGCCCCTCGGCGATGGGGGACTTCACGGCCATGACCGAGGCCGACTGGGCCCGGCGGGCGGACCAGTTCCGGCTCTTGCCCGGTGAGACGCTGACCGGCGTATTGGCCGACTACGCCGAGGCGGCCCGCCGCACCGACGACCTGGTCGCCACGCTGCCCGACCTGGCGGCCACGCGGCCGCTGCCGAGAGCCCCGTGGTTCGAGCCCGGCGCGCAGTGGTCGGCCCGCCGGGTGCTGATGCACATCATCGCGGAGACCGCCCAGCACGCCGGCCACGCCGACATCATCCGCGAGACCCTGGACGGCGCCAAGAGCATGGGCTGACCGATGGTCCGGTCGGCGGTCAACAGCGGGGTGCCTGCACCCACCGGGCACGTGCGTCGAGCACGGGACATCCGGCAAGATGACCCCGTGCCCTTCCTGCTCGAAACCCAGGACCGCGCCGCAGGCGCCGCCGCCCCCGTGCGGATCCGGCTGGCGGCGGCCGCGGCCGCGGTGCTGACCGTCGCCGCGGCGCTGGGGCTGAGGGCCGTGTCGGCGGGGAGCGTGGGCAAGTACGGTGGAGACGCGCTGTACACCGTCCTGCTTCTGACCCTCGTCGTTCTGGTGGCACCCCGGGTGAGGCCCCTGACGGCCGCCGCAAGCGCGTTGGCCGTCAGTTGGGGGATCGAGTTCCTGCAGCTCAGCGAGGTGCCGGCAGAGCTCTCCCGGCGCAGTGCCGTTGCCCGCCTCGTGCTCGGGTCTACCTTCAACCCGCCCGACCTCCTCTGGTACGCGGTCGGCGCGGCAGCGGGCTGGCTCGTCCTCACCGCGGTGAGGAGGCAGGCGTAGGGCCTGCTGGTGGCTCACCTGCGGCTCCGCCGATCGGCCACGGCCCAGGAGCCGAGTCGCTCCAGGTCGGTTCGGTGCGGCAGTCGGTCTGCTCGGTGGTCAGCCGGACGGGCGGCGGCGGATGCGCAGCGCCAGGACCAGGCAAGCCGCGGTGGCGGCGATGGCCAGTGCGGCGGGCAGCCGTGCCCATGAGGTGCCCGCGACCGGCGCCTGAGCGGCGAGCAGGACCACTGCGGTCGCGGCGGCCGCCGCCAGCGCGGGGGTCGCCCGCGGCCGGCCGGGCGGGGCGGTGACCCCGGCTGTCCACGCGTCGGTGACGAGCAGGTAGGCGAGCAGCAGGGCTGCGATGCAGCCCACCAGCCAGAACGGGGGGCCGGTGGCCGCGGCGACGGCGATCGCCGCGGCCGGCAGCAGGGTCGTCCTGCGGCGGGCCGCGACGGTCCGCCAGCGCATGGAGGTCAGGACGGGGCGCGCGTCGGCCATCGGAGCGGCCCACCACGCGGCCGCCGCCGCGCCGAGCACCAGCACCCTGACCGGCAGGGGCGCGTGCAGGGCGGCCGGCGGGTTGCAGGCGGCGACGGCGAGGGCCGTTCCGAGCACGCGGTCGGTGATGCGGGAGGTGAGACGCGCGACGAGCAGGGCGGTTCGGCTGCCGTCGGGGCGCGGGGCCGGCCGGGCGAACCGAGCGGGGGCGTTGGTCATCGGGTCCCCCCGTGGATGCGGGTGCGAAGCAGCGGCGCGAGGGCGAGGTCGAGGGTCTCGCCGGGCCGGTGGGCGACGACCGCGATGCCGCGTTCCACGAGAGCGAAGCGCATGGCGTCGCGGTCGGCCCGCCACAGCCGCAGCGCGAGTTCGCCCTCGGTGTCGCCGGGTTCCACGACCGGGTCGCCGGTGGGGATCTCGACCACGACCATCGGGTTGGCCCGTCCGCGCACCTGGTGCAGGATGTCGAAAATCCGCTGGTCGGTCAGCGGCGTGATGACATACACCAGCGCTCCTTCGGGCAGTGCGGGCGGTGGGAGCGGGCTGAGGCCCTCCGTGCGGTACGCGCGGTCCTTGCGGACCTCCAGCACACTTTCGACGATGCGGTAGAAGTACCCCTGGCCGCTGCCCGGTTGCAGCCAGCGGGTCGCGCCGCCGACCGACACGACGCCGACCCGGTCGTGGGTGCGCAGATAGGCGCGGACCAGTCCGGCAGCGGCCCGGAAGGTCTCGTCGAGCGAGGACGCGCCGGCGACCGGATCGACCACGTCGGCGAGCACGTCCAGCAGCACCACGGTGTCGGCGGTGCGCTCCGCGGCGAACTGATGGACCTGCAGGGTGCCGCGGCGGGTGGTCGCCGGCCAGTGGATCCGCCGCTGCCGTTCGCCGCGCACATACGGATGCACGCCGGTGACCTCGACGCCCTCGCCGCGCTGCACGGCGGTGTGCTCGCCGAGCCGCTGCGGCAGCCGGACCGGGATGGGCGTGAGGCCGGCGTGTTCGGGCACCGGGAAGACGGCGATCTCGCCGAGTTCGGCCCGCACGGTGCGCCGGGCCAGCCCGCCGCGGTCGTAGACGTCGACGTCGACCGTGCCGAGCGTCCAGCGGCCCCAGCGCTGCGGGGTCAGGACGAGATCGACGCGGTGCGGGCCGACCGCGAGGTGGTCGAGCCGAACCCCGTGGCCAAGGGTGATGCCGGGGTCCAGGCGGCAGGGCTCACCGTCGTAGGCCACCGCGATCCGCACCGTCACCTGCTCGCCCTCGAAGCACCGCCGCGGTTCCACCTCGACCTCGGCCGTCACCGCTGCCGGGCGCGGCCCGCCCGGCAGCGCGAGGGCGAGCAGCACCAGCGGCGCGGTGGCCAGGGCAAGCACCCAGGGGCGCCCGGTGAGCAGCGCGGCGGCCAGCGCGACAACGGCCAACGTGCCCAGCCGCAGCGCCCGTTCACCGGGTCGCCAGCCGGGCGGGGGCGGCGGCGGGGGTTCGGCGGTCACGTCCTGGCGGCCGTCCAGGGCCCGCTGGACGGCGGCCGCCGCCCGGCGAGCCGGCACCGGCTCCGTCATGACACGACCGGCGTGCGCGGCAGGGTCTGCGGGGCGGGCACGGACTGCGCGATCTCGCGGATCACGTCGTCGCCGTCGATCTGCCGGACCCACAACTCCGGCTTGAGAGTGACGCGGTGCGCGAGGCCCGGCACCACCACGGACTTGACGTCCTCCGGGGTCACGTAGTCCCGCAGGTCCAGGACGGCACGGGCACGGGCGAGCTGCACCAGGGCCAGACCGCCGCGCGGAGAGGCACCGACCTGGATGTGCGGGTGGGCCCGGGTGGCGCCGACCAGCGCGACGACATAGTCCAGCAGGTCGTCGTCCACCTCGACGCGTTCGACGGCCGCCCGCATGGCCAGCACCTCGCCCGGCCCGCTGAGCGTGCGCAGCACCGCCTCGGGCGCCGCCCGATCGACCCGCGCGCGCAACATGCCGGCCTCCTGGGACGCCGTCAGGTAGCCCATCCGCACCCGCAGCAGGAACCGGTCGAGCTGGGCCTCCGGCAGGGTGTACGTGCCCTCGTACTCGATGGGGTTGGCGGTGGCGACCACCACGAAGGGCTCCGGCAGCGGCCGGGTGCTTCCGTCGATGGACACCTGGGACTCGGCCATCGCCTCCAGCAGCGCCGCCTGCGTCTTGGGCGGGGTGCGGTTGATCTCGTCGGCGAGCAGCAGGTGGGTGAAGACCGGTCCGGGCCGGAAGACCATGTCGGCCGTCCGCTGGTCGTAGAACGGAGCGCCGGTCACGTCGGAGGGCAGCAGGTCGGGAGTGAACTGGATGCGGCGGAAGTCCAGGCCGAGGCTGGTGGCGAAGGAACGGGCCAGCAGCGTCTTCCCGAGCCCCGGCAGGTCCTCGATGAGGACGTGGCCGCCGGCCAGGATGCCGAGCATGACCAGCTCCAGTGGTTCCGGCTTGCCGACCACCGCCGTGCGGATCTCGTCGAGCACGGCCGCGGCCCGTTCACCCGCCTGTCGCGGTGTCAGGGCGTCGTGGTCCGGGGTGGGCTGCGGGCTGGTCACGGGCGGATCCTCACGGGGTGGGGTCGGTATGTGTACGTGCTGCGGGGTCGGCCGCGGCGCCACCGGTCACAGGGCTTCCAGGCGGTCGAGCAGGGAGCGCAGGACGGGCTCGGGGAGCGTGGGCTGCGGAGCGGTCGCCTCGGGATCGATCCACGGCCACAGCTCAGCGCCGACCAGTGCCCGGGCCCGCTGCGGGTTGCGGTACATCGCCACGCCGTGCCGTTCGGCCAGCCGGGCGGCGAACAACCGCTGCAACTGCGGCCGCATGACGGTGTGGAGGTGCACTTCGCCGTCGTCCGCGAGGGTCTTGGCCACGATGCGGTGCCATTCGCCGAGCGCCGGGGCCCGGCTGTTCAGCAGGCGCACCGGCCTGCGGTAGCCGCTGTCCTGAGCGGCAGCGCCGGCGGCATAGCGCCCCAGGGCCAGCACGACGGCGGTGATGAGGGCGAGGCCGGTGGCGGCGGCTGCGGCACCGTCGGCCAGGGCGAGCAGCGCTCCGGACGCGAGGGCGACGGTGCCCAGTACGGTCAGCGAGTGGCGTACCGAACCAGGCGTCCCCCGTGCGGAGGTGACGACGGTACGGATCCGTGCGGGCACCCTCATTCGGCACCCGCCACGGCTTCGGTCGCACGTGCCCGCGAGCGCAGGCCGTCAGCGATCTCGGCGAGCGCGGCCGCGGCCCGGTCGCGGTGGCCGCCGTCCATCGGGTGCGTGGAGTAACGGGCCTCGCGGAAGAGGGCGGTGAGCTCGGCGGCGGCCGCCGTCTCGGGCAGGCCGCCCGCGACGGCCCGCTCCAGCAGGTCCTGCGGGCTGTCCGAGGCGCGCCGGGTCATACCGGAGTCGGCGAGCGACTCCTCCATGGCGACGTAGCAGGCGATGACGGCCGCGCGGGCATCGGTTCCTTCCCGCAGGGCGCGGCGCCCGGAGTCCACGGCCTGGGCCAGGCGTTCCTGCTCGGCGTCGAGTGTCGCGTACGTCGCCGAGGTCTCGGGCTCCGGCGGCCGGGTCAGATACCGCCACAGGTGCAGTGCGGCGAGGACGACGACCACGGCGAGCAGGGCGATACCGAGACCGAGCAGGATGCGCGTCAGCCCGAAGTGCATGCCGTGGTCACGGTGCCCGGCACCCTGTGCGGGTGACGGGGTGCTCACCGGGTCCTGCCACGCGGGGGTGGGAAGCCGGGACGGCCCGTGGCCTTCCTGGCGGTTGCCGCCGGACGAACCGAACCGGTGCAGGACCAGGATGAGCAGCGGGAGGACCAGCGGTGCGGCCAGTAGGACGCGGCCCACGCTGTCCACCAACCGCTGTTCCACCGGGTTGAGTTCCCGGCCGGTGCCGAGCTGCTCCAGGTACTTCTCGCGCAGTGCGAGGCCGCCGAGGAGCGAGAGCAGGGCGAGGCCGACCACGAGGACGGGGTTGCCGCCGAGCGGCCCGCGGCCCTTGGCGAACAGGCCGGTGCCGGGGTGCAGCAGCAGTGCTGCCAGAGCGGTTCCGCCCACGACCAGTACCGTCAACGCGGCCCGTGCGGCCCCGATCGTGCCGTGCCGCCGTCGCCCGCCCACCGTACGTGCCCGCCCCACTGCCATACCCCCCTCTTGCGACAGGCAGCTTCGCACACCGGTCGCGGGCGTGCCAGCAGGGGTTTACCGGCGGCGCGGACCGGAAGGGGGCAGACAAGGAGCAGCAGCACCGGACATCGGCCGTTGGGCAGTGGTGGCGGCCCGTGGCGGCCCGTGGCGGTCAGTGAGGTCCAGCCCGTTCGGAGCCGGTCGCCGACAGTGCGGAGGCGGCGGTTTCGAACAGGGGCACCGGCGGGTCGTAGACACCGCCGCCGATGCGTCCGGCCCGGCCGGTCCGTTCGATCATGCCGAGCAGCACGAGCGGCCCGGTCCCGGTCCTGACGACCGCGTGGGCGGTGAGTCCGGCGGGGGTCCCGTCCGCGTCGGAGAGGGTCCGCCCGGCCAACACCGCGCCTCGTTCGGTGGCGTCCTGCGGCAGGTATCCGTGGAGCGCGGCCCGGACGGCCGGCGCGGACGCCAGGCTCTGCCCGCCGAGCCCGAGCAGGTCCACGACCGCGCTGTCGCCGATCGCGCCGACCGCCCGGCAGCCGGTGTGCGGGGCCTCGACGTGGCCACGTGGCGGCATCGCGGTCGTGGTGAACCAGCGTCCCGGCAGGCCCGCGACCTGGATGCCGAACGCGTGGCCGTTGCCGCCCGCGCGGGTGACGGCGGAGGAACCGGGGGTGCCGTCGGCAGCGCTCAGCATCAGGGCCGCGGCAGCCATCCACAGGTTGAGTGCGAAGGCGGGCGCCGCGTCGAGGAACGCGGCGACGTCGTTCGGGGTGTCGGGCGCGGCCGCGCGGAGCCGTGCGGCGAGCAGCCTGGATCCGGCCACCGTACGGCTGTGGCAGTCGTCGCCCTCCGCGCGGGCGGCGCCGATGACGGGCAGCAGGTCCAACGGGCCCGCCGCGTCGAGGCAGTCGGCCAGCCAGTCGGCGAACGCGCCGTCCAGCCAGTGGTGGTGGGCGGGGATTTCGGGGTCGGCGGTGCCCAGGCGCAGGGCGTGCTCCTGGCCTTCGTTCACGACGGCGTAGCGGACGTGGCCGGCCGCAGGACCGTCGGTGACCGGAGCGTCGCCGACGGGCGGGCCGGTGACGACGTGGACGGCCATCGACGGCGAGGCGACGCCCGCGAGCGGCACCACGACCCCGTGGTCCTGGGCCGGGGCGAAGGCGGTCTCACCCCCGAGGACGAACCCGCGGCCCGCCTCGACATCGGTGGCCCAGCCCTCGTACACGCACGCGAGGGCCAGGGAGTTGAGGACCGGCGCGGGGATGTCGTCGACGGTTTCGAAGGGAGGTCCGGCGTGCAGGAGCAGCCAGTCGGACCCGGTCACAGCCCGGACGGTGGACATGCCGGTCCAGCGGGGGCGGCAGGCGGCCAGCCGGTCCAGGGCCCGCTCGTCCGCCGCGTGGACGAACGGGGTGGACCCGGCGGACGACGGGACGGCGTCGGTGGTCGGCGCGGAGTTCACGCGGGTCACCGCCCGGCCGGGGCAGCGGAGTCGTCGCGCACCCAGGTTTCGGAAAGGGCCAGCGCGGCGGACTGCCCGCGCCCGTTGAGGAAGTCCCGTTCGACCGTCGAGCCGGGCAGCCGGCGGCCGTCGGCCTCGACGCGGGCGCCCGAGGCGACACGGAAGACACTGAACATCTCGTGGCGCCGGGTACCGGACTCGGTGGCCGGCACGTCCACCGCGAACGGCTCCCCGAGCCCTTCCCAGGTCAGGGCCAAGGAGCGGTCGGCGGTGCGGGCGGCCTCGGTGAGAGTGGTGACGCCGTCCCCGGACTGGGTGAACTCGGCACCGGTGACCAGATCGAGCGCGTCGAGCGCTGCCTTGGCGGGCCGGAACAGCACGAATGCGCGGACGAAGTCGTCGATCAGGAAACGGGCCAGCGGCTCGTTGTCGGTGAGCGCGAGCCGGACGGCGCCGGGGTCCGGCTTACTGGTCCGGTCGCCGGACGCGCAGGAGGGCTGCTCGACGGCCAGGACGAGGTGGCCCGGGCCGAAGTCGGAGGCGGTGACGCGGAAGAACAGCGACAGCGACGACCACGGGCCGTGGGGGTCCGTCTTCAGGTAGACGAAGGGGTTGTCGCCGGTCCAGTCGACCTTGCCGGAGCGCACGATGTCGGACATGGGTGACCTGCTTTCGGAAGGGGACGCGGGGGAGGGGGACGCGAGGGGAGGGGAAGGGAACGTGAGGGCAGGGGAGGGGCTGCTACAGGCCCTGTTCGGCGCGCAGGGCCAGGAAGTCGGAGGTGGGTTCCCAGCCGAGCAGGTCGCGGGCGCGGGTGCTGGAGAAGATCGAGGCACGCGGATTGCGCTGGTACAGGCGGGGGTTGCGGATCTCGGGAAGCGCGCCGATCCGCTCGCGGTACCAGTCGAGGGTGGGTTCGGGACGGCAGGTGTCGTCGGCGCTGAGGAAGAAGGTGCCGTGGCGCAGGCCGTCCGTCTCCAGCGCGGCGCGGAAGGCGCGGGCGACGTCCTGGGCGGTGACGTAGTAGTAGAGCCAGTGCGTGGCGGGGTCGTCGATGAAGGCGGTGAACTCCGCGAGGGTTTCGGGTAGGACGACGGCGAGCGGGCGCAGGCAGATGACGTCGGGTCCGCCCGAGCGGACGACGCTGAGCCCCATGGTCTCGATGATCTGCTTGCTGACGCTGTACGCCTGGGTCGGCCGGTTCTCGTGGTCCTCGTCGACGGCCAGGTAGCGGGGGGTCCAGTCGGGCCGCATCTCGGAGAGCCCGCAGGCCGAGACGGAGGAGGTGAGGACGACCTTCTTGACGTCGTTCTCGGCGGCGGCCTGCAACACGTGCCAGGAGCCGAGGGTGTTGACCCGGATGTACTCCTCGGGGGCGGCCTTCCAGTCGAAGTCGATGGCGGCGAGATGGACGACGGCGTCGGCGCCCTTGGTGACGGCGCGGACCCTGTCCAGGTCCATGACGTCGGTCTCGGCGTAGGCGACGGAGGCGTCGGAGGCGACCCGGTCGGCGTTGACGACGTCGAACGTACGGGCCAGTTCGGCGACGACGTACCGGCCGACCCGGCCTGAGCCGCCGGTGACGACCACCTTTTTCAGCGCGGACATGGTTCTCCTTCGGGATTTCAGGGGTTCACGGGTTCACGGGATGTGTGGCATGTGCGGGTACGGCGTCCGCCGGACCGGAGCGGGGAGGCGCGGTGGTCAGAGGTCGAGGACGACGCGGCCTGCCGCGCGGGAGACGCACGGCATCATCGAGGCACCCCCGGCCCGCTCCTCGGGGGTGAGGACGGAGTCCCGGTGGCGGGGGGTCCCGCTGAGCACCCCGGTCTCACAGGCGCCGCAGGTGCCCTCCCGGCAGGACCAGTCGACGACGGCGCCTGCGGCGAGCAGCACCTCCAGGAGCGAGCAGCCGGCGGGGACGCGGTGCACCTGGCTACTGGAGGCGAGTTCGACCTCGAACTCCTCGTCCTGCTCGTGAGCGGCCGGCTGTCCCGCGGGCGGCGCGGCAGGGGCGAACCGCTCCAGATGCAGGGTCCAGGGCGCCCCCGCGGCGTGCCGCTCCTCCAGGAGCGACAGCAGCCCGCCGGGGCCGCAGGCGTACACGGCGGTACCGGAGCGACAGCCGGCGAGGAGCGCGGTCACGTCGAACTCGCCGTCGAGGTCGTTGCCGTGGACGGTGACCCGCTCGGGCCCGTACGCCTCGGCCTCCTCCAGGAGAGCCATGCGGTCGCGGGACCGCCCGAGGTAGACGAGCCGCCAGGGGCGGCCGGCGCGTTCGGCCGCCGCGGCCATGGGCAGGATCGGCGTGATCCCGATGCCTCCGGCGAGGAACAGGTACTTCGGCGCGGGCCGCAGCGGGAAGGAGTTGCGCGGCCCCCGGACACTCACCGTGGTGCCGGGGACCAGCCGCCGGTGGATCAGCTCCGAGCCGCCCCGCCCGTCCGGCACGCGCAGCACGGCGATCCGCCAGCGGCGCCGGTCCGCCGGGTCGCCGCACAGCGAGTACTGGCGGACCACGTCCGGGGTGCCGTCGCCCGGGTCGACGACCAGGTCGATGTGGGCGCCGGGCTCCCAGGCGGGCAGTTCCCCGCCCAGGGGGTCCTCCAGGGTCAGTACGGCGACGGAGTCGGCGACGTCGGTCCTGGCGGCGACCCGCACAGTGGTCACCGCGGCGCGCGGCGGGGCGTGCACGGCCGCCTCCAACTGGAGGGTCACACCAGCTCCTCGGACCGGTAGCGCTCGGCGAGCCACTGGTTGAAGCGGACGAGCACGACCTCGGAGGGCGCGTAACGGCCGCGGGGGGCGAACCGCGAGTGCATCCCGCGCTGGACGCCGGTCCAGGCGAAGACGTCCTCGACCATGACCTGGGCCAGGTCGTCCTTCTCCATCTGCCAGACGTCCTTGAAATCGGGCAGTCCGAGCGTGGACTCGGGGTAGAGCCAGGTCGCGGCGAAGACGGAGCCGGTCGGCCCGGTGGGCAGCCACAGGAAGTACTTGACCTTGTCGGGCAGCGCGATGATCAGCAGGTTCGGCATCACCGTGACGTACAGCAGCCGGCTCTGTTGGTCCTCGTCGAGACCGGGCAGCAACGGCAGCAGCACCTCACCGGTACGGGTGGGCGAGGCGCCGGGGGCACGGCCGATCAGCTCGTAGGCGATGATCCCGTTGTCGACGTCGTTGAGCGGGGTGTCGTAGTCGATGCGCTCACTGGGCGTGGGATACATCGGGTTCCACGACTTGGCGTGCAGGTGGGCGCAGTGGTAGCACTCGTCGGCGAAGATCTTCCAGTTCCAGGCGTACTCGTCGAACTGCTGCGGTTCGGCGGAGCGCAGGTTCGCCAGGTCGTACGGGGCGAGCTGCCGGGAGAGACGTCCGAGGCGCTCGGCGACGGGGGCGATGTCCGGGTCGAAGGTGATGAAGACGAAGCCCTCCCACACCTCGGAGCGGACCTCGGGCAGGCGGATCTCGGACTTGTCGAAGCAGGGGTGGCCGTTGAGGTCGGGTGCGGACTGCAGGGCGCCGTCGAGGCCGTAGACCCAGGAGTGGTACGGGCAGCGGAAGCGGCGGGTGTTGCCGCGGCCCTCGACCAGCGGCATGGCGCGGTGGCGGCAGAGCGCGGAGCGGACGTGGACCTCGTCGTCGGCGCCGCGGACCACCATCAGCGGGTCCTTGTCGACGGTGACGGTGTAGTAGTCGCCCGGCTTGGGGATGTCGGTGGCGCGGCCGACGCAGAACCAGTCGCGCCCCCAGACCGCCTCCTGCTCGAACCGGTAGAACTCGGGTGACGTGTAGCACTCGGGCGGCAGCGACACGGCCTCGTCGACGCTGCCGATGCTGGCGGCGAACTGTTCCGCGGGAAGGGGGGACTTCATGACTGACGGCTCCTGTGGGTGCGAGGGGATGCGGCAGGGAGATGCCAGGGGGATGCGGCAGGGGGACGCGGCTCAGGCGAGGGCGGCGATGAGCGCCCGCATCCAAGGGCCGAGGTCGCGCGGGAGCTGAGCGCTGATCAGATTGCCGTCGACGACGACCGGCTCGTCCTTCCAGACGGCGCCCGCGTTGGCGAGGTCGTCCTTGATCGCGGCGACGCTGGTGACCGTACGGCCGGGAAGAATGCCGGCGGAGACGGCGACCCAGCCCGCGTGGCAGACCAGGGCCAGGGGACGACTCGACTGGTCGAACTCGCGCACGAGATCGAGCACCCGGGCAGAGCGACGCAGCAGGTCCGGCGCGAAGCCGCCGGGGACGACCAGTGCGTCGAAGCCGGCGGCCTCGATGTCGTCGAACGAGGCGTCGACGGGGTGCGGATATCCCGCCTTGCCCTTGACCGGAGCGCGGGTCGGGCCGGCGACGACGACCTCGGCGCCCTCCTCACGCAGCCGGATCACCGGGTAGAGGAGTTCCGACTCCTCGAAGTAGTCCGCGGCGAGGACGAGGACCTTCTTGCCTTGCAGAGACACGGATGCGACTCCCATGCGACGGCGCGACACGGCGCAGAATGCGGTGGAGAGAGCGCCCCGACTCAAGGTGTGCGGGTGTGCACTCTCACTGAACATTTATGTTCAGTGCAGGAAAACGCTCGTGTCAAGAGTCGCTGCATGAGGAACGCCTGGCTCGCCCGCGGCGGCGACGTGGGCGGGCGCAATCGGGTCCATCCCCCAGGACGGCGACGGCGGGCCTCCCCCTACCGGGGAGACCCGCCGTGTGGTGCGGCTCAGCGGCGACTCAGGGCTGCGCCCCCGGGTCGGCCAGGGAGAACCAGGCCGCCCGCGCCCGGCCGGTGCCCTCGTTCCAGAAACGGTGCGGCAGCGTCGAGTCGAAGGCGATGGAATCGCCGGGCCCGAGCACGAACTGCTCGAAACCGATCTGGACGTGCAGGCGCCCTTCCAGAACCAGCCCGTACTCGCGTCCGGGGTGACGGATGAACTGCTCGCCGGGCGCCGAGCCGGCCCCGACCTGGTACACGATCTCGCGGAAGTCGACACCGTGCTCGGTACGCGGGGTGAGCAGCTCCCAGCGCATCCCGGTCTCGATCTCGATGGACCTGCGGGTGGCCGCGCGCTGGACGAAGCGCTCCTCACCCGGCGTGCCGGGCACCGGCTCACCGGTCGTGCCGGAATCCGCCGCGTACGGGCCATGACCTGGGGCGACCTCTGCGGAAGCCGGCTGCGCCCCGCCTGACACGTCCGCGACGCGAGCGGCGCCCGAGAGGCTCTCCCCGACCGCTGCGGTGCCGTTCCGGTCCTCCTGGAACAGCCCGTCCATGGACAGCCCGAGCTCGCTCACCATGGCATAGAGGACGCTGACGGAAGGCGCGGCCAGCCCCCGTTCGATCTGCGAGACATGGCTGGGTGAGCAGCCGAGTCTGCGTGCGAGCTCGCGCAGACTCATCCGCTTTTGCTCGCGGACCGCCCGAAGACGCTTTCCGAGCGCGGCCCCGCGCTCGGAAACGCCGCCGGACGGGCTTCCTCCCGCTCCGTCAACGATGCTCATGACACTCGAGCGTACAGGGATGGTGGACATGGATCTCTACCTGTTCACGATGTGCGCTCTCTATTGACATAACGTTTTGTGTCGCTGAACACTCAGCACGTTCGCCACGGGCCGCCCCACCTGCCCCCTGGCGACCCCGTCCCTCCCCTCTGCCTCAGCCGGCGTCTGTCCGCGCCGAGCGCCCCCGGGCGGAGCCCATCTTTGGGAGTTGAGTATGGCGACCACATCGATCATCGACGACAGCCCGTTGTCGTCCTTCCACAAACGTCTGCTGATCCAGTCGTCGGGCGGACCGTTCCTCGACGGATGGCTGCTCAGCATCATCGGCATCGCCCTCGTCGGCATGACGTCCGACCTGCACCTCAGCGGCACGGAACTGAGCCTCACCGGCGCCGCCGCCCTCGTCGGCATCTTCATCGGCGGTCTGGTCTTCGGCCGGGTCACCGACCGCATCGGCCGTGAACTCATGTACACGATCGACCTGGTCGTCCTCGTCGTGGCCTCGGCACTGTGCGCGTTCGTCACCGACGGCTGGCAGATCATCGTGCTGCGCTTCGTCATCGGTCTGGCGATCGGCGCCGACTACCCGATCGCCACCGCGCTGCTCGCCGAGTGGCTGCCCGCGAAGAAGCGCGGCGCGATGCTCGGGTCCCTGGTCGTGGCCTGGTTCCTGGGCGCGACCGCGGCCACCTTCCTCGGCTTCGGCCTGACGGCCTGGCTGGGTGAGGAAGCCTGGCGTTGGATGCTCGCCAGCGCCCTGGTGCCGGGCGTGGTCATCCTGTTGCTGCGCATCGGCACCCCCGAGTCCCCTCGCTGGCTGGTCTCCAAGGGTCGCATCGCCGAGGCGGAGGCCGTCGTCCGCAAGGTGTACGGAGAGGATGCCGACGTCTCCGGACTGGCCCGGGTCGAGACGGCCGGCGGACCCGCCCTCGGTTTCAAGGCGCTGCTGAGCGGCGAGTACCTGCGGCGGACCGTGTTCTGCGGTCTCATGTACCTGTGCGGTGTCACCCCGCTGTTCGCGATGTACACCTTCGGTCCGGCCATGCTGGAGTCCTTCGGCCTGGGCGAGGGCAACCTCAGCAACTTCGGCTACGCGATGATCAGCCTGCTGTTCCTCATCGGCTGCCTGCCCGCGTTGCGCTGGTGCGAGACGTGGGGTCGCCGGCCGCTGGTGATCTGGTCGTTCTTCCTGATGGTGATTCCCTTCGTGGTGCTCGGGCTGATGCCGACAGGTCCGGTGGTCCTGGTCATCGGCGCGTTCTGTCTGTACGCGCTTGCCTCCGGCGGTCCCAACACCCTGGAGTGGTCGTACCCGAACGAGCTGTTCCCGACGGAGATCCGCGCGACCGCGATGGGCGTGATCACCGCGGTCAGCCGGATCGGCGCCGCGGTCGGCACCTACCTGCTGCCGATCTCGCTCGACCACCTCGGGGCCGGACCGACCATGCTCGTCGCGGCCGCGCTGACCGCGGTCGGCTGGCTGGTCTCGGTCGCCCTGGCCCCGGAGACCCGGAACAAGTCCCTCACCGAGTCCAGCGGCATCGGGGCGCCCGGAGACACCGCCTCCGGGCCGGCGTCCGCTGTCGGCGCCACCACCACCGCCACGGGGGAGCGCCGTGGCTGAGGTGAAGCACGTGCCGCCCCATGCGTACTCCCTGGCCGAGGCCGTGGACCGGCTGGCCTCAGGCGAGTTGACCGCCGGCGCGCTGCTGGAGTCCTGCCTGGCCAGGATCGACGCGCGCGAGCCCGTCGTCGGCGCCTGGGAGCACCTGGACCGCGAGGCGGCGGTCGAGCGTGCCCGCGTCCTCGACCAGGGCCCGGTCACCGGGCCACTGCACGGGATCCCGATCGGTGTGAAGGACATCGTCGACACCGCCGACCAGCCGACGCGGTACGGCTCGGAGTTGTACCGGGGACACCGGCCGACGGCGGACGCGTGGGTGGTCCGGCGCCTGCGCAGGGCCGGCGCGATCGTGCTGGGCAAGACGGTCACCACGGAGTTCGCGTACATCTCCCCCGGGAAGACGGCGAACCCCCGCCGGCCCGAGCACACCCCGGGCGGCTCCTCCAGCGGATCGGCGGCGGCGGTCGCCGATGCGATGGTCCCCGCGGCGCTCGGCACCCAGACGGCCGGCTCGGTGATCCGCCCGGCCGCCTACTGCGGCGTCGCCGGGTACACCGCGACACCGGGCACCTTCCCGCTGACCGGTGTCAAGGGGCTGAGCCACACCCTGGACACGCTGGGACTGATGGCCCGCGGCACCCGGGACCTGGCGCTGCTGCGGGCAGCGCTCCTCGCACCGGCACGGCGCCCCGTCGCACCGGACGGTCCGCCCGCCCTGGTCGTCTGGCGGAACACCGGGCTCGGCTCGACCGACCCCGCGATGGACCGGGCGCTCGACCAGGCGGCACGCGTGGCGGCCGAGGCCGGCGCCCGCATCGTGGAGGCGCCGTCCGGACTGCCGTCACTGCCGTCGCTGCCGGAGATCGCGGAGACGCACGCCACGGTGATGGCGTACGAGGCAGCGCGGTCGCTGTCCGCCGAGCGGGCCCAGCCGAAGCTGTTGAGTCCTCAGCTCCTGGATCTGCTCATCACGGGTGACCAGGTGGGCCGGCTCGACTACCTGGCCGCGCTGGACCGGGCGGCGGCTGCCCGGCGGGAGTTGTGGGAGAGCCTCGAGGGCGTGGACGCGGTGCTGGTCCCCGCAGCGCCGGGTCCGGCCCCGCGCGGCCTGGCCGCCACCGGCTCACCGGTCTTCAGCCGGCCGTGGCAGGCGATGGGGCTGCCCGCCGTGACCGTGCCGGGGCCGGCCACGTCGGACGGGCTGCCGCTGGGTGTTCAACTGGTGGCACGTCCCGACGACGACGAGCGGCTGCTGACAGCGGGCGCCTGGCTGGAGCAAGCGCTCCAAAGCCGGTCGGCCGCCTGAGCGGAGACACCCGATCGGCGTGCAGTTCGGCAGCCGCAGTCTGTGGGCGGCCCGCGCGGACGCCGGCCGCACGGGCCGCCTGTGCGGCCTGCCGCCGGATCCGCAGACGTAATAGGCCCCGGACTCCTACCTCTGCCCCCAGGGGAAAAGTAACCGGCGGGTAGCTTTCGGGTACGTTTTCGCCTCGTCCCTGCCTCGTTGGGTTGAACGAGTGAGCTATTGACGAGGAAAGGGCGGGCGTGCGGCAGGAGTGGCCATCCACCAGCGTCCAGCACTCGACCACTTCCTCGGCCGAGGCGTATCCGCAGGTCGCGGTGTGGTGGCGGTGTGCGGCCGGGCATGAGTGAGAGGAGAACATCTCCACCCGCACCGCGCTGGCGAAGGGGAAGAACGCGACGTCGCAGCCTGCCGCGAGTGCGTCGGCTCCCGGGTCTCCCCTACCTACCCCGTGTGCGGGCACACCGCGCTGGTCAAGCCGGAGGCGGCGGCGAAGAAGCATGACCGGTGCTGGAAGTGCCAGCAGCAGTGGTGGCAGGAGAACGAGCCGCGGATGAAGGCGGAGCTTTCCGCCGCGGCGAAGGCCGCCGCCGGCCGCGCGGCCGAACTGCTGGACACCGTGCCCATGCCGGAGCGCCTGGCCGTCGTGCGCGACTGGCGTGTCGACGAGCTGATCCCGTTCCTTGGGCTGAAGCTGTTCGGCGATGGCATCAGTCAGCATTACGGAGGAGAGCCTTGGCAGCGACGACCGCGTATCCAGACCAGCGGCCAAGGACGCCTCGGGCAGCGGGCGCGGTGGGTATTGCGTTCGCTGTCCTGCTGACGGCCGTCATCGTCCTCGTGCGGATCGTGTTCCCCTCCCTCCCGCCCAGTGCGCACGAGTGGCACGCTAACTCCTCTGGCCGGGAGGCTCTTCGCTGGGCGCTGGCGCTGCTGCCGTTTGCGGGTATCGCCTTCTTGTGGTTCATGGGCGCGCTACGAGCCTACGTCGGCGAGGCAGAGGACAAACTCGTCGCCACCGTGTTTTTGGGCAGCGGCGTACTGTTCGTCGCGACGCTGTTTGCTCTGGCCACGTCGGCCGGCAGCCTGCTCGAGGTTGCCTCAGCGCGAGGCGGCGCGTCGGGTTCAGGGCTGCCCCTCTGGCAGTTCGGGCATCACCTCACCTACACGCTGCTGTCCAGCTACTGCATGCGCATGGCCGCGGTGTTCACCCTCTCGACCACAACCATCGGCCGCCTTCTGGGGCTGTTCCCGCGCTGGCTGGTGTGGCTCGGCTACCTCGTCGGCCTCATCCTCCTCTTCGTTGTGGTCAACGTGCGCTGGTCGGAACTGGTATTCCCCCTCTGGGTCCTGCTGGTCAGCTGTCACATGCTCATCTCCCCGACCTCATGATGATCATCGGCCCAGTTATCGCGCCGGCAGCATTTTCATTTTCGCCGCGCTACTCGATCACGATCGCGGAGGCACTCGATGCCCCCTGGGAAGAAACCAGGGCGGCAGTACTGCAGGTCGCCGGACCGCTGAAACAGGCGGCGTCGGATCCGAGCTGCGATCATTCACGAGGGGATCACATAGCTGAGTGGCCGCATCGCTCAGGCGTGAAGATGCGAGGCAGCGTGTCCCTGCTGAGGATGAAGAGGTGAGGGCGATAGCGCCCCATGTCGTGCGCTTGGAGACCCTCGCACCGACCGTAGCAGGAGGATCTCACGATGACTGCGACGACAGGTGGAACCCAGTCTGCTCACCCCGAGCGCCCGGGCAGGTCGGACGGGGTCTGCAGCGAGTTCACCGTCTTCACCAAGATCAAGCCGGGTGAGGCCGAAGCGCTGCGTGAGGACCTCGCCGCGATGGCCGACGCGGCGGACGACGAGCAGGTCCATGCGGCGGTGCGACAGATCGGTACTCTGCATGACGCACGGCACGTGATCTTCGACGATGACGCCCGCTTCATGTTCGCCAGCGTCTTCGACGGTTCCTGGGACACCTACATCGACGACTTCGCCCAGACGGTGGTCGGGGCCCGCTTCGAGCGGGTCTTCTCGCACAGCGAGGGGTTCCCCGGCATCCATGATCCGGGGGTGAAGGACTGGTTCGTCGCCCACCAGGCGCCTGCGGGAGTCTTCGTCAGCGCTTATCCCGAGCTGACCGTTCAGCAGATCTACAAGGACCATCGAGTGGACGAGGCGTTCCAGGAGGTATTGGACACCCCCGAGTTCCGGGCGGCCCTGGAGAACCCGGCAAACGCCGAGCTGGTTGCCACGCCAGCCTTCCAGAAGCTGCTGGAGGAAGCCGCGGCATAGAACCCGGGCGCAATCCAACCCTCGGAGCCGATCCGACGCCGGTGGACCGCGCTGGCGACGGCGGGTCGGCGGCTGGAGGGCTGCCCTGGCAGAAGCCGATATGGAGGCACAAGCGATCATGAACACCGCGGACAGCAGCAGTACGGCGAGCGTGCGCGTCGAGATCGACGATGTCCAGAGCGGCGCCCTGCGGCCACGGCCCGTTCCCTACGCGGGAAAGTTCGTCTTCCTGCGCGTCGACGACGGCCAGGCAGGGCGCGCCCTGCTGCGGCGGCTGCTCCCGGTGACCTCGGGCGGTCTGTCCAGTGCGGACCGGAGCCGGGATGCCTGGGTCGCGGTGGCGTTCACCTACCAGGGGCTGAGGGCCCTGGGGGTGCCCCAGGAGTCGCTGAACAGCTTTCCGCGGGCGTTTCGTGAGGGCATGGCCGCTCGCGCGGAGCTGATCGGCGACGTGGGCGAGGGCGCACCGGCCCACTGGGAGGCTCCCTTCGGCACAGGCGATGTCCACATCGCGTTGAGCGCCCTGTCCTCCGACGCGGCGCAGCTGGAGAGGGAACTGGAGCAGGCCCGTGTCGCGTACGAGGGCACCCCCGGTGTCCAGGTGATCTGGCAGCAGGAGGTCCGCCAGCTCCCGACCGGGCGCACTACCTTCGGCTTCCGTGACGGCATCAGTCATCCGAACATCGAGGGCGTCGGACTGCCCGGCTCCAACCCGCAGGAAGCCCCGATCAAGGCCGGCGAGTTCATCCTCGGCTACCCCGACGAGACCGGCAATCTGCCGCCCGCACCCAGCCCCGACGTGCTGGGGCGCAACGGGACCTACGTGGCCGTCCGCAAGATCCACACCAACGTGGCCGCCTGGCGCCGGTACCTGCGTGTGAACAGCTCCAGCGCCGAGGAGGAGGCGCTGCTGGCGGCGAAGATGGTCGGGCGCTGGCCCAGCGGGGCGCCGCTGACACTCGCGCCCGAGCACGATGATCCGCAGATGGCGGCCGATCCGCACCGTGTGAACAACTTCCTGTACCGGGAGCACGACGATGGCGGCTTCCGGTGCCCCGCCGGTGCGCACATCCGGCGCACCAACCCCCGCGATTCCACCATCATCGGCGACGCCCGGATGCACCGCCTCATCCGCCGCGGCACCACCTACGGCCCGCCTCTGCCCGAGGGCGTGCTGGAGGACGACGGCGCCGACCGCGGGCTGGTTGGAGTCTTCATCGGGGCTCACCTGGAACGACAGTTCGAGTTCATCAAGGCCGAGTGGATCAACGACGGAAACTTCATCGGCTACCCCGGCGAGCAGGACCCCGTGGCCGGGCACCACGGCGGAACCGGCAGCGTCACCATCCCCGAGAAGCCGGTCCGCCGACGCCTGCGGAACCTGCCCAGCTTCGTGGTCACCCGCGGCGGCGAGTACTGCTTCCTGCCAGGCCTGCGGGCACTGCGCTGGCTCGCCGAACTGGAGGACTGACGGCGGCACCCGTCGCCCGAGGGCCCGATCCATGCTCTCCGAGGAGAGGTCGAGGTCATGGCAACACAGTTCGTCCGCTACACGCCCGACGTCGAAGACGACGACCCGGACTTCGACCAGAACCTGCAGAAGGTGATCGACAAGACCGAGAGCTACATCGCCGAGTCGGTCACGGCCGGCGGCACCGGACAGGCCCTCCGCGACGCCCACGCCAAGGGCTACGGGCTGGTCCGAGGGGAAGTGGAGATCCTTGCCGGGCTTCCCCCCGAGTACGCCCAGGGCATCTACGCAACCCCTGGAACCCACGACGCACTCATCCGCTTCTCCAACGGCTCGCCCCATGCCGGAGCCGACGCACGACTGGGCGCCGCCACCGGACTGGCCCTGAAGATGTTCGACATCCCCAGCCCGACCCTGCTGGAAGACGAACCGGACACAGGCACATTCGACTACGCCAATATCAACGGACCGATCTTCTTCTGCAACACCATCGAGCACTACCTGTTCATCCAGGAGTTGTTCCTGAACGCACCGGCCTACTTCTCCCGGGGCCGACCCGGCGCCCATCGCTTCTTCACCGAATTCGTGACCGGCAAGGGAACCCTGGACCAGGACAACTGGGCGTGGGACGAGTTCCTGGCCTTCCTGCGCCTGGCGAAGACCCCACCAGCGAACCTGCTGCTGTCCAGCTACTGGACGATGGGCGCGGTCCGGCACGGGGACTACATCGCCAAGGTGCGCATCACCCCCGATCCGTCCTCCGCCGCCGCGGTGGTCCGGCGCCACATCGACCCGGCCTCCGTACAGGAGGTCTTCCGGCCGGCCCTGCAAGCGGAACTGCAGGAGCGGCCCTACGTCTTCGACATCCAGATCCAACTCTGCACCGACCTGGAGCGCATGCCGGTGGAGGACACCACCGTGGAGTGGCCCGAACAGCTCTCGCCGTCCGTCACGGTGGCGAAGCTGCGGCTGCCCCAGCAGGACATCTCCGGCCCGGAGAACCTGGCGAAGATGGACGCGCTGTCCTTCACGCCCTGGCGGGTCACCGCCGAACACGCGCCCCTGGGCAACATCATGCGGGCCCGCAAGGAGGTCTACCGGCACTCCTCCATCGCCCGCCACAAGCTCAACCAACAAGCACGCACAGAGCCCCGCAGCGCCGACGAGGTACTTGGCCCACCCCAATGAAGCCGTCCGCGAGGCGTACCCGGAGGCGGTCGAGCATGCGCACGCCGACTTCGCAGCCCTCCAGGCCGGCGAAGTCCCCGGACCTCGCCTCGCTCTCCCTGACCGAGCGTCACTCTGACTACAGGCAGCTACTTGTCACTTCGCTGGAACTTCGGGAGCACAGGGGCATCTCGGCGGCCCCTGTAACTACGACCCCCAAGCTCACGCAAAGCTACTTTTCCCCTGGAGGCAGGGGTAGGAGTCGGCGGAGCGTGCGGTGTCGTCCGCCTCCTGCAGCGCACGGCGCTGCTCGGTGAGTTCTGCGAGGACCTCGGCATCCAGACGCAGCTCGGACAGGTGCACGGTCAGGGACCGAAGGGTCGAGGCCACGTCACCGCACTGCCCCCTGCCTTGCGGATCCGGCCCGCGAGGTTGAAGAAGGTGAGGTCCGAGCTGAGGAACTGACCTGTCGTCGGCAGGCTCAGGTGCAGCTCGGAGTGCTCGCTCCAGGACCAGCACCCACGTCCTGGTCATCCCCGGCACCGGCGATCTCGGCCACCTTGCCGAGAACGTGGCCGTCGGCTCTCTACGTCTGTCCGAGGACGAACTCGCCGCCTTGCACTCCCTCCGCCACGCAACTGCATGAACAAGACCCTCGATGCTGTTGTCCACTTCCGCCGTCTGTTCCTAAAGGTCTGCTACGAGAAGTCGGTATCCGACGTCCAGTGTTTCGCGGTCGAGCAGGTCAGCATGGCGTTCGTGCCACAGGCCGGAAGACAGGTCGCTGGACAGCCTGGTCAGGCCGGGACGGAGGACCTCATCGCCGGTTTGGGTGAGCATCGAAATGCCGGCTCGCACTTCCCGATCGAGGTATGCCTCAGGTCGGCGCCAGAAGGCAGCACCGAATCCGTCGGTGCAGTCGTACGGGATCAGGACCTTTTCGATGCGGGCACCGCCCAGCAGCGCGACCAGCCGGTCGATCCGGACTGCCCGTGTGTCGTCGAACGCGGCTACCTCCGGCAGGTACTCGTCCAGCAGCCAGAACCTGCGGAAGATGGCCTGGTCCCAGGTGAAGATGACGACGCGCCGCCTCGCGATCCGGAGGAGTTCCGCGATCCCGGCTTCCAGGTTCGTCCAGTGGTGCACGGTCAGCAGGGCCATCGCCGCATCAGCCGAGTCGTCGGCGATGGGGATCAACTCCGCTGATGCCTGGAGAGCCCGCGCAGATCCAGCCGGACGTTGGGCGATCATCACTGCACTGGGTTCAATCGCCAGCACCGTTTGTGGTGGTTCGTAGGAGCCGGCACCAGCA
Organism: Streptomyces sp. NPDC052043; assembly: GCF_044548235.1. NCBI lineage: Bacteria > Bacillati > Actinomycetota > Actinomycetes > Kitasatosporales > Streptomycetaceae > Streptomyces > Streptomyces sp. NPDC052043. The sequence continues at coordinate 223,708 of NZ_JBIUBT010000011.1, forward strand.
CCGACGTTGATGACAGTGCCAACATCGCCGAGTGCCTCGTGGATCTTGACGCCGATCCGGTGGTCGGGTCGTCGTGTGTGATTGTAGGTCGCGCCGATGCGGTCATACGTCGTCACGAGGGACAGTATTGCCTCGTCACTCACCACCGAACGTTGCTGATGAGCTATCCACAAGTATTGACGATTTCTTGCCTTAAGGAGTCGGCGGATCGGCGGGTGGCCATTCTTGCCTTGCAAGTGCTGTAAGCCGCCTCGCCACAGGACGTGATCTGAGCCCAGGCAGCGGGTCGCCGCCGGGTCTTCTCGTGCGTGGCAGAGGTCAGCCTTGCCGGCGGAAGTCCAGCATGTAGAAGACCTTGTCGTAGCGGTGTTCGCCAACAGCGACAAAGTCGGTCAGGCGGCCGTATTCGGTGAAGCCCAGCGATCGGTAGAGGTGAAGGGCATTGGCGTTGTCGCCACGGGCGTCCAGGGTGAGGACCTCGATACCCGTCTCCCGGGCGTCAGCGATCAAGGCAGTGGTCAGCGCCAGACCGACGCCACGACCATGGGCGGCGGAATCTACCGCGATCTTCTCCAGATCGGCGTGGGGCCGATGAGTCGGTCGGGCGTAGCGGAGCCAGTACCCCAACCCGACCAACTGGCGGTCGAGGTAAGCCGCACGCAGGGCCGCATCCCTGGTCTGCACCGCAGAGACGACGTGGCCGAGAAGTTCCGCCACCTCATCCCGCGAGGGTGGTTCGACCCAGCCCAGCGCGGCACCTCCACTGACCAGATCCGCCAGGATCCGGTGAGCCGACTCCACAAACCGGAGCTCGAGCTCCGGATGGGAAGTCAGCTCCCTGGCATCAAGGATGGCGGGCTCAGTGGTCACCCCGCTGGTCATGGCCGAATTCACGACCCGCAGCCTAGACGAGTTGTTCCGATGTGAGCAGTGGTCGGTAGGCGATCCGGGGATCGCCTGACCGGCTGTTCGAACTCCTTGGGAGCGAAGTCCTTGTCTGCGATCAGTAGCAGACGGATCGACGCACGATCCATGCGCCGGACGCGACAGTCAGGCTCGACATGAACTCTGCCTGGCGGCTGCTCACGGGACCGCCCTTCGACCGCGATCGGCTCGTGCTGTCGGGCGATCCGGATCTGGCCAATCACTTTGCGGCGGCCCGAGGGATCCTCATGTGAATCGAGCGGAGAACCAGCCCCTGAAGGCCGTCAAGTCGCCAGGTCACCACCCCTTGGACGGGGCGTTCCCGATGCTGACGGTGCGTCCCGGAACGCGGACAGGATGTCCAAGATCGTTCTGTGACAAGCGGCCTGGACACCCTGCTCACCGCACTGTACGTGAAGATCGACGACGAGATCACGGATACCCGGTGGCTGGGCCGCCCGCCGCGGTTGACGGACTCCGAGCTCATCTGCCTCGCCGTGGCCCAGGCGATGCTGGGCTTCGCGTCGGAGGCCAGGTGGCTGCGGTTCGTCCGCTCCCGCTTGGGCGCAATGTTCCCGTACGTGCCGAAGCAGCCGGGCTGGAACAAGCGGCTGAGGGCCGCGTTGCCGCTGGTCAAGCGAGCGATACGGCTCCTTGCCACGGACACCGACTTCTGGTTCGACTACCACTGGATCATCGACTCCACCCCGGTCGAGTGCGGACGCTCTCGGCCCACGGCGAAGCGGTCGGACCTGGCCGGCTGGGCCGGATACGGGTACTGCGCCAGCCACTCCCGGTTCTTCTGGGGCTTGCGGCTGTACCTGGTGTGCACCCCGACGGGCATGCCGATCCTGTGGGCCCTGGCGAACCCGAAGCTGGACGAGCGCGAGGTGCTCACGGCGATGCTGGACCGCGAGCCGGACGCAGTCACCGACCGGCCCGGCCTGCTGCCGATCGCGGACAAGGGCTTCGCCTCCAAGGAGTTCGAGGCCGATCTGGCCTTGCGCGGGGCAGATCTGCTGCGGCCGTCGTTCAAGCGGGAGAAACGCCGCACGGGCGAGTCCCTGCCGAAGTCGGTGCGGCAGTTGATCGAGTCGGTGAACGACACCCTCAAGGGCCAGCTCGACCTGGAACAGCACGGCGGCCGGACCTTCGAGGGCGTCGCCGTCCGCGTCGCCCAGCGCGTCCTCGCGTTGGCCGCGGCGGTCTGGCACAACCACAAGACCGGACAGCCGACCATGCGATCCCTCATCGCCTACGACCACTGATCACACCGGACTGATTCGTCTAGTCCAGGGTCCGGCCGAGACTCCACGCTCCAGCCTCGGCTGCCGCCAAGTTGTTGTTACGTGCCCTTTTGGGTGGAATCGCTTCGCACGTTCTCCCACCGATCGAAAGGAAATTTCCCATGAGCTGGGAGGACGGTGGTGACGTGGCTGAAACTGTCGCCTAGTGTCCGGCGGGTGACCCCACAGAAGTCCGTTCGAGGGCCTGCCCATCGCACCGGCGCCATCCTGGCGGTGCTGGCCGAGCAGGCGACCGTGAGTGCCGACGAGATCTGCCGGCACACCGGCATTCCCATCAGCGCGGTGTACCGGCACCTGAACGACCTGGTGCAGATCGGCCTGGCGAGCCCCACACGTACCCGCGGCAGGTACTGCGCGGGTTCGCTGGCCGTGCTGATGGCGGAGAACTACCGGCGCGAGATGCTCGGCGGCGGGGCGGTGAAGAGCCGGCTGACCCGGTTGGCCTCGGACACCGGGGAACTCGCGGCATTCCTGATACCCAGCGGCGACCACGTGCTGTGTGTCGAGGCCGCGGACGGACCACGTATGGTCAAGTGCAGTTTCTCGCCGGGTGTGGCCCAGCCGCTGACCTGGGGAGCGAGCGCGCAGGCCATTCTCGCGCACCTGCCGGCCGACCGGGTCGCCGAGATCTGCGCCGCGCACCGGCTGGATCCGACCGTGACCGAGTCGCTGATGGTGGACCTGCGCTATGTCCGCGACCGGGGTTACGCGATGAGTACCGGCGCCGTCGACGAGGGCGTGTGGGGCGTGAGTGTGCCGGTCTTCGACCGGCGCGGCGAGGTCACCGGAACGGTCAGCACCATGGCGCCCCAGTTCAGAGTCCGCGACCACCAGACGCTGCTGACACTCACCCATGCCGCGGCACAGGACATCAGCCGTATCGAGGAGCCACCGTCATGACATCGAGGATCACCGGCCGCGACACGGCCCCCGCACCGGTGTGGACCGGGCGGGTCGACGGACCCGGAGCCGACCACCGGCGCTGGCACAACGCGGTCAACGCGGAGAGTCCCGATTCCCCGGGCCTCGCCCTCATCGGGTTCCGCAGCGACGAGGGGGTGCGCCGCAACGGAGGCAGGCCCGGGGCGGCCGACGGCCCGGCCGCGATACGCAGGGCCCTCGCCTCCAAGGCTCTCGGAGCCGACCTCGTCGTCCACGACGCCGGCGACGTGAACGTGGTGGACGGCGATCTCGAAACCGGACACGAGAACCTGGCCGCCGCGGTCCGCTCGCTGGTTCGGGCCGGACACCTGCCCATCGTCCTGGGCGGCGGACACGAGACCGCGTACGGGTCCTACCGGGGCCTTGCCTCGAGCGGCGTCCTCGACGGCCGCCGGCTCGGGATACTCAACCTCGACGCCCACTTCGACCTGCGGCAGGCGGACCGAGCCACCTCCGGAACCCCCTTCCGGCAGATCGCCGACCTCGAGCAGGGGCGCGGGGCGACGTTCACCTACGCGGTGGTCGGAATCAGCGAGTCCAGCAACACCACGGCGCTGGTGCGGACCGCGGCCGACCTGAACGTCGCGTTCAGGACGGACGAGGAATCCCAGGAACGCCATCTGGACGACGTGCTCGACTTCGTCGCCCGGTTCGCCGACCAGGTCGACGTCCTGCATCTGACCCTCGACCTGGACGTCATGCCGGCCTCGGCGGCACCCGGCGTCAGCGCGCCGGCCGCCCTCGGCGTGCCGCCGACCGTCGTCATCGAGATCTGCCAGGCGGTCGCCGAGAGCGGCAAACTCGGCCTCTTCGACGTCGTGGAGCTCAACCCGGCCTACGACCGGGACCACGCCACCGCCGCTCTGGCCGCCCGCATCGTGCACACCGTTTCGGTCGGTGCCTTCCGCGCTCGACGGCGCGCCCGCGGGTGACCCCTGCCCCGAACCCCCTCGCCAGTCGCGTGCCGACTGCGTCATGCCCTGTATTCCAATGGAGTTGAACATGGTGAAAGCCCCCGTGCGGAGGAGAGTCGCAGCCGTCTTGGTGGGACTGTTGTCCGTCGTCGTGATGTGGGCGGGCGCGGGTCCGGCGACCGCCGCCGGGTCGGCCGGACCCGGCGCCCAGGAGCTCGCCCGGCTGCGTTCGGGTGAGGCGGTGCTGCGGGTCGGCACCGATGCGACGTTCCCGCCCTTCGAGTCCACCGACGCCAAGGGCGAGAAGGTCGGCTTCGACATCGACCTGGTGCGCGCGTTGGCCAGTCGCGCGGGCATCAAGAACGTCGAGTTCACCCAGATGCCCTTCGACAACATCGTCCCGGCCCTGCAGGCCGGGCAGATCGACATGGGGGCCTCGGGCATCTACATCAGCGACGAGCGGGCCAAGGCCGTCGACTTCAGCGACGTGTACTACCCGGGCGGACTGGCCGTGTTCGTCGCCGATTCCAACACCTCCATCCACTCCCTGGCCGATCTCGCGGGCAAGCGCGTCGCGGTGCAGGTCGGCACGAAGTCCGTCGAGTGGCTCAAGGAGAACCAGCCGCGTGCCCGCCGGGTCGTCGTGCAGACCAACCAGCAGATGTTCTCCACGGTGGGACTGGGCCAGGCCGACGCGGTCGTCACCGGCGGCCCGGCCGGCCAGTACTTCATCGCCCAGCGCGGGGGCCTCAAGCAGGTCGGGCAGCGGCTGACCGAGGAGAACTACGGCTACGCCTTTCCCAAGTCCGAGGCGGCGGTGACCGCGGCCTTCGACGCCGCGCTGCACACCATGAAGCAGGACGGCTCCTACGCCGAACTGACCAAGAAGTGGTTCGGTGCACAGGGTCCGACCGCCCAGAAGGCGTCCAAGGCGTCCAAGCCGCTGTTCGACCCGCGGACGATCGTGGACTCCTGGGGCCAGATCCAGCACGGACTGCTGGTGAGTATCTCCGTCATCGTGATGTCCCTGTGCCTGAGCCTGATGCTCGGCATGGCCGGCGGGTTCGCCAAGCTCAGCCGGGTCGCTCCGGTGCGCTGGCTCGGCAACGTCTACGTCTCGGTGATCCGTGGCACGCCGTTCGTGGTCCAGCTGTTCTTCGTCTACTTCGGGCTTCCCCAACTCGGCCTGCAACTGCCGCCGATGCTCGCCGGCGTCCTCTCACTCGGCCTGTACAGCGGTTCCTACGTCACCGAGATCGTGCGCGGCGCGGTGCAGTCGATCGACCGCGGCCAGCTCGAGGCCGCCCGGTCCTGCGGTATGTCGCACGCATCCGCCATGCGCCATGTGATCGTCCCGCAGGCGTTCCTGCGGATGCTGCCGCCGCTGGGCAACGAGTTCGTGTCGCTGACCAAGAACTCCACGCTGGTCTCGTTCATCACCATCGGTGAGCTGTTCATGGTAGGGCAGACGATCATATCCCGGACCTTCGACGCCCTGACCGTGTACCTGTTCATCGGCCTCCTCTACTACGTCCTGACCAACCTGATCGGGTTCACCACCCGCGCCCTGGAGAAGAAGATGGCGGTGTACGTCTGATGGCGCTCCTGCAGACCTTCGGCATCACCAAGAGATACGGCGACCACGAGGTGCTGCGCGGCATCGACTTCGCCATCGAGCCGGGAGAGGTGGTGGCGGTCATCGGGCCCAGCGGTGGCGGCAAGTCGACCTTCCTGCGCTGCCTCAACCTGCTGGAGACCCCCACCTCGGGGCGTGTGGAGTTCTCCGGCGAGGAACTCACGGCGGGCGGCTCCGACCTCGACCGGCTGCGGGCCCGTCTCGGCATGGTCTTCCAGCAGTTCAACCTGTTCCCGCACATGACCGCGCTGCGCAACGTGGTGCTGCCACAGATGAACGTCCTGGGCCGCGGACGCGAGGAGGCGGAGCGCAAGGGCCGCGCCCTGCTGGAGAAGGTCGGCATGCTGGAACGGGCGGACATCTACCCGAACCGGCTGTCGGGCGGCCAGAAGCAGCGCGTCGCCATAGCGCGAGCGGTGGCCATGGACCCCGAACTCATCCTGTTCGACGAGCCGACCTCCGCGCTGGACCCCGAGGTCGTCCACGACGTCCTCGACATCATGACCGACCTCGCGCGGGACGGTATGACCATGGTCGTGGTGACCCACGAGATGGGATTCGCCCGCAAGGTCGCCGACCGGGTCCTCTTCATCGACGGCGGCCGCATCGCCGCCGACCTGCCGCCCGAGGAGTTCTTCTCCGAACGCAACGACAACGAGCGCGTCAGGACGTTCCTCGCCAAGGTCCTCTGACACCGGGACGGTACGTCGGCCGGTGCGGAGGCCGAGGCCCAGTGCAGCCTCCGGGCAACTCTGAGGACTCCGGCCGGGGTCCGGGACCTTCGCCGGCCGATTCCCGCCGACGGATCAGGCGGCGGAGCGCTCGATGGCCGGGCGGCGGCGCAGCGGGGCGAGTTGGATGGCGAGCGGGTCGTAGGCCATGTCGAGCGTCCCGACATCGGTGCCGGGCGGCACGATGGCGTCGATCTCGTCGAGGATGTCGTCGGTCAGGCTGATCTCCGCGCCGGCGAGGAGGTCGTCGAGGTGGTCCATGGTGCGCGGCCCGATGATCGCGGAGGTGACGCCGGAGTGGGCGATCGCGAAAGCCAGGGCGAGGTGCGTCAGCGGAATCCCCGCCTTGTCGGCCAGGGGGAGGAGCTGTTCCACGGCGTCGAGCCGGCGCTCGTCGCGCAGGTGCCCGAAGCCGAAGGCGGCCCGGTGGGTGTCGGCCTGCCGGTCCTTGCGGTAGCGGCCGGTGAGCAGGCCCCCCGCGAGCGGGCTCCACACCATGGTCCCCATGCCGTACCGCTCGCAGACGGGCAGGACCTCGCGCTCGATGCTCCGGTTGAGGATCGAGTACGGCGGCTGCTCGGTACGGAACCGCACCAGGCCGCGCCGTTCGGCGACCCACTGCGCCTCGACGATGTCCGAGGCGGGGAACGTGGAGGAGCCGACGGCCCGGACCTTGCCCGCGCGCACCAGGTCGGTGAGGGCGGAGAGGGTCTCCTCGACGTCGGTGTCGGGCGCGGGCCGGTGGATCTGGAACAGGTCGACGTGGTCGGTCTGCAGCCGACGCAGTGAGTCCTCCAGCGCGCGGGTCACCCAACGCCGCGAGTTGCCCTGCTGGTTGGGGTCGTCGCCCATCGGCAGGTGCGCCTTCGTGGCCAGGACGACGTTGTCACGGCGGCCTTTGAGGGCCTTGCCGACGATCTCCTCGGACTCGCCGCGCGAGTAGGCGTCGGCGGTGTCGACGAAGTTGACGCCCGCGTCGAGCGCTTTGTGGATGATGCGGACGGAGTCCTCGTGGTCGGGGTTGCCGACGGTGCCGAACATCATCGCACCGAGGCAGTACGGGCTGACCTTGATACCGGTTCGGCCCAGCGTGCGGTACTTCACGGTTTCCTCCCATGCCTGATGTGATGCCCGCCGCGGCGCGCTGAGCTCACGCAAACGGAACATCGTTCGACTTAAACAATACGGAACAGTGTTCCGGTTAGCAAGGGGGTGTGCGGGTCGTCGGGCGACCCTGTGCCCGGTGGCCGTGGTGCACGCCGCCCAACACGGCCCCGTTTCAGCCCGGTTGGCCGTGCCTGCCGCCCCGCTCCTCCTTCGCCGCTGACCGATCTGCACCTTGACTGGTACAGACCAATGCGGTTGAGTGTGCCTCACACCCCCCACCACGGTCGGCCCAGCGCCCCGTCCGGTTCCACCGGGACGCGCACAAGGCTCGCTCCGTCCTGCCCGCGCCGGGTACGACCGTTCTCCGTCAAGGAGTTGATTCCGTGTCGAGGCGTCGCATCTCCGCGGTCGTGACCGCGCTCGCCCTCTCCGCCGCCGTACCGGTGCTGGTGCCGACCAGCAGCGCGTCCGCCGCCACCTGTTCGAGCTACCCGAACTGGGAGGCCGGCAGGGCCTACGTCACCGGTGACATCGTCCGCTACACGGACGGCAATGCGTACATCGCTGAGCACGACAACCCGGGCTACGACCCGGTCATCAGCACCTGGTACTGGCAGCCGTACCACTGCGACAGCGGCACGCAGATCGGCGACTTCGTCGTCTCGGAGGCCCAGTTCAACCAGATGTTCCCGAACCGCAACGGCTTCTACACCTACAGTGGTCTGGTCGCCGCGCTCGACGCCTACCCCGGATTCGCCAACACCGGCAGCGACGAGACCAAGAAGCAGGAGGCAGCCGCCTTCCTCGCCAACGTCAGCCACGAGACCGGCGGACTGGTCTACGTCGTCGAGCAGAACACCGCCAACTATCCGAACTACTGCGACTGGAGCCAGCCGTACGGCTGCCCGGCCGGACAGTCCGCCTACTACGGCCGCGGCCCCATCCAGCTCAGCTGGAACTTCAACTACAAGGCGGCCGGCGACGCGCTCGGCATCGACCTGCTCAACAATCCCTGGCTGGTGGAGAACGACTCCGCCGTGGCGTGGAAGACGGGCCTTTGGTACTGGAACACCCAGTCCGGCCCCGGCAGCATGACCGCGCACAACGCCATGGTCAACGGCGCGGGCTTCGGCCAGACGATCCGTTCCATCAACGGTTCCATCGAGTGCGACGGCGGGAACCCCGCCCAGGTGCAGAGCCGTGTGACCACGTACCAGCAGTTCACGCAGATCCTGGGCGTGTCGACGGGTGACAACCTGTACTGCTGACCCGGTCCCGGCACTGACCGTGGCGCGCCCCGCGCACGACGGCCGGCGCCCGGTCCGGTCACCTGACCGGACCGGGCGCCGCGTCAGCTCGAAGGCGTCGCCAAAACGCCCGGGAGAGGCCCGTCGGGCCGTTCTGGTGAACCGGCCGGGCGACACGGCGATCAGGGCGCAAGGTGGGAGCATCTGCCGTCAGGACGCCTTGTGTTGGCGCCTGATGGGCTCGCCCACTCGGTGCAGGTGGACGAGTGCCTCGCGGTAGGACTGGATCAGGCTGGTTTCGTGGTACGGCACGCCGATCTCCGCGCAGTACGCGCGTACGACGACCTGGGCCCGCCGTAGATGAGGAGTGGGCATGCTCGGGAACAGGTGGTGCTCGATCTGGTAGTTGAGCCCGCCGAGCATCACGTCGGTGAGCAGGCCGCCCCGCACGTTGCGGGAGGTGAGCACCTGGCGGCGCAGGAAGTCGGGGCGGTCGTCGCCGGTGAAGGTGGGCATGCCCTTGTGGTTCGGGGCGAAGGTGCAGCCGAGATACACACCGAACAGGCACTGGTGCACGGCGAGGAACGCCACGGCCTTGCCGGGGGAGAGCACGAGGAACAGCGCGGACACGTAGGCCGCGATGTGCAGGAAGAGCAGTGTGCCCTCCAGCAGACGGCACTTCAGCGACGGCGAGCGCAGCGCCCGCACGCTCGCCACATGCAGGTTGAAGCCCTCCAGCGTCAGCAGCGGGAAGAACAGGAACGCCTGGTGGCCGCCGATGAACCGGGCCGGACCCTTGCTGTTGCGGGCCTGCTCGGTGGACCACACCAGGATGTCAGGGGCGACATCGGGGTCGAGTTCCTCGTGGTTGGGGTTGGCGTGGTGGCGGGTGTGCTTGTTCATCCACCAGCCGTAACTCATGCCGATGCCGAGGTTGCCGAAGAGCCGGCCCCAGATCGCGCTCGCACGGCGCTTCCGGAACACCTGCCGGTGCGCCAGGTCATGAGCAACCAAGGCGACCTGACCGAACATCAACGCCATGAGGGCGGCGACCGCCAGCTGCCACCACGTGTCGCCCAGCGCGACGAAGGCCCCCCAGCCCGCCGCCAGCAGCCCGATCACCAGACCGAGCCGCACCGTGTAGTAACCGGGGCGCCGCCGCAGGAGATCCGCCTCGGAGATGCGCTGCGACAGCCGGGCGAAGTCACTGCCCTCCTCGGGGCGAGGTCTGCGGGGCCGCACGGCGGCCGGGACGGTCGTGACCGGAGCGTCGGAGGAAATCGTCATGCAGGCGAGTCTGGCTACGGCCGTCCCGCCGCCACCAGCCTGTCAGCTGTAGGCCTCGTGGGGGGTCGAGCCCCCTCCAGCTCAGGGGGTTGTCCCCACCCTTGTGCTCTCTGAGCTGGGCATTCGCCGGTTCACCCGGAGCCGCCCTCGTGCTGAGCGGCCGTGCCGCCCTGGTGCCCGCGCTCACCGGGCTCGCCGTCGGCGGACGCGCCCACGTGCACGTCGCCGCCGTGGGCCCTAGTCGGGCTCGGACGCGTCGTGGATGGTCAGTGATCCGGCGAGGTCGAGGTCGGCGACCGTGCCGTGTGCTCCGGCGCGGACGAGCAGCACCGCGCCGAGCGCGGTGCTCCAAAACGTCCTGGCCTCCACGTCGAGCGGTCGACGGGCCTTCCAGCCGCGACCGTCGATGAGCCGGCTCACGAAGCGCTCGGACTGTCGGAACAGCAACTGGAGGTGCTGGTCGACCACAGGGGCGAGTTCGGGCTTGGAGATCGCGGCCGCGAGTGCGCGCGCGACCGACGGGAGCGAGGGCAGAGACAGGACGGCGCGGGCGATGTTGCGCCGGAATGTCGCCGCGTCGGGGGCTTGGCGACCGATGCGCTCAACCCGTCGGGTGTCGTGCAGCAAGCCGAGAAAAGCGGCGTGCACGATCAGCGAGTCCTTGGAGCCGAAGTAGTAGGTGACCTGGTTGGGGAAGACCCCTGCCGCCTTCGCGATCTCCGCGACGCTCACCTCGGCACCGGGCCGCTCCTTGCAGAGCCGGGCAGTGACCTCGATCAGCCGGCGCCTCGTCGTGCGACCACGGTCGAGCGCCGGAGTCGGCGTTGCCCGGGCTTCGGTTCGCTTCTTCTCCACGCCTGGATTGTATGTGATACAACAAGCAGGGTCTGCTCACTTGTATCGCATACAAGAAAGGTCGAAGCGCATGCACCGGACTGAAGTCGTCGTGACCGGACTCGGCGCGATCACACCACTCGGTGGAGACGTGGTGTCCACCTGGGACGCGCTGCTCGCCGGCGAGTCCGGCATCCGCGGCGGCGTCCTGCCCGGCCACGAGGACACCGGCCTTCCCGACACCGTCGCGGGGACGATGGCGGTCGACCCCGCCGAGTCGCTGCCGCCCGTGCGAGCCAGGCGGCTCGACCGCTCGCAGCAGGCAGCCCTCACCGCGGCGGCCGAAGCCTGGGCCGATGCCGGCGCCCCGGAGGTGGACCCGGACCGGCTCGCGTCGGCGATCGGCACCGGCATCGGTGGCGTACGGACACTGTTGAAGCAGGACGACGTACTGGAGGCGGCCGGGACTCGGCGCGTCTCGCCACGCACGGTCCCGATGCTCATGCCCAATGCGGCCGCGGCGCTGATCAGTATCGAATACGGCGCACGGGCCGGGGCCTACACACCCGTCTCGGCATGCTCTTCCGGTGCCGAGGCGATCGCCCTGGGGGCCAGGCTCATCCGCGCCGGCGAGGCGGACGTGGTCATCGCGGGCGGAACCGAGGCCGCGATCACCCCGATCACCGTCGCCGGCTTCGCGCAGGCACAGGCACTGTCGCGGCACACCGGCGAACCCGCGTCGGCGTCACGGCCGTTCGCCGCGGACCGCAGCGGATTCGTCCTCAGCGAAGGCGCCGCTGTCGTGGTACTCGAAAGCGCCGAGCATGCAGGCGCTCGGCGCGCCCGCGTCCACGCGGTGCTCGCGGGCGCCGGCATCGCCGCCGACGCCCACCACATCACGGCGCCTGCCCCCGACGGCTCCGGTCAGATCTCCGCCATGCGGAAGGCCCTCGCACAGGCCGGCTTGGCTCCCGAGCAGATCAGCCACATCAACGCCCACGCCACCGGAACTCCGGTTGGCGACCTCGCCGAGGCGCGCGCGATCGGGGAGGTCTTCGGCCGCGCCACCGTGACGGCCCCCAAGGCGGCGCTCGGCCATCTCTTCGGCGCCGCCGGCGCGATCGAAGCACTCATCGCCGTCCTCAGTGTGGAACACGGCGTCATCCCACCGACCCGCAACCTCACCACGGCCGACGTCGATCCCGACATCGATCTCGATGTCGTCGCACAGCGACGCGATGTCCCCCAGAAGGCCGTGCTCAGCAACTCCTTCGGCTTCGGCGGGCAGAACGTCTCACTCGTCGTCACCCCGGCACGGCACCACGCGTCCCGTACACCCTCGCCCACACCGTGACCCATGCGAACGCACCATTGGTCGTGGAGGGATGCCGCCGATTGGCCGAGTGCGCGTGATCCTGCGGACAGACCACTTGTCACTCCTGGCGCAGGCTCATGACCAGATCGCGTGGCAGGCCGTGCGTGTCGTGGAGATAGTGGAAGTCTTCATCTCCCAGAGGGCCTTGGAACCGTGGCCGGGCAAGGACCTTCCGGCCGCGTTCCAGGAGTTGGCTGAACCGGCGCTCCTCCTGAAGCAGCAGCCGACGTACGTCGCCGGATTCCACTTCCTGCCGGAAGTGGTCCAGGGTGTGCGAGATCAGCTCGTCCGGCAGGTCTCCGAGGCTGCGCGAGGGATCGTCCCGCCACAGGACGGTGAGCACTCGTCGCACCAGGCGGCGCAGCACGTAGCCCCGTCCCGTGTTGGCCGGACGTACCTCGTCGCCGAGTACGACGACGGCCGAGCGCAGGTGGTCGTAGAGCAGGCGCCGCGACGGTTCGTCCGTTGGCCACAGCGTCGGCACGAGACGGCGCCAGGGATCGAAGACGTCGCACTCGAACACCGATGACGTGCCCTGCAACAGCGAGGCGAGCCGCTCCAGGCCGAGCCCGGTGTCCACGTTGCGTTGGGGGAGCGGCACCAGGGAGCCGTCCTCGAGCCGGCGGTGGCGCATCATCACGTGGTTCCACACCTCCACCCAGCGGTCGTCGCGGGTGGGCGTCGACTCGGGCGGAGTCTCACCGCTCCACAGGAAGATCTCCGAGTCGGGGCCGCACGGGCCGACCGGTCCGTTGGACCACCAGTTGTCCTCCACGGTGAGTTCCACGGGAACGCCGCGGTCCTGCCACAGGCGCAGGGAAGCGGTGTCCGGCCCGACTCGGTCGTCGCCGCCGTAGACGGTGGCGTGCAGCAGGCCCGGATCGATCCCCAGTCCTTCCGTGAGCAGCCTGTACCCCCAGTCGAGACTCATCGACCCGTCGTAGTCGCCCAGCGACCAGGTACCGAGCATCTCGAAGACCGTCAGATGGTTGGCGTCACCCACCTCTTCCAGGTCCGTGGTCCGCAGACAGCGCTGCAGGTTGACCAGGCGTCTGCCCAGGGGATGGGGACGCCCCTCCAGATAGGGGATGAGCGGATGCATGCCGGAGGTGGTGAACAGCACCGGGTCGCCAGGCGGTGGCAGCAGCGTCGAGCCGGTGATCCTGCGATGACCGCGCTCCTCGAAGTACTCGACGATCGTGCGGACGATCTGCTCCGTGTTCATGGGGTGACTCCTTCGCATCACAGCGGGGGAGGCACCGGACAACGGGACCGTGCGGTCGTCACATCGCGGCAAGAACGCCAGAGAACCACCGACGGGCCGTTTCCGGTCGCCGATGGGAAAGGGAGAAGGTCAGGCGGCGGCAACCGGCGAGCTGGTCGCTCGCGCGGTCGCGATGGTGCTTCGGCCGATGACGTTCATACGGGAGACGATAACGCGCTCGGGCCCCCGAGGCACACGAATTTCCGCCAGGCCAGGTCGTGGCCCGCTCGAGGATGTCCACGCCTGAGGTGTGGTCCTGAGGTGTGTGACGACGCTGTCCCGAGTGCGTGATCATCCGCTCGACTGTTGAGCGGCCCGGTCCTGGATCCCGTCGAGCACGGTGTCGAGCATCCGGTCGAACTCCGCAACGGACCCGAAGTCGGCCAGCAGAGGTGCGAGGGCGGCCATCGTCGGGTGCGTCTCGGTGTCGAAGGCGGGCACGGGGCTGGGCCCGTCGGGTCCGCCGCTGGTGCGTGCCAGCAGGTGTCCGTTGAGAAAGCCGAACAGCACCGTGAGCGCGTCCGCGGCCACCTGGTCGGGCAGCCCGGACTCACGCATGGCGGTGACCAGGCGCTCCAGGGCGGTGAGGGCCGCCGGCGAGGTCTGGGCGCGTGTGGTCAGCAGCGGGAACACCCGGGGGTGCCGGTAGGCCATGTCCCGGTAGCCGTGCGCCGTGCGGCGGGCGATCTCCTGCCAGTCGTGCGATGCGTCGACACCGCCGACCGCCATCTCAGTGAGCACAGCCTCGGAGACCGCGTCCAGCAGCGCGGCCTTGCCCTTGATGTGGTGGTAGATCGACATCGGGTCGACCCCGAGCTCCTCCGCAAGTCGCCGGACCCCGAAACGCTCCAGGCCGTCGCGGTCGACGAGTGCGACGGCGGCGGCAGCGATGCGCTCGCGGTCGAGCCCCGCCGAGGTGCCCCGTGTACGTCTGGCCACGGCCACTCCCTTCGTTTGCAAAACCTACACCGTAGAAAGTACCTTGCAGGACGAAACCTACGACGTAGGTTTTGGGAGGGGGAAGTCGGTACGTCGGACCGGCGCCCATGGCGACGTAGGACAGCGGAACCACCTCCGTCGGCGCGGCGCCGTCCGCACGAAAGGAAGGCACTCTGATGACGAAGACACGGCGTGAGCGATTGGCCATCGGAGCGATGTTCACGGGCCTCGGGCTCACCGTCATCGCGACGATCGTCCCGTACGTCGACCGTGCCACCACCCATCTGCTGGCCGACCACATCCGGGCCGGCTACCCCACGTACGCCCCCACGCGCATCGACTCGGCCGTCACCACCTACCTGGTTCTGCTGTCCGTCATCGGAGCGCTCGGTGTCCTCGCCTGGCTCTGGACGATATGGGCCGTCAGGGCGGGCAAGTGGTGGGCCCGCCCCGCCGCGACCGTGGTGTTCGTGCTCGGCGCAAGTGCCGGGCTGACCGGGCTGCTCACCAAGGACACCTCCGGCGACACCGGTCTGCCCCTGACGCTGGGCTGGGTGGGGATGGTGCCCTGCCTGGCAGGCCTCCTGGCGGTCGCACTGCTGTGGGGACGACAGCGAAGGGTATGAGCCCAACCCAGGCGCACTACCCACGTGATGGGCGGGCGGCAGCCCTTCCGACACCGGCCCCACCTACAGCCCCGTCCCGGAACACACGGAGGGTTCCGGGGCGGGGTCGCGACACAGCGGCACCCTCGACGGCCACCCCCGGTTTCTTCGACCCACGGGGCTATGATCGCCAGGGTGGATGACACCCTGATACCCCGAGCTCTGACCAGTGAGGCGCAACTCCGGGAGTTGTACGCGGACCCCGGAGAGCGGGCGGTACGCAAAGAGCTCGACCACATCGACGAGATGTCGCGCCGCCTCATCGCGGTCTCGCCCGTGGTGTTCGTCGCCACCAGCGATGCCCAGGGCCGCTGCGACGTGGCCCCTCGGGGCGGCACCCCCGGTTTCGTCATGGTCCTCGACGAGCGTCATGTAGTGATTCCGGACGCGACGGGGAACAATCGGCTGGACAGCTACCGCAACATCCTGGCCAACGGGCACGCCGGGCTCAACTTCGTCATCCCTGGCCGGGACACGACGCTTCGGGTCAACGGCGCAGCCTGGATCACGGCCGACGAAGACCTGCTGGCGCGGCTGACCCCGGTCGGCAAGCCGCCGAAAACCGCGCTGGTCGTGCGGGCCGACGAAGTGTACGTCCACTGCGCCAAGGCGTTCGTCCGGTCGAAGCTCTGGCGTCCCGAGGCATGGCCGCTCAAGGAGGAGCAGCCGACGCCGGCCGAGGTCGCTCTCGCCCATCAGCGCGACCCCAACCTGACACTCGCCGAGGTCGAGCAGGATCAGCGTGACTCCCTCCTGTACCGACTGGCCTGACGTCGGTCCGCCGCGGCGACGTGGCGTCCCCTTCGTGGCGCACGCCGTGAGCAAGGGGCTCACCCAGTTCGAGCTCAGGGCCTCACGAACCGCGCTGACCTGGACTGGGCTCGTCCTCGGACTGCTCGCATGCGTTCTGGTGTTCGCGCTGCGGCTGGGGCTGCTGTTCATACGCTCGGACAGCTGGCCTGCCTACGTCCTGCTCGGCGTGGTGACGCTGAGCCTTCTGTTCCTGATGACCGAGGTCAACTACTTCGGCAGGGCCTGGTACTTCACGCTGCCGTACGCCGCGTCGGCGGTCCTGCTCACGGCCACGGGCTGGTGGTGGGGCCACACCGCCGATGTGCTGCAGACACGAGGGCGGTGGAGCGAGGTGACAGTGGTCAGGATCGACGAGCGGCCCAGGCGCCAAACTCTCTGCCAGTTGCAGCACGTGGAGGGTGGGGCGAGGGTACCCAGGGCCCTGGACGACTGCGCGGGCCTCTCTGTCGGAGACACCGTGAGAGTCATCGAGGACCCAGAAGGCGAAGTCCGGCCGGAGCGGGCCACTCCCAACGGCTTTGGTGCTTATGTCGCTTCCGGGATCGAAGCCGGAGTCCTCGTCGTAGCGGCGACAGGTGCGTTCCTGGCGGGAGGCCGGCGGCGCGACGACCTTGTCGCCCCGCCGCCGCACCCCGCGCCGCCCTGTCCCGGGCAGACCTACCGGTGGGACGGACCTTCGTCGTAGTTCTCCGACTGCACCGATGGTCCCCAAGGCCGGACCTGCCCACCGAGGACCCCCTCGTCGCCGTCGTGTCCGCCGGCGCGCCCCGCGACCTTCTGCCGCCGCCGCCCACCGCTCCGGCGACCCCGGAGCCGACGTGACCTGGCGAAACACCAAGTCGGAGCTCCCAGCGCGAGTTCGGGTCCGCACATGCGCCCGGCCCGGTGCGTGCCCGTGTCCGCCGTGCCCACGGACCGCGGTGGGACACGGACTTGGTCCCACCTCTTGTCCCACCGACCGTCGGCACCGAAGAATGCGCACGGCAACCATCGGCTACAGACGTCATACCCGACGTCGGCAAGGGGGCTCCATCCAATGTCACCCGCAGCACCGATGACACGCACGACACGTCGCTCACCGAGGATCGGCAAGGCACTCACCGGCGCGGCGTTCGCGCTCGCCCTGGTCGGCGCGGGCGCGGCACCCGCCATCGCCGGGACCGCGGGCGGGGACGCCGGCACCCGCGCGAGACCGAACGACGCGCCCGTCACGTTCGCCGGCACCGTCGCGCTCAGCAACTGTTCCGGCTCCGTCGTGCGTACCCCGCAGTCACAGCCCAACGACCCGGCCCTCGTGCTGTCCAACGGGCACTGCATCGAGAGCGGCTTCCCGAAGGCCGGCCAGGTCATCGTGAACCAGCCGTCCACCCGCACGTTCAAGCTCCTCGACAAGGACGCCGGGGTGCTCGGCACGCTTCAGGCCGACCAGATCTCGTACGCGACGATGACCGACACCGACATCTCGCTGTACCGGACGACCACCACCTACGCCGAGATCGAGAGCAAGTACCACGTACGGCCGCTGCTGCTCGACCCGCGCCACCCGCGCAAGAACACCAAGATCACCGTGGTGTCGGGGTACTGGAAGGAGCAGTACAAGTGCTCCGTCGACGGGTTCGTGGACCAGCTCAAGGAGTACTGGTGGACCTGGAAGGACTCGGTGCGCTACACGCCCGCGTGCCAGACCATCGGAGGCACCTCCGGCTCCCCGGTGATCGACGACCACACCGGACGCGTGATCGCCGTCAACAACACCGGTAACGAGGACGGCGAGCAGTGCACGCTCAACAACCCCTGCGAGGTCGACCGCAAGGGGCGCATCACCATCCGCCAGGGCACGAACTACGCCCAGGAGACCTACGTGATCGTGCCGTGCGTCGTCGACGGCAGCAAGCTCGA
Organism: Streptomyces sp. NPDC052043; assembly: GCF_044548235.1. Classification (NCBI taxonomy): domain Bacteria; kingdom Bacillati; phylum Actinomycetota; class Actinomycetes; order Kitasatosporales; family Streptomycetaceae; genus Streptomyces; species Streptomyces sp. NPDC052043. The sequence goes on from NZ_JBIUBT010000011.1 coordinate 241,592, forward strand.
CCTGAGCCGCAAGGGATGTGAACTCCCCAAGCCGCAGGCCTAGTCCACAGGGGACGTACGCCGTACGGACCGGCCCGCGGGCATGTCCGTGCGGCGGCCGTCCTCGATGACGAACCGCCCGTCCGGCGAACCCGTCGCGGCCCTGCTCAAGCCGGGGCATGCGAGGTCGAACACCGCCTTGGACCACATCACCTCAGCGCCGGCCGGCCAAAGCGCATGCTGCTGACCTGCTTCGCCACCAACACCATGGCCCGGCCTCAGCCGCAGAACGCCCAAATCGCCCGCCAACTCCCTCGGCAGACCATCACGAGAGGTCGAGGCTAGGCTCTGCTCCACTTCCGATCAATCTCCTGGAGGGGCGGTCACGTCGTGCGCGGTGGGAAACGGACAGCCGGGCGGGCATGGTCCGTAGTGATGCTCGCGGCGTCGACGGCTCTTGTGACCGGATGCGGCGACGGCCGAGGCGATCCGCCCGGTCGCCCGGCTGCCGGGCCCGCGATCAGAAGTTGCGTGACCTCCTCCGGAGCCCTCGTGGCGGACCTGAACGGCGACGGCATCGCCGACCGTGTCTCTCCCCCCTCCCTCACCGGCGCCGACCTGACCATCACCTTCGGATCCAAGCACGGGCGGCGAGGAACGACGGTGGGGCCCCGGGATCTCGTCGGGGATCGCGGCAAGTCCGCAAAGGACGTCCTGGCCGTCGTCGCCGACTTCGACCAGGACGGTTGGAGCGACCTCTTCGTCGCTGCCACCAACGCGTTCCAGGGCGACGACCCCTTGGACCCGGACGTCTCCGAACTGCGGCTCGGGCCCTTCTCGGCACGTGGACGCGGACAAAGCGATCACCACGTCGAGCTGTCGGAGCCGCGCGCCCTCGCCGTCGCCGACTACGATCACGACCACCACCCGGACCTCGCGTCCTACGGTCACGAAGGCGACGGCGTCTATGCAACGACGGCCCGTCTCGGCAGCAGGAAGGGTCTCGACCGGAAGTCCGACGCCGCCAACAGGCAGTACACAAAGGACGCCGACCAGACCGACCGGCGCATACCCGGCTCCATGCCCAAGGCCGACTTGACGGCGTTCTACCCGACCTGCGCCGGCGCCTAGCCTCACGCACTCGGACGGCCGACCAGGGATAGTCGAGCCATACAAATTCCTTTACCTCCCCCTATCTGTTTCTGTATGGGAGTGGCAGGGAAAGTTCGGTGCAGGTCTCCGCGGAGCGATGAGGAATTAACGTGACCTGCATCACATGAGGGCTGACTCTCAGGTGGTTCCGCCCACCCACGGTGACCTGAAGTGGCTGTTCAGCGGTGCTCTCCGGTGATATTGCGGTTTACTGGAGGAACGCGGACCGACGCGCGGACGGCGTGTCGAGGCTTCTGACTTCTCTTGCTCTGCGTCAAACGGTCATGCCAGTCTTCCCGGCAATTCGACGCCGCAGGCAGTTGGCGCAGGCAGTTTCCCAGCCGGATCGCTGCCAGGTGAATGAGCACCTTCCGGCGACCGCAATCCCGAAACGCCGATATCGCGCCCTGTCGATGGCAGCCCGCAACCTCGACCAGCCCACTACCCACACCAAGGCGGATGATCATGTGCAAGCTGTGCGGTCCTGAATCTCCTGCCGCTACCGGAAGCGGGGTCGCCCGGCGTTCCGTGCTGACCGCCCTCGGGATCTCTCCGGTGGTCCTCAGTCTCCCCGGCGCCACAGCGGCGGCGGCGGAGACCCGCGCCGAACCCTCGGGCCGGGGGCCCGGCAAGGGCTCGTCGAGCGCGCTGGAACTGGTGCTGCTGGGCACCAAGGCGGGCCCTCCGGTGGATCCGTTGCGGGCCGGGATCTCCACCGCGCTCGTCGTCGACGGCGCGACGTACGTGATCGACTGCGGGCGCTCGGCCGCCACCCAGTACGTGCGGTCAGGTCTCACGCTGGCTTCCCTGAGCGGCATTTTCATCACGCATCTCCACGCCGACCACATCGCGGACTACTACAACTTCTTCCTGCTGGGCGGAAGCGTCCCCAACCAGGAGCACGACAACCTCACCCGCCCCGTCCCCGTCTACGGCCCAGGACCGGCCGGCGGGCTCCCGCCGAAGTTCGGTGGCGGACAGGCACCGACGGTCAACCCGGACAGCCCGACGCCGGGCCTGAAGGCACTGACCGACGACTGCCACGCGGCGTACGCCTACAGCACGAACGTCTTCCTGCGGGACATGGGCATCCAGGACATCCGAGACCTTGCCGATGTGCACGAGATCGAGCTTCCCGAGGTCGGTGCCACCTACGAGAACACCGCGCCCGCGATGAAGCCGTTCGTCGTGATGGAGGACGAGCGGGTCAAGGTCTCCGCGATCCTGGTGCCGCACGGACCGGTGTTCCCCTCCTTCGCCTTCCGCTTCGACACCGACCACGGCTCGGTCACGTTCTCGGGCGACACCACCTACACCGACAACCTGATCGCCCTGGCCAAGGGCTCGGACGTGCTGGTCCACGAGGCGATCAGCGTCGAGGGGCTCGACGCCCCGGCAGTCTTCGTCGACCACTTGCTGCAGTCCCACGTCGAGGTCCAGAAGGTCGGTCCGATCGCGCAGCGGGCCGAGGTCGACATGCTCGTGCTCTCGCACATCTCCGAGGTCGCCCGCAACCCGATCGACGTCCGGAAGTGGAAGAAGTGGGCACAGCGGGGGTACGGCGGCAAGGTCGTCGTGGGCGAGGACCTCCAGCGGATCAAGCTGGCCTGATCCGGGCTCGAGGCGCAGTACTTGCGACTCAGCAGGTCCGGCCCGGCGGACTCCACGGATCCGGCCCGGCGCGACCGCTGATGGGGCGCACCGGGCCGGGTCGCACGCGGGGCTCAGGTGATCGGGGTGGACACCGTGCCGATGCCGTCGATGGTCACCTCGACCAGGTCGCCGGGTGCCAGATACCTCCGCGGCGTACGGGCCCGGCCCACTCCGCCGGGGGTGCCGGTGAGGATCAGGTCTCCGGGGTGCAGCGGCACCATGGTCGACACGTAGGCGACCAAGTGGGCCGGAGTGAACAACAGGTCCGCGATCCGGTGCTCCTGGACCGTGGTGCCGTTGAGGGTGGTGCGGAGCACGGCGGTTGCGGGATCGAACTCGTCGGGCGTGGTCAGGACCGGGCCGACCGGAGTGGAACGTGCCCAGATCTTGCCCTGGAGCCACTCCGTCGTGCGGTACTGCCACCCCCGCATCGAGATGTCGTTGGCCACCGTGAAGCCGGCGACGTACTGGCCTGCCTCTTCCTCACGGACCTTGTACGCGGTCCGTCCGATGACGACGGCGAGCTCTCCCTCCCAGTCCATCTCGGGATCTTCCGCCACGGCCGCCACAGCATCGGCCGGGCCGGTCAAGGTGTCGGCGAACTTCGCGAAGAGGGTGGGATGGGCCGGGAGTTCCCGGCCCATTTCCTGAATGTGGCTCGTGTAGTTGAGGCCGGCGCACAGCACCTTCGACGGATGCGGTACGACGGTGTGCAACGCGACGTCGCTCCTGCGGTGCCGGCGTCCGGTGGCGTTCCTCGCGACACGCTGCCAGTCCTCGTACGCCAGCAGGGCACCGACGTCGGCATGACCGGCGAGTTCGGTGACCTCGTCTCCGTCCACGCGGGCAGCGCATGTCCCCTGGCGGGTGCGCACGGTTGCCAGTCTCACTTCATTCCTTTCCTGTCGCGCCGGCGCCCTTGTCCGCGCCGGATCTCCCGCTCGGTCCGGCGCCTCAGGCGCTGTCGGCCGCCGGCTCGGGAACCACCAGATCGAAGAACCCCCAGTGCGACCCGGCGGGCAGGGTGCCCGACAGCATCCGGCCGCACTTCTGCGTCACTATGTGCGAGGAGCCCCGATGCTGGCTTCCGGCGTGGCTGTCGCGGAAGAAGCGCTGCAACGTGCCGTTCCGCATGACCTGCGTGCCCGCGAAGCGGTGCACGAGCTGACTGATCTCCAGCGCGGTCCGGGTCGCCAGGCTGCAGGCGAGCCGCGACATCGTCTCCTGCTCGTCGTCCAACTGCGCTCCCGTCGCGAGCGTTGACTCGTTGTCGCGCCAGGTCTCGCGCAGCAGGGCCATCGTGCCCCGGACATGTGAGACGTGCCGTGCGAACTCCGCGAAGAACTCGTCACTGGTGACGGGGGAGCCCTCGGAAGGGTCCTTGCGCCGGGTCAGGTCGCGCAGCTCGTCGAGCATGCGCCGCCCCACACCCTGGGACCAGGCCGCCTGGTGCAGGCCGGCCAGCAGCGCGGGGCTCACGCGGCTCATGCGGTGGCCCCGTCGGGCGTTCTCGGGGCCGATGCCGAAGACGTACTTGTCCTCGACGAGGACCTCCTCGGCCCGGTAGTCGAGGCTCGCGGTCGCGCGCAGCCCCAGCATGTCCCAGTTGTCACTGATCCGCATCGCCGAACGGGGAACGACGCACACCAGCCGCTCTCCCGTGCCGTCGACCGTCACCGCCAGATTGAGGTGGGTGGCCATGGACACGCCCGGGGCGAACTTCCAGACGCCGCTCACCCGATAGCCGCCGTCTTCCCGTACGGCCCGGCCGGTGAAGGCGGTCGACTGACCCGCCACCAGCGGGTACGTGCCGTCGGCGAAGAGCTCGCCGACCGCCTCGTCACTCAGGTAGGTGGCCGCTGTGGCCGTCTCACCCGCCAGGGCGCGCACCAGCCATCCCAGCGAGGCATCGGCGTGGGACAGCTTCTCGATCACGTGCAGGATCTGCAGGGGAGAGGCCTCCAGGCCGCCGACTTCGGCCGGCACCATCAGCGTGAAGACGCCGCAGTCGCGGAGTGCGTCCTGCACCACCGGTGTCGGGCGCCGCAGCCGCTCGCTGTCCTCGGCCTCGCTCTGCAGGAGCGGGTAGAGGTCCGTCAACTCCGTGAGCAGCCTGTTCGTTTCCTCGTCCACCTGCGTGTCGGCCATCACCGTCGGCCCCTCTCGGACTGTGCGCCCTCACTGGCCTTGCGCTCGGCGTCCTCGGCCAGGGCGCCCCACTGGCCGCGGTAGAAGAGCAGGGGCCGGGTGTCGTCCTGCTGGCCGTAGGACAGCACCCGCCCGAGCACGAGGACGTGGTCGCCACCGTCGTACCCCGCCCACGGCGTGCACTGGAAGTACGCCAGCGAGCCGTTGATCCGTGGGGCCACGTCGTCGCCGACCCACTCGATGCGGTGGGTGTCCTGCGGCTTGCCGGCGAACTGCAGCGCGGTGGCGAGTTGGTTGTCCCCGAGCACGTTGACCGCGAAGGGCCGCTCGAGCAGGTAGGTCAGGGCGCGTGAGGTCCGCTGCATGGAGACCAGCACCAGAGGCGGGTCCAGGGACACCGAGGTGAAGGAGTTCACGGTGACCCCGTAGTAGCTGTCGCCTGACTGATAGGTGAGGACGACGACACCGGTGGCGAAGTTTCCCAGCGTGTTGCGCAGTTGACGGGGGTCGGCGAGCGAGGGGACCGCCGCGCTCGACGCGAGGGTCCTTGCGTCAGCGGCCTTCTCATAGATCTCCGAGTCCCACATGATCTCGGTCATCCCGAAGCCTCCTGGATGAGTGGTGGGGTCCGGCCCTGCTTCAGGGCCGGGATGGGGGACCGGCAGCCACGTGCCGTGGGCCGTGGCTGCCGGCAGGGGTCAACGGGCCTCTTCGAGGGCTTCCTCGCCCGCGACGAACGTCGTGCCGGTGCCTTCGGGCAGTCGGTTCCGCAGCACCGGGTAGGCGGCGAGCGCCAGTACGAAGGACACCAGGAAACCGAGTGCGAAGACATCGGTGGCCATCAGGACGATGCCGACCGTGGCGGACAGGACCAGCGTGACGACTCCGGCCCAGTTCCACTTCTCGACCCGGTGGGTGGCACTGTCGAACCGCGCCCGGCGCACCAGGTAGTAGTCCGCGATCATCACGCCGCACATGCCGAGCGTCATGGCCCCCAGGTACGCCAGGTACTGGGTGAACCTCTCCAGGATTCCGGCGGAGATCATCACCAGGGCGATGACGTTGCCGACGACCACCATCGCCGCCCGGCCCGGCCTTCTTCCGGTGAGGGAGTCGACCAGGTTGACCAACGACAGCGATCCGGAGTAGGCGTTGATCGCCTGCGCCTTGGCCTGGGCCGCGTAGATGGTGACGAATCCCATCCAGCCCGCGAAGATGACGAAGAAGGCACCCGTGTTCTGCATGACGAACGTGTTGCCGGCGACGGCTGCCGCCTCCGGGCCCATGCCCTTGTTGTGGGCCATCAGGTAGCCGATGACCTGGGGCATGCCGCCGATCACGACGAGGGAGCCCAGGACGGTCATGACGATGTTCTGGGTGATCGGGCCGGCGACGGCCAGGACCGTCACGTCGCGCCGCGTGCGGCAGTAACGCGCGAAGTCCGTCGTGACCAGGGCGATGGTTCCCGCCGTGGCGCCCATGACCGAGACCGCGGACTCGAAGCGCGGCCACACGCCTCCGGGGACGACTCCCGCATAGGTGAACACGTCCATGGGGCTGGCGCCTTGGATCACATAGATGTCCACGATCATGTAGATCGTGACGAGCAGGGTGACGGCGATCAGGACGCCGGTGGCTCGCAGGGCGAGTTTGATGCCGAAGATGGCAAGCCCGATCCACAGCAGCGTCATGCAGCCGTAGATCAGGATGCGCCATCCCCACGAGTCGGGCAGGCCGAACATCAACAGCGTGCCCTGGTAGAGGAGGGCGGCCTCGACGGCGAGGAAGCCGAGAATCATGAACGCGAAGACGATCGAGCCGATCGCCGAGCCCTTGAAGCCGAATCCGAAGAATCGGGAGGTGATGGTGCTCGACATACCGGTTTCGAAGGCCATCCGTCCCAGGGCCTTGCCGAGGACCACCGCGAAGGCCGCGACGAGGACACCGACGGTCAGGCCCACGGTGAAGCCGGCGAGTACGACGGTGAAGCCGGCGATGGCGAAGACGACGAGGGCGGTGGCGACGCTGACCGGGCTGAGGGCGAGTTGGTAGCCGCTCCTGCGCTCTGCCAGGGGCACGCTGACCGACGCATGGTCTTCCGCCGCAGCCGCCAGTGACGCATCAGCCCGTCTGGGATTCCTGGTGTATGAAGACACGGTGGTTCCTGTCCTTGTGAAAGATGTGGCGCCTGCGGCGGAATCTCCCTGTCGGACCCGCCCGATGTCGCCGTGAGGGTCAGTCCGCGCTGCAACCCGCCACGGCGACGGCCTCGATTTCGAGGAGGATCTCCGGCTTGGCGAGGGCGGAGACCTCGACCAGCGTGCAGGCGGGGAAGTCGCCGGAGAAGAACTCCTGACGGGCCTTCCACACCTGGTCGTTGTCACCGATGTTCGTGACGTAGATGGTCATTTTGACGACGTCGTCCATGACCGCGCCCGCCGCCTCGACCAGGTCCTTGATCTTCTGAAAGACGACCTTGGCCTGTTCGTAGGAGGTCTCGCCGAGGACGGTCTCCCTGTCCTGTCCGCGGGCGGTCATTCCCGAGACCATGATGAGGTCGTCGATCCGCAGACAGTTCGACCACATCTTGTCCGCCGGCTCGCGCACGGCGGCGGAGTGAATACGCTGTTTCTTCATCACTGTTGTCCTCAGAGGTCGATGCGGTTGTCCCACGCGGACGTTCCGCCCCAGTTCACGCACACGCTCTGGCGGCGCATGAATCCCTTCCAGGCGTCCGAACCGGCCGTACGGCCACCACCGGTTTCCTTCTCGCCGCCGAAGGCGGAACCGACGTCGGCACCCGTCGTGCCCATGTTGACGCGCACGATTCCGCAGTCACTGCCCCGGGCCGACAGGAACGTTTCGATGTTGGTCAGGTTCGTGCTGTGCATGCCCGAGGCGAGACCCTGGGCGACGCCGTTGTGGATCTCGATGGCCTCCTCGAGATCGTCGTAGGTCAGCACGGAGACGATCGGCGCGAAGGTCTCCGACTGGGCGATCTCGAAGTGCGGTTCGACGCCCGTGACAATGGCCGGCTCGACGTACAGACCCGGGCGATCGATCACGTTGCCGCCGTACACCACGGTGGCGCCCTCCCGTTCGGCACCGGCGAGGACCTTCTTGTAGTCCTCCACCGCACGCTGGTCGATCAGCGGGCCGACCACGGTGTCCGGATCGCGTGGGTCACCGATGGTGATCTGGTCGAAGGCCTTCTTCAGCAACTCGACCAACTCGTCCGCGATGCTCGCGTGGGCGATGACACGGCGGGTGCTCGTGCAGCGCTGGCCGGTCGTGCCGACCACGCCGAACGTCAGTGCCCTGGCCGCGAGTTCCAGGTCGGCGGTCTCGTCGACGATGCAGCCGTTGTTGCCCGAGCACTCCAGCTGGTACCGCCGGCCCAGCGTCGAGCCGACGATCTCGGCGACCTTGCGCCCCACCGGCGTGGAACCCGTGAACGAGATCATGGCGACACGGGTGTCGGAGACCATCTTCTCGGCGACGGCGTTGTCCTCGGGGATGAACAGCGAGAACACGCCCCCGCACCCCATCTCCGACGCCGCCCTGTTGACCAGCTTCTGCACGGCGACGGCGGTCAACGGCACCTTGGGGCTCGGCTTCCAGATCACCGTGTTGCCGGCGATCGCGGAAAGGAAACCGTTCTGCGCCCAGACGGCGGCCGGGAAGTTGTACGCGCTGATCAGCCCGACGACGCCCAGCGGCAGCCACTGGTCGTACATGCGGTGCTCGGCGCGCTGGGACTGCTGGGTGAAGCCGTACATCATCCGCGCCTGGCCGGCGGCCAGCGTCGACATGTCGATCGCCTCGCGGAGCTCGCCCTTGGCCTCCATCGTCGACTTGCCGGTGTCCAGCGCGACGACGGCGGCCAGGCTCTCCAGGTTCTCCTCGATCAACTGGCCGATCCGGCGCACGAATTCACCACGCCGCGGCGGCGGTACCATCCGCCACTTCCGCTGGGTCTCGACGGCGGCGTCCACGAGCGTCTCGTAGTCCCGTCCGTCCGAGGCCGCGATCCGGCCCACGACCTCACCGTCGGCGGGACACTGCGCCTCGATGACCGGCCGGCCCTCGACGCTTCCCCAACCGAGCGAGTCCGCGTAGGTTCCGGAATGCACCTGGTCCAGGCCGAATTCGGCGATCACCTTTTCAGCGTCGAACAGTTTCTTGGTTGTTGCGGTCATTATCGTTCCCCATCAGTCGTGCGGGTTCGGCAGGAACGCCTCGGACGGGCTCGGCGCATCACTCCTTGGCAAGGAAGTCGCCGATCGTCTCGTCCGTGTGGTACTCCGGCTTCTCGTAGTAGTGCGGGCCGTCGTAGATCTCGATCAGCACGCTGCGCTCGTGCGCCAGCGTCGGACCGTGCGGGTGGTCCTTGGGGTTCATGTAGAACGACCCGGGACGCAGCCGGAGGCCGGAGTCGGTGTACTCGTAGTCACCCTCGAGGCAGTACATGAACTGGTTCGAGGCGTGCGTGTGCTTGGTCGGGATGGTGCCGCCGCGCTGGTACTCGAGGAGGGCGATGCTGGCGCCGGTGTCCGGGTTCTTGTAGAGGAAGTACTGACGGAACCCGTAGTCGGGATAGTCGATCCACTCCTCCTCCTTGAGGTCGGCGGCATGGATCAGGACCTCGAGCGACTTCATGGTCGCGGGGTTGATGTCCACTGTTCACTCCGATCCGGGGCGGCCCGCGGCCACCCACACGTCGTATTCCTGGCGGCTTTCGGGTGTGGCGGGGAACAGGCCGAAGAGGGACCGGCCCCGCTGGAGTTCAAGAGCCGCGAACTCCTCGTACGCGGTGGCGTCGGCGGCTTCCGCGGCGACCTCCGCGGCCAGTTCGCGGGGAATGACCACGACGCCGTCGCCGTCGCCGAGCAGCACATCGCCGGGGTAGACAGCTACTCCGCCGCATCCGACGGGTTCGTCGAGCGCGACCGGGTGCAGGGCGATCGGGGTCGCTCGGGGCGCGCTGTCCCGCTGGTAGCACGGCAGGCCCGTGTCCCTGATGGCCTGTGAGTCCCGGTAGCCGCCGTCGGTGACCACGCCGGACACACCGCGGTGCTTCAGCCGCGCCGCCATCATGTCGCCCATGGACGCGGCAGCCGTGGAGCCGAACGCGTCGATCACGAGCACCGCGCCGGGCGGGCACTCCTCGATCGCCCGCCGGTGCAGGTTGTCGCTGCTCGAGTAGGTGGCGAGGGTGTCGAGATCCTCACGTGCGGGGATGAACCGCAGGGTGTAGGCCGGTCCCACCAGCGGCTGCTGGCCGGCTGCCAGCGGCCGCACCCCGACCATGATCACGTTCCGCAGGCCGCGCCGGAGAAGCATGTTGGCCACGGTGGCCGAGCCCGCCCCCGTCAGCTGTGCCCGGACCGGTTCGGGCAGCGGCCCGGCGAGGTCCGCGTTGGCCGCGGCGGTCACTGGAAGAACTCCAGGGGCGGGCGGTTCCCCCATTGGGTGGTGTCGCTGGCGGTGCCGTTGAACTTGGTCGGCCGGTGGTTGCGGTCGACGATGTCCCCGTCGGTGTAGTGCTCGATACGGAAGCCGAAGGGGTCCTTCCAGTAGTCGAAGATCTGGCTGCCGAGCAGATGGCGGCCGACTCCGACGTCGAGGGTGTATCCCTGCTGGATGAGGTAGTCGTGCGACGACATGACGGCGTCCATGTCGGTGACCTCGAACGCGCTGTGGTGGATTCCCGCCCAGTCCGACTGCAGGACGAGCATGAAGTGGTGGTCCACGAGCTGCTCGCCCAGGTCCAGCCGGACGAAGGTGCCGACGACCGGCCCCTCCTCGCCCGGCGGGACGAAGTAGTCGGAGGGGAGGAAGTTGAAGCGTTCGTCGAGCCAGGCCATGGTCTCGTCGTGGTTCCTCACATGAAGCACGAAGTGACCCAGGCGGGCGATGGTGCACGGCGCGACGGGCTGGCGGACCGCGGCGTTCACCCGGTTCTTGTCGCGGATGTTGTTCATCGCGAAGGGTTCCCGGTCCGGGCTCGGCTCGGCCCTGCGCCGGCCCCAGATCGCCCGGATCTCGAAGCCGTCGGGCGTGGTCATGGCGACCTCGTGGCCGCCGCCGGGCTCCGTCGACTCGCGCACCGGGGAGGACCCCGGCAGCGCGGCGAGTTCGACGAGGTCCTCGTAGGTGGCGACCTCGATCGAAGCACCGACGAAGCGCTGCTTGTCGGCCTTGCGGGTCACATGGATGTGGTGCTGGGTGCCCGTCCCCCGCATGTACAGGGTCCGGTCGTCACTGCCCTCGGCCGGCACCATGCCGAACGCGGTCAGGAACTTCTCCATCACCTCGAGATCCGGTGCCTCGTAGGTGACTTGGGCAGCATCAATAGCCGTAGCCACGGGTCCTCCTGGAGTGGGTGAGAGCACGGCGGCGGGTACGGTCCGGCGCCGCCGAACGGCCGGGGCTCCCTCTGGGCAGGGAGCCGCGCGGTCGTCAGCCCTTGAGAATGCTGACGTCGTCGGGATTGAGCAGGTCCGGAACCGTCCAGCCGTCCAGGTCGTACTCGTCCATGGCGCGCTGCGCGAACTCCTTGCAGTAGTCGAGCAGACCGCTGCCCCGTGCGCCGAACAGGTTGGTCTGACGCGTCACGTCGTTGCTGCCGATGTAGTTGATCTCGTACAGCTCGTGACGGGCTCCGAACTCCGTGCCGATGGAGTCCCAGAGCATCTTCATGACCTTGACGCGCTCCTCGGCGTCGATGCCCCCCGTACCGCGCAGGTACGTGTCCAGGTAGCCCCGGATCTCAGCGGCCTTGAAGTCGTTGGCGTGGGAGTTGAGGTAGATCAGTCCACTGGCCACGACCTGCTCGATGATGTTCTTGATCTTCGGCATGGCCAGTTGGTTCATCACGCGGTAGGCGCCGGCGAACTGCGGGTCGGGCTGGATCATGCCGCCCTTCCACGGCACCGCGCTCTTGGCCATCGCGTCCGACAGCGCCCAGAAGGTGTTGCGCCACGCGATGACCTCGCCGAGCTGGGACATCACGCCGTGGAACTGGCCGGCCCCGGTGACGTCGAGGGCGCGGGACAGCATGCCGACGAGGAAGTCCATCTTGACGGCGAACCGGGTGCAGCCGTGCAGCGAGGCGCGCTCCAGGTAGCCCGAGTGGATGTTGTACTTGTTGGCCTGTTCCAGGTCGTTGTAGATGAACGCGTTCTCCCAGGGGACGAACACGTTGTCGAGGACCAGGATCGCGTCGTTCTCGTCCAGACGGCTGGACAGCGGGTAGTCGAACGGGCTGCCCAGCACCGCCGCACGGTACTCGTTGGAGGTACGGCAGAGCAGCTTCACGCCGGGGGCGTTGGTGGGCGTGATGAACACCGGTGAGAAGGCCGGGTCCTGCACGGCGACCTGGCCCACGTGACCCACGAAGGTGTGGTGCGTGAGGGCGGATCCGGTGGCCACCACCTTGGCGCCCGTGACGTAGAAGCCGGCGCCCGTCTCCTTGGTGACCCGGATGAACACGTCCTTGCCCGCATCCGCGCCGAGGCCGCGGTCCACGGGCGGGTTCATGATGGCGTGGTTGATGTACCAGGTCTTCTCCTGGGCCTTGCGGTACCAGGCACGCGCGTTGTCCTCGAAGCCCCGGTAGAACTCGGCGTTGGCGCCGAGGGTGCCGAGGAAACAGCCCTTGTAGTCGGGAGAGCGGCCCATCCAGCCCCAGGTGATCCGCTGCCACTCGGCGATGGCGTCACGGGAGGCCACCTGCTCCTCGACGCTCTTGGGAGCCTGGTAGAAGCGGTGGGTGAAACCTCCCCACTCGGTGGGCGCGGTGAGGACGTCCTTGCGCGCGGGGTCGTGCAGGGCGTCGTACATGCGAGCGATCATGCGGGCCGAGTTGCGGAAGGCGGGGTGTTCGGCGACATTCTCCACCCGCTCCCCGTAGATCCAGACCTCTCGGCCGTCGTTGAGACTCTCGAGATATTCAGCTCCGGTAAAAGGGAGATACTCGCGGCCGGCAGGGCTCTGTGCCGACTGATTCGCGTTTGCCGCCGTCATTGACCGGCCCCTTCTTGTCGTTCACGGAACCGGGCGGAGCCGGCGGTTCGTGAAACCAGGGTGCGGGCAGCGATCACACGAGGCGTTTTCTCTCATTGATTCGGCCCGCGCCGTTGAATTGCCGGAAAGACTGACACGGCGGCAGGGCACGGGCAATAGAAAAGGGAAGGGCCCAACGATGCACGAGTGCGCCGGCCACCGACCTCCGGGTCGACCGGCACTTGAGCTGGAAACCGCCTCTGAGCTGGCACTTTACGCGATGGCGGGGGCACAGCCGCGGAACGAACACCGACCCCCGTGTGGCGCACATCACAAGGATTCGGTGGATACTCACGGGGATGTGCTCTTGATTTCACCCTCCCTTTCCATATAGGGCGCAGCAGAGGGGTGCATAGTTCCGCGTATGGCTGCTCTCACCGCCCGAGCGCGCGGCGGTGCTCGGCAACGGTCCGAGTGGCCTGCAACCAGCGATCCATGAGTGGGGTAATCTCTCCTCCGCGCTTCCAGAGCAGAGTTGCCTGCATGGACCGGAGCCATTCCGGGGGATCGAGAAGAGCCACCGCATCGCTCCTTGCGGCAATGCGCTCGGTCACGAGCGCGACACCCAGCCCTGCGGCAACGAAGGCGACTGCCGTCTGCGGCGTGGACACCTCGATGACCTCGAAGGAGTCGTCGCCCGACAGTGCTTTTTCCGCGGCGTCCGGCATACCCCAGAACGCGGAAAGCCGGGACGGCAGGATCCACCGGCCCCACCCCTTGCCGTCAGGACGGGATTCCGTAGCGCGATACCTTGGAACGGCGAGCTTGACGTTGATGTCGATAATGGGGCACCAGTCGCAGCCCTCGGCGACGAACCTGGCGAATTGTGTGGACCCGAAGGGGACGCACCCCATGTCCAAATCGCCGGACAGTACACCTTGAACAATAAGGTCGGGAGTGATGTCTGCCAGCGTGACGCGCGCCTTGGGGGCCTGATCGAGGAATTCCGCCAGTACGTCCGCGATGACTTCGTTGATGATCATGGGTTCCGCGCCAATGTGCAGAGCGCCGATTGCGCCCCCGCCCATCAGTTTCAGCGTCTCCACGACTCGATTTCGGTCCGCTATCAGGCGTTCGCCCCTGGAGAGGAGGTGGAGGCCTGCCTGGGTGGGATGCACCCCTTTCGCGGTTCGCTCGAGGAGGCTCACTCCGAGCTCCCGCTCCAGCTTCGCGATGGCGTGGCTCAGCGGCGGCTGCGTCATGTGCAGATTCTTGGCGGCCTGAGAAACCGAACCGGCCTGGACGACGGCTTCGAAGTACTCGAGTTGGCGAAAATCCATGCCCTCTAGATGTCATGACATCTACGAAATGTCAATAGATGTTCCACCTTCGTGAGGGGAGCCGCCGCAGGCGGCCTGTACGGCTCGTTACGCTCGGATCGCTCCGCGTCGTCGCCGAGGGTGAGCACGCGTGCGGGAACGAAGGGTCCCACCTGGGCTGTCGGATAGCCTGCCGCCGTGGGAATGGGACCGAACACCGACGGCTGGCTGGACGACACGCGGACGTCTTATGACACCGTGGCTGCCAGCTATGCAGACCTGACACGTCACCTCCTGGACGAAACGCCTGAGGAGCGCGCTGTCCTGGCCTTGTTCGCAGACCTGGTGCGTGCCCAGGGTGGGGGACCGGTTGCCGACGTGGGATGCGGGACGGGGAGGATCACGGCTCACCTGCGTCAGCTGGGCGTGGACGCGTTCGGGATCGACCTGTCGCCCGGGATGCTCGAGGTGGCCCGGCGTGATCACCCCGGCCTGCGGTTCGATCTCGGCACCATGACGGACCTCGACCTCGGTGACGCCTCGATGACCGGGCTGGTCGCTTGGTACTCGCTGATCCACGTCCCCGACGACGAGATCGACTCGGTCTTCGCTCACTTCCAACGGGCCGTCAGGCCCGGTGGGCTACTGCTCCTGAGCTTCCACGTCGGTGGTGAGTCGCGCTTGAAGACCGAAGGCTATGGCGGGCATCCGATGAAGGTCCATGTCCATCGGCGCCAGCACGGCCAAATGATGGCGTGGCTCAATGATGCCGGCTTCGCCATCGAGTCGCACAGAACTCTCACCTCGGCGGAGAGCAAGCTCGGGGGAATCATCCTCGCGCGCCGTCAGGCCACGGCGCCACGGTGACCTGGAGGTCCTGGCGGCGATCGTGTTCGTCGAGATGCGTTCCCACCTTCGCCAGCGTTACTGCTGGTTGAGGTTCCGGAGCCGTTCGATGGACGCCCGAAGAGCGCCGAAGGCGCGATCCGCGTCCTGCGGAGTGACACGGGTGGCAGGCAGGATGCCGTTACGCGCGTTACGCATGCGGGCGTACGTGTCGAAGCTGGCGAGAACCTGCCGGATCGCTGAATCCCGGGACTCGGACGGGGACGAAGAAGAAGGCTCCTGGGGCGACATCGCGAGACTCCATCGGGACGGCAGCGGCTGGTTCGGACCACGACGGGTCCATCGCCGACCAGACTTCCCGGCACACCATCCGCCCGACAGAGCAAGGCGAAGTGCCCCCACACTACCTGTGGGGGCACCAGCACGACACACCGATGGCCTCCTCAGCGAGGCGTGCCGTCCGCGTCCCGTGATCTCTGACTGACTCCGGGTGCGGCCTTTCTCCATGGACGATCAGCCTCATGCCCCTGGGCCAGCAGTCGGGCGGGGGCGCGCACATCACCGGGCCCTGCCCGCGCCCGGGAGAACAGGGACGGGACGTACGGCGCTCGCGCAGGGTGGCGGTCGCCGTACGTCCCGTCGGTTCAGCCGCGCCGCAGCCGCAGCGTCACCAGCTCGAACGGCCGCAGGCGCACCGCGATCCGGTCGCCGTCCCGCTCCGGTGCCGTGGCGCCGGGCAAGGGCCGCTCCAGGAGGTCGGTCACTGTGACCTCGGCCACCTCGAACCCGGCCGTCAGCGTGGCCCGGGCTCGTCCGCCGTGGGCCTCGTGGAAGCGGACCACCACGTCGCCGCTGCCGTCGTCGGCCAGTTTCACCGCGGTCACGACCACCGCGTCCTCGTCCACGGACACCAGCGGAGCGACCTGCCCGGCGCCGGTGACGTGCCGCTCGGGCACGTTGATGCGCCAGCCCTCGCGCACCGCCTCGGCGATGCCCGCGCCCGGCACCAACGCGTGGCGGAAGCGGTGGACGCCCTGGTCGGTCTCGGGGTCAGGGAAGCGCGGGGCGCGCAGTAGCGACATCCGGACCGTGGTGGTGGTCCCTCGGTCTCCCTCCGAACGGACGGTACGGGTCACGTCGTGGCCGTACGTGGAGTCGTTGACCACGGCGACGCCCCAGCCGGGCTCCGCCACGTGCACGAAACGGTGGTTGCAGGCCTCGAACTTGGCTGCCTCCCACGAGGTGTTGGTGTGGGTGGGCCGGTGGAAGTGCCCGAACTGGGTCTCCGACGCGTACCGTTCGGCGTGCACGTCGAGCGGGAAGGCCAGCTTGAGGAACTTCTCCGTCTCGTGCCAGTCCACCTCCGTGTCCAGCACCAGCCGTCGCTCCCACGCCGCCAGGGACAGCACCTGGGTGACGCGGGAGTCCCCGAAGGACCGTACGACCCGCACGGAGGTGCCGTCCTCGCCGGTCGTGACGGAGTCGGCGTCGGTGAGGTCGGTGACGGTGTTGCGGTAGAACTCGTCCACGTCCCAGGCGTCCCACATGTTCGGGAAGTCGGGGTGCAGTTGGAGGAGGTTCGCGGCCCGGCCCGGGGCGATGGTCTCCCGGTCTGCCTCGATGTCGTACGCCGAGACGACCAGGCCTCGGGCGTCGATCTCGACACGCAGCAGGCCGTTGTCCAGGACGTGTCCGCCGACCTCGCGGGGCGTCAGCTCCGTCCTGCCGTAGGTGGCCGGTGTGGCTGCGGCGCCGGCCGGGACGCCCGCGCGCGCGTGCGGGGCTGCGTTGAAGACCAGGGGAGTGGTGCCCTCGCCCGCCAGCGCGTGCTGTGCGGCCTCGACGATCTCGTTCAGCTCGCGGGCGACCCGCTCGTAGGTGGCCCGTGCCTCGCGGTGCACCCAGGCGATGGACGAGCCGGGCAGGATGTCGTGGAACTGGTGGAGCAGCACGGTCTTCCAGATCCGGTCCAACTCCTCGTAGGGGTAGGGGAATCCGGTGCGTACGGCCGCCGTTGCCGCCCACAGCTCCGCCTCCCGCAGCAGGTGTTCGCTGCGCCGGTTGCCCTGCTTGGTCTTGGCCTGGCTGGTGAGGGTGGCGCGGTGCAGCTCCAGGTAGAGCTCGCCGACCCAGACGGGGGCATTCGGGTACTCGGCCTCGGCCTGGTCGAAGAAGGCCTGCGGGGTCTCCCACACGACCTGCGCCGAGCCTTCGAGGTCGCGCAGCCGCGCCGCCTTGGCGACCATCTCGCGGGTGGTGCCGCCGCCTCCGTCGCCCCAGCCGGTGGGGGCGAGGGAGTGCCGGGCGACGCCCTTGTCCTTGAAGTTGCGGGCGGCGTGGGCGATCTCGCTGCCCTTCATGGAGCAGTTGTAGGTGTCGACGGGCGGGAAGTGCGTGAAGATGCGGGTGCCGTCGATGCCCTCCCACTGGAAGGTGTGGTGCGGGAACTTGTTCGTCTGCGACCAGGAGATCTTCTGCGTCAGCAGCCGCGTCGAGCCAGCCGCCTTGATGATCTGGGGCAGCCCGGCGGCGAAGCCGAAGGTGTCGGGCAGCCAGGCCTCGTCGTTCTCGACGCCGAACTCGTCGAGGAAGAACCGCTTGCCGTGCACGAACTGCCGGGCCATCGCCTCCGACCCCGGCATGTTGGTGTCCGACTCCACCCACATGCCGCCGGCCGGGACGAACCGCCCGTCCGCCACCGCCTTCTTCACCCGCGCCCACACCTCGGGCCGGTGGTCCTTGATCCACGCCCACTGCTGCGCCTGGGACATGGCGAAGACGAACTCCGGCTCGTCCTCGAGCAGCGCGGTCATGTTGGACGTCGTACGGGCCACCTTGCGTACGGTCTCGCGCAGCGGCCACAGCCACGCCGAGTCGATGTGGGCGTGCCCGACCGCGCTGATCCGGTGCGCGGAGGGCACGGCCGGAGCGGCGAGGACGTCGGCGAGCCGGGCACGGGCCCGCTCGGCGGTGGCGTTCACGTCCTGAAGGTCGACCGCGTCGAGAGCCCGGTCCACCGCGCGCACGATCTCGTAACGGCGCTGGGAGTCCACCGGCAGCTCGGCCATCAGTTCACCGAGCACCTCCAGGTCGATCACCAGCTGCCACACGCTCTCGTCGAAGATCGCGAGGTCCATGCGGGTCAGGGTGTACTGCGGCTCGCTGCCCGCGGTCTCCTTGTCGCCGAGCTGCGTGGGCAGGAAGGGGTGGTAGTCGAGGATGACGGGGTTGGAGGCGGCCTCGATGTGCAGCCGCACCTCCTCACCGCCCGCGACGGGGGCGCCGATGCGGACCCACTGGTTGCGCGGGTTGAGACCCTTCACGGGGGTCCCGTCGGGCCGGTAGACCAGGCCCTCGCACTGGAAGCCGGGCATGTTCTCGTCGAAGCCGAGGTCGAGCAGCGCCTCCACGGTCCTGCCGGCCCACGCCTCGGGCACGGTCCCGGTCACCCGGAACCAGCTGGTGCCCCACGGAGCACCCCACCGGGCACCCACCTCGATCGGCTCCGGCTCGGCGGCCAGTCCCTCGGCGACCGGAACGGGCTCACCGGGGGCGTGCCACACCGCGACCTGAAGGGGCACGGACTCGGGGTACACGGCGGGGCGGATGCGCTCGTCGAGAACACGCTTGAGGCGGGCTTCGACCAGGCTGCGGTCGTCATGCATGGGGGATGCTCCGTAGGTCGTACGTCAGCGGGTGGTTACCAGGGGTGGGTGACGGTCGCGGGGGCCGACGAGGTGTACAGCTCCCCCACCGCGCGTACTTCGAACCGTACGGCGCGCTCTCCCGGTGCGGGAGTCAGACCGCCGACGAAGTAGGCCCGCTGGCAGCTGCCGCCCAGGAAGCGGCGGGTGCCGTCGGGCAGCACACGGTGCAGGGTGTAGTGGCGCACCGTGCCGGGTGCCGGGTGGTTCCAGGCCAGGCGCAGGTCGCCGCCCGAGGCGGCGGTGATCCGCGGCCCGGCCGGGGCGGCCGGGGTGGCGGCACGGTCGTGGACGGCGAGGCCGCCGAGCCGCCAGCGCACCGGGCCGCCGTCGGCGGCGGTGAGCCGGACCCCGATCGCGTGCACGGTCCCGGACAGGCCGGTGAGCCGGACGGCCGAGGTCCGCCAGCCGTCCCCCGTGCCGGCCGGCACGGGCAGGTACGTGTACGGCGGTGCGGCTCCGGCGGCGTCCGGCTCGGCGGTCGCCAAGGCGAGCTCGACCCGGACGGCCCCCGCGTCCGTGCGGTGGGTCAGCTCGATGACCGTGTCCTGACCGATCGGGAGCCGGGTCGCGTACAGGTCCAGCACGGCGGCCCGGTCGAGCGCGCCGTCCACGAGCACGCTGCTGCCGCCGCGCCAGGCGTCCGCGAAGTCGAAGGAGACGGCGGGCCGCTGTCCGTCCGTCCGCACCGCCCAGCGCCGGGACGGCAGCCGGTCCTGGAGGCCGAGGTGGTTCCACGGCGTGTCGGAGGCGACCTCGCCGTCCTCGTACCAGCGCAGACCGTGCCCGGTGTTGAAGACGCTTGCGAACGGCAGCGCGGTGACGGTCGACCGGTCGGCGACGGACACGGCCGGCGCCCGCCAGCTGTCGGCGGGGTCGGGACGGGACGGGTCGAGGGAGCGGCCGGTCCAGAACCGGTCGTCGGCGGCGTGGAAGTCCTCGGGGGTGTGGCCGGCGGGCAGGTGGTTGCGGGTCCACTCGGGCCGGTAGAGGCCGATCGAGGTGACGTGCGCGCGGTCGGACGGCACGATGGCGTCCCAGTTCACGGAGGTGTCCGAGCCGCGCGACTCCACGTCGACACCGGCCCACAACTCGTAGCGACTGCGACCCAGTTGCACGGCGTTCTGTCCGGACGAGGCGAGCGAGTCCGCGCTCCAGCGGAAGTCGACGAACATGTCGTCCACGGCCTGGAAGAGGGCCTGGTTCTGGCCGTTCAGCGCCCCCTGCCAGCTCACCGAGCCGTTCACGGTCATCGCGTCGTACCAGGTCACCCGCTGCCCCTTGGCCGAGGCCAGGCGCTTCAGCTCCTCGACGAAACCGAGCATGGCGGCGCCGAGGGCGCTGTCGCCGCCGCCCGTCTCGGCGTTGACGAACCAGCCGTCGAAGCCGTACGCGGCCGCGACGGCGACCAGTTGGGCGGCGAGCGGGTAGTGGCCGGAGGCGTCCCTCTGCACGAGGTCGCGGGTCCACTGGAGCTGACCGCCGTAGGCGGCGGGCGGCAGGAAGACGTTGCCGAGGACGGGGACTCCGTGCCGGTGGGCCGCGTCCACGACCGGGGCGTTCGGGGCGAGGATCAGGCCCTCACCGGACGAGCCGCCCCAGAACACCAGCTCGTCGACGTACGCCCAGTGGGTGAGGGCGTAGTAGTCGGCGGTGGCCGAGCCCTGGGAGGGGTTGGAGGAGGTGGGTCCGAAGGAGACCAGGGACTGGATGCGGGCCTGCCCCGCACGGGCGGTGGCGTTCGCCGGGTTCGGGGTGAAGCGGGACGCCAGCGGGACGGAGGCGGCGTTGAAGGCGAGGTCTGCGTCGGTGGCGGCGCGCCAGCTCTTCAGACTGCGCCAGGTGATGCCGGGGCCCGGGCTGCCGGAGGGCAGGGAGTCGGGGTACCAGTAGGAGGCGTACGGCTGGAGCGCGGCCGTCGCCCTCGGAGCGGCCTCGGCGCTCGCGGCGGGCAGCGCGGGCAGGAACGCGGCAGCGGCGCCGGCGAGCAGGACGGTGCGTCGGGTGGGGTTCACGATCGGGTGCCTCCTCGGGCGGTGTGAACTACCTGGTCGGACGTGACGACTTCCGTGATGGCGCGTGAGGTCAGGTGGTCCCGGTCGGCCGCCCGGGTGTCGAGGACGGTGGTGGGGCGGGCGCCGTCGGCGGTCAGCCGGAAGAAGGCCTCGAAGACGTCGCCTCCGGGTGCGCAGCGGGAGCGGGCGGCCGGGTCGGCGGGGACGACGAGCGCGGTGGTGCGCGGGGCCGGGGCGTAGGTGTGGTCGCGGGCCGCGCGCGAGAGGGAACGGGCGAGGTCCTTGGGCTGCCGGTCGTTGGTCAGCAGGCCGAGGGTGTACTCGAGTTCGGGGAAGTCGGCGAGGTCGCGGGAGACGTCGTGGGAGCACCACCAGGTGATGCCCCACAGGTCCGGGCAGTCCAGGACGTTCGCGACGGTGGCCTCGGTGAAGGCGGCGGCGTGCTCGGCGCGGATGAGGGGGGCGGGGGCACCGACCTCCTGGAGCCAGACGGGGCGGTGCGGGTCGTCGGCCCAGGCCTTGCTGAGCTCGACGAGGTACGCGGCGTGGTGCTCGGTGGGGACAGAGGTACGCCCGTGACGCTGGGCGGTGCCGTTGAAGACCCAGGAGTGGACGGCGGTGAGGGCGCCGTGCCGGGCGGCCTGGGCAGGGGTGAAGGGCATGTCGTCCTGGTACCAGGTGGCGTCGTACTCGGCGTGCAGGTGCAGCTTGCCGGGGGCGCCCTTCTCGCAGGCGGTGAGCATGCGCTCCAGCCAGGCGTCGACCTGGTCGGCGGTGGCCCGGTCGGGGTCGGGATGGGGGCCTGCGGAGAACTGGTTGACCTCGTTGCCGAGGGTCATGCCGAGGAAGTTGGGGCGGTCGGCGAGGGCTGCGGCAAGGGTGCGCAGGTAGGCGGCCTGGCCGTCGAGCACCTCGGGGTCGGTGAACAGGTTGCGCCGGTGCCAGGTGCGGGTCCAGGCGGGCAGGAAGTCGAAGCTGGACAGGTGCCCTTGCAGGCCGTCCACGTTGACGTCGAGTCCGCGTTCGGCGGCGGCGTCGACGAGCTGGAGCAGCTGCTCGACGGCGCGGGGGCGGATCAGGGCGCGGTCGGGCTGGAAGTACGGCCACAGCGGGAAGACGCGGATGTGGTCCAGGCCGAGTGAGGCGATGGAGTCCAGGTCGGCGCGTACGGCGTCGAGGTCGAAGTCGAGCCAGTGGTGGAACCATCCCTGGCTCGGGGTGTAGTTGACGCCGAAGCGCACGGCGGAAGGCATACGGGGTCCTTGCGAGGTGGGAGTACGGGGATCAGCCCTGGGATCGGTCGTCGGTTCAGCCCTTGACGGCGCCTTCGCCGACCCCGCGGAAGAAGTAGCGCTGGAGGCAGGCGAAGAGGGCGATCAGCGGTGCCACGGCGATGACGGTGCCGGCGGCGACGAGGCGTTCGTCGTTGGCGAAGGTGCCGTGGAGGTAGTTGAGGCCGATGGTCAGGGTGTACTTGGACGGGTCGCTGAGCACGATCAGCGGCCAGAGGAAGTCGTCCCAGGCGAACATGAAGGCGAAGATCGCCACGACCGCGAGGGTGCCCTTGACCGAGGGCAACGCGATCCGCACGAACCGCTGCCAGACGTTGGCGCCGTCGGCGTAGGCGGCCTCCTCCACCTCGAAGGGCAGGCTGCGGAAGGCGTTGCGCATCAGCAGGACGTTCAGGGAGGCGACGGCGCCCGGCAGGACGACGCCGGTGAGCGTGTTGTTCAGGCCGAGGTCGCGCATGGTCGTGAACTGGGCGATGACGATGGCCTCGGCGGGCACCAGCATGGCCAGGACGAAGACCAGGGTGGCGGCCCGGCGGCCCCGGTAGCGCAGCCGGGCCAGGGCGTAGCCGGCGAGGGCGGAGCCGACGCAGTTGGTGACGACGTTGGCGGCGGCGACCTTGAGGGAGTTGAGAACGTACTCCCACACCGGGATGGTGTCGGCCACCCGCTGGTAGTTGTGCAGGGTGGGGTGCTCGGGCAGGAACCTTGGCGGGGAGCTGAAGATGTCCTCGGTCGGGCCCTTGAGCGAGGTGGACAACTGCCACAGGAACGGGCCGACGGTCAGGGCCAGGACGACGAGCAGCAGCGTGTAGCGCAGGATCAGTTCCCAGGCCCGGATGCGGCGACCGTTCTCGTCGGTGAAGCGGGAGGTGCGGGCGGGTGCCGGTCCCGTGCCGGTCTTGGGTGCCTTGTCGGTGAGGCTCACGCGTCCTCCTTCCGGTCGGCCCGCAGGACGAGCAGCATCAGCAGGACGGTGACGACGAAGACGACCAGGGAGATGGCGGAGGCGTAGCCGACACGGCCGGTCAGGCCGGTGCCGGTGCGCTGCACGAGCATCACCAGGGTGGTGTCCTCGCCGGCCGGTCCGCCGGCCGGGCCCGCCATCAGGTACACCTCGGAGAACACCTTGAAGGAGGAGACCGCGGCGAGCGCGGCGACCAGGACCATGGTGGAGCGGAGGGCCGGCACGGTCACGGTGAAGAAGCGGCGCACCGGGCCCGCGCCGTCGACGGCGGCGGCCTCATGCAGCTCGCGCGGGACGTTGGCGAGCGCCGCCATGTAAATGATCATGTAATAGCCGAGACCCCTCCAGACCGTCACGGCCATGGCGCTCAGCAGGAGCAGCCACTGATCGCTGAGGAAGCCGACCTTGCCCGCCCCGACCGCTTCCAGGAGCGCGTTCACCAGACCGCGCTCGTCCAGCAGCCACACCCAGATCAGCCCGACCACCACGACCGACGCGACGACCGGGGTGTAGAAGGCCGACCGGAAGAAGGTGATGCCGGGGATGGTCTTGCGTACCAGCATGGCGAGCAGCAGCGGCAGGATCACCAGCGCCGGGACGACGCCGAGGACATACAGCGCGCTGTTGCGCAGACCGATCCAGAACATGTCGTCGTGCAACAGCTCGCGGAAGTTGGCGAGTCCGACGAATCGGCCCGGCATGAGGGTGCGGCGGTCGGTGAAGGCGTTGATCACCGTGGAGACGAACGGGTACAGGACGAAGACGGCGGTGACCAGCAGTCCCGGAGCGGCGAACAGCCAGGGGCTGGCGGGCAGTTGACGTCGTGTCCGGATCGCCGGGTGGCGCTCGCGGCGCCCGGCCGGAGGCGACGGGCGCGTCCGGGAGACGATCGGGGTGGCCATGGTGCGTTATCCCTGCTTCAGGAGTTGGTCACATTCCTTGACAGCGTTGTCAAGCGCTGTCTCAGGGCTCTGCTTGCCCTGCAACGCCTTGGCGACCTCGTTGCGCAGCGCGGTCTTCATCTGGTCGCTGAACAGCACGGGCGTGTAGTTGACCGCGTTCTTCAGCGACTTGGCGGCGGCGATACGCACCCGGGTCTCGTCGGTGCCGTCCTCCTTGGTGAAGTACGGGTCGTCGAGGGAACCGGCGGTGGACGGGAAGATCGCGACCTTCTTGGCGAAGGACATCTGGTGCTCGGCGTCGGTGACGTAGTGCGCGAAGGCGACGGCCGCGGGCGTGTGCTTGGTCCTGGAGTTCACCATCACGCCCATCACGTACATGTTGACGTGGCCCGTGTTGGTGATCTGGTCGGTGATGCCGATGTTCTTGTACAGGCTCGGTGCCTGCTTCTTGAAGTTCTCCAGGTCCAGGGCGCTGCCGGGGTTCATGGCGACGGCCTGGGTGAGGAACTTGTTCCCGGCCGACTCGGGGGTTGCGGTCAGCGCCTGCGGGTCGAGCCCCTTGGCGTCGTACAACTTTTTGTACTTGGTGAGGAGTTCGACACCCTTGGCGTCGTTGAAGGTGAAGCCCGTGCCGTCCTGGTTCATGAGGGAGGCGCCGTAGCGGCCGAAGTCCTCGATGGTGGGGATGTTGGCGAGGGTGGCGACCTTGCCGCCGGACTTGTCCGCGATCTGCTGGGCTTGGGTGAAGAGGTCGTCGTACGTCTTCGGCGGGGTGTCGGGGTTCAGCCCGGCTTTCTCGAACAGGGCCTTGTTGTAGAACAGCGGGCCGGTGTTCAGGTACCAGGGGAAGGCGTAGGTGCCGGTCATGCCCGGGATCTGGTCGCCGGCCCAGGCGCCGGGCAGGTACTCCTGCTTGTACTTCGCGGCGGCCTTGTCCAGGTCGAGCGCGAGGCCCGCCTTGGCGAGCGGCGCGAGCAGGTCCGGGGAGACGTTGACCACGTCCGGCAGGGTGCCCGCGGCGGCGTCGGCGCTGAGCTTGTCGGGGTAGCCCTCGGCCGGCTGGTCGACCCACTTGACGTGGGTGCCCGGGTACTTCTTCTCGAAGCCGGCGATCACGCCGTTGAAGTAGTCCTTGAAGTTGGCGCGCAGGTTCCAGGTCTGGAAGGTGATGTCGCCCTCGACCTTGCCGGAGGCGTCCGTCGAGCCGCCGCCGCCATCGCCGGAGCCGCAGGCGCTCAGCGGCAGGACGAGGGCGGTGACGGCAGCGGCGGCGAGTGCTCTGCGGGATATGGGCATGGTGACACGGCTCCCTTGCGGCGTCGGCGGCTGGTGTCGGCAAGGACCATGCACGCCGCGTTCGGGAAAAGTCAATGGATTCGGACCACTAAAGCCTTGAGCGGATCATTAGTGCAGGTCAGGCAGGTGCTAGAAGCTACTTGCCAGCGGGTACTAAAGCGCTTTAGGCTACTTCCACTCAAGCGCTTTAGCGATCACTGCCGAGAAATGAGGGAACATGCCGGCCAAGCGGTCCCCGGCGCGCCGGCCGACGATGAAGGACATCGCGCGCCGTGCCGGTGTCTCGGAGAGCGCCGTCTCCTTCGCCCTCAACGACAGGCCGGGCGTCTCCGACGTCACCCGCGAGCGGGTGCGCCGGGTCGCCGAGCAGCTGGGTTGGCGACCCAGTACGGCGGCCCGCGCGCTGTCGGGCGAGGGCGCGGCCACGGTCGGCCTGGTGCTGGCCCGGCCCGCGGACACCCTCGGCGTCGACTCCTTCTTCCTCCAGCTCGTCTCCGGCATCCAGGAAGAACTGGCGGAGCGTCACCTCGGGCTGCTGTTCCAGGTGGTGGAGGACGTGCCGGACGAGTGCGCGGTCTACCGCAGGTGGTGGGCCGAGCACCGGGTGGACGGCGTCCTGGTGGTGGACCCGCGCACCGACGACCCGCGCCCGGACCTGCTCGACGAACTCGGCCTGCCCGCCGTGGTGATCGGCGGCGCGCCGGACGAGCGGCACCCCGGGCTGTCCACGGTGTGGGCGGACGACGCGGGCGCGATGGCCTCGGTGGTGGACGAGCTGTACACACTCGGCCACCGGCGGATCGTGCACATCGCCGGACTGGCCGGTCTGGCCCACACCGAACGCCGGATCCGGACCCTGCGCGCAGAGGCGCAGCGGCGCGGGCTGACCGGGGTGGAGTCGATCACCACCGACTACTCGGACGCGGAGGGCGCCGCCGTCACCCGCCGGGTCCTCGGCTCCGCAGCTCCCCCGACGGCCCTGATCTACGACAATGACGTGATGGCCCTCGCGGGCGTCGCCGCCGCCACCGAACTCGGCTTCTCCGTACCGGCGGACGTGTCGGTGGTGGCCTGGGAGGACTCGGCCCTGTGCCGGATGGTCAAGCCCTGGCTGTCGGCGCTGTCCCGGGACAGCATGGAGTTCGGCCGTACGGCGGCACGGGAGCTGACCGCACTGCTCGACGGCGGCCCGGCACGCACGGTCAGGGTGCCGGTGCCCCGGCTGATCGGACGCGAGAGCACAGGGGCTGCGCGGCGCGCATGACTCTCACGGGTCCACGCTCCCCTGCACGCGGGCCGCGCCCCGGTCGTGGCCAGCCCTCAGGCCCTCGCCGACACGGCCGGCGTCGTCCACGTCCTGCGCTCGCTTCTGGCCTCGGCAGTGGACGGGTACCCGGGCATCGCCAACCTCAGCCCGCGGGCCCAGCAACGCAGCCGTCGGGAGTGCGTCGTGGACGCCGAGCCGCGTGGGACGCCGGCCAGGCCCGCGACGGCCTGGGGGATGCGACGCCAGATACCTTGGTGCTCTGGACGATGTGCTGATCGTCAACGACGGCACCAGCGGTGGCAGCCTGAGCTGGTCAGGAGCTTGCGGGCGCCGTGTCTGTTCGGCTGACGGAGAGCAGTGACTGGCAGTTTTCCCACAGGGCTTCGAGATGCCGGGTGTTGTTGTAGAGCTTGGCGAACAGCACCTGGCCCTCGAGTTGGGCGACGATCGATCGGGCGGCTTCCCTGGTGTCGTGGACGGAGACCTCGCCGCGCTCGCGGGCCTCGGCTATGACATCGTCGACCATTTTCAGTTGGGCGTCGAAGACCTCCTGCAGGCGTTCCCGGATGGGTCGGGTCTGGTTGCTCAGTTCCAGGGTGAGGTTTCCGAACATGCATCCCGAGACGGTCCCGCAGCTCTGCTGGCCCTCGCGCAGGTCTGCCTCGGTCTCCTCCAACAGTCGGCGCAGCCGCTGCAGCGGCTCCGCGTTGTCCCGCAGAACCCGGGTCCAGTCGCTGCGTTGGATCTCCCACTGCTGGTCGATCACGGCCAGGGCGAGCGCCTCTTTGGACTCGAAGAAATAGTAGAAGCTGCCCTTGGGCACGCCGGCGGCCTTGCAGATCTCGGCGACACCCAGCGCTGTGTACCCGCGCTGCTCGATGAGCGAGTGCGCGGCGGTGAGGATCTTCTCCTTGGCGTCACTGGTGCGTCCCATGGCAAAAGTATACGACCGATCGTCTATGTCGGATTCCGGCCCCGGGCGCCGCCTGGGCGCCCGGGGGCACAGGGAGTCAGTGGCCGGCGTTCTGGCCGCCGTCGACGTGGAGGATCTCTCCCGTGACGAAGGGTGCGTTCTCGAGGTAGACGACCGCGTCGACGACGTCGCTGATCTCACCCATGCGCCCGACCGGGTGGAGCGCAGCGAGTGTCTCGTGGTGCGCCTCCGGATGCATGGGGGTCTTGATGATGCCTAGGGCAACCGCGTTGCTGCGGACGCCGCGGGCGGCGTACTCGATGGCCAGGGCCTTGGTGGCGGACTGCAGCCCGCCTTTGGTGAGAGAGGCGAGCGCCGAGGGGACCGCCGAGTTGGCGTGGTCGACGAGACTCGTGCTGATCTGGACGATGTGGCCGCTTCCCTGGCGGAGCATCCGCTCGGCGGCAAGCTGGGTGATGCGGAAGAACCCGGCCAGGTTGACACCGATGACCGTGTCGTAATCCTGCTGGGTGTACTCGGTGAACGGTTTGGCGACGAAGACGCCCGCGTTGTTGACGAGGGTGTCGATGCGGCCGAAGCGCTCGACGGCAGCCGCGGCCACACGCTCGGCCGTGGCGGGGTCGGCGATGTCGCCCTGGACGGTCAGGACGTCGGGATCCTGTGAGGGGGCGATGGTGCGCGAAGTGGCCACGACGCCGTAGCCGAGCTTGCGGTACGCCTCGACCAGTCCTGCGCCGATGCCTTGGGATGCACCGGTGATGACGGCGACCTTCTGATCGGGAATGCTCATGACTGCCCTCTCTCGGAGTGGGTGCGCGAACCAAGGCCTGCCAGCTCGCTGATCGGGAGGCTAGACGACTGGTCGACTACCTTCAACGACGCTTCCAGCGCTGCGCCCCTGCGGCAGGCCCACCACCTGCGCTGGGAGCCTGCGCCTACCTGGTGGGAGAAAGCGCGTCATGGAAAGATCCCTGGGCGCGGTGCACGGTAAGGTCACGGTCACTCCGAAGGCGGGCGGACCGATGAAGTGGCTCGCCCTCTTCTCTGTCACCGCGTCAGGACACCACGCGGAGGTGGGTCGGCCAGCCAATGCGGTCGAGGAGCCGGAACATCTTCTTGATGTCGGTCGGGTTCAGCTTCACGCAGCCGTTGGACTTGTAGTCGCCGACGCCGTCCCACCGGCGCGGCTCGCTGCTGCCCTGGCTGCCGTCGCGGTTCATCTCGGAGTGGATGAACATCTCCGTGCGCGTCGGGGTGCCCTTGGAGCACTTCATGTCCTGGAGGTAGATGGCGTAGCCCTTGATGAACTTGCCGTTGTACGTACGGGACTTGAGCTTGATCCTCCAGTTGCCGTTCGGCAGCCAGCCCTTGGCGCGCGCGCAGTCGTCCTTGACGCCGATGCCTGATCCGGCCCGGTAGGTGGCCCAGAGCTTCTTGCCCTGGTAGACGGAGAGCCGCGAGTCGGTGGGGTCGTCCTGGTTCTTGTCGAAGACCAGGGTGGTTGCCGCGGCCGCCGACGGCGCCTCGGCGGGCCCCTGTGCGGCGGCGGCCGGTGCCAGCGCCAGCGTTGTCGCCACGGCCCCGGCGATCACGGCACCGCGCAGGTGACTTCCGTCGTTGCTCATGTGTTTTCCTCGTTCTTCCCGCACGGCGCCGGGCGTCCCCCGGCCGCACATGTCTGGCATGAGTGGTGTTCGGGATGTCCGGGGGCGGGCGGCGCAGCCCGCCCCCGGAGCGCGGTCAGGCGATGGCCAGGCGTACCTGTGCCGACGTCGTCCCGGCGAAGGTGAAGGAGAACTGCTCCCGGACCCCGGAACCGCACGCGGACTTCGTCTCGTATCCACCGTTGCCGGCGTTGATTCGGATCACGGCGCACTTGCCGTCCATGCGGGTGTCCTGGACCCAGCCGGACACGGTCACGTCGCTGCCCGAGCAGCGAAGGCTCCAACTGGCCGACGCCCCGTCGATCACCGGGGACGCGGAGGACGGGCAGGTGGCGGCGCTCGCCGGACCGGCGGCGCCGACCGCCAGCCCACCGGTGAGGACGGCGGCCGACAGAACGGACGTGATGGTCTTGCGGACAGTGGACATGATGCTCCCTCGGGCGGTGTGCTGACAGGAAGGCGACCGGGATCCCTGGACCTGTCGCCGCCCGAAGGGGCGGACCGTCGAGGGTGCCGGCCGCGGACCCAGCATGCCGGGGCCGGCCTGGTGGGAGAAGACGATCCCGGCTGCTTGCCGATGCGCATTGATGCACCCTGCATGGCAGGCCTCTGACCTGGGACTATGGCCTGATGCGTGCCCGGGGCGGGTGCGCCGTCACACAGAAGCGGAGGCCCGAGGGCTCGTGGCCCGCTGGTAGTCCGGTGCCTTGACGGGAGGGAGCTGTTCCACCAGCAGGGCCAGCCAGGTGTCCACGTCCACCCGGCCGGTCACGGACAGGCCATGAGTGCGCTGGAAGAACCTCAGGTCCTCGGCGGTCACCGCGGTGAACCTCCCCGACACCGCCGTGCTGCCCTGGCCCACGTTGTTCAGAAGTTCCTGTACGGCCCGTACCTCGAAGGTCCCGGATCCAGGTCCGACCTCCTTCACCAGCTCCGGCCAGGTTTTCCTGCCCACCTTGCCGTCGGCCGACAGGTCTTTCCCGAGCTGGAAGTCCATGACGGCGTCCCGGGTGTCCTCCCTGAAGAAGCCGTCGGCCCGCACCTTGTAGCCGTGCGCGTTCAGCAGGTACTGCAGGGCGCGGGCACGGGTGAACTGGTCCTCCTCGCCCATGCGCAGCAACGGCCACTCGTACGACGTCCGGCTCTCGGACACGGCACTGGCCGCACCCTCGGCCACGGCCCTGCGGTCCTGGGCGGAGAACCGTTCGTGGACGACCACTCCGGCGGTGAACGCCAAAGCCATGGCCGCCGCGACCAGGACCGGCCGGAGCCAGTGGAGGCGGGGCCGGCCGGATGCGCCACGGCCATCCGTACCGCGCGCGGCGGCCGTGCCGGGGACGGCATCGGCTCCCTCCCTCCCGGAGACGGCATCGGGTGTGGGGATTGCGTCGGATGCGGCCGCGGCATCCGTCGGCGCGGCGTGCTCCCCTCCGCCGTCGGCGACCCGTTGACGGCCGTTCTCTGCCCGCGCGGCCCGGCACAGCACCCGTGCCTGTTCGAGCTCCGCCGCCGGGGCACGCAACTGGACGTGCAGAGCCTCCACCACCCTCGGAGGAGCGGTCGACAGGTGCTTCGGATTCAGATAGCGCGACAGCGTCGTCTGGTCGACCCCGAGCCTCGCGGCCAGCGCCTGCTGCGTCGGCCGAGTCCCGCCGGGCGAGCTCGTGGCCTCCTCCCACCAGCGGCGCAGCAGCCGCGCCAACTGCACCCCCGGGCTCCGTTCCCGGCCCTGGCCACCCCGCGCCTGCGCCATGTACCTGCCTCTCCCTGTCGTCATGTCGAACAACCGGGCCTCCGCACCTCCTGCATAGCGGCATAACAGCAGGTCAGGTCAGTGCATGACGGCAGGCATCGATGCATCGGCCTCGGCGACGGTGATCGTAGCGACGTGACCGCGGCGTCCGGTTCGGCCGTGGTGCGGGCCGCCCAAGCCCCGGCCCAGCCCCGGATGTTCCATGGCCGTGCGGCGAAGCCACCTCCACCCCTGGGGAGAGCCGGACCGGCAACCGCGGCGGACGGACTTCCTTCACTCGGATGAGTGCGCGGGGCAGCGCGGTACCGGAGCGAGTGGCTCACCTGAAGGAAGGAGCGGCGGTGGATCCGGTGATGACCGGGCAGCGCACACACCGCGACAGGACATGGTCTGTTCGATGACCCATCGGTGGCGTCCGGGTCGGTGTGAGGTCAGGGCTCCTCTGTGCTCCGGCTTCGCCGCCGCAGACGCTCGTCGCCATCACCCGCAGCCGCCAGGCCCCGGGATACGCTGCTCCGCTCCGCCCCACCCCGACCGGAGGTCCTATCAGTGTTCCCCGCACGGGTACTTGCCGATGCCCCGTTGGCTCTGGTGATCCTTGCCCTGTCCGGCTGCTCTTCCCCCTGGGGCTGTACCGACACGACGGCGGAGCGCGGTGAGGCCGGTGTGAGGGTGCAGGTCGTGGACACGTCTGGGCAGCCTCTCGGCGTCACGGCCCGGGTCGTTGACTGGCGCCTCGAGCCCCACCCGCAGGTGCCCTCCGAAGGTGACCGGGTCCACTTCCACTACCGCTTCGACGGCGCCGACAAGATATCCGGCCCTGGAGTGGATGCCTGCGCGGTCGACAAGAAGCGCGTGGTGTTGAGGTGTCAGACGGTCTATTCGTCCGACGCGTGGCCCGAGCGGGACGGTGCCCTCACGGGCGACGACTGGCTCACCGTCGACCACCCCGAGCAGGTTGCCGGAGTGCTGTTGATCCCCAACGACCAGTCCTACGACCGACGGACCTGCGAGCAGGACATCAAGGACGGTGGCGGGACGCATCCTCCGGAACCAGTCTTCATGGGGGACCAGTTGTAAGGAGGTCAAGGCGGTTGAGCACGAGGACACGCGGTTCCGTCCGCTGCCGCCCCGGTCCGGCCGGGACTGCGTGAACACAGGACGCCGGCAGACCCGTGCATTGAGCCCCCGCTACGAGCGCAATCCCCGCAACTACTGCCGGATCAGGCAACGTTTGCCCTGTCGACGACCGCATAGCTGGTGCGCGGCCGCCCTCGCGCAGGACCACGCTCCCCTTGGAGCCGCCCGGACCAGCTGCTCTACGTGCCCCTGCTCTACCAGCAGGTCGACCAACACGGCGGGTATCCACCGAGACCCCGTGACTGCCACTCAAGATCATCAATATTCACGGGCTGAGCGTACGGCCGCCCACTGACAAACCAGCGGCACCATACTCTGGTCGCTCAGCAAGCCGATCGTCGACAACGCGCCTCTGTTCAGCCGCTCCGATGCTCCCCAGCTGAGATGCCTTGACTGGTGCGCAGCGAGGCGTCACATCACGACGAGGCAAACGTTGCCTGATACGGCACTAGATCTCGCGCGAATACGCCCAGGTCAGACGGATGTCGCTGACCGAGGAACGTGAGGTCAGTCCCGTGAACCGGGCGGTCAGCTTCGCGCCAGCCGTCGGTACCCACAGCCCGCAGTTCCCGATCGGCAACGAGCTTGCGATCAGCTCTGGGCCGCTCAGCGGCCGATGTCGTCCAGTTCGGTCAGGTCCTCATGAGAGAGGGAGAGTCCCGCGCCGGCCATGTTCTCGCGTAGGTGGGCCGTCGATGACGTGCCGGGGATGAGCAGGATGTTCGGTGACCGCAGCAGCAGCCAGGCCAGTGCGACGGACATCGGGGTCGTCTCCAGGCGGGCGGCGACCGCCGACAGCGCCGAGGACTGGAACGGGGTGAAGCCCCCGAGGGGGAAGAAGGGCACGTAGGCGACGCCGTCGGTGGCGAGCCGGTCGATGAGCTTGTCGTCGTGGCGGTGGGCGAGGTTGTACAGGTTCTGCACGCACACGATCGGTGCGATGCCCTGTGCCTCGGCGACCTGCTCCTCGGTGGCGTTGCTGACCCCGAGGTGGCGGATCAGGCCCTGCTGCTGGAGTTCGACGAGCGTCTCGAACGCCTCGGCGAGCGAGCCGGGCTGGGGACCTTCGGCGTTGCCGAGTCGGAGGTTGACCAGGTCGAGTACGTCGAGCCCGAGGGACTCGAGGTTCTCGTGGACCTGGCGGCGCAGGTCTTCGGGCCGCCGGGCCGTGGGCCAGCCGCCCTGTGCGTCGCGGGTGGCGCCCACCTTGGTCACGATGTGCAGCGTCTCGGGGTAGGGGTGCAGTGCCTCGCGGATCAACTCGTTGGTGACGCGCGGCCCATAGGCGTCGCTGGTGTCGATGTGGGTGACACCGAGTCCGACCGCCTCACGCAGAACGGCCAGGGCACCCTCGCGATCGGCCGGCGGCCCCATCACCCACGGTCCGGCCAGTTGCATGGCGCCGTAACCGAACCGGGTGACGGTCAAGTCACCCAGAGTCCAGGTGCCGCCGGGAAGAGAGGGGGAGGGTGTGCTCATCATGTTGCCTTTCGTCCTGCTTGGGGGTGGCGCCTGCTGCCTCCCTGCACCAGCATGGGAGAGAAACTTCCTGACAGGAAGTAGGCACTTTGGAGTGCGTAACCCACCCATCGGTGAGAGGTGCGATCAGTGACGACGATGAAGGCGGCCCAGAAGAGGGCCCAGGCCAAGGTGGAGTACAACGCCTTCCTCGCAGAATGCCCCAGCCGGCAACTGCTCGACCGAATCTCGGACAAGTGGGTCGTCCTGATCCTGTGTGCGCTGGGCGGCGACGACAACCCCGGACCCCCCGGTGCAGCACACGCAGACGCTCCGAAGGCGATGCGTTACTCCGAGATCGCTCGCCTTCTGGCGGGGGTCAGCCAGAAGATGCTGACCCAGACGCTACGGTCGCTGGAACACGATGGTCTGCTCACCCGCACCGTGACGCCAACTGTCCCCGTCACCGTCTCCTACGAGCTGACCGACCTCGGCCTCTCGCTCCACCACATGACGCGCGGGCTCAGAAACTGGGCGCAGACACACATGGCCGAGGTCCTCGCAAACCGCGAGAACTGCGACGCTCGCACGTCCGGGTGACGGCGGCGAGGGCGCCAAGCACTGGCTGCACATCCTCACCGAGATCAAGAACGGCGGCGTCAGGGCCGCTGCCCCTGGGGACTGTCAGTTGCAATCGGGAGGCTGCGCAGTGTCAGCGCAGTCGGCGGAGGCAGCGGTTTGTTGGCCGTGTCGGTGCGGAACGACTGGAGCAGATAGGCCACCAGGCGCCGGGACGCTGCACCATCATCCGGTAGGGCGGTCACCAGACCGCAGTGTGCCAACAGGACCACGGCAAGGTCGGAAGGGTGAAAATCGGCCCGCAGTGCGCCCGACGCCTGGGCCCTGCGTACCAGGGTCGTGAAGTCCCGCTCGGCTCGTTGCCGGGACTGCGCGTGTTCCGACGTGCTTTCCGGGAAGGCCGCGACGAACGCAGCCGGGAACCCGCGTTCCTCCC
The DNA here is from genome assembly GCF_044548235.1 of Streptomyces sp. NPDC052043. Taxonomy (NCBI): domain Bacteria; kingdom Bacillati; phylum Actinomycetota; class Actinomycetes; order Kitasatosporales; family Streptomycetaceae; genus Streptomyces; species Streptomyces sp. NPDC052043. The sequence continues at coordinate 276,100 of NZ_JBIUBT010000011.1, forward strand.
GTTGCAGAGCGCAGACCGTCTCGACCAGCTGCTGGAAGCCCTGCCACGGGTCAGGGGCGGCCAGAGCCTCGGTGAGCGCCCGCGCGCACCGCTCCATCTGCTGCGCGAACGCGCCCCGTACCAGAGCGTCCCGGGTCGGGAAATGCCGGTAGAGCGTCGCCACGCCGACCCCGGCCCGACGGGCCACGGTCGCCATCGGGGCGTCGATCCCGTGCTCCGCAAAGACCGCACGGGCGGCGACGAGGACGCGCTCCCGGTTGCGCCGGGCGTCCGCCCGCACCCCGTCCCGGGCTGTGATCCGAGAGGATTCCGCCATCACTGTCTCTCGCTTCCAGTCCAACCGGACGATTGCGTCCACTTAACAGCTTACGGTCGATGCCAGACCCGTACGGCTCCCGGCGGCAAAGGCAGAACGATGAACGACCGCATGATGAAGGCAGTGCTCTACGACCGCTACGGCGGCCCCGATGTGCTCTACGCGGGCCGCGTGCCACGCCCCGAGCCGGCCCACGGCGAGGTCCTTGTGAAGGTGCGCGCGTTCAGCGTCAACGGCGGCGAACTGGCAGCCCGTGCCGGCCGTCTCCGCCTTCTGAGCGGCCGGAAATTCCCCAAGCGCGTCGGCTTGGACTTCACCGGAGAGGTCGCCGCACTGGGTGCCGGAGTCACACGGTTCGCGGCCCGCGACCGCGTATGGGGGGTCTTGGGCCGCACCTCCGGGTTCGGCAGCGCCGCCGAGTACGTGACCGTGCCCGCCGAGCGGGTCGGCCGGCTCCCCGACGGCCTTGACCTGGTGGACGCCGCCGCGCTGCCGGTGGCCACCACGGCCATCACCGCGCTGCGGGACAAAGCCGGGCTGCGCCCCGGCGAACGACTCCTCGTCCGGGGCGCGGCGGGCGGTGTCGGCAACGCCGCCGTCCAGCTCGGACGGGCGTACGGCGCCGAGGTCACGGCCCTCGCCCGCGCAGCCAACCTCGACTTCGTCCGCGGGCTCGGCGCGCACAAGGCTGTCGACCACCGGACCGTGCGGCCGGCGGAACTGGGCCGCTTCGACGTGATCCTGGACACCGTGGGGACCGACCTGCGGGCCTTCCGGCGCCTACTGAATTCCGGCGGGCGCATGGTCACCATCGCCTTCGACCTGAAACGGCCCGCTGCGTCGCTCGGCTACCTCGCGGCCAGCACGGTCCGCGGACACGGCCGGGTGCGCTTCTTCAGCGGCAACCCGACGCGGGCGGACTTCGACGACCTCGCCCGCCATGTGGTCGAGGGCAAGCTGAGCCCCGCGGTGGACATGGTCTTCCCCCTGGAGGAGACCGCAGCGGCACACCGGGCGCTAGAGGCGGGCGGCGTCCAGGGCAAGTACGTGGTCAGGGTCGCGTAGGACCCCAAGGGCTACCGCAGGAGGTGATCCGGGGCGGACGGGTCGGGCGCCGGATCCGGGTTCAGGACCCACGCCACGATGGAGGAGGTCAGCGAAGGCGCCCTCCGGTCTACTGCCGTGCCGGCAGTAGACCTCGTACGCCCAGGAGCGGTACTCGTCGTCCTGGAGGTCGGCCGACCGCCCGGCGTCCAACTGCCGTGCCACGCACGCGTGCCAGGCGGCGAAGCGCTCGGGATGGTCCCGCATGGGTGATGTCTCCATGTTGTCCATGTCGAAGCAGGGTTTGGCCGCGTCCGCAGGGCGGACGCGCCCCACCGTGGGTTCAGCGTCGGTCAGTGATAGGCGCTGCCACCGGAGAACGACGCCATCTGGCGGAACAAGCATGCCGCCGACGAGAACTGCTCCGCGAGGTGGTCGACAGGGCGAACGTTGCGTGATGTGGCACTACCTGCGTCCTTTCGAGGTCGAGGTCTGTGTCGGTTTCTTGCCAGAAGGCGGGCGGCAGTCGATGTTTGACTGCGTCCATGACCATCACACGGCCGGACAACGCCCACGTCTTCCGCTCCCTGCACACCGCACCTGCACCCCTGGCTCTCGCCAACGCCTGGGATGTTGCCAGCGCCCGCGTCATCGAGGCCGCGGGCGCTCCGGCGATCGCCACGACCAGTGCCGGTGTCGCCTGGTCGCTGGGTTCCCCTGACGGCGACTTTCTTACCCGCGAGCGGGCGCTGGAACTGGTCGGCCGAATCGTCGCTGCCGTCGCGGTTCCGGTCACCGCGGACATCGAGGGCGGGTACGGGACGGATGCCGCCGGCGTTGCCGAGACCGTGACCGGGGTGCTCGCTGCCGGCGCCGTCGGCGTCAACGTCGAGGACGGCAACCGGCCTCCGGCAGAACTCGCGATGCGGCTGACCGCGGCCCGGCAGACCGCCGACCGGGCAGGCGCGGACCTGTTCCTCAACGCCCGTATCGACACCTTCCTGTTCGGGCTCGGCGACGCGGACACCCGACTGAAGGAAACCCTGGCCCGGGCACACATGTACGTCGATGCGGGCGCGGACGGCATTTTCGTCCCCGGCATCACCGACACCGCCACCATTGCGGTGCTGGCCAGGGACATCTCCGTACCGCTGAACGTCATGGCCGGCCCCGGCGCCCCGACCGTTGCCGAGCTCGGCGCCCTCGGCGTGGCTCGCGTCAGTCTCGGCTCGGGCGTGGCACAGGCCGCCTACGCTGCCGCCCGCCGCACCGCGCGGGAACTCTTCGGCGCCGGCGAGTACGACTCTCTCGCCGAAGGCATGGCCTTCCCGGAACTCAACGCGCTGTTCTCCGAACCCAACTGACCTTGATCGAGTCGGGAGGCGCGGTCATGGCGGCCATCCGGCCCGAACCGCGCGGCAGGGGCGTGTGGCGCGCGGGTGCGGCAGGCCGCCGCCGACCGTGACCCCTGCCCGCATCGCGCGTGAGACGGGCCTCCACCTCGACACGGTGCGCCGATGGCGGCGCCGCTTCGCCGAGCAGGGACTTGCCGGGCTCCAGGACCGTCAGCGATCCGGCCGCCCCACTTCGACCGACCCGGACGATCTGGTGGCCAGGCTGGACCGGCACACCGCCGATCGCCCAGAACGATTCTCCGTCGCACTGACAGCATGATCAGCCCCCGGAGGACTTCCGGAGCCGACCAGCTAGCCGCCGACGATGCCGTAGCGCTCTTGAACCAGCCGCAGGTGCGTCCACGAGCGCAAGCCGACGACGCCGTCCATCGTCCCGATCCGGTCGAGCACGGCGATGGTGTCCTCGACCGTGGTGGTCACGATGGTGCCCACGGCGTCCGCGGTGCCGAGCGTCAGGGCCAGGAAGTCGACGGCGCCGATCTCCTCGATCCGGTGGAGAACGTCCTGTGCCTTCTCTCCGAGGTCGAGGGCGAAGCCGGTCATGAAGGAGCGGCCGAGCTTGGTCGGGTTCACCAGAGTGACGATCCGGATGACGCCCAAGTCGAGCAGGTTGCGGACGCGTGCCCGAGTGGCCGCCGCCGACAGACCGACGTGCGCCGCGAGGTCGGCGTAACTGGTGCGACCGTCGGCGCGGAGGAGATCGACCAACGTCCGGTCGAGGTGGTCGACATCCGGATCCGTGCCGACGGCGGCCCTCGGAGGAGGCAAATGCGGCTCCATGACCACATCGGTGTAGACGAGCGTCTCCATGCGAGTGACGCCCTCGACGCCGCGGAGGCGGTCGACGACATCCCCAAGCCGGTGCAGATCGGTGGTCCTGATCTCCGCGACGACGCCGGCACGTCCTGAGACGATGGAAACGAACACCGTCTCGTCCTGCTCGGCGAGCATGCGAGCGACCTCGTCGCGACGCGCCCCGGTCACACTGACAGAGAGGTGCGCGTTGGCGTGGATGCCGTCGAACTCGGGTCGGACGGTGGCCACCACGCGCAAGACGCCGTCTTCGAAGAGCCGCAGCACGCGCGATCGGACGGCCTTGCGGGACAGGCCGACCCGCCCGGCGAGCGACTCGAAGGAGGCGCGGCCGTCCTCGCGCAGGGCCTCAACGAGTTCGAGGTCGGTTTCGGTCAGGTTCACCGGGCTCAGGGTAGCGAATCGGATGCAGTGAGACCTTCCAGCGAACGAAAGGGGCGTTGACGATGAACACCACGACCCATATCGTTTGAACGGCTCGCACGTGACGAGCCATTCGGACCAACGGCCGGGGCCTCCGGCACGAATCGCAGGAGATCCGGTGAGGACAGAAGAACGCAGCCGATCAGGTGGGATCGAGACCCACACCATCGACTTCATCCCGTTGACCGAGCGCCGCGGCAAGCCGTGGCACCTGTTCACGCTGTGGTTCGGCGCGAACAGCGTCATCGTCAGCGTGGTCACCGCTTCGATCCTGGTCGGCGGCGGCATGTCGTTCGCCTGGTCGGTCGCGGCCATCGTCATCGGCTTCGCGCTCGGCGGGTTCCTCGCGGCCTTCCACTCGGCCCAGGGCCCTCAGCTCGGCATTCCGCAGATGATCCAGAGCCGTGCCCAGTTCGGGTACGTCGGCGGGATCGTCCCGATGATCATCGCGGAGATCAACTACCTGGTCTTCTTCGCCGCTGCACCGGCGATCTGCGGTCTGCTGGCCCACGCGGTGTGGGGCTGGAACGCCTACCTCGTCGCCGTGGTCGTCACCGCGATCACCTTCGTGGTGGCCCTCTTCGGCTACGACCTCAGCCATCGACTGGCGAAGTACCTCAGCGTCGCCTCGGTGGTCGTCTTCGGGATCCTGACGATCCTGGTGGTCAGCCACTCGGGCATCCACCACCCGACCACGCACAACCTGCACACCGGCGGCTTCCAGACCGGCCTGTTCCTCACCGGGATCGCGGTGACCTTCGTCTACGCCGCGGGCTACGCGCCGTACATCGCCGACTACTCCCGCTACCTGCCGAAGTCGACCTCGACCCGTGCAACCGCCTGGTGGACCTACGCCGGCATCGTGATTTCGGGCATCTGGTTGTTCGTGCTCGGCGCCTACCTGACCACCGTGACCGGCTTCGGTGCCGACACCCTGGGCTCGGTGGTCCAGGTGAGCGACTCCTTCAGCAAGGCCTTCACCACGCTGCTGGTGATCGTGGTGATGGGCATCCAGGTGTTGCAGGGCTCGCTGTCGATGTACGCCGGCGGCAACACCGCGATCAGCATCGTCACCTCGCTGCGCCGTACCGTCGCGCCGGTCGAGGCGAGCCTCCGCACCCGACTGTGGTCTCTCGTGCCCTTCGCGCTCATCTGCCTGGTCGCGACCATCGCCTATTCGAAGAGTTTCACCAGCGCGTTCACCGACGCCCTGGGTGTTGTGCTGATCCTGCTGATCCCGTGGTCGGCGATCAACCTCGCCGACTTCTACTTCGTCCGCGGTGGCCATTACGACGTGAAGGCGATCTTCGACCCGAACGGCAAGTACGGCCGTGTCAATGTCGCCGGCGCGATCAGCTTTCTGCTCGGCTTCGTGGTCGAGCTCCCCTTCGCCAACCTCGGCTTCTGGGCCGGGCCCGTCGCGCACAAGCTCGACGGCGGCGACCTGTCCTGGCTGGTCGGCATCGTGGTCAGCGGTGCCTGCTACCTGTTGATGACCCGGACCGCGCGCGTCGCGGTCAGCACTCCGGAGGTTTCCACCCGATGAGCTCGACCATCCTGACCGGCGGCCCCGTCCGCACCATGACCGACGACGGTCACATGCCCGAGGCGGTGCTGATCCACGACGGCGTGGTGCAGGCGGTCGGCACCCTCACCGAGATGCGCCGCTCGGCGTACGGGACGCCCGAGATCGTCGACCTCGACGGTCGCACTCTGATGCCGGGCTTCGTCGACGCACACGCCCACACCATCCTGCACGGGTCGGCGATCGACTGGGTGGACCTCTCCAGCGCCCGCAGCATCGGCGACGTCGTGCGCCTCCTCGGCGACCGTGCCGCCGCGCGTCCCGGTGAGGCCGTTCGCGGCTACGGATACGACCAGTCCAAGCTGGTCGAGGGCCGGCACCCGTCGGCGGCCGACCTCGACCGGGTGACGCGTGACCGCGTGGTCCAGATCCAGCACGCCAGCGGGCACGGTTACGTGGTCAACACGCTTGCCCTGCGCCAGGCGAACATCACCGCCGCGACCCCGACGCCGATCGGTGGCCGGATCGACCGCGACGCCGACGGCGAGCCCACGGGTGTTCTTTTCGACTCCGCGTGTGACCTGCTGACCGGTGCCGAGGGCGTCAAGGTGCGCAACCACGGCCCCAACTTCCACCTCCCGATGACGCACGCCGAAATCGACCACCTCTTCGACCTCGGTCAGCGCTCGCTCCTCGATGCCGGCATCACCACGATGTGCGACGCCCAGGTCACGCAGCTGGAGATGGACAGCTATCTGCGGGCACGGGACGAGGGCCGGCTGCGGATGCGTACCGAGATGCTGGCGCTGTCGAGCAACCTCGAGCACCTCACCGGGCTCGGCATGAGCTCGCGGCTGGGCGACGACCAGCTCCGGCTGTGGGGCGTCAAGCTCTACGCCGACGGCTCGGTCATCGCGCGTACGGCGTACCTCAACGGGCACGCCTGCTGCGGTAAGCCCTCGCCCGACGGCTACCTCTACCACGAGCCCGAGGAACTCGCCGCCCTCATCACCACGGCCCACCACCTCGGCCTGAGCACAGCCACCCACGCCCAGGGCCCGCTGCCGATCGGCGTGGTCCTCGACGCCGTCGCCGGCGCCCGCGCCGAACGACCGCGCACCGGCCTGGTGCACCGCATCGAGCACTGCGGCTTCCCGACCGGCGAGCAGATCGGCCGGATGGCCGACCTGCACGTCGTGCCTGTGCCGCAGCCGATGCAGGTGAGCCTCTACGGCGACTCGCTGATGGACGAGTTCGGCGAGTTCGGCGGCCGGTTCTACCCGTACGGCGAGTTCGAGCGGGCCGGCGTCCCGGTCGTCATCTCCTCCGATGCGCCGGTGACCATGCCCAACCCGCTCGAGGCGGTGTGGGCCGCAGTCACCCGTGAGACCCTCGGCGGTGCCGTCTCGGGCGACGAGGCGCAGCAGGCCAGCCGCGCCAACGCACTGCGCGGCGTCACCGTCACCCCGGCGCAGATGCTGGGCCGCCAGGACATCGGCGTCATCCGCCCCGGCTCCAAGGCCGACCTCGTGTTCCTCGACGCGGACCCCGTCACGGTGCCCGTCGAACGGCTGCCCAAGGTCGGCGTGACCGAGTCGTGGATCGGCGGAGAAGAGGTCATCCTCGGCTAGGCCGTGTCTCCCGGCTTCGGGGGGCATGAAGGGGTTCGTCGAGGCTCGTAAACTCATGGCGTGGCATTCATGAGCACCCCGCACTGCTGCTTCCTGTGATCGGAAGGCGTTGAGGGCGATGTCGGACGGCATCGCCCTCCTTGGTGTGCCTGCCACGCGAACCACCTTGCTGGTACTGCCGGTTCCCTCCTGAGGCAGTGACCCTTCGTGTGTGCGTGACAGGCACGGTCTCTTCCCTTCAGCCTTGCCAGGAGTGCCTCGTGCCCGTCTCGCTTCCCCGTGCCCTCGGACTGTCCCTCGACCTGCTGCGCTGCCCGACGTGTCGCACGCGCCACCTGCACCCCGACCGCGGCGCACTGCGCTGCCCGGCGGGCCATACCTTCGACATCGCCCGCCACGGCTATGCCGGCCTTCTGACGGGCGCCCGTGCCACCAGCGGCGACGACGCGGCCATGGTCCGGGCTCGGGACCGCTTCCTGGCCACCGGCAGGTATGCCCCCATCCGCCGGGCCGTGGCCCACCTGGCGGCCGACTCGGCCCCGCAGCGGGGTACCGTCGTGGACGTCGGGTGCGGCACGGGCTACTACCTGGCCGGCGTTCTCGACCAGTTGCCCGGCGCCCGAGGCCTGGGCCTGGACACGTCGGTGCGCGCGCTGCGCTCGGCAGCCCGAGCCCATGAACGAGCCGCTGCGGCGACCTGGGACGTCTTCCGGCCCTTCCCACTGGCGGACCAGGTGGCCGACGTAGTGTTGGACGTGTTCGCACCGCGCAATCCCGCCGAGTTCTGCCGCGTACTCCGCCCGGCCGGCCGGCTGATCGTGGCCCGTCCCACGGCGCGGCACCTGGCCGAGCTGCGCGGCCGGGTGCCTGCGATGGTCAGCATCGACCCGCTGAAGGAACAGCGCCTGCACCAGGCACTGGACCCCTACTTCGAGGCCGTCGTCACCGAACGCGTGGAGTACTCCATGGCCCTGGTCGGGCTGGAGGCCCTGGACCTGGTGGGGATGACGCCGAGCGCACGTCACTTGAGCCGCACAGAGTTGGACGAGGGCGGCCTCCTGCCCGACCGGGTCACGGTGTCTGTGCTGGCCACCGCCTACCAGCCTCGGTGACCACGAGCGGGCGCCTGCGCCTGCTGACCCACGAGCAGCGGGCACGCCTGGCGCCCTGGCTTCCTCACAACAACGGGAAGACAGGGCGCCCGTGGAGAGATCTGCCCGCGAGGCGTTCGGCCCCTGGCAGACGTCATACGGAGGGCGGGGTGCTCTGACCACCCCGCCCTCTCCGCGCGACTCAGGAACAACGCACCAGCGAGTAGCGTCCGATGGCATCGCAACGGATCCGATGTACCTCCACCTGCCCGGCCTCGACGGGAACCCTGCCCCGAGCCTCCCACTCCCGCCGGCTGTTGGCACGGACGAGCGCCGTCCACACCGCGCCGGTGCGGGAGGACGCCCCTTCGATCACGTAGTACAGCCAGACCAGCCGACTGGCTGAGTCGTGGAACGGCAGGCCGACCAGCCACTTGGTGCAGCCCTCGGGCAGGAGCCGGGGTCCTGGCACCGGCCGGTCGGTGCCGGTACGTTCGTCATGGGGAGCTGGGCCGCCGAACGGATCGCCCTTGTCAGAGGTCGGACGCGATACGTACGCGCCCTGCGGGCTGCAACTGTCCGTCTCGAGCAACATGGTGCCTCCTCTCCGTGGGCCGGCTCGGGCGATCGCGTGGCTGACACTGCGTACCGGCCGGACGGAGACGCCGAACCGAAACGCTCCGTCTGCATGGACTGACTGGACAGCGGACCGTGGTGTGACAGCTCTGTCGCCGTCGGCCGCAAGCTGGGTGCGCCCGACACATGTCGCGCCACCGGTCATACCGCTGACAGGGACCGCCGCGAGCGGCCCGCACCGCAGGACGGCAGTCTGTGGTCGTCACAGATCCGCGGCGTGTCCGGTCAGCATGAGGAAACGGTCGTGGGCGCTGACGCACGGACACGCATGTCCGCCGCGCGGTCGCTCGGAGCCCATGACACGGTGGACTCACGGAGGTGCAGGATGATGTCACACGATCACACGGCGGTCGGGCACGGAGAGCACGGGCAGACCGGAGGATGGCAGACGGCCGTCAAGATGCTCCAGGACGCCGCGCCGCTCTCCGTCCCGGACGGCGCCTCGGCGATGACCATCCACGTGGAGTGGGAGCCCGGCGACCCGGGCACTCCTCCGCACCGCCACTCGGGACCGGCGTTCGGGTACGTCATCGAGGGCGCGGTCCGCTTCGAGCTGGAGGGCGAGCCCGAGCGCGTCGTAGAGGCCGGCGGGACGTTCTGGGAGCCCGGTGGCGACGTGATCCACTATCAGGACGGCAACGCTTTGACGGACGCGAAGACCCGGTTCGTCGTGACCATGCTCTGCGCGCCGGGCAAGCCCATGCTCGAGCTGGTCGAGGAGAAGGAACTGGCCGAGCGCGCCCACCTGCGCGCCCCGCGACCGGCCGCCTGACCTCAGGACCACCACGCGCACGGCGCGGTTCCGCCGGAGCCGGGCCGTGCGCTCCGTGGGTCGGGCCCGCCGCGACCGCAACCACCCGGACGCCGTCCGAGGCGAGTTCCAGCGCCCAGCTGTGGGTCGGTTCGCCGCGTACGCGAGCAGGCTCGGGGCGACCACCTTGACGTCGAACATGCGGGTGAGCACGGCGCGGTCAGTCTCGGCCAGTGGCATGACGGCGACCACACCGGTGGGCCTCCGCGCGGCGTCCCACGCCGAGGGCCCGGGCTCCCGACTCGGACAGGCTTGTCGCCGTCGTCCGGCCGATGCCCGATCCGGCTCCCGTGACGACGGCGACGCGTCCCGCGAAGCGCGGGGCTGTGGTGCCCGCTGTGGGCGGTGCGGCGAGGGGTCGCTCGCCGCACCGCCCACAGCGGCCCGTGGCGCCTCAGCCGAACTGGCCCGGCTGGTAGTCGCCGGCCGGTGTCTGGTTGATGACGTTGATGCGGTTGTAGGCGTTGATCACGGCGATGAGCGAGATCAGCGCGGCGAGCTGGTCCTCGTCGTAGTGCTTGGCGACGTTCTCCCAGGCCTCGTCCGTGACTCCGCCGGCCGCGTCCGCGATGCGAGTGCCCTGCTCGGCCAGTTCGAGCGCGGCACGCTCGGCCTCGGTGAAGACCTTGGCCTCGCGCCAGGCCGCCACCAGATTCAGGCGCTGCTGTGTCTCACCGGCGTGAGCGGCGTCCTTGCTGTGCATGTCGGTGCAGAAGCCACAGCCGTTGATCTGGCTCGCGCGGAGCTTCACCAGTTCCTGGACCGTGGGCGGCAGCGTCGAGTCGGCCACCACCTTGTTGGCCGAGTTGATGTGCCTGAGCACCTTGGCCGCAAGGGGATGACCGAAGTAGTTGAGACGCGCTTCCATGGTGGGATCTCCTCGTCGTGTTGCGGTTACGCCCTACTGACCGGGCTCCCCGTCGGGCTGTGACAGAGTGATCCGTGATGCACGTCACTCCCCGCTGGTGGTTTCGAGGCGGTATGTCCGACTCGGGTCGGTAGCATGCGAGCGAAAGACCGGAACTCCGGGCCAGGACGGTGCACTCGCGTCCGAGGCCGGTTCCGAAGTCGCCGGGACGTGTGGAACGAGTGAACCGAGGTGACCCCATGGCACAAGAAAGTGTGTTGCATCCCGCCCTGATCGTGCCGGTCGGACATGTCGAGCCGGTGCCGCGGCGCATCCGGGCGATGGTCGGCGGCCGCGTCGCCTTCGACACCCGACGCGCCGTGTACGTATGGGAATGGCCCGCCTACCCTCAATTCAGCATCCCGGTCGAGGACCTGGCTGAAGGCGTGCTGACCGACGACGACCACGCCGAGATGCTGAGCGTCGGCCCGGCGCGGCGCCATTCGCTGCGCGTCGGCTCCGAGGTGCGCGAAGGCGCCGCCTGGGTCTGGGAGCCAGGCGCGCCTGAGGCGCTGCACGGCACCGTCCGCTTCAAGTGGGACGCGCTCGACGCGTGGTTCGAGGAGGACGAACCCGTCTTCGTCCACCCGCGAAGCCCCTACTCCCGTGTGGACGCGCTGCGTTCCTCCAGCAGCGTGCGCGTCGAACGGGAAGGGGCCGTGCTGGCCGACGCGCCGCAGTGCGTGAAGCTTTTCGAGACGGGCCTGCCGACCCGGTACTACCTCGACCGCGTCCACGTCGACTGGACCCGGCTGCGCGCCTCGGACACGGTCACCCAATGCCCCTACAAGGGCACGACGAGCGGCTACTGGTCGTTCGACGGCGACGCCGAGACCCACGAGGACATCGCCTGGGCCTACGACTTCCCGACGACCCACTCCCACCGCATCGCCGGCATGGTGGCGTTCTACAACGAGCACGTCGACCTGTACGTCGACGGCACGCTGCTCCCGGGTCCCACGAAGCAGGGCCGCCGGCCCTCCGCCCCATCCGCTCCGTGACCGTGTGTTTCCACGCTTGAGTGTGACTCGCCCCGCGCACGGACACGACCGTCAGAAATCGGGACGGCGCAGGTGGCCCGGGGCAGCGGGCAGATCACGCGAGTGACCGCCAACTTCCGCCGGTCCGCGTGCCGGTCAGGCGTCGAGCGTCTCCACGTACGGCAGCAGCTTCGCCGGGTTCATGATCCACATGATGCGGTCGATGCCCTCGGACGACACCTCGACGGACAGCAGGGCCACCGGGTTCCCGCCGTGCGAGACCAGGACGGCCGGACGGCCGTTGGCCTCGACCCACCGGATCTCCCCGGCGGGCCAGAAGCGCGGCGCGAAGGCGACCAGGTAGTGGGAAACGTGCGTACGGCCCATGACCGGGACCTTGGACGCCCCGCGGATCCCGCCGCCGTCGGAGTAGCTGACGACGTCCTCGGCGAGCACGTGCTCCAGGACCGTGAGGTTGCCCGTCTGCGCCGCGTCGAGGAACACCTCCATCAGCCGCCGGTGAGCGGTCGTGCCGGCCGGTTCCCTGCGACCGTCGGCCAGATGCCTGCGCGCCCGGCTCACCAGCTGGCGCGTGTTGGCCTCGCTGGTCTCGAGGATGTCCGCGATCCGCTTGTACGGATAGTCGAACGCCTCGCGCAGCACGTAGGCGGCGCGCTCCACGGGATTCAGTTTCTCCAGCAGCATGAGGACCGCGAGTTCCACGGCCTCGGCGCGCTCCGCGCCCAGCTGCGGGTCCTGGCTGGTGTCGACCGGCTCCGGCAGCCAGGGGCCGACGTACGACTCACGTCGTACCCGGGCCGACTGGGCGAGGTTGATGGCGAGCCGCGCCGTCACCGTGGTCAGGAAGGCCGTCGGCTCGCGCACGACCGAGCGGTCGGTGTTCTGCCAGCGCAGCCACGCCTCCTGGAGGATGTCCTCGGCCTCCACCGCACTGCCGAGTACCCGGTAGGCGATACCGAAGAGCTGTGAGCGCGCCGTGACGAATTCCTTCGTCGCCCGGTCGAGGGAGGATGTGTCCTTCTCGGCGTGCATCAGTTTCCTTCCCGCTCAGGCCTCATGCTACAAGCCGAGGTGCGCCAGGCGCGTGAGCGAGCCCGTGTAACAGCAGTGGTAACACCGTGCGATGTCGGCCCCACTGACTGATGCGGCGCCATCGCCGGAACAGTGGGATCGGCGGGCCGGGGGAGCGGGGTCTCGCATGCGGGAACATCAGCACGGCCGCTCAGCGGCAGCACGGCCGCATCGGACGGTACGCTCGCCGCCCGGAACACACGGTAACGCGAACCGACCAGCGCAAAGGTCGTGATCACGGAGCGCTGTCCACCGCCGGCGGAAACTCAGGTGGCCTCAGCGCGCGATCTGGGTAGGGTCGGGCAATGCCCGAGCTGAAGCGGCTGCATGCCGGCCACGCCTCGGCGGTCCTGGCCTTCGAGCTGGCGAACCGCGCCTACTTCGCTGCCTCGATCTCCGACCGCGGCGACGCCTTCTTCGACCAGTTCACCGACCGGCACAACGCCTTGCTGGCCGAGCAGGAGGCCGGCAGCTGCGCCTTCTACGTGCTCGTCGCCGAGGACGGCTCGGTACTCGGCAGGTTCAACCTGTACGACTTGGAGGACGGCACCGCCAAACTCGGCTACCGGGTCGCGGAGCAGGTGGCCGGCCGCGGCGTGGCGACCGCGACCGTCCGGGAGCTGTGCCGGACTGCGACCGCGCGGCACGGCCTGCGCACACTGCGGGCGGCCACCTCCCACGACAACGCCGCGTCCCAGAAAGTCTTGACCAAGGCCGGGTTCGTCCCGGTCGGCCCGGCCACCCCGGCCGATCTCGGCGGCAAGTCAGGCACCTGGTACGAGCGCGACCTCCAGCCATAGACCTTGATCTTGCTCGTGGGTCGGCCTGGTGGTGGACGAGGAGCGTCTGGTCCGCCTGGCGACCGAGCACCTCTCCACCGGCTACCGGGAAACCCTGCCCACCGACGCGGCCTGGACCTCGTGTCGCACCCCGAGCCGGAGCAACCGGGCTGACCGGAATACCCCCCCCGTCGGCGGGGAGGCCGAGTACGGCCGTACCGATCCGCACGCGACGGCCAAGTGGCCTTTGGGGTCTGCTTTGTGGGAGCAGCGTGAAGATGTCCCACGCTGATCATCTTATGAGTAACATGCCGGATCATCTGCTCGTTGTCGACCGGAGCGACATGCCCTGCTTCCCTTGGCCCCCAGTATGTCTGGCGTGTCCGTGTTCTGTATCTCGGCGCGAACCAGTCGCTGGACGGACTCCTGGGAGCCCGGGGTTCCGGGAAGCAGGTCGTCCCACTCGGTGGCCTGCAGACGTGCGCGCCTCTTCCTTACCCACATCGCCAGGTCTGCCTGTCGGGCGTGAGCTTCCGCTGAATCGCCCGATGCCGGCGGGGGCCTGGCTCTGACTCTCCGAGGACCCCCTATCCGTGACATCAAATCCCGAAGCTGCCTTCGCGGTGCTGGGTGCGACAACCGTCGCGGGCGCTGCCGCCGCAGCGGCTCTGGCCAGATCCCGCGTGGTCCTGTCCCGTCGCTGTGCGGCGCTGACCCGACAAATCGCGGAGCAGAATGAGGAGTTGGCAACCCTCCGGGCACGCGAGAGGGCGCAGTTCGAAGAACTGAGCCACCTGGTGAACAACCGGCTGCCCGCCGCCGCTCTGCACCTGATCAGTGATCACCACCCCGTACCCGACGGCCTGTTGAACGACGACAGCGACTTCGCGACGCAGGCCCAGGCGGCCCACGACCTGTTCGTGGAGACGCTGATCGGTGAGCGCGGCCGTATCGACTCCGCCGCCCGGGCGGCACTGCGCGGCGCCTGCACGGCGATCCAGGCCCAGAGCTTCCGGCTGCAGACGCTCATCGACGAACTGCAGCGCGACTGCCGCGACCCGGAGGTCGTCAAGGAGTACTTCCGTATCGACCAGCTCAACGAGCAAGTCCTCCGGCTGGTGCAGAAGGCGGCCATCGTCAGTGGTTCGTGGCCCGGCCTGGTCCGGCCGGACACCCACCTCCCGGACGTCGTCGCGGGAGCCACGTCGCGTCTGAACGGATTCGAGCGGATCCAGGTCCACACCAAACTGCTGGTCGGCGGGGTGGGCATCGTCGGCCGGGCCGCGGAACCGGTGGCGGTGGCCTGCACCGAGCTGATGGCGAACGCGCTGGAGTCCTCACGGGGCGACCTGGCGGTGGAGGTCACGCTGCTGCAGACGGACAACGGCAACGTGTGCATCCAGATCGACGACGCGGGCAAGGGGATGACCCGCGAGTCCGTCGCGCGCGGCACCCGGCTGGTGAGCGGCGAGAATGCCGGCAAGCTGCTGCTCACCGAGCTGGGCGACCCTCCGGCTCTGGGCTTCGCGGCCATCGGGCAGCTGGTCGCCGATCACGGCTTCCACGTGTCCGTCGATCAGGTCTCCCCCTATGGCGGGGTTCGCGCCGTGCTGGCGGTTCCGAAGCATCTGCTGACCACCATCGACGAGCAGGCGGAGCCGCCGTCGGCGATGGCGGCCCTGCCGGCCCCGGCGCCGCGCACACCCGTACCTCCTGCCGCCGCGGTGCCCGGGGAGGGACTGCGCGACGTCAGCGCGCCGTCTTCGCGTGACGCCAGCGGGCTGCCCCAGCGCCGCCGCCGGAGCGGATCCTCCCGTGGCCGCTCTCTGACTCGTACGGCTCGACCGGTGGACCCGGATGAGGCCGGCGCTGCATGGGGTGACTTCGAGCAGGCCGTTGCCGCCGGACGTGACGCAACCGATTCTGAGAACAAGGACAAGTCTTGACCCAGTCAACTCTCAGCGACCAGATCCCCGACCCGTCCTGGGTCCTGGGCCCGATCATCGAGATCGGCGTCCGGCATGCTCTGATCCTTTCCGCCGACGGCATCGTCGTCGGAGCCTCGGGCAGCCTCGGTCGCGATGAATCCGAAGGTATGGCGGCCATGGTGTCCGCCCTGCACGGCGCCGCGCGCGCGGCTGCCGTCGTCTCGCTCGAGGCGCCCGAGGAGACTCCGATCTCCACCATCACGGTCCAACTCGACGCCTCTGGAACGCTGATGGTCATGCCGGCCGGCGGAGCCAACGCGTTCATCGCCGCTTCCTTCGGCACCGACGTGCCGATGAACATCGTCGCGCACACCCTCGCGCGGCAGGCGAAGAACCTCGGCGAGGCGCTGATGTCCGTACCCACGCGCTCCCATGGCCCGGCGTCATGAGCCCGGGCCCGGCACGACGACTGGTCCCCAGTTACCTGGCCACGGGAGGGGTCAGCGCTCCCGAGCACAGCACCCTCCAAGACCTGACGGCGTTGACCGCCACGGGCCAATCCGCGCTGCCCCATCACACGCCCGCCCATCAGCGACTTCTCGACCTGGTCAATGACGGCGGGCTGACCGTGATGGAGATCGCGGGCTATCTGCGTCTTCCGATCGGCGTGGTGAAGATGCTCGCCGCCCAGTTGGTGTCCGACGGTCACCTGCGTGCCGCCGCGCCGCTTCCGGACGCCCTTGCTCCCACCGCTCACGCCGGACGGCCCAGCAGGGCCCTCCTGGAGGAGGTTATGCATGGGCTCCTCGCCCTCTAGTGCGCCGGTCTACCTGCCGGACTCGAACCACGAACGGGTGAAGATCCTGGTGGCCGGGCCGTTCGGCATCGGTAAGACCACGATGATCCGCACCCTGTCGGAGATTCCGAGCCTCCACACCGAGGAGGTCATGACCGACGCGGCGGCCCAGGTCGACGAACTGGCGGTCGCGGACAAGAAGACCACCACGGTGGCCATCGACTTCGGCCGTCTCACCATCGCGCAGGGGCGCATCGTCCTGTACCTGTTCGGCACTCCCGGGCAGCGGCGGTTCAAGCCCCTGTGGAGCGACTACGCCCGTGGCGCCCTGGGCGCACTCGTCATCGTGGACACCCGAAGACTGGCCGACTCCTTCGAGGTCATGGACCTCATCGAGGAGACCGGCCTGGACTACGCCGTAGCCGTGAACCAATTCCCCGAATCCCCCGCGTATGACGAGGAGACCCTCCGCGTCAAGCTCGATCTCGAGGATCACACGCCCATGGTCATCTGCGATGCGCGCGACTGGGACTCCAGCCTCAACGCGCTGCGAGCGCTGGCCGTTCACCTCGTGACCCGTGCCGGAGGCAATCTGTGACAGCCGCCCCCAACGCTGTTCCGCTGTACGGACCTGAGCACGCCGCCGACCCTCAGCGCAGCTACCAACTGCTGCGCGATCAGGGCCCGGTGGGCCGCGCCGAGATCGACCCCGGCCTCGCCGTGTGGGTGGTCACCGACTACCGGGCCGCTCTCGACCTGTTGCAGGACCCCGGCACCTGGACCAAGGACACGCGGGGCTGGGACACGACGGTGCCGGCGGACAGCCCGGTCAGGGAGCCCTTGCAGTGGCGCCCCAGCCTGGCCTTCGCCGACGGCGAGGAACACGCGCATCTGCGGAAGGTCATCACCGACAGTTTCGCGCTCCTCGACCCCCAGTACCTGCGAGATGTGACGCTGCGTCACGCGGACACCCTTCTGGACGAGTTCGCCCATACGGGACGCGCCGACCTGGTCGCCCAGTACGCCCGCAGGCTGCCGCTCATGGTCCTGAACACTCTGTTCGGCATGCCGGACGAGGGCGCGGACCAGCTCATGTCGGCGATCGAGGCGCTGATGAGTACGGTCCCCCTGGCCAAGGAGGCGGGTGAGCAGGCCCTCACCGCCTATCTGGGCAGCCTCTACGCCATGAAGAGTGCGCGGCGCGGCCGCGACCTCACCTCCTGGTTCATCGACCACCCGCACGGGCTCGGCCCGGAGGAGGTGATCAACCAGGTACTGATCACTCAGGGCGCGGCCTACGGCACGCTGGCGGGCCTGATCGCCAACACCCTCGCGCAGATCCTCTCCGACCAGCGGTACCGGGGCACTCTCACCACCGGGAGCCTGCCCATCAGGCACGCCATCGACGAGGTGCTCTGGGCGGATCCGCCTTTGGCCATGTACAGCCTTCACCGCGCACGGCGCTCCGTCACCTTCCACGGGCGCGCCATCGAGGCCGGAGAGCCCGTCATGGTCTCCTACGCGGCGGTCAACACCTGCCCCCACACCGGTCAGGTGGCCGACGAGCAGCGCTCCGACCACAAGGCACACCTCGCCTTCGCGGCCGGTCCGCACTCCTGCCCCGCCGAGGACATCGTGTTCGTGGTGGCGGTCGCGGCCATCGAGCGGCTGATGGGCAGGCTGCCGGACGTCGAACTCACCGTCCCGGCTGCCACCCTGACGTACCAGCCGGGCCCCATCTATCGCGTCCTCACCTCACTGCCCTGCCGTTTCACTCCGCAGACTCCGGATTCACGGAGATCAACGCGGGGTAGCGTCCCGGTGTCTGCTTGATCTAGATCACCGACACCGACACCAACACCGACAGCTGACCGACCGCCCCCGGGTGCACACCCGGGGGCCGTGTTCTGCCTGTCCACGGGAAAGGGGCGATTTTGCGTGGGATTCTCGCTTCAAGGAAGGTACGTGCGTCGATGGCCGGTACCGCATGGGACACCGAAATCCCGACCCTTATATCCGTTCGTGACGATGTAGACGCGGTGCTCGAGGACTTCGTCGACGTGCAGGAGCGGGCAGCGCACGGCCCGGAGATGGCACCGCTGTTCACCACCGCCCGCCGGCTCCTCTTCTCCAACGGCAAGCGACTGCGCCCCTTGCTGTGCGTGGCGGGATGGCAGGCCGCAGGCGCACCGGGAGACCCCCACGCGGTCCTTCGCGTCGCCGCCGCCCTGGAGCTGTTCCAGACCTTCGCCCTGATCCACGACGACGTCATGGACGACAGCGACACCCGCCGCGGACGGCCCTCGGCCCACCGCGCCCTGGCCGCCGAGTACATGAGCGGCGGTGGGCGGCTCAGCAAGGCGGAGGCGCACGGCCGGGGCGCCGCCATCCTCCTCGGTGACCTCCTGCTCGTGTGGTCGGACGAAATGCTGGCGGGCGCGGGGCTCGAAGCCCGGGCGCGGGCCAGGGTCCTGCCACTGGTGGACAGCATGCGCGCCGAGCTGGTCTACGGGCAGTACCTGGATCTGCTGTCGACCGACCGGATGTCCGGGGACGTCGAGGCCGCGCTGCGGGTCGCCCGGTACAAGACGGGGAAGTACACCGTGGAACGGCCCCTGCACCTCGGCGTTTCCCTGGCCGGCGGCGATCCGCAGCTGCTGCAGACCTGCACCGATTTCGCCCTCCCGCTGGGAGAAGCGTTTCAGCTGCGCGATGACCTGCTCAACGTCTTCGGTGACCCGGTGCGGACCGGCAAGCCTGTCGGAGACGACATCCGTGAGGGCAAAGCCACCGTGCTCCTGGCTCTCGCGATCCAGGACGCCTCCGAGGCCGACCTGAAGCTGCTCGGCACCCTGATCGGCAGCCCGGAACTGGGGATCGAGGACATCGACCGGTTCCGCACCGTCATGGAGACCACCGGTGCCCGGCAACGGGTCGAAGACATGATCATCGCCAGGCGCGACACCGCGCTCGCCACGCTGGAAGAAGCAGACCTGCCCCAGGACGTCGCCGAGACGTTGAGGCAGATCGTATGGATGGCCACGGAAAGGCAGTCATGAGCTCCATATCCCACCAGGCGGCCCCGATACGGGCACAGCACACGAACAGCTACGTGGAGCTGGCCCGGCAGTTGGTGACGTCGGTCGACAACGACCCCTGGGGCGATGTGCCTCCCTCCGTGTACGAGACGGCCCGGGTGACCTCCTGGGCGCCATGGCTGGAGGGACACGAACGCCGTCTGGCATGGCTGCTGGAGCGACAGTCCGCCGCGGGCAGTTGGGGAGAGGGCCCCACGCCGTACCGGCTGCTGCCGACGCTCAGCGTCACGGAAGCCCTCCTGTCCACGCTGCGCCAGAACACGGCCGCGGGCGTCTCGCGCGAGCGGCTCGCCGCGGCTGTGGACAACGGGCTCGCCGCGCTGCGGGAGCTGTCCGGCACCGGCGGGTGGCCGGACACGGCGGCCATCGAGATCCTCGCCCCCGACCTGGTCGTCCTGATCAACGACCACCTGGACCAGCCGGAGGTCGCCGCCCTGCCCCGACTCGGTCCCTGGGCCCGCGGGCAGCGCCTGGATCAGCCGCGCGGATTTCAGGCGGCGCTGCCCGACCGCGTGGCCGAGCGGTGCCAGCTGGCCGGCGGTGTGCCACTCAAGCTGCACCACACCTTCGAAGGGGTCGCGCGCCGCCTGCCGCGGATGGTGCCTGGCGTCCCGGGCGGGCTGCTGGGCAGTTCCCCCGCCGCCACCGCCGCCTGGCTGGCCACCGGACCCGACGCGGGCCGGGACCAGGCGGTCACCGCGCTGACCGCCGTGGCGGAGCGCTACGACGGTCTCTTCCCGGAGGCCACGCCGATCTCCGTCTTCGAGCGGCTGTGGGTCTCCGTCGCCCTGGCCCGTCCCGGCCTGCCCGCCGACTGTGTGCCGACCATCCGCGCCTGGGCTGCGGAGATCTACGACACCACCGGCGTACGCGGCGCCCCCGGCCTGCTGCCCGACACCGACGACACCGCCATGGCCGTGCTGGCGTCCGCCCTCGCCGGCTCGCCCCGCGACCCCTCCCCGCTGTCCGCCTTCGAGGCAGGCGACCACTACGACTGCTATGTCGGCGAGGACACCGGCTCCAGCACAGCCAACGCCCACGCCCTCCGGGCGCTCACCGCCTGGCTGGGCCACCGGCCCGCGACAGGTGACGCTCTCCAGGCCCGTCGGGACCTGACCCGCGACTGGCTCCTCGCCCAGCAAGAGCCCGACGGTGCCTGGCGCGACAAGTGGCACGCGTCCCCCTATTACGCCACCGAACGGTGCGTCACCGCTCTCTCCGGGCACACGGGCCCGACCACCCGCGACGCCATCCGCTCGGCCGCCGACTGGGTGCTGGACGCCCAGAGCGACGACGGATCCTGGGGCGTGTGGGGTGGCACCGCCGAGGAGACCGCCTATGCCGTGAACATCCTCCTCAACTCCCCGGATCACACGGGCACGCCCGAGGCCACCCAGGCCCTGAAACTCGCCGAGAACGTCCTGCGCGAGGCCGTCCACTCCTCCGACCCTCACCACCCTGCCCTCTGGCACGACAAGACCCTCTACGCCCCCCAGGCCATGGCGCAGGCCGAGGTGATCGCCGCGCTCGAGCTGCTGCAGGCCCGTCGGCCCTGAACCGTTCCGCCGCCCCTTCAGCCTGGATCGCATTCGGAGGAACCACCTGTGAACACCGACCTGCACTTTCCGCCATACGCTCCAGGGCGTGTGCCGTTCATCGGACACGCGGTGCCGTTGGCAAGGGACCGTCTGGCCTTTCTGCAGCGCCTGCGTGAGCACGGGCCGATCGTGCGCATCTCGATCGGTCCGAAGACTTTGACCGTCATCAACTCTCCCGACCTCGTGCAGGAGATGCTGACCAGGAAATCGGGGCAGTTCAGCAAAGGGCTCCTGTTCGAGAAGCTGAAGCTCTTCGGCAACGATGCCCTGCCGGTCGCGGAGGGCGGCCGGCACCTGAGGCGCCGCCGCCTGATGCAGCCCGCGTTCCACCACCAACAGGTCGACCAGTACGTCCGGACCATGCAGACCACCGTCGAGCCGATGATCGCGGCATGGCAGAGCATGGGCCCACTGGATCTGAAGACCGAGATGCAGTTGATGACGCAGAACGTTGTCATGGGGGCCCTGTTCTCCACCGTCCCCGACCGCAAGACCGGGCACGCGATTCTCGAGAGCGTCGACACCCTGTTCGCCGCGGCGCTCCGCCGTGCCCTGCTGCCACTTCCCCTCCTCGAACGGCTGCCGACCCGGGGGAACAGGCGGGCGCGGCGTGCCGGTCAGGTGATGCGCGCTGCCGTGGGTGAGGTCATCGCCGACCACCTGGCGCGGCCGGACGAGCACGACGACATCGTGTCCCTCCTGCTGTCCGCCCAGGAGCCGGACGGTACGCCGCTGGCCGACGAGGACATCCTGTCCGAGGTCACGGGCCTGCTCGCGGCGGGTTCGGAAACCACCGCGGTCACCCTGACCTGGTTGTTCCACGAGCTGAGCCGTAACCCGGACCTGGAGCGGCAGTTGCACAGCGAGGTCGACGCGGCCCTCACGGACGAGCCCTTGACGACGAAGACTCTGAGCCGGCTCACGTTCACGCGCAGACTGGTCAACGAGAGTCTGCGCCTGTACAGCCCGGCATGGCTGGTGACCCGTCAGACCACCGAGCCCGTGCGGCTCGGAGCCGTGGATCTGCCGGCCGGGGAGGACATCGTGTGGAGCCCCTACACGCTGCACCGTGACCCCGGTCTGTACCCCGACCCGCTCCGCTTTGATCCCGACCGTTGGCTGCCCGAGCGTCCGCAGCCCCCGAAGGGCGCGTTCATCCCGTTCGGGGCCGGGAAGCGGCAATGCATGGGCAACGAGTTCGCCGTGGCCGAAGCGACCCTGATCACGGCTCTGATAGCGTCCCGCTGGCGGCTGCGGCCCGTCGCCGGACCTGCCGTTCGGCCGGTCGGAGCGATCACTCTGCATCCGTCCACGTTGCGCATGACCGCCGAGGCGCGGACCCCTGTGCGCCGCCACCAGGAGGCCGCATGACCCGTACCGGCGATGCGGTGACGATTCTGCCTCAGCCGGACTTCACCGCCACGTTCCCCGGTCCGTTCCCCGCGAGTCCGCACGGGGAACGGACGGAGCGCCGACTCCTCGGCTGGCTGGAGGAGTACCCGCTGCTCCCCTCCGCCAGGGCCAGGAGCGTTCTGGTGAACATCACGAGTCACGGAGTGTCGCGCACCTTCCCGACCGCCGACGCGGACGATCTGGTGCTGTTCGCGGAACTCCTGCTGTGGCTCACCGCGTTCGACGACGTGCACGGCGAGAGCAACGCCGCCAACGACCTGGTTGCCCTTGTCGACCGCACCGCGGAGCTGACGCTTGTCCTCGCCGGCGGCAGCCCGCCTCCCCTCACGAACCCGTTCCCCGCCGCCCTGTACGACCTCCTTGCCCGTTTCCGGGCCCGGACCGGCCCGGCCGCGTACCTCCGACTTGCCGCGAGCCTGCGCGACACCCTCATGGCCCTGGTCTGGGAAGCACACCATGTGGCGGAGCCGGAGAGGGTCGCGCTTGCGACCTATCTGGAGATGCGCCCGCACACCGTGTTCGTCAGGACGATCATCGCCGCGGCGGAGATCGTCCTGGACTACGAACTGACGGACGCGCAGCGGGCGCTGGCGCCGGTACGGCATCTGGAGACCGCTGTGGCCAACCTCGCGGGCTGGATCAACGACTTGGCCTCCTACGAGCGTGAGGCGGCGCGAGGGCCGGCGCAGCCGTTGAGTCTGCCCACGCTGTTGCGGGCGCGGCACGGCGGAAACCTGGAGGAGGCGTTCGCGCGCGCCGGCGGTATGTGCGAAAACGAGGCAGCCGTCGCCCGGCAAGGGATCACAAGCCTCGCCTGCGACCCCCCGAGCGCGCTCGCAGCCCACGCCCGCGCCCTGGAGGACATCGCCCGCTCCTTCGTCTGGCACACCAGCCATGCCCGATACCAGGGCCCCGAACGCGGCGCGGCCCACACCAGTCGTTGAACCAACGCGGGAGCCACAGCTCCACAAGACCGCGGAACCGGGTACGTCGGGGGAGGCGTACCGCGTCCACAGACCTCGTGGCCGCACTCAACGGCAGGCTGATCCAGGCCCACTCGGCCGTCGGGCACCTCGCATACAAGGAGGGGCCCGACGGCCAGGAGCCGGCAGCGGGGAGCTGAGTCAGCCCGGCAGCTCGGCTGGACCGCCGACCGAACGCCCCACACCGCCTGCCGCGCGATCGGCCGTCGCAGGAGCGGCGCCACCCTGGCTGGACTCGGCCCGGTGGTCAGGTCGGAGAAGGCTCAGCGGGTGAACGTCTCGCGGACGGTGCCACCGGCCAGCGCGCACCACGTGCTGAGGTCGGTCCTGCCGGTGGGGCGGAGGTTGTGCAGGCGCTGCATGTCCTGCACCGCCTTCATGGTGTTGTGGTCGTAGGTGCCGGTGATGCCGACGGTGTCGGCGTAGCCCTTGATGGTGAGCAGGTACTGCGCCGCCTCGACGGGCAACCCGGAGGAGTCCTTGTCCAGCGTGGGGGCGAGCGCTTCCCAGGTGGGGGTGTCGAAGGTGGCGTCGGGGGTGACGGCAATGCCATGGCTGGTCTGGAAGTCGGCGACGACGGCGTTCATGTCGGTGCTGAACACGCCGTCGATGGGCAGGTCGCCGTAGCCGGCGTTCACCAGCAGGTACTGGGCAACCTGCACCACCTGACTGTCGACGAACCGCCAGATGTCCGGCCATCTCCGTGTCGGCGCGGCGGCAGGCGACACGCCCATGGACTGCAGTACCCGCTTGCGGATCTGGGGGAAGAGTCGGTAGAAGGCGATGCCGGGACAGTCGGTTCCCAGGCGGAAGTCCCAGTGGCCGAAGATGTCCCACGCGTTCAGGTGGAACTGCCGACACACTGCGGTGCACAGTTCCACCAGCGAGTCCAGCAGTGCCGCCGGTGGGGTTTCGGTGACGTAGGTGCCCTCGTTCTCGATCCCGATGGCGTTGCCGTTCTCCCCCGGACAGTGGGCGGCGGTCACCTGGTGCTCGCCGGCGACGAGGGTCTCCAGGCTGCGGTGCCGGCCTTCGAGGACGTAGCCGCCGCGGCTGACGGTGAAGTGCTGCCCCGTGTCCGCCCAGCCGTTGGTGTCCATGTGAAGGTCCTGGCAGTCACGTGCCAGCTGTATGGCGTGCTCGCGGGAGTAGTCCGTGACGTTGGGGAACGCCATGTGATGCAAGATGATCTTGTTGGTGGTGTTGCCGGTGATCGCGGTCGGACTGGACGGCGGGCGCGCGCCCCAGCTGTCGCAGTCGATGATCCAGGGGAACTGCGGCGAGGGAGTGGCGCCGGCGGCGGTCGGGAACGCCACCTCCGTGCCGACGACGGCGGCGACAGCCGTACCCAGGCTGACCCGGAACAGGGTGCGGCGATCGACTTCGTGCTCGTGCATCACCATGAGGACTCCGAAGTGAGTGGATAGCCCAGGAGTGTGGGCGGCCTGTCGGAGACTATGCAGTGAACGTCCGTTTATCCAGGTGCAGTTCATCAGTTTCCCCGCCGCCCTGATCTGCTTCCGATCACGGCCCGGTGGGTGCGCATCGTCGCATCCGGCTCCTCGGCGGTGGTGCACCGGTGACGTCGAGGTCATGGCACCGGCCGAACTCCGCGACCGCATCGCCGAGACGGTACGGAACCTGGCCACCCGCTGCGAGGAGAAGGTCACTTCCGACCTTCTCCGGCGTTCTGACGGGAGCGCAGGTACCGGACTTCTCCGGTGCCTTTCCCTCGTTGTCCTCTCTGACCCTGCGTCTGACCTGCCGGAGCTACCAGTCGGCCGTCGACCTGTCACCACTGCAGAACCTGCCGCGCAAAGGTCGACGTCACCCTCGTGGACGTCGGGAAAATCCACGGCCTGGAGACACTGGCTGCCGACCGAGTCGCCGTACGGCACGAAGGACGGGGCAGATCCGAGGGGCGGACCGGAAGCGGGTTTCTGCGGTGGTTCCGCACCTGACATGCCGCGGACGTCCCGGGGCAGCCGTGACCTCCCGGGAGCCCGACCTCGCGGCCGAGACTGTCGTAGGCGCGCGGTACAGTCCGTTCCTCCGACTGGGGAGGGTTCATGGCGACCAAGTGGAGCTTGACGATCGACTGCGTGCACCCGGCGAAGCTGGCCGCGTTCTGGGCACTGGCGTTGGGCTATGTGGAGAAGCCCGCGCCCCCAGGGTTCGGGAGCTGGGAGGAGTGGTTCTCGGATCATGGGGTTCCGGAGGACGAGTGGGATGACGGGGCGTACCTCTCGGATCCGGACGGCGTAGGCCCCACGTTGTCCTTTCTGAAGGTGCCGGAGCCGAAGGTTGTGAAGAACCGGCTGCATGTCGACGTGCAAGTTGGCGGTGGCCGTGACACACCGTGGGAGGTGCGCTGGCCGCGCGTGGTCGAGGCGGTGGAGCGGTTGACCGCCGCGGGTGCGACCGTGGTCCGCGAGGACGAGTTGCAGGGCAGGCCGGATCACGTGGTGATGGCGGACCCGGAGGGTAACGAGTTCTGCGTGGTCTGACGGGTCGTCGGTCAGGCCAACGAGAGTCGTCAGGAGTTGCGACTGCGGCTGGGGCCGCCGCTGTGGCGGCTCGCGGCAAAGCGGGACGGGGGCATGCCGAAGGTGCGTGTGAAGGCGGCGGTGAACGCGGCGGGAGAGGCATAGCCGAGACGGACACCGACCTCGCTGACCGACGCGGTGCGCAGCAGTGGCACGGCCGCGAGCAGGCGGGCGCGGGCTCGCCAGACGGCGGGGCTGTCACCGGTCTCCCAGCGGAAGCGCCGGGTGAAGGCCCGTTCGCTCATGGCCGTCCTCGCGGCCCATGCGGCGTTGGTGACGCCGGCGTCCGGGGCGGCCAGGTACTCGCGGCAGAGCTTCGCGAGGTCAGCGGCGGCGGGAATCCCGACGTGGAACGGGAGCGGGGCGAGCTCCGCGATCTCGTGCAGGAGGAGGGTGGCAATGCTTCCCTCCCGTCCGGACAGGCTGTAATCGATCTCGAACTCGACAGCGGCCAGGAGCAGTTCGCGCAACAGCGGCGGAACGTTCACGACCGTGCAACTGGCGGGCCACCAGGGGATGGCGCTCGGCTCGATGTACAGGCTCCGGGTGCTCACCCCCAGCATGTGGACCCGGTGCCGGGTGGCGGCCGGAATCAGTACGGCGCGCTCGGGCGGAACGGTCCAGGTGCCCTCAGCGGTGTCGACGACCATGACCCCGGTGGCGCCGTAGAGGAACTGGGCACGCCGGTGTTCGTGCCAGTCCAGTAGGTGGCCGGGCGGGTAGTCGGTGCCGATCGGCAGGACGACCCGGTCGGCGTGGTCGACGTCGGCCAGGGAGACGTTCCTCACCCAGCCACCCTACTGGCTGAGACGCGAAGGAATGGTGCCGGACATCGCATGCGGGACACCTGCCGGAGCTGGTGGAGTGGGGGCTGTGGATGTTGTGGCATTGATCGGGATCGGGCTCCTCACCGGGGCGACGACGGTGTTGTTCGGGTTCGGCGGCGGGTTCGTCACGGTGCCGGTCGTGGTGTGGGCGGATGCCGCGCTCGGCGCGGACGCGATGCAGGTGGCGACTGCCACCTCGGCCCTGGTGATGGTGGTGAATGCGGGTTTCGCGACAGCCGTCACACCACGGCGGGTGCTCCTCGCGCTCCGCGGCAGCGGCACGCTGCTCGTCCTGCTGGCGGCCGGTGCCTCGGTCGGCGCGCTCGCCACGCGCCTCGCCCCGGCCGATCTGGCCCGCTGGGCCTTCGTCGCGTACCTCGCTCTCACCATCGCCGACGTGCTCCTGCGCCCCGGCTTCCTGCGCCCGGCCCCCCGGATCGAGGCGACCTCCGATGCCCCGCGTCCACTGCCGACCGTCCTCGGCGCGCCGGCCGGTGCGGTCGCAGCCTTCCTCGGCGTGGGGGGCAGCGTGATGACTGTCCCCGCGATGCGGAGGGCCGGGCACACGATGCGCGTGGCGACTGCGCTGGCCAACCCCCTCACCCTCGCCATCGCGCTGCCGGCCACCGCAGTGTCTCTGGGCGGCGCCGCGGTCCCCGCTGCTGCTGACGCGCACCTGCACCTGGTGGGTCTCATCGACCTTCGCGCTGCCTCGGCGCTGCTCCTCGGAGCTCTGCCGGTGATCGCGATACTGCGGCGGCGTCCGCCCCGGATCCCCGACCGCACCTACGCCTGGGCGTACATCGGACTGCTTGCCCTGGTGACAGTCGCCATGCTGCTCTCTGCGTAGGGCCTGACCCGCGACCCGCAGCTGCGCCTTCACGACGGTCGGGTCGCTCCGCCGTCCTCCGCCTGGTCACCCTTTCCGCGCTGGTCGTTGTCGCTGAACGTGGGGACGACACCGGTGTCCTGGGCGATCCTGGCCACCATCTCGGCGAGCCGCCTGCAGGCCTGCTCGATCTTCTCCTGGGCCTGGTTCCGCTCGGTGATGGCTGCGGCGAGCAGCAGCGCGGTCAGTGCGGCGGCGCCGTTGAATGCCTGCAGAGCGATCATGTTGGCGAGCAGGCTGTGACCGGTGAACGGGCCCGATCTGTGGGTGGCGGCGAGGATCGCGAAGGTGGATACGGCCAGCGCGCAGGGCGCGGCTCCGGCCCGCTGGAAGCGGAAGGCCGCCCAGGTCAGCAAGGGGAAGGCGAGGAAGAGCAGCGGTGCGGGAGAGGTCTGGAGGAGCCCGATGCCGATGGTGGCCGCCCCAAGAAGGGATCCTTCCAACCACCGGGAGAGGGGCGCGTCGTTGGGCCGGCGCGCCGAGCGCAGGGCGAGCAGTGCCGGCGCGACCACCAGGACGCCCATCGCGTCGCCGGTCCACCAGACCCACCATGTCGGCCAGAACCCGCCGGGCAGCGCGCGAGTGAGGTGCAGGGTGCCGCATCCCACGGTTGCGCTGATGAGCATGCTGGTGAGCGCGCCGAGGAAGACCAGTGCGAGTGCATCTCGCAAGCGGTTCATCCGGGTGCGGAATCCGGCGCGGCAAAGGAGCGCGTAGGAGCACAGGGACGCGAGGGTGTCGCTCGTCGTGATCACAAGCACCGCGGCGATCGATGGCAGCCCCAGTGAGATGTTGATCAGGAACGCGCCGAGCGTGATCCCGGGCCAGATGCGCGGTCCGAGGAGGAGCAGTCCGGAAACGGAGATGCCGCTCGCGGGCCACAGCGGTGTGACCTGGCCGCGCACGAGTTGCTGGAGCAGCCCCAGCTTGCCCGAGGCGTAATACAGCGCGGCGACGGCGCAGATCTCCAGTGCCGCCGTGCTCCCGCGCCGGAGTCGGTCGCGGTGGGCGACCGCTTTCGGGAGGTCTTTCCTCCGGTCTCGTCCCGTACTGCGTCGTCCGCCGATCACGACCGGTTCACCACGCCGCCGCTCATCTGTGTGGCCTTTCACGAAATGCTCTGTCGGGTTTCGCCCTGTGACTGTTCTGGCCGACATCACGTGCCGAAACCCGTCGTCGTGCTCACCAGGTGACTCCTTTGGGGAGGATCACACCTGATTCATGACACTCGCGATGGTTCGCTGCGGGGTGCGCAGGGCGAGGATGGCGATGTCGTCGTGCCCGTCGCCGGGGCAGTGATCGGCAAGCGTCCGGACGAAGTCCGGCAGGGGAAGGGCCGCGTGGGCGGTGGCGAGTTCAACGAGTTCATCCAGGCCCTCGTCGAGGGACCGCCCGGGATGTTCGACGAGCCCATCGGTGAAGAAGACCACGGTCGCATCAGGAGGAAGGGGATGGGTGTGGTCGGGGCGGTGCTGCCCGCTGTCGACGTTCAGAGGCAGTCCGGGTTCGGCGAACAGATATCGCGCTCGCTGGTCGGGGGTGATCAGGAGAGGCGGGACGTGGCCCGCGCTGCTCCAGTGCAGTCTCCATGCCCCTCCAGCAGGCTCGATGCGGGCCAGGCTGGCGGTGGCGATGGGGTTGTCGGTGATGGCCTGGAGGGTGTGGTCGAGGTGGGCCAGGACTGCGCTGGGTGGGGTGCGCAGGTCGAACAGCAAAGCACGCAGCATGTTACGGGTGGAGGACATGGCGGCTGCGGCATGCAGGTCGTGGCCGACCACGTCGCCGATGACGACCGCCACCGCGCCGTCGGGCAGCAGGAAGGCGTCGTACCAGTCCCCGCCCAATGGGCTGGGCTCGGCGGCGGGTCGGTAGGTGGCGGCGGCCTCGTAGGGTCGCAGGTCGGGCAGGGTCGGCAGCAAAAGCCGTTGGAACTGCTCGGATCCGGCACGGACCTGCTCGAACAGGCGGACGTTGTCGATCGCGATCCCGGCGGCGCTGGCCAGGGCGACGAGGATGCGCTCGTCATGGACGTCGAAGGGCTGCCCGTCCGTTCGTTCGGACAGGTAGAGGTCGCCGTAGATCTCGCCGCGGACGCTGATGGCGACACCGAGCAAGGTGTGCATGGGCGGGTGGCCGGGCGGGAACCCGGTCGAGGCGGGGTGGGAGGAGATGTCGTCGACCCGCAGCGGTTCGGGGTGATGGATCAGGTACCCGAGCACGCCGAGGCCGCTAGGGAAGTCAACCCCAGCCAGGGCCGTGCGTTCCTCCTCCGTCATGCCGGCGACGATGAACTGCGCCAGGTGATCGCCGGAATCAGCAAGGACTCCCAGCGCACCATAACGGGCGCCGACCAGGTCCATGGCGGTGGTCACGATGCGATGCAGCACCGCGGGCAACTCCATCTCCCGGGTGATGGCCACCACCGCGTCCAACAGCCCCTGAATCCGGCCCTTTGCCGCGGCCAGGGCACGCAACTGCTCGTCGATCCGACCCAGCTCGACGTCCAGCCGCCCCAGCAGGTCACGACCGCGCGGCCCCTCCTCCCCGCTGCCGCGTGTCATCACGATCCTCCACTGGACCGGTACTCGTTCGCCACCGCGTCCCCGCTCACCCCGCAGCGGCAGGTCAAGGCCCGTGCCCAGATCCTGCGATCCATCCGGCCATCACGACGGATCCGCTCACACAGACACTCACGCGAGCGGTGCATGCCGGCCTCCTGACACACCCGGGATCAACAAAGACCACACAGCGTCACACGGCTGAACACCCCAACCCGCCCATTACTCCACCAGCGGCATGCCCTACTCGAACACACCCTGGCGGTTCCCTTCCCAGTGCCGAAGCAGCGGCTCGCGGTCTCGCCGCCCCGACAACTCCCGTCCAGCCTGTAGGAAACACTGGCCCAGATACGGCGATCGCTCGGATCAGGGCGCACGCGACCTGGCGCACGCCACCGGCCCGGAACACCTCGGGTTCGGCCCGCACCATGGCCAGGATCGCCGGAACTCCGTACTCGGGATGCCGGTGACAGACGCGGGGAGGTTCAATGAAAGTGGACGATCACCTGTGCAGGGGGTGAGGCGTACGAGTACGAGCCCTGTGTCCGAGGTCGCCGCGCGGCAGTCGGGCGACGGAGCGGCGCTGGTGCTGGACGGCTACGGGACGGTGCTGGCGTGCACGCCGGGTGTCGTGGCGCTGCTCGGCGCGCGGTTCACGGAGCTGATCGGCAGGCCGTTCGCCGACTTCCTGTCCGCCGGGTCGAGCAGGGGGATGCTCCCGCGCGACGGTCGGGCGATGCTTCGCCGCAGTGGCGGCCCCGCGGTGAAAGTGCGCCTGATGGTGCTGCCGCTCGGCGGCGGCCTCGAGGCTCAGAGCCTGGTGTGGGCGGTGCCGGAGGCGGTGGCCGCGGATCAAGAACAGGACCAGGCTCTGGTGCGCGCCCTGTCCGGGCAGACCGAGATCGGGCTGGTGCTGCACGATCCGGATCTGCGGATCGTGCGAAGCAGCCACCCTCCGGGGGCCGTCTGCCCGCCCGCCGACGCCGGGGCCGGACTGCCAGGGGCAGCCCTGGACGAGGTGCTGGTCCCGCAGGACGCCGCGGCCGTCGAGAAGCAGTTGCGCCAAGTCGCGCAGACCGGGGTGCCGGTGACTGACCAAGTGCTCCGAGCCCGCTATCGCACGGCGCCCGAGCAGGAGCGCGTCATCTCCCTGTCGGCGTTGCGGCTGGAGGACCGCGACGGCCGCAGCACTGGCGTCGCAGTCCTCTTCCGCGACGTCACCGAACGCCACCAGGCGCAGCGCCGGCAGACTCTGGTCGAGGGGGCAGAGAAGCTGCTGCTGGGCTCGCTGGACATCGTCGCGACCGCCGAGGGGCTGGCCAGCGTGCTGGTACCCGAGTACGGGGACCTGGCGGCGATCGACCTGGCGGAGGCGGCACTGCTGGGTGAGGAACCCGGCGACCTCTCACTCGCGGCACCGCTGCGGCGGGCCGCGGTGGCCGGGTCGTGGCCGGCCGAGCTGTTGCCGGTCGGGGCCCTGGTGCGGGTCCGGGATCCGGAGCACGAGCCGGTCTACCAACGCCACGCGGTGGCCGTGCCGGACCTGTCCGAGCTGCGGGCCGCGCTCGCCGACGACGCCGAGGGAAGTCGCCAGGTGCTGCCGGACGCGGCGACATCGCTGCTGATGATGCCGCTGCGAGCCCGTGGGCGGCGCCTCGGCGCAGCTGTGCTGTGGCGGTGTGGCACCCGGGCGCGTTTCGACCAGGACGATGCGACGCTGGGAGCCCAGGTCGGTGCCCGGGCTGCGATCAGCCTGGACAACGCCAGGCGCTACACCCGCGAGCGCCGCACCGCCGAGATCCTGCAGCGGAGCCTGCTGCCTCAGGCAGACGTCCAGGTCAGCGCGGCGGAGGCGACCGGGACCTACGTGCCGGCCGGTACCGCGACGGGCATCGGCGGGACGTGGTTCGACGTGATCCCACTGTCCTCGTGCCGGGTGGCGTTCGTGGTGGGCGACGTGCTGGGGCATGGTGTCGAGGCGGCAGCGGCGATGGGGCGGCTGCGTACCGCCGTGCAGACCCTGTCCGACATGGACCTGCCCCCTGAGGAACTGCTGGCCCACCTCGACGACCTGGTCACCCGACTGTCGCAGGCGGAGCGGGCGGCGTCTGCCCCGTCTGCGGGGCACCGGGTGGGCAGCGTGCTCGGCTCGACGTGCGTGTACGCGGTGTACGACCCCGTCACCGGACTGTGTGCGATCGCCAGCGCCGGCCATCCGCCGCCGGTGCTGTCCGCCCCCGGGCAGTCCGCTTGTTTCGCGCAGGTCAAGCCAGGGCCGCCGCTGGGGGTGGGTGGCCTGCCGTTCGAGTCGATGGAGCTGGCGATGGAGCCGGGGACGCTGCTCGCCTTCTACACCGACAAGTTGCTGGCCCACCGCCAGGACGGCACCGAGGAGCGGTTGCGGCAGTTGCGGGACCAGGTGCAGGCCGCGGCTCGGGAGGACCGGTCGGCGAAGCAGACCGGACACGTGGTGCTGCGGCACCTGCTGCCCCAGGCACCCGAGCAAGAGGTGGCCCTGTTGATCGCCCGGCTGTACGCCCTACCCCGGGGGGCCATCGCCGCCTGGGAGTTCCCCGCCGACCCGGAGGCGGTGAGCCGAGCGCGGTACGCGGTCACCACCCAGCTGGCCGTCTGGCAGATGGAGGAGCTCGCGTTCACCACCGAGCTGCTCGTCAGCGAACTGGTGACCAACTCCATCCGCTACGCGGGCGGCCCAGTGGGCCTTCGGCTGATCAGGGACAAGACGTTGATCTGCGAGATCTCCGACCCGAGCCAGACCCAGCCGCGGCTGCGCAGAGCCCTGGTGACAGACGAAGGAGGCCGCGGACTGTTCCTCGTCGCACAACTCGCGCAGCGCTGGGGCAGCCGCTACACCAGCCACGGCAAGACCATCTGGGCCGAGCAGCAGCTACCCGTCCACTGACTCTCGCCCCGCGCCTGTTCCTCGTTCGATCTCGGGTGGTCGCCGGATCCTGCTGGCCGAGGGCCTGAGGTGGCGCACGCCGCACGTTCTCGTCACGGTTCGGCCGTGCTCGCAACAAAGAGCGGGGACTTCCCGCAGTTCGAGTCTCGTCGCTGCCATCAGCGAGTGGCTTTGACCAGCGCTCATCCGACACCGGCCCGGACGGTCGCGGAAGCATCAGGAAGTCATGACGGCCCGGTCGGACTCGCTGCGCAGCACGCAGAACTCGTTGCCTTCGGGATCGGCAAGGACCGCCCAGCCAGAGCCATCGGGATTCCGGAGATCGGCGACAAGGGAGGCACCGAGGCCCAGCAGCCGTTCCACCTCCTGCTCACGCGAGGTCTCCGGGCGCAGACACAGATGGACCCGGTTCTTGATCGTCTTAGCCTCGGGCACCTGGCTGAAGTACAGCGCCGGGCCATCCGCCAGCGACACCTGAACCTCCGGATCACCCGGTTTGTCCTCCGGATGCAACGGCCTGCCGGTCACCCTGCTCCAGAACCGGGCCAGTTCGTAGGCATCCACACAGTCAATCGCCACGTTCTGCAATACCGAGACCATGCGCGCGAGTTTTCCTGACTTCCACCCCAGATGCCACCGAGTTGCGCTCGCTCCTGGCGCGCGCACCTGGCAGCTCTTTCGACACGCCCTGGCGGAGCGGGGAGCGAAGGCCATCGGCGTGGACCCGAGCCAGCAGATGATGGCCGTCGCCCGCGGCCGGTGGCCTGAGGCGGACTTCCGGATCACGGAGGCGTGCGAACTGCCACTGGCGGACGTCTCGGTGGACGGCTACAGGTGCCGGGTCGTCGCACACCCTCTGAACAGGTGCGCGCCGTAGGCGAGGGGGCCGCGGCTGGATGCCGCGGCCCGCTCTCTTGGGTGCGCCGCCCGACGGAGTCGTCACGTACCGCTGGCGGCAGTCCCCTCCCCGTGTCCGGAGGTCAGCCGGTGAAGGCCGTGACTCCCTCCGGGGTTCCCCAGCCGGTCGGGCCGTCGTAGCCCGACTGAGCGGTGCACAGGTACGTGGGGGAGCAGGTGCCGTTGTTGCCGCTGGTGACGTCGTTCAGGGCGGAGGTGCCGGCCGCGTTGTACGGGAACTTCGCAGGGTAGGAGCCGCTGGACGGGGTGCCCGCGAGGGCGTACACACTGGCGATGATCGGCGACGAGGCGCTGGTGCCGCCGAAGGTGTACCAGCCGGCCGTGACGCCGTAGGAGTCGTAGACCGAGACGCCGGTCGCAGGGTCGGCGACGGCCGCCACATCGGAGATGGTCCGCTTGGAGCAGCCGGTGTCGGTCTGCCAGCTCGGCTTGGTGTCGTAGGCCGAGCAGCCGGAGCCGGTGCCTTCGGTGCTGTTGGTCTTCCACACGGTCTCGGTCCAGCCGCGGGCGGATGAGGAGGACTTCGACAGGGCGGTGCCGCCGACGGAGGTGACGTACCGGGACGCCGCCGGGTACTCCGCGCCGTAGCCGCTGTCACCTGCGCTGACGGTGATGGCCACGCCGGGGTGGTTGAAGTACGAGGAGTCGTACGTGCTGTCGGAGGAGGACTCGGAGCCGCCGTAGCTGTTGGAGATGTACTTCGCGCCGAGCGTGACCGCCTCGTTCACCGCCGTGCCGAGGTTGGCCATGGTGGGGGACTTGGCCTCGACGAGCAGGATGTTGCAGAGCGGGCAGATGGCGCTGGCCATGTCGAGATCCAGGGAGATCTCCTCGGACCAACCGGCGTCGCTGGAGGGCAGGGAGGTCGTGGAGCCGGTCTGGCTGACCTTCTTGAAGCAGCCGTTGGCGGTGGTGCAGGCTGGCAGGCCGTAGTAGGAACGGTACTTGGCGAGGTCGGACTCGGCGTTCGGATCGTTGTAGGCGTCGACGATGGCGATGGTCTTTCCGGAGCCGTTGGAGGCAGCCGCGGAGGTCAGGCCGTAGGCCGACTGGAGGTCGCTGGGCCCGTAGCCGGACGGGGTGGAGGCGTCGGCGGCCTTGGGGGTGACGCCCTTGGCCTTGGCCTGCGCCTTCTGGAACGCGGTGAGGCCACCGGTGACGCGCAGTGCCTTGCAGGCCATCTCGCCCGCCTTGCTCGGGACGGCACAGGCGCGGGTCCACGTCACCTTCGAGGACGTGGTGCCCGCCGCGGCGTCCGCGTGGACGGCGGTGCCGAATCCGGCGAGGACGAGGGCGACGGTGGCGGCGCCGGCGGAGCCGACGCGGCGCCACCGGCCGTGCAGGGGGGCTCGGTTCGCTCTGTCAGAGGGTGAGGTGCGCAACGTACTGCCTCCTGGAAATGGGTGACAGGGGCTGTGCGAGTGCGTGCGTTACGCCGGTACGGTGTCCCCGGCGGCGGGCCGAACAGGCCCGCGAAAGACGATGACTTGTTGGGTACGCGACAACAAGAGCCTTCTGGAATTCTGACTTCCGCCTTACCGAACGAGGGCTGCGCGTGACGCTCCGATGGCCGCCCGATGGCTTGTCGCTAGCAGTCGCTTGACCCAACTCACAGGATTATCAGGGAGCTTGAGTGGACATCGTTCGGAACCGGTGCCTTCACTTGCCGAAAACCTCATCCGCCCTGGCGGGAGAGGGTCAGGTCCGCTGGAGTGGTGTATCGAGGGCCACTCGGTGAACTCGTTTTGAGGCTGTGTGGTGAGTTCTGTGGCGGTCGGGGAAGATGCCGACCACGTCAGTACGGTGCCGGATCTCCTTGTTCAGGCGTTCTGGCGGATTGTTGGACCGGCTCTGCCGTCAGAGCTCGCGGGGGAGGCGGTGAAGGCAAGCAAGGCCAAGCTGCGGCGGCGTCCAAGTGGGCGTTGGCTTTGGGGAACGAAGGGGAACGCGGCGTTCGCCGCCAGCGGCGGCCCGTTGGCGCATGGGATGCGAGCCTCCTGAGCTCGCATACCGGGATCATCCCATACGAGTGATCACCAGACACACGCGGGTTGCCGGTCACTGACCACGGTCCTAACCTGACGGCATGTTAGGTATCGGGCACTTCTGGGCTTTTCTCGCCGTGGTCGCTGCGCTGATCGTTGTTCCGGGGCCGAGCGTGGTGTTCGTGGTCGGGCGCGGGGTGGCGCTCGGACGCCGGGCGGCGCTGGCCACAGCGATGGGCAACA
This sequence comes from Streptomyces sp. NPDC052043, assembly GCF_044548235.1. NCBI lineage: Bacteria > Bacillati > Actinomycetota > Actinomycetes > Kitasatosporales > Streptomycetaceae > Streptomyces > Streptomyces sp. NPDC052043. Next base: position 312,268 of record NZ_JBIUBT010000011.1, read on the forward strand.
ACGGCGGCGTGATGATCCAGGCCGTGCTGGTGGCTTTCGGGTTGGGAGCCGTGGTCACGCGATCGATCATGGTGTTCTCGGTGCTGAAGTTCGCCGGCGCGCTGTATCTGGTCTACCTCGGCGTCCGGACGTGGCGGCATCGCGGGGAACTGGCCGTCACGGACGCGCAGCAGCGGCTACCCGCAAACGTGCGACGCATCGTCTGGCAGGGCTTCATCGTCGGGATGAGCAATCCGAAGGGCTTCCTGATCTTCTCCGCGGTGCTGCCCCAGTTCGTCAACCGCTCGGCGGGGCACGTGACGCTGCAGCTCCTGCTCCTTGGCATCGTCTGCGCCGCTGTCGCTCTGGTTTCCGACTCGGCCTGGGGGCTCCTCGCCGGGACCGCACGTGACTGGATCCGCGGGTCGCCCCGCCGCCTGTCCGGGATTGGCGCAGTGTCCGGGGCGGTGATGGTCGGCCTCGGCGTCCGTCTCGCTCTCACCGGGAATGACGTGTGACAACGGGTACTCGAAACGTTGCGCGGGTCGCCGGTTACTGAGACAGGCTCCTAGTCATCAGTGATGGGGTACATGTCGGCATAGGGGTCGGGCTCGCCGGTTTGCGGGTCTAGCCCGGCCACGAGCCGTCGACGTTGCTCGCGCCAGCTGACGAAAGTGTCTGTCCGCTTCCAGAGGGACGCATCGCCGAGTGGGCAGGCGTCGAACCGGCCCAGCATCATGCGGGTGATGAACTGGACCATGCCGCAGTCGAACAAGGCCGAAGGCGACTCGCCCCATGAGTGGTGCCGACGCCAGGCTACGACAGGCCACTTGTCCGGATCGGGGTCGTTCATGAGCCAAGCCATCTCGTTGGCATTCATCCCAGAGCCCCAGGGCAGAACGGCATCGGCACCGAGCGTGACGCCCGGGACGCCTGCGTCCTCATCCCAGAGCCCACGCAGGCCGACTGCCATGCTTCCGATGTGACACGCTTCCCACCCGCACACGTCACTCGGGAGCGGAGGCAGAATGACGAGCTCTCCGATATCGCCCGCGCCGTACGTGTCCAGCAGAGTCTTGTAGTCACTTGGCAGCTTGGTGCCCAGCGTAGCTTCGGCTACATTCCAGTCGATCCGCTCGCCACCTGCCAGGTCTGCCGGCACAAGATCGAGCAGTACGGCCACGTCAGGATGAATGCCCATGGCGGAGTCCCCCTTGAGTAGGTGGTCAGTAACCCTAGTTGTGCGGGCTGACACCGTTGCTCGGGGTAGCCAGGTCGGCGGCGCTGCGAACCCGGTCGACGTGGGGAGCCATCATAACGATCACCGAATGCAGGGTGAGAACCATGCACTGGCGACCTCACCGACATTCCGGCCGAGGCTGGCGACCGCGACCCACAAGCAGGTCGTGCTGCCGGTCTCGTTGCACACGAGCATTTCGACAGGCCAGCACCTCAACCGCATCCGGTAGGGTGGACGCCGCTCGCCACGGCATCTTGATCGGCGCTCCTCGGCTCAACCGACCTGGGCAAGCCATGCGCGGTAGCGGGTGGCGAAAGGTTCGACGCCGTCGCGCAGTGCCCCTGCCAGCCACTCCGCGGCCCTCTCCGCGTGGCCGATGACATGTGGCGGGTAGCCGTAACGTTCCTGGTGGTCGGCGAACTCATCCTCATCGGCGACGTAGACGGATCCGTCTCCGCGGGTCCGGCAGACATCCAGGTCCAGATCGACCATGGTCACTTCGCCAGTGTTCGCCCACTCGGGCGGCGTGGTGACGTCGCAGTACACGTCGAGCCGCGCGGGTGCCTCCTGAAACATGGCCGTCCACCAGGCATCACAGGGAAAGAGCATGACTCGTGGCTCTTCAGTGACGTAGACCTCGGTCTCCGCGCCTTTCCCGTAGATCGTCCCGATCGGCGCACCGAGCCAGACGCCGTACTCGTCCTCGCCGAGCCGCAGCATGGTGTGGTGCCAGTGCAGGCTGCCGTCGAACTTGCGGACGGTGACGCGAACCTCTCCTCGATCCATGCTGGGAGGCTACGGTGTGCACGCCAAACCGGTGAACCTTTCCGGTCACGGCACTGGAAATGAACGAAACCAGGTCAGGAATCTCCCTCGATGAGACCGAACCCTTCAGGGAAGCCCTCCAGGAATTCACGACGCGACGGATCTGCCTCCTCCGCGGCCATCGAACCGATCAGATCGATGAACTCGATTCGCTGATCGCTCGTCAACTGTGTCACCAGAGCGGCGACCCCCTCCAGGACCTTGACCGCGTCATCAGAATCCATCTGGTCGTCCTCGCACGCCTCAACGAACCAGAGAACGTCGACCAATGCCTCCGCCAGAGCACGGATCAGCGACGGGTACACGGGCATCGGAATGACCTCCACCGAGCGTTTGACAGAGCGCGGCCATCTCACCACACGGCATGACATCACTGACGGTGAGCTCCACAGAAAACTGACCAGAGCCGATCATCGAGGCCCGGATGTCGATGACGAATGACGGCAGCTTCGTGTCCCGCGACCGGGTGACGGTCGTGGGATCGCCCAGAGGGCTGCCGGATGACGCCGACCACGCAGTGCGGCAACCCGTAGCGTCCTGCCGCTCCCGTCCCACCACGCCGGAGCAGGCGTCTTCTATTCCCCTTCGTCCCGTACGGATTTTTCGAGCAGCGTGAACGACTTTGGCCTGCCGCCTGGTTGCGGCTTTCCTTCCTTGCGCCCGACAACCTGATAGCCGGCGTTGAGGTAGTACGCATTCAGACGTGCGTTGCCGGTCAGGCAGTCCAGACGTACCAACGGTCTGCCCGCCTCGGCCACGCGGCGCTCCGCGACTCGCAGAAGCTCCCGCCCTGTACCGGGCGGGACGCTGCCGTGGTCAACCATCAGCCGGTGCACATAGCCGGCCGTCGGCGGCTGCGGCCCCCAGGCGTCCTCGTCCTCCCACCACAGCTCCCAGGCTCCGACCACACGATCGGCAACCTCCGCTAGCCATAGTTCCCCACTGTGCATGATCCGCCGGAAGTGATCCTCGCCCAGCTCACCAGGCCGCCACTGACCCATGACGCCCTGGGCCAGCATCCAGCGGGCAGCGCCGTCGCGCAGACGCACTACAGCGGCAAGATCAGCGTCGTGAGCAAGACGGAAGCGTAGATCGTCCACGCTGCGATCTTCGCACAGGTGTCCGCCCCCGTATCGACACGCCGCCACGATGGTCACGCCGGATAGCCGCATACAGCCCCACCTCCGTCCGCGGCATGACCAATACCCTTCGCCACGTCGCCGAACTGCATAAGTCCGCGCGTCGAGCAGTTGAGCAGCAGCCAGTTCGAACCCGGTCTCCTCCCGAACCTGGCGGGTCAAAGCCCCCACCGGCTGCTCACCTGGGTCGATTCCTCCGCCCGGCAGGTGCCACAACCCCGGAGTGAAGATTGGTGATGCGTCCGCCAAGCGGGCCAGGAGCAGTCGATCTTCCTGAACCACGATGGCGTATGCCGAGACGTGAATCTGCACGCGAGCATCCACGCTCTCCGCCCCTCTCCACATCAAAGCGAGCCGGCGAGGACTCCAGCCCCAGGAAGATCGACTTTCCCAACGGACCCTAGCTCTCGGACTTGATGACTTCCATGGTGAGGTAGGAGATCACGCGGTTGACGGCGGGGATGGTGACGAGTTTGGTCATCTGGAAGACGGCGTAGGCGTCCGCGTCGGGGACGGCGACGCGTAGGAAGTAGTCGGGTACGCCGAAGACCCGGCGGACTTCGATGACCTCGTCGAGTGCGGCGACGGTCGTCTCGAAGCGCCGGAGGCTGTCGACGTCGGTGACGGAGACTTCGACGGAGACGATCACTTCCACGCCGCGTTTCATGGCTGCCGGGTCGATGATGGCCCGGTAGCCGGTGATCACTCCGCGTTCTTCCAGCCTCTTGAGCCGTCGCAGGCACGGTGGGGGAGTCAGGCCTACCCGGGCCGCGAGCTCGACGTTCGACATCCGCCCGTCCTGGCGCAGGTGAAACAAAATATCGCGGTCGATGGCATCCAGAGTTTCATCATTGCCCATGGTGGCGATCCTAGGGCGGAATCGGCAACCATATGAGGCTCGTAATTTTCTAAAATTGCTCATAGGTCAGTCAGGGCATCCGGTTTGTTGCGTCCCGCAGGCCGGCTTCGACGAGGAGATACCGATGAGCGCACGTTCCGACCTGGTCGCCGCGTGGCTTGAGCCGCGAGTCGAGGAGATGGTCGATTTCCTCGCCCGTCTGGTCGCCGAGCCGACCGAGAACCCGCCCGGGGCGGGGCTGGGCCGGTGCGCGCGGCTGCTGGAGGAGGAGGTGCGCCGCTTGGGCCTGGAGGCGGAGTTGGTCGAGATCACCGGTCCGCACAGCCTGGAGGAGCCTTTCGTCGTGCGTGGCGGCGCCGGGGAAGGGGAGAAACTGCTGTACTTCCACGGCCACTACGACGTGGTGCCGGTGCAGGACCGGGGGCAGTTCACCCTGCGGCGCGAGGGCGGCAAACTGATCGGCCGGGGGACGGCCGACATGAAGGGCGGCATCGTCAGCATGCTCTACGGGGCGGTGGCCGCGAAGGAGTTGGGGCTGATCGGGGATGGGCGGATCGTGATCCACCTCGTCCCGGACGAGGAGACCGGCAGCGTCGTCGGCGCCGGGCACCTGCGCGAGCACGGTCTCATCGACCCGTCCGCGGTGGCGATGGTGACCGGCGAGCCCAGCGGCAGCAGCATCTGGAACGCCGCGCGCGGCGCGATCAGCCTCAAGGTCGGCTTCGAGGGTCGGGAGGCACACGTCGGGCAGGCCGTGTTCGGTGTCAACACCTTCGCCCACATGGTCCACGTGGCCCGGCCGTTGCTGGCCTACGCCGAGGAGATGGCCGGCCGACCCACTGGCTACACCATGGACCCTGACGACCCGGCCGGGTCGATGGTCGTCGTCGGCGGACTGTGTGGCGGCGGGTCGAACTTCAACGTCGTGCCCGCCGACGCCTGGTTCACCGTCGACGGCCGTTTCAATCCCGAAGAGGACCTGCACGCCGAACTGGAGCGGATGCAGACCCTCATCCGCGACGCGGCGGCCGAGGTGGAGGCGAAGGTCACCGTCGAGCTCACCCAGTTCCAGCCGCCCGCCGGCACCCCGGCCGACCACCCGGCCGGAGCCGCGCTGGCCCGCTGCGTCGAGGAGGTCCGCGGCGAGCCCGCCAGGTTCGAGATGTGCGGCGGAATCCTGGAGAACCGCTGGTACGACCAACTCGGCATCCCCGCCTTCGGCTACGGCGCCGGCCGCCTGGACGTCTCCCACGGCCCGAACGAGCACGTCGACGAGCGGGAGTTGTTCCGCACTGCCGCCGTCTACGCCCTCTACGCAGCCGACATGCTCGCCTGACCTTCGCCCCTCGGGCCGGACGGCCGGTTGTACGTCCGCCCGGCCCGGGCGAGGCGGATACGACGATGCGCGCACCGCCGTGATCAGCCAGCCGTGTCCCTCTCCAACCCCACCTCCATCGCGCTCACGGCGCGAGCACGTTCAGTCAGGGCCACCTGAATCCTTCTCCTGAGAAAGGAGTGCCTCGTGGACCTGTCCGCCGTCTTCGGATGCGCCGCCCGTGGCGCTGGCCGTGATCGTGGTGTCCGGCCCCGACCGGGCCTGCGCTCTTTGGGGATCACGCCGTGGTCGAGCGCGGCGCGCTCGGCGGGCTCCGGCTCGGTGGCGCGGAGGAAGTCGGCGGCCTTGCCCGGCAGGTCGAGGACGCGCGGCCCGGCGGCTCCGGGGCCGGGGCGTCCGGGTCGGCGGTCGGTGTCGTGCACGAGGCCGCCGGGTAGCGGGACGTGGTCAGCCGCGTAATCGCACGCGGTAAACCCGGCGACGTCGACGGTCATCCCCGGGATACTGGTCACCCATGGATGAGGTCAAAGTCGTCGTCGCCCATTCCGAGCGCGCGACCCTGCGCGTCGGCGACGTGTTTTTGAAGGTGGACGCCGATCAGGCGCGCATCGACGTCGAGGTCGAGGCGATGGCCCTGGCGCCGGTCCCGACCCCGGAAGTCCTGTGGCGCAAGCCGCCCGTGCTCGCGATCGCCGCGGTCCCGGGGACGGCGCTCGGCTGCCTCGGCGAGCCGTCGACCGCGTCGCCGGCGGCATGGGCCGCGGCGGGTGCCGCCATCCGCAAGTTGCACGACGCGCCGTTGCCGCCCCGGCCGGGCCAGGCCGGCCGGGGCCTCGACGAGTTGGCGGCGGATCTCGACGGCGAGTGCGAGTGGCTCGTGACGAACGGCGTCCTGCCCGCCGACCTGGTCACCCGCAACCGCCAGGTCGCCGAGGCAGCGCTCCGGCCGTGGACCCCGGTGTTCACGCACGGCGACCTGCAGATCACTCACGTGTTCGTCGACGGCGAGGAGATCACGGGCATCATCGACTGGTCCGAAGCCGGCCAGGGTGATGCCCTGTTCGACCTCGCCACCTTGACGCTCGGACACGAGGAGCACCTCGGCGACGTCATCGCCGGCTATGGCACCGACGTCGACCTCGACGTGGTCCGCGCGTGGTGGTCGTTGCGAAGCCTGCTGGTGGTTCGCTGGCTGGTCGAGCATGACTTCGACCCGTTCGCGCCGGGCTGTGAGGTCGACGTGCTGAGATCCCGGATGTGAGGCTGCGCGAGCCCGACTGCTGCGAGTGCGTGCTGACGTATCGAGCAGACCATGTCCTGCGGTGCATCACCTGCCTCACCACGTAGGACACGCTGTAAGAGGCGCTCCGCCAGTAGGTGCGGGATCGAGCAGGGTAGTAGCACTGATGCCTGTCCGGTCAGGAGTGTCTCGCGACCAGCTCCTGGAGCACAGTAGGGTCGGTTCTGGGGGAAGGGGGTCCATCCAATGGAGCGGTTGCGAGTCCTACTGCTGGACGCGGCTCCTGGCGAACTGCTCGACCGTGAACTGGCGCGTCTGCTCGGCCACGGGCTGGCCGTCACACTGAACGTGCGGCGGGTGGCCGACCAGGCTGGCACGCGGGCCGCTTGGGTCGGTCGGGTGGACTTTGCCGATTTCGACGCCTTCGACGAGCCGACGCTGATCGCCGAGACCATTCGGGATGGGATCGGCTACCACGCGGTCAAGTCCCGCGCGGGTGTCCCGCTGCGCGCTGCCTTCCTCGCGGCGGCCACCGACCCCGCGCTGGCCCACCGGCTCCGGGTGGTCGGTCGGGCCGGGGCAGGCACCGACCACGTCGAACTGGTCGCTGCCGCCCGTCACGGCGTCGTCGTCACCCACACCCCGGGCTCCAACGCGAACGCGGTTGCCGAGTTCGCCCTGGCCCAGCTCCTCTCCTTGACCCGGAATCTTCCGGCGTACAACGAGGCCGCGCACCAGGGCCGTTGGAGTGCACCAGCTGCTCCCGCCGTGGGTTTGTCAGAACTGACGTTGGGCATCGTCGGGTTGGGTCGGATCGGACTGGCGCTGGCCGAACGAGCTACCGCCCTGGGCATGTCGGTCCAGGGCTTCTCGCGGCGCCCGACCGAGACTTCGGTGCCCCGGGCCAAGTCCCTCAACGCTCTGCTCGCCACCAGTGACGTGATCTCCCTGCACCTTCCGCTCACCGCGCAGACCCGGGGAATGATGGGTCGGGCCGAGCTGGCAATGATGCGGTCCGGGGCGATCCTGCTGAACACCGCCCGGGGCGGAATCGTGGACGAACAGGCGCTGGCCGATGCCCTGCGCGACGACGCACACCCGCTCCTGGCGGCAGCTGTCGACACGTTCGAGCACGAGCACGCCGCCTTCGCCTCGCCGCTGTTCGGTCTGCCGAACGCCCTGCTGACCCCGCACGTCGCCGGGATGACCAAGGAGGCCATGGCCACGGCAGCCGTCCGGTGCGCAGACCACATCGCGTCGTTGCTCGCCGGCTGCCCAGACGGTGTGCCTCTGGTGACCGCCTGACGCCTGGTCAACGCCCCGCGAGCGTTGCGCGGTGGGTCATCGGATGCGCGGGCTTCTCGGGCTGCTGTCCCAGCGACATAGGGTCCAGGCGCGTCGGACGAGACAGCGGACGGTGATAATGGCGCTGGCCAGGGCGATGAAGAACGCGCGGCTCGTGCAGTACTCCGAAACGCTGATCACATGGGCCGCCATCACTGAGCTCTTTCCATCCTCAGTCTGAGCTGGCCAGATGCAGGCAGAGGACGGCCTGAACGAGACTCGTGATGCGGGTGGTCGAGCACCGGAGCTTGCGGAGGAGTCGCCAGGACTTGAGGGTGGCGACGGCCTGCTCGACGAGGGCTCGGATCTTCGCGTGGGACCGGTTGACGGCCTGCTGGCCGGTGGAAAGCGTCTCCCACCTGCCGCGGTAGGGAACGCGAACCGTGCCTCCCGCGCCCTGGTAGCCCTTGTCGGCCCAGCAGGGGACGCCGGCCTGGGCCAGCGCGTCAACGATGCCGTGCTCGCGGGCCGTGCGGACATCGTGGATGGCCCCGGGCAGGGCCGGAGATGCCCACAGCAGGCGGCCGAAGGGGTCGGCGATGACCTGCACGTTCATTCCGTGTTTCTTGTGCTTGCCGGAGTAGAAGGGCCGGTCGGCGGCGATCCGGTCGACGGGCAGCAGCGTGCCGTCGAGCAGGATGAACGCCTTCATCGAGGCCATCCGGACCGCCTCGGCGAGTGTCGGGGCGAGGTCGGCCAGGAGGCCGACGGCCTCGGTGATGTAGCGGTAGGCGGTGGCGATCCCGATGCCGAACCCGAAAGCGAGCCGTGCGTAGGTGTCGCCGCAGCGCAGATGGGCCAGGGCAAGCAGGGCCTGTCGCGCGGCGGGAAGGCGCCGCCACCGCGTCCCGATCTCCCGCCGCCTGGCTGTCAGTTGTCCGGTCAGGAACCGCAAGGTGCGGCTGGACAGATCAATCGAGGACGGGTAGACAACCACGCAAAGCTCCTGTCGTTTCGGGACAGAGCGAGGAAACGTTCGCGACTTTGTCAGTCGATACAGAACTCGTTGCCCTCGATGTCCAGCATCGGGATGCACGAATCGTTGCCGTCGTACAGTGTTCGCACGTGTACTGCGCCGAGCGGGACCAGTCGTGCGCATTCGGCCTCGAGTGCGGCGAGGCGCTCTTCACCCACGAGCCCTGTGCCGACCCGCACATCAAGATGCACCCGGTTCTTGACGGCCTTTCCTTCGGGAACGCGCTGGAAGTACAGCCGCGGGCCCACGCCTGAGGGATCGATGCAAGCGAACCATGAGTCCCGTTGCTCGGGTGGTTGCGAGCGCTTGTACTCGTCCCAGGTGGCGAATCCCTCGGGCGGCGGCGGCACGACATACCCGAGCACCTGGCACCAGAGGCGAGCGAGGCGCTCAGGTTCTGCGCAGTCGAAGGTGACTTGGAACGTCTTGATCGATGTCATCGGTCCTCCATGTTGGCGCGTCCTATTCCAGGGATGCGCGGTTTCATCGCCGTGCGGGTCTGGGTCACGCGTGACATGAGTGGCGTCAAAGGACCAGATCGACTGAGACGATGAGCGGATCGCGCCAATTCCCCCGGTAGGGAGATATTTGATATGAAGTGGGGCTTTGTCAGCCTTCCAGGTAGGGAATCCTGACTGTCCCGCGAGGGAGCGGCGCCGACACCCTTCCCGCGACGGCAGACAGTTCACGGGATGTGCTGTGCTGCTGCATTCATGGGTCCGTGTCCTTGAGTCCGGGGCACTGCACGCGCTCCTGGGCCAGTTGCTCGTGGTGGATGACCGCGGGATGAGTCGCCCTGACGGACCGTCGCGTGCGGGAGTCGACGATCAGTCGGTGGTGCGCAACAGCAGTTTGCCCGTGGACGTGCGTTCGCCGATGAGCTGGTGCGCGCCGGCCGCGTCCGGCAGAGGGAACTCGGCGGTGACGGGAAGGGTGACCGCTCCGTCGCAGACGGTGCGCAGGGCGCGTTCGGTCAGCGCACGCAGGGCGTCGGGCGCGGACTGAGCGAGGGCGAGCACGGAGAAGCCGGCGACGGATCGGCCCTGCGCGTACAGTTCACCCTGCCCGGCCCGCCAGGGCTTGGCGCCGCTGGCGTTGCCGAAGGACACCAGACGCCCGAAGACCGCCAGTGCCTCCAGGCCGCGGCGCAGCGTGTCGCCGCCCATCGGGTCCAGGACCAGGTCGACGCCCCGGCCGCCGGTCGCCCGGCGGACGTCCGTCTCGAAGGTGTCGGGCCGGAACACCTCGTCGTAGCCGTACTTCAGCGCATAGTCGGCCTTGGCGTCGCTGGAGGCCACCCCGTACACCGCGCCGGCGCCAGCTGCCCGGGCCAGCTGCCCGACCGCCGTGCCGATGCCTCCCGCCGCGCCGTGCACCAGCACACTCTCCCCGGCCCGCAGCCGCCCCACCTCATGGACCAGCGCGTGCGCGGTCGGCAGCACCGTCGGCAACGTGGCCGCGGTCCGCAGGTCCAGCCCGTCGGGCAACGGGAAGACCCTCGCGGCCTCCGCGAGCACGACCTCGGCGTAGCCGCCGCCGTCGACGAGCGCGGCGACCTCCTGCCCCGCCCACAGATCCTCGACGCCCTCCCCGACCGCCCGGATGCGCCCGGAGACCTCCAGGCCCGGACGGTAGGGCAGCGACGCCACCCGGTACCCCTCGGCACGCGCCTTCACGTCCGCGAAATTCACCCCCGCCCACAGGGCCTCGATGGTCACTTGGCCAGGGCCCGGCTCGGGTGCCGCAGTCTGCACGACGTGCAGCACCTCGGGACCGCCGTACTCCTGGAACTCGATCGCACGCATACGTCAGACCACCCCTCAACGAGTGTTCAACTGAAAGCGAACACTAGCACTGTACGATGGTTGTCGAACACTGGCTGGAGGAAACATGGGAATGCCCGAACAGACTGAAGGCGCAAGTCACCGTCCGGCGCCCGTACATACGCACCCTGACGAGGTCCCGCTTCTCACGGCCCTGTCCGCACTCGCGGATCCCGTGCGCATCCAGCTGATCCGCGAACTGGCCAAACACCCCGACTGGGCGCTCAGCTGCAGCAACTTCGACGTACCGGTCGGCCGGGCCGCAAAGAGCCACCACTTCGCGATCCTGCGCAGCGCAGGCCTGGTCGAACAGCGTGACCAGGGCCCCAAACGACTCAACCGACTGCGCCGCGAAGAGTTCGACGCCCGCTTCCCCGGCCTCCTCGACCTCACCCTCCGCGCCGACGAGACCGAGTGACAGCAGCTGACTCTTCCACGCGGCCGGGCAGCGCCGTCGGCCACCTGCCCGACCGCGGCCATCATTGCCATGCGAGCGCCAACCATCAGCGTTCCGTTGATGCTGGGCGGACAAGGCGTATCAAAGCGCCGGCGGACCTGTCCGGGTGCCGTTTCAGGGTCGTCGCCTCAGAAGGTGGAAGCGCCGCCACAACACCACCCACGCCAAGATCCGATGCCTCGATAAGCAGGCCATGGCCACTCTCAAGGGCTGGCGCCTCCTGCGGAAGCTCCGCTGCAGCACCAACCGAATCACCGACGTCGCAAAGGCCGTCGTCGTCCTTCACCACGCGTCAGCGTGAGGTTGGAAGAGGCTCACTCTCATGACCAGGCACCTGGCCCGGAAAGGCGCCACCCCCAGCTGGCCGAGGAAACCGGCGTCGGGCCTCAGCTGAGCCAACGTGAGACCGTGTCCCGGAGAGCGACGGTCGTCAATGGGGGCCAACGTCGAGGGCAGCGAGGCCGCGACGGACGGCAGCAGCCGTCTTGTCGAGCTGGTCTCGCTCCTGCACGCGCCAGTCAGCATCAATGCGGAATGGGTCACCTGCGAAGCGGGGGAAGACATGGAGGTGAACGTGGAAGACTTCCTGGAAGGCTGCCTCGCCGTCCGCAAGGAACAAGTTGACGCCCTCGCATCGCAAGCTTGACCTGCGCAGTGCGCGTCCGAGTTGATGCGCCACTTTCCAGACTTGGACGCCGGCGTCCTCCTGGAGATCGTCCAGGCCCACCGCGTGCGCCTTGGGGATGACCAGCAAGTGGCCTGGAGTGACAGGCTGGAGATCCATGAAGGCGATCACTGAGTCATCTTCGTGGACGATGCTGGCGTCCGCCTGACCTCTCGCTATTGCACAAAAGATGCATCCGTCGTCCGGCACAGCATGCCCCCTCAAGGCCCCAGTTGCCCCGTGCCGCTCACAACATCAGAAGCAGCACACAGGCGCGAGCGAATTTCACCCAAGTGGACTCACTCAGCGGCTGCGTGCCTGGCCCCCGCGTCGGCGTGGGGAGGGCACTCGACCCGACTACGACACCGGGCGCGGCGTCGAGGTTCCGGTGTTGCCAGGTCTGCGTGTTCCTCGCCTACGCGTCCAGCAGAGGCAGGGCTTTGATCGACCGTCGGCTCTATCTGGCCGAACAGGCCTGGTGCCAGGACGCTGGTGACCGCACCCGCGCCGGGAGACCCGGTGAGGCTCCCTTCATCCGATACTGAACCGTACGAGGCCAAGCGCTGAGAGGAGCCGCCATGTCCGGCCCCCGTGTCACTCACGTCCTGTTCGATTTTTTCGGCACCCTGGTCAGCTATTCACCCAGCCGCACCGAGCAGGGTTTCACCCGGTCCTATGAAATCACCCGGGCCTTGGGGGCCGCGTTGACCTACCACAATTTCCTGGAGGCATGGTCGAAAACATCAGCGCGATTCGACGAGCTCAGCGACCTCGATGACCGCGAGTACACGATGACCGATATCGGCACGGCATTCCTGCGGGACGTCCTGGGCCGCACACCAGCCAGCGCCCACACCGACCTGCTGCTGCGGACCTACCTGTCGGAGTGGGACAAGGGGGTGCACCACCTGCCAGGCATCAGTGACCTGCTGACCACGCTGTCCGCTGAATACCGGCTCGCCGTGGTGAGCAACACCCAGGACGCGGAACTCCTCCCGGGACACCTCGAAGAGATGGGAGTGCGGCAGCTGTTCGACGCGGTGGTCACTTCCTTCGAGGTCGGATGGCGCAAACCACACCCCAAGATCTACATGGCCGCGTTGAACGAACTTCGCATCGACCCCGCCGCCGCCGTATTCGTCGGTGACACCTACAACGCCGACTACCGCGGCCCCTCACAGGTCGGAATCCGCTCGCTCCTCATCGACCCACGCCGTCAAGTGGCAATACCTGACGAGGCACGCCTCTCATCGATCTTCGACCTGCCTACCCGCCTCGCGGTACTCAACTGATGCGGCCCTCATCAAGGCCAGGCCGCCCAAAACTATTGACGATTGCTCGACACGGGCAGAGAACTCGGCATGGGGCCGACTGAGCGGCCGCGCGCCGCCGAGGCAGCACGGGTGTGGCTGCTGCCTGCGGAACAGCTCGCACACACCGACCGCCCGGAGGCGGCCCCATCGCGGGCCGCACCAGGGACCAGGCATGCTGGGCGAGTTCCCGCACGGGCTCGGCTGTGAGCGGCGCGTAGGGCGGGAGGGTGCCGGCGGGTTCGGCGGTCTTCTCGGCTGGTTCGATGCCGCGGGCGCGCAGGTGATCGTAGACGGTGTCGCGGGAGACGTCGGCGGCACGGGCGAGTTCGGCGACGGTGCGGGTGCCCGCCCACCAAGCGGCGGCCATGAGATCGGCGCGGTTGGCGGCGAGGCGGTCGCGGCGGGCGGCCCAGCCGCGCAGGGCCGCCAGGGCGGCGCCGCGCACGTCCGCCGAATCGATGTTGACCTGCCTCAGGGAAGGTTGATGCGATCTCAAACGATTTGCGCTGATCTACTTCCGTCTCAGCGAAAATTGATGCTTGATGGTTTGTCTCAGTGAAGGTTGATTGGCTCAGTGCCGGTCGTCTGGGGCCGTGCTCGGTGGTCGGCTGCTAGGGCGCTCGCGCGTACGAAGCTACGGCTACGCTCGTCGGCATGCTGAACCGAGTTCCGTTCAATGAGGCGCTGCTCTCCACCGTGGGCACCCCCAAGCACACCACACTCCTGGACAGCAGTCCGCGGTCACGAGTGTGGCGGGTGCGGCTGGCCGACCGGCGGCTGGTGATCGTCAAGCAGATCACCGACGGCGGGGACACGGGCGCCGACGCGAACACGCGCTTCGCGCGGGAGGTCGCCGGGCTGCACCTGGCGGGGCGGGCCTCCGGTCCCGCCGTGGCTCCCGCGGTGCTCGCCACGGACCTGTCCTCGCGGGTGATGGTCCTCGAGCACTTGGACGACCTCGGCAAGACGGACGACTGGATGCCGGGGTACGCCGAGTCGCTCGCCCGGCTGCACGCCCTGACCGGGCCCGCCGACGCGGGCGCACTACCGGTCTGGTCGGGGCCCACGGCCACCGACGTGGAGTCCTTCCTCACCCTGGCCAGGGCGCTCGACGTGCCGGTACCGTCCACGGTTCCCAATGAACTCGCCGGTCTCCTGGAGCGGTTGGACCCCACCCCGCACCATGCGCTGCTGCACGGCGACCCCTGCCCCGGCAATGATCTGCGCACCGCCGACGGCGTCCGCTTCGTCGATTTCGAGCGGGCCTCGCTCGGCAACGGCCTGATCGAACTCGCCTACTTCCGGATCGGCTTCCCCACCTGCTGGTGTGCCATGTCGGTCACCGCGGCCCCGCTCACGGAGGTCGAGGACGTCTACCGGACCACCTGGCGCGGCCTCACCGGGAAGGACGTGCCGGGTGACCTCGCCGACGCGTGCGCAGGCTGGCTGATCCAGGGCGACGCGCTCGTCGAGCGGGCCCACCGCGGGACGGTCGACCAGCTCGCCCGGGTGCCTGCCGAGGACTTCGAGTGGGGCTACGTCTCCGCTCGTGAGCGGCTCGTCCACCGCCTGGGCGTGGTCGCCGACATGACCCGCGACCACGATCACCTGCACGCCGTCGGCCGCCTCAGCTCCGACCTGGCCGGCCGCCTGCTCGAACGCTGGCCAAGACTGCGTCCGCTGCCCACGCATGAGGCCCGCCCTTGGTACTAGGTCCTCTTCTTCGGCTGCTCAGGCCAGCCGCGGGACAAGCGGTAACACTTTCGCGAGCACCAGCGGCGGGTCCGGCCGTCCTTGCGACGGTCGAGCAGTGACGTCGGCTCTCGACCAGATCAGGAACCTGCGGTGGGCGGTCGACTCCGATATGCCGAAGCAGGGTGGCAAGGCTCGCCAGGCACAGCCGCTGACCAGCACGTAGACGATCGCCGCGAACAGCGTCTCATCAGGCGTGTCCCCCTTTTCCGCTACTCGGTGATACCGTATAGCAGTGCTCGGTGGCACGCAGTACCGAGGGTGTTGAGGAGGACCCGCGATGGACGACCTGACGGAGATGCTGAAGGGCACGCTCGAAGGGTGCGTGCTCGAAATCATCGGCAGTGAGGAAACCTACGGGTACGCCATCACCCGTCAGCTGAACGAGCTCGGCTTCGTCGACGTCATCGAGGGGACGGTGTACACCATCTTGCTGCGACTGGAGCGGAACGGACTCGTCCAGGTGACGAAACGACCGTCCGGGGTCGGTCCGCCGCGCAAGTTCTACGCGCTCAACGACGCCGGACGCGAGGAACTCGCGAAGTTCTGGGCGAAATGGCAGTACGTCTCATCACGCATCGACAGGCTCAAGGAGGGCGGGCGATGAACTTCTGGGAGACCGTCACAGGCAGTGATCTCACCAGGGAATGGAAGGCGTTCGATGCTCGCGCCGAGGCCCTGCCGGACGACTGCCGGGCGGCGTGGGAACAGATCAAGGGCCACCTCTTCCCCCGTGCGGACTTCACCGGCCGCAACCTGACGCCGATCCTCGACGCCGCCCTGGGGCTGCTCGAAGAAGCAGCGGCGGACGGGCAGAGCGTCCACGAGGTGCTCGGCGACGACATCCAAGGCTTTTGCGCGGCGCTGGCCGGTGGAGAAGGAGCTCGAACCTATCGCGACCGGTGGCGCGAGCAGTTGAACAGGAACGTCGCCAGGAAATTGAGCCGGCTGGGAGGCTGACGTGGGCATCCAGGACATCATCGAGGGCAAGAAGCAGTGGCGGGCACACATGGCTCGGGTCAAGGCGCTCCCTGCGGACTACCAGATCGTCTACAAGGAGATGCAGAGGTACCTGTTCAAGGTCGGACCGATCGACCTGCCTGACGGGCCCCTGCTCCCTGGGATCGTCGACTTCTTCGAGGAGGGCGTCGCCGCGGGCAAGGGGGTCTTGGAACTCATCGGCGACGACGTCGCCGCCTTCTGCGACGACCTGGTCAAGGACTCTCCCACCCATGCGGACGTCTACCAGGCGTCCCTCAGCGGGGAACCCGACACGGCCGAGAAGTAACGCCCACCGCCCCCTGCCGGAGGGCGTGGCCCGCACGCGCGGTTCGTTCACCTCGGCGCAGCGCGAACAGGTGCCGACCGGCCGGCACCGCGGATCCTGTCCACCGAGGTGGTCGAGCAGGCTGGCGTTCTGAACGGCCTTACCTACCTCTACCGGGACATGCACAAGCGCCCGAGTGCGCTGGACGGTCACCCCCCCCGGCGAGGCTGCCGCTCCACCCCGGCGGAACTCGCGCGGCTCGATGACCACGGCCTGGTGGTGGTAGCCGCGCGGCTGCTGCGGCGCGACGAGCGCCGTATCCCAGCTCAGCGAAGTCGCCGCGCCGGCCAAAACCAGCGTGGTCCGCCTCCTCGAGATCGACAACGGCAGCATGCCCCAGGCCCGCCTCGCGAAGGAGGCCCGTGTCGTCCTGGCGGGCAAGGCAGAACATGTGCTCGACACCGCCGTCATGCACCGCATCACCATCACGGTGTGGGGGAACACCCTGCGCCGGCTTCAGCGCCGCGATCCCTGGTACGGGATCGGCGTCGACGACCCGGACCGGCGCCGCGAGCGGTCCCCGGGCCTGTGGGCCGCCGTAGGGGCAGGCGACCTGTCTGGGCGACGACGATGCTCCCTCATGCAACAGCCGCGAGAGACCATCGTCCTCAGAACGCCCCAGACGCTGTCACCGGCCGCCGCCGGTAGCGTGACCGCCGTGATGGTGGGCACTGAAGAAACCCGGCTGGTCGTCCTGCGTGGCAACAGCGCCTCGGGGAAGTCGTCCGTCGCGGCCGGCCTGCGCGAGCGGTTCGGCCGCGGCCTGGCCCTGGTCGGCCAGGACAACCTCCGCCGAATCGTGCTCCGCGAGCGGGACCGGCCCGGCGCCGCGAACATCGGCCTGATCGACCTGACCGCCCGCTACGCCCTCAACGCCGGATTCCATGTCGTGGTCGAAGGCATCCTCTACGCCGACCACTACGGCGACATGCTCGCGGCGCTGCGTGCCGACCACCGCGGCCCGACCCACGGCTACTACCTGGACGTGCCGTTCGGTGAAACTCTCGCTCGGCATGCCACCAAGCCGATCGCCGACGACGTCAGCAAGAGGCAGCTGCGCGACTGGTACCGGCCGCGCGATTTGCTGCCCGGCGGCATCGAGACCGTCATCGGCGCCGACAGCGCCCTGCACGAGACCGTCGACCGCATCATGCTCGACACCGGCCTGGCCCACCTGCCCGCCGTGGACCGCTGACCGGAGCACGGTTGCGATGCGCTGATTCGGCAGCACCGTCATCGAAACGGGAGCAGACTTCTACCGCCTCGCCGGCACCCGAGCCCGGGCGGAGGCCGGCTGACCGGGTTTCAGGACCTCCCTGCGGGCTTCAGGACCTCTCTGCCCGCCCCGCGAGCAGCACCGGGCAGAGGCTGACCAGCGAAGTCCGTACCGAGTGAAGTCCATCCACTGCTGACAGTGCCCTTTGGCACCATGTCTGCATGGATTTTGACCTTGCTCCTCCTGTCGGAGTCGGCCCCCTGCGGATCGGCATGCCTCGGCAAGCGGCCAACGCCGCCCTGGACTCGCTCCGCGACATCTCCTCGCTGTCGGATTCAGACCGGCCAGGACAGCACATCTTCCGTCCGAGCGGGCTGATGATCAGCATTCACTGCATGCAAGGTCAACTGAAAGCGATCGAATTCAAAGGCCCGGTCGCCGCGACGGACCGGGTTATGTTCGGCAAGCTGGACGTGTTCTCCTTGCCGGCGCGCGAGGTCGTCAGACTCATGCGCGAACGCACCGCGGTTCAGGCAGATACAGAGGATCCCGCTTCGTTCGTTGCCCCCGATCTGCTGCTGAAGTTCTGGCGTCCCTTCGAAGCTGACGATGAACCGGAGGAAGAGCGGGGCTACTACTTCAGCTCCGTCCTCATCGCGCAGCCCGGCTACTACGACACCCCGGCCGAAGCCGAGGAACGAAGCCGGCGAACCTGCTGATCGCCGTCACTTTCACACGACACAGCCAGGAGTGCTGTCAATACTCGGGTTCTGGCTCTGCTTCTGTGATGCGGCCGCGCTGAGTGACAGCTGAGCTTCTTCGGGCAGTTGGCGATGTCGCTCGAAATTGGCTCGTGGTCAGGGTGGTTGGGGTGACAGTTCGGGGTCGTGGAGGAGGTCGTGCTTTGGTTGGAGGAGTTGTTGTTCTCGTCGATCAGGGATGTTGCGGTGTCGTCGACGGCTGCAACGCTTGGGTGATCGTTTGGGTGGGTTTGGTGGCCTACTGTCTCTCCAGGGGTGGTCGAGTGGTGGGGGGCATTGTTGGGGTAGCGCGTGATTCCTCGCGTGGACCGCTCGCCTGCTTGTGGGAAGGGTGTCTGTCGAAGGCCGCTGTTTTGTGGGATGCGGGGTTTGAGGCGATTTTGCGGCAGCATCTGCCTGGTCTGGGTACTGACGTGGTGCCTGTCGCTGATCTGCCCATGGAGGTTTATGGTCTCGACTCTTTGGCGCTGATGGGGATTATCAGGCAGCTTGAGTCGGTGTATGGGATCAGCCTTGTCGGTCAGGTCTCCGTTCCGGTGGGTAATCTGACGGCAGGACATTTGTGGGGGATCGTCTTCCGCGGCGACAGACCCTGTGTGGGACCGTGGCCGGGCTTCGTCGGCCGGGGTGCCGGGACTGAGCACGGCGCCCTGGGCCGTGGCCTGAGTACGGCGCCTTGGGGCGTCGCTCAGCAGCGCGGGTAGGGCGAGCAGCCCTAACCTGCGCCGCCTGCGAGACCGAACTTTGGTGTTGGGAGGGCGAAGAGGCTTGTGGTGCGCATCTTCTGGTCAACACCTCGCGCAGATCAGGAACTTGGGCGGCCAGCACGCCGATGCCCTCATGGAGGTAGCGGTAGCCGGTGGCCTGCGAGATCCCGGCGTCCCGGGCCAGGCAGTGCACGCAGCCGCGTTCTTGGAACCAGCGCAGCACCAGTACCGCCTGGCGGAACGGGCCCAGGGCGCGAGAGCCCTTCGGCGTGCCGATCTCGCGCCGGGGGGTGGCCAGAAGCCGGGCTAGGAACTCCACGATGTGGCGTGGGACGTCGAGCGCGGCAGCACAGGTGACCAACGTGAGGCTTCTGGTTCGAGCGGACGTGATCTTTGCAGACCAGTCCTAGAAGGGGCTTCACGCCTGCCCGGCCCCGTGGCCCACTCGAGGATCATTTCGCTGGGGAAGCCTCAGTGGGTGAGACCACGCTGGGCTCAGCCCCAGGTCCTGCCGGCCGGTTCCTTGATGGTGCGGTTGATCCGGTTGAAGAAGTTGGTCAGCGCGATCTCCAGGTTGATCGCGCCGATCTGCTCCTCGGTGAAATGGGCGCTGACCTCTTCCCAGATCTCGTCGGTGACTCCCTGCGCACCGTCCTGCAACCGGGTGGCGGCCTCGGCCAGTGCCAGCGCCGCGCGCTCTGCATCGGTGTAGAACGGTGCCTCACGCCACGCCGCTACGTTGTGCAGCCGCTCGTCGGTGTCACCGGCCTTCTTTCCCCCGGCGACACTGGCGTAGACGCACGCCGAGCAACTGTTGATCTGGCTGGCGCGCAGGTGGACCAGCGCGAGCAGTTTCGGATCGACGCCCCCGGCGGCGATCGCCTTCTGGAGGTGCTGGATCGCGGTCCACACGTCGGGGTTGTTCGTGTTCTTGTTCTTGAGGCGGTTTTCCATGTGGGAGCGTTCTCCTTCATCGGGTTACGTTGCGGCGCCGGATCGCGTCATCCCTATGACGGAGCAGCTTCCAGGGAGGTAACAACATGGCCGGCACCCATCCCGCGGACCCGATCGCCGGTGCCTTCGAGTCCCACCGTGACCGGCTCCGCGCCGTCGCCTACCGCGTGCTCGGATCACATGCCGACGCGGAAGACGTGGTCCAAGAGGCGTGGCTGCGTCTCTCCCGCCAGGACACCGACACCATCGACAACCTCGGCGGCTGGCTGACCACCGTGGTCGGCCGCATCAGCCTCGATGTCCTGCGGTCGGGCCGGACGCGCCCGGAAGTCTCCTTCGACGACCAGCTACCCGAATTCACCGTGACGCTCGACGACGCTCCCGCTCCGGAAGACCTTGTAGCACTCGGGGACTCCGTCGCCCTCGCGCTTCTCACGGTCCTCGACTCGTTGCGCCCTGAGGAACGACTGGCGGTCGTGCTGCACGACGTGTTCGCCGTGCCCTTCGGTGAGATCGGCACCATTCTCGGCAAATCCGCCGACGCCACCAAAATGCTTGCCAGCCGCGCACGCAGGAAAGTACAAGCCGCCCAGCAGCCGGTAAGCGTCGGACGGCAACAACGCGAGGTGGTCCAAGCCTTCCTGGCCGCGGCCCGCGACGGTCAGTTCGAGCAGCTGCTGCAAGTTCTCCACCCCGAAGTGAAGTTCACCGTCCACACTCCGAACGGCGCGTTCGTCACCCTCGGAGCCACGGAAGTCGCCACCCGCGCGCGAGTGGCCGGCAGCGCGGCACGAGGACATGCGGCGGCCGTCAACGGCCTGCCAGGCGTCATCTCTTGGAGCAAGGACGGCACCCCGCTGTCCCTCCTCGCCTTCACCGTCGTCGACGGCCACATCACCGAGATCACCGCCGTGGTCGACCCGGCCAAACTCGCGCTCATGGACCTGCCGGACCCGGTGTGACTCCCTACCGGCGACAGCCGCGCATACTCGAAGCGGTCCACACCTGATCCCGCAGATACGTCGAAGTCAGCCTCTGCGGAAACCTCAGTCAGACGGGACGAATGCCTGGTCGCGCGTGAGCTTGATGAGCACTGTTTCGTCGTCCGCGCGGTCACGGTACGCGACGGTCAGCGTGCCAGGATGCGGGGATGGCGCAGTCATACGCAGCGTGGGAGAAGCGCGTACATGACCTAGTAGGGCTCCGTTAGGTCTTCTCGGCCCTGTTTGGGGCATGTTGGACGTTGTGGACGCACATGAAGTGAACCGTGCTCGGGCGAAGTTGGC